>QFZU02000067.1 GCA_003260025.2 Microbispora triticiradicis | reverse complement strand
GGCGAGCCGGGTCGTGGCGAGCCCGCGCAGGAGCAGCCCGAGCGCGGCGAGGGCCGGAGCGGTGCCGAGGGCGAGCCCGGCGAGCACGGCGGCGCCGCCCGGCGCGGAGCCCGCCGAGACGGCCACGACCTCCAGGCTCACCGTGACCCCGCAGGGCATCAGGATCGTGGCCAGGCCGAGCCCGGCCGCCCGCGCCGTGCTTGCGTGTGCTGTGCTTGCCTGCACCGTGCTCGTGTGCGTCGTGCTTGCGTGTGCCGTGTCCTGCCTGTCCTGTGTGTCTCCGTCTGAGCAACCGAGGTGACCGGGCGGCGCGGCCGCGCATCCGGCCTGGCCGCGCCGGGCGAGCATCCGTACGGCGAGGGCGGTCACCGCGATCCCGGCGGCGACCAGCAGGGCCGCCCGGGTCTGCGGGCCGAGCCGCACGGCCGAACCGGCCAGGCCCAGCAGCGCCCCCAGGGCGGTGTGGGCGGCGAGCCGCCCGGTCAGGAACGCCGCCACCGCGGGCAGCGCGTCCCGAACGTCCCGGGTGGCACGGGCGGCACCGGTGGTTCCGGCGGCGCCCGTGGCTCCGGGGGAGCCGGGGGAGACGAGGCCGATGAGAAGACCGCCCTGGACCGCGGCGCACGACGCCGTACCCGCGGCCAGACCGGCGACGAGACCCCCGGCGAACAGGGCGGCCGGGTTCACGGTCAGCCGGTGAGCGCCAGCTCGTCCAGCACGCCGGTCTTCGCGGCCTCGACGAGCGAACTGAGCTGGTCGAGACTCATCTCCACCCTCTGGCCGAAGTCGTCGGTGATCACGACACGGCGCTCGGCCGGGGCGGACACGTCCACGAACAGCTCGGGACAGCCACAACTGCAGTTGCCACAGAATCGGGCGATGGACTTCACGAGTCCTCCTCGTACGGCGGGGCCTTTGCTCGCAACGTAATGTGATCGAATGGACTCGGCCAGTAACAGTTCGCTGACCTGCCAGAGACAGGGCAGAGGCAGGGGAGAGACAACAGCACCACCGCCGGCCCCGATGAAGGGGCCGAGCGAGCGGACCGGGTGAGCCGGCTGGGTGAGCCGGCTGGGTGAGCCGGCCGGGTGACCGGAAGCGCTCAGGCCGTACGAGCGCGGCGGTGGGCGTCGCCGAGGTAGTCGTCGAGCGCGACACGGGTCGCGCGGAGGGCGGCGTCCGAGGCGTCGAAGGTGCGCTGGGCGACGCCGACGAAGAGGCAGTCGACGATGAGCAACTGGCTGATCCTGCTGGCGAGCGCGCCCGGGCGGAACGCCGACTCGCGCCCGGCCGAGATCAGGACGTGGCCGGCGAGCCCGGCCAGGGACGACCGCGGGTTGTTGGTGATCGCGACCACGGTCGCACCGGCCCGGCGGGCGGCCCGCATCGGGCCCAGCACGTCAGGGGTCTCGCCGGTGCAGCTCACCCCGACGGCGACGTCGCCCTCGCGCAGCAGCGCGGCGCTGGTGAGCGCGAGATGCGCGTCGGTGAAGTGGTGGCCGGGCAGCCCTATGCGCAGCAGCTTCTGCACCATGTCCATGGCGACGAGGCCGGAGGCGCCGACCCCGTAGACGTCCACGCGGCGGGCGGCGGCGACGGCGTCCACCACCGAGGCGAGGTCGTCCGGGTCGAGCTGGGCCGCCGTGTCGGCGAGCGCCTGCGACTCGGCCCGCGTGACCTTCGCGATCACGTCGGTCAGCGGGTCGTCCGGGGAGAGGTCACCGGGGACGAGCCTTTCGGGGGTGTCCCTGGCCACAGCCGCCGCCAGGGCGAACCGCAGCTGCGAGTAGCCGGCGAAGCCCAGCGTCCGCGCGGTCCGCACGATCGTCGCCTCGCTGATCCCCGAGATGGCGCTGACCTCGGTGATCGTGCTGCGGGCCACCGAGGCGGGGTCGTCGAGGATGAGGCGCGCGATCGTCTGGGCGGCGGGGGTGAGCGAGGGCAGCACCGCACGCACCGTCGCGATCGGGTTGACCGGCGCGGCGCCCTCGTTCTCGTTGGTCACGTCAGAGCCTCTCCTGTGCGCGATCAGCTTAGGACCCGCAGACTCACCCAGGCGCGACAACGGGAACCGGAAGACCATATTCCGAGACAAGTCCGCCGTGACGGGCACGGGTGACGCGTCCGAGTGAAGACCTCCTGGGGCAGATTACACGGCCATGACGCTTTCTTTTATCGCCGCTGATTCGCAGGGAGGTTTCCGCCATGCCCTGGCCGGTACAGGACGTGCGGGAGGTGGGCAGGTGCGGGTGCTCGGGCTGATCTCCGGGACCTCCCACGACGGGATCGACACCGCGCTCGTCGACTGGGCTCTGACCGGCGACGTGCTCACCGGCGTCGTGGAGGGGGTCGTCGAGCACACCGGCACGACGCCGTACGCGCCCGAGTCGCGGGCCGCGATCCTGGCCGCGCTGCCGCCGAACACCACGGACATGGGCGCGGTCTGCCGGCTCGACACGCTGGTGGGCCGGGCGTTCGCCGAGGCGGCGGCGGGCTGCCCGCCCGCCGACCTCGTCTGCTCGCACGGGCAGACGTTGTACCACTGGGTGGAGGACGGCCGGGTGCGCGGCACATTGCAGCTCGGCGAGGCCGCCTGGATCGCCGAACGGCTCGGCGTGCCGGTCGTGTCGGACCTGCGGGCCCGCGACGTGGCCGCGGCCGGGCAGGGCGCCCCGCTCGTGTCCGCCTTCGACCTGCCGCTGCTGGCCGGGCTGGCCGAGTCACCCGAGCAGGCCGATCCAGGCGAGTCACGCGAGCCACGCGAGTCGGGCGAACGATCCGGACCGGTGGGGAGGCTCGGCGCGCTGAACCTCGGCGGCATCGCCAACCTCACCGTGGCGGCCGGCGTGAGCCGGCCCGACCACGCCGGGAACAGCGCAGGGAACCACGCCGAGAAGCATGCCGTGAGCCGGGACGCGGACAACGCCGAGGCTCATGCGGCGAACCGCACCGAGAACCACGCCGAGAGCCGGGACGCGGACCATGCCGGGAACAGCGCCGTGAGCCGGGTCGCGGACCACGCCGAGGACTCCACCGGGTGGGCGCGGCCGCTCGCCTACGACACGGGACCGGCCTCGGCGCTCATGGACGCGGCCGTGCTC
The DNA here is from genome assembly GCA_003260025.2 of Microbispora triticiradicis. Classification (GTDB taxonomy): domain Bacteria; phylum Actinomycetota; class Actinomycetes; order Streptosporangiales; family Streptosporangiaceae; genus Microbispora; species Microbispora triticiradicis. The sequence continues at coordinate 54,762 of QFZU02000067.1, read as the reverse complement.
GCCGCCACCGGCAGGCCGTACGACGAGGACGGCCGGCTGGCGGCGGCGGGGCGGGTCCACGACGGCCTGCTGGCCGAGTTGCTCGCCGAGCCGTACTACCGTCGCCCGCCGCCCAAGACGACGGGCAAGGAACTGTTCCACGCGGGGTACCTCGACCGGGTGGCCGGGCCGTACGGGCTCGGCCTGCCCGACCTGACGGCGACGCTGGCCGCGCTCACCGCCGAGACGGTCGCGGCGGAGATCCGGCGGCACCGGCTGGGCACGGTGGTCGTCTCCGGTGGCGGCACGCGCAACCCGGTTCTGATGCGGGAGTTGCGCGTGCGGTCCGGCGGAGTGCGGCTGCTGCCGAGCGACCGCCTCGGCGTGCCGCCGGACGCCAAGGAGGCCGTGGCGTTCTCCTATCTCGGCTGGCTGACCGCGCACGGCCTGCCGGGCACCGTGCCCGCGTGCACGGGCGCGTCGGGGCCGCGGGTGCTGGGCTCACTCACCCCCGGCCGCGGCCCGCTCCGCCTGCCCGCCCCGCTCGCCGCGCCGCCCCGGATCATCCGCATGCGGGCAGGCGGGCGCCGTCCCACGCGCTGACGGCCCGGCCGGGCCCGTCTCAGCGTGCGGCGCGCAGCGCCGCGATGAACCATTCGAACGCCGGCACCGAGGGCGGGAACGGCGGCCGGTCGTTGAGCACGCCGAGCAGCTGCCAGTAACGCTCCACCCGGCGGTCGGTGAACCTCTCCAGCGTGTCGGCGAGCCGCACGCGCTCGTCGGCGGACAGGCCGGGGCCGACCAGCCGGTCGACGATCTGCCCGCCCTCCGGCGACTCCGGGTCGATCCCCTGGTCCAGGGCCCGCCCGGCCTCGGTCAGGATCGCCTGCGAGTCATGCGGCACCGAAGGTTCGGCCTGACTGGTGGCCATCTGGCGCACCCGCTCCCGGAAGCCGGGGTCGGCGACCAGCCCGGCGAGCTCGATCCAGGCCTCCACCTGTTCGACGGTGGGCTCGTCCGGCAGCTCTTCGGGCAGCCCGCGCATCGACTGCGCGATCCCCGCGCCGGGCGCGGCGGGGTCGGTGCCGGCGAACACCTCCTCGACGAAGTCGTCGACGATACGCCGCCGCTCTCGTGCGGACAGCCGGGACAGTTCGTGCATCAGTCTCATCTCCTCAGCGGTGCAGTTGCCTTCCGCGACCGACCGCATGACGGCACGCCGGGCCTGGAGGACGCGGATCTCCGCGTCGAGCACGGCGACGTGCGTCCGCGCCACCTCCGTCAGGCCCGTCCGCCTGGTCACGACCCGCTCCACGGTGGGCAGGTCGAGCCCGAGGTCGCGCAGCGTACGCACCAGGTGCAGCCGGGCCACAGCCTGCGTGTCGTAGAGCCGGTAACCGCCCGCCGACCGGCCGGCCGCCGGGAGCACCCCGGCGTCCGACCAGAACCGGATCGTGCGAACCGGCACGCCGGTCAGGCGCGCCAGTTCCCCGATCGTGAGCGGATTCGACTCGCTGCGGTCGGTCACATCCACACCCTGGACCCTCCAGTCGGTGGAGACTCAAGCCCTTTCACACGAGCCAGCCGGGCTTCACCAGACCCGACTCGTACGCGATGACGACGAGTTGCGCCCGGTCACGGGCGTGCAGTTTGGTCATCATGCGGCTGACGTGCGTCTTCGCCGTCGCGGGCGACATGTAGAGACGGGTGGCGATCTCGTCGTTCGTCATGCCGGCACCCACGAGGGCGAGCACCTCCCGCTCCCGCTCGGTCAGCGGGGTGAGGCCGGTGGTGACGCCCGGTTCCTTGGCCCGGGCGGCGTACTCGGCGATGAGGCGGCGTGTCACACCGGGGGACAGCAGCGCGTCGCCACCGGCCACCACCCTGACCGCCTGGATGAGCTCGGCCGGCTCGGTGTCCTTGACCAGGAAGCCGCTCGCGCCGCCGCGCAGCGCCTCGAAGACGTACTCGTCCAGTTCGAACGTCGTGAGCATGATGATCTTCACGTCGGCGAGACCGGGGTCGCCTGCGATGTGGCGGGTGGCGGTCAGGCCGTCCGTGCCGGGCATCCTGATGTCCATCAGCACCACGTCGGGGCGCAGGTCCCGGGTCAGCAGGACGGCCTGCTCGCCGTCGCCCGCCTCGCCCACGACGGTCATGCCCTCCTGCGCGTCGAGCAGGGCCCGGAACCCGGCCCGCACCAGGGCCTGGTCGTCGGCGAGCAGCACGCGGATCACTTCGGTTCCTCCGGTTCCGTGGACGGGGGCACTGACAGCAGGGGTGTCGGGGGCGTGGGTGCCGGCGGCAGGGGGAGGCGGGCCGCAACGCGGAAGCCGCCGCCCGGCCGGGGACCGGCCGACAGCGATCCGCCGAGCGCCGCCGCCCGCTCGCGCATGCCGGGGATGCCGTTGCCGCCCCCCAGCCCCGCCACCGCGCGCGCCGTCCCGGCGCCGTCGTCCTCGATCACCAGGCGCAGCTCCTCGGCGGCGTACGCGACGTTGATCGTCACGCGGGAGCCCGGCGCGTGCCGGGAGACGTTGGTGAGCGACTCCTGGACGATCCGGTAGCCGGCCCGGTCGATGCCGGGGGGCAGCGGGCGCGGCTCCCCGGCGACCTCCACGGTCACGGGCAGGCCGCTGCCCGCGGCGAGGCCGTCGAGGTGGGCCATCCCGGCCGTGGGGGACCGCGGCGCGCCGTCCTTCAGCAGGCTGAGCACCCCGCGCATCTCGGTGAGCACGTCTCGCGACGCCTGCTTGATCGCGGTCAGCGCGGTGCGGGCCTGCTCCGGATGATCGTCCAGCAGGTGCAGCGCGGTGGACGCCTGCACGTGGATCAGCGAGATGTTGTGGGCGAGCACGTCGTGCAGCTCCTGGGCCATGGTCAGCCGTTCCTCGCTGGCCTGCCGTCTGGCCTCCTCGCGGGCCACCCGCCGGCGTTCGGCCAGGCGCTCGCGGCGCACCCGGTGCCACTCCGCGACGGTCAGCGTGAGCAGCAGGTACGCGGCCACCGCGGTGTGGTGGAAGAGCCCCGCCCGATGGGGGATGAACCAGGTGGCGTAGGCGACCACGAACAGGAAGAACGCCCCCGACGCCGACCACGCCGCGCGGCGGTGCCCGTTCCCCACCGCGCTGACGATCACGATGATCGGGCTGAGGAACACCGGTCCGTACGCGTAGCCGAACAGCATGTAGACCGAGGTCGCGGTGAGCGTGACGACCAGCGCGACGACCGGGGCGCGGCGGCGCAGCGCGATGGCGCCCGGCCCGACCAGCAGCAACAGGCAGCCCCACCAGGTCAGCGGCACCCGACCGAGGTCCGGGTTGCGCAACTGCCAGTACTGGGCGGCCACCGTCAGGAACACCTGGGCGATCCCGACGACGACCGGCAGAACCGGATCGACGCGGTGATACAAGTCGGAACGGGAGCGCACATCCGCACGCTAGGCCCTTCCCGCCGATGGTCGCATCCGACCGTGGCCGCATGGCCCCGTACGTCCGGGGGAGTAGCCGGGGCGGGCGTCCAAAAGTGGACATTCCCGCTTCGGTTTTACTCCGGTGAGTCATGCTGGAGTGATCGCTCACGTGGTGGAGGTGCCGGGCGCATGAGGAGTGTCGTCGTCACGTCGCTGGGAGTGCTCACGCTGGCGGGGCTGCTCGCCCCGCCCGCCCAGGCGGCTCCAGCCCCGCACGCGCCACCTCCCAAGGAGGTCAAACGGCCCGTCGCGGAGGGGTACGGCGGCGCGGTGGCCACCGTGGACCTCGATGCCAGCAAGGCCGCGCTCACGGTGCTGCGCCAGGGCGGCAACGCCATGGACGCGGCGGTGGCGGGAGCGGCCGCGCTCGGCGTGACCGAGCCCTACTCGGCCGGTCTCGCGGGCGGCGGCTTCCTCGTCTACTACGACGCGCGGCACCGGAAGGTGACCACGATCGACGGCCGCGAGACCGCCCCCCGGGCGATGACCTCGACGGCCCTGGAGGGCATCCCGTTCGCCGAGGCGGTCAGCAGCGGCCTGTCCGTGGGAGTGCCGGGCAGCGTCGCGCAGTGGGACCTGGCGCTGCGGAAGTACGGCACGATGTCGCTGCGGCAGGCGCTGCGTCCCGCGATCGAGATCGCGGACAGGGGCTTCGTCGTCGACCAGACGTTCTACGACCAGACCCAGCAGAACGCCGTCCGGTTCGCCGACTTCACCTCGACCGCAGCGCTCTATCTGCCGGGCGGGCAGCCGCCGCCGGTCGGGTCGACCTTCCGCAACCCCGACCTCGCTCGCACCTACCGTGAGCTGGGCATCCGCGGCCCCGCCTGGCTGTACGGCGGTGACCTCGGCCGGGAGATCGTCGCCACGGTGAAGAAGCCGCCGGTGCGGGACGGCGCCACCCGGAACGTCCGGTCCGGGCTCATGGAGGTGGGCGACCTCAGGGCGTACCGCGCGCTCGAACGACCGCCGACCAAGGTCACGTACAAGGGCCTGGACGTGTACGGCATGGCGCCGCCCTCCTCGGGCGGATCGACGGTGGGCGAGGCGCTCAACATCCTGGAGGCGCTGCCGAAGATCGGCCTGCACGAGTACCTGGAGGCCTCCCGGCTCGCCTTCGCCGACCGCAACGCCTACGTCGGCGACCCCGCGTACACGCCGGTGCCGCTCGGGGACCTGCTGTCGGACGGGTTCGCGAAGGAGCGCGCCTGCCTGATCGGCCCGCGGGCGATGCCGCACCCCGCCGCGCCCGGATCGCCCGACGGCTCCTACTCGCCCTGCGCCGCTCCGACGACCCCTGCCGCCCCCGCCGCCTCGGCGCCGGAGGAGAAGAAGGAGGGCCCGGAGACCACCCACCTCGTGGTGACCGACCGCTGGGGCGACGTGGCGGCCTACAACATCACGATCGAGCAGACCGGCGGCAGCGGGATCGTGGTGCCGGGCCGCGGCATCCTGCTCAACAACGAGCTGACCGACTTCACCTTCGGCCCGGCGCCCGGCGACCCCAACCTGCCCGCTCCCGGCAAGCGCCCGAGGTCGTCCATGGCCCCCACGATCGTGCTCAAGGACGGCAGCCCGCTGCTCGCCGTCGGTTCGCCCGGCGGCGCCACGATCATCACGACCGTGCTGCAGATCCTGGTCAACCGGCTCGACTTCGGCATGTCCCTGCCCGACGCCGTGGCCGCGCCGCGCGCCTCCCAGCGCAACACCGCCGCCACCCAGGCCGAGCCCGCGTTCACCCAGCGGTACGGCGCGGAACTGACGGCGCTCGGTCACACGCTGACGGACGTCCCCGGGCCCCCGGCGGGGGAGATCGGCGCGGCGACCGGTCTGGAGTTCCTCCGGAACGGCAGGGTCCAGGCCGTCGCCGAGCCCGCACGGCGGGGCGGAGGCAGCGCCCTCGTGGTCGCCACCCACCGCTGAACCAGCAGGTGACCGCGCCCGAGAGATTGCCCAGGCATGGTGAAGCCGCCGACGGGCGCGGTCGTCGGCGGCTGGTACAGGTATGTCAGCGAACCAGGAGGTACACCACCACGGCGAGGACGACGACGAGCGCCACGCCGACGGCGATCCACATCGGCAGGCGGGACGGCTGCTCCTTGGAGATCTCCGCGTCCTGCTGCTGAGCGAACACCCGGAAAGCCTGAGTGTTTCCGGCCGGGTCGATCTGAGGGTCGGACATGGCACGACTCTAGCGACACGTGCGGTCCCCTGGCCGCGATTTGTCGGATTTCGCGCTCTCCCGGTGCCGGGGCGCGGACGGACGAGCGTTCCCGCCGGTCGCCGGGCAACCACGGCGCGCGTGCGGGACCGCCGCGGGCGGCGGATAGCGTGGTAACCATGCTCCGCACCCTTCTGTCTCCCCGGCTGGTGGCCCTGCACCTGCTGGTCATCGGGGTGCTCGTGTCGTTCACGTTCCTCGGCCGCTGGCAGCTCGGCGTCTTCGAGTCGTCGGGCGCGCCGCGACGGGCCCCCGATCCCGCTCCGGTCGCCGTCACGCAACTGACCCAGGTCGGGCGGTACGTCGGCGTGGACGCCGTGGGCCGCAAGGTGACCGCGACGGGCGCCTACGACGCGGCGAACCAGCTCCTGGTGGCCGACCGGGTCGCCGACGTCGCCGCGCCCGGCGGGCGGGCCGCCCGGGGAGACGGATTCTGGCTGCTCACCCCGCTGCGGCTCGCGGACGGCACGGTCGTCCCGGTCGTACGCGGCTGGGTCTCCTCCGCCGGGGATCCCGCGACAGCCGTGCCGGAGGGCCCGGTCACGGTGAGCGGACGGCTGCGGCCCGCGGAGCAGACCGACGACGTGCAGCGCACCGGGCTGCTCCCGCGCGGCCAGGTGGCGACCGTGTCGACGGCGGAGCTGATCAACATGTGGCCCGACGCGCGGGTGCGGGACGGGTTCGTCGTCGCCACCGCCCAGGAGCCGCCCTCCCGCGCGACGCCCGTGGCCGTGCCCGCCCCGACCATCGGCGGTGGCCTGACCTGGCGGAACCTCGCCTACGCCCTCCAGTGGTGGGTCTTCGCGTTGTTCGCCGTGTACATGTGGTTCCACTTCGTCCGCGACACCCTGCGCGGGCGGCGGCAGGAGCCGGCGACGCCGGAGTCCGCGGGGCCGGCCGCGCCCATGGAGGCCTGACGCGCCCCGCTCCGGGCCCTGGGACCGGAACCGGCGGCCGGCACGGATATCGTGTGGTGACCGTTTCCCCAGCAGAGGTGTTGATCGACGTGGAGTCCGCGCTCAACTTCTACCGCGTCATGGCGTACGTCGTCGGCGTCATGCTGCTCGTGCTCTGTGTCGGCATGGTCGTCAAGTACGGCTTCGACAACGGGACGATGGTCGCGGTGGTCGGGCCGATCCACGGCTTCCTCTACATGGTCTACCTGGTGGCCGCGATCAACCTGGGCCTGATCAAGGCGCGCTGGTCGATCGGCTACCTGCTGCTCGTGCTCGTGGCGGGCACGATCCCGTTCCTGTCCTTCGTGCTGGAGCGCAGCGTCACCGAGCGCGTCCGCAGGACGATCGCCGCCACCTCGTGAGGGCGTGAAAGGGCCCGGCCGCCATCCCGTACGGGGAGCGGCCGGGACCTTCCGGCGCCGGGGCCTCAGCCGCCGATCTGACGCCGCCGGATGCGCCGCAGGCGCGTCCGCTGTGACTCGTCGAGCATGAAGTAGGCGGCGACCGGGGCACCCAGCACGCCGAGCGTGATCAGCCAGGCCAGGATCGTCGGCACCGGCAGGATGAACACCAGCACGGCCACCACCGCCGCGCCCACGTAGTACTTGCCCAGTGGCGACATCGTCAGGCCTTTCGTGTGGATCCCCAGTGGGGGATCGTCCGCGTCGCCAGGACAACGCCCGGGGCGGGCGGCGAGTTCCGCACGGCCCGGCGGGGAGCTCAGCCCTCGCCGGACTCGGGCTTGCCCATCGCCTTGCGGATCAGGTCGCGGGCGCGATCCATGATCGCGAGTGGGGTGCCCATCAGGATGTTCTCGGCCGGTGAGGTGACCCCAGGGTGCGGGTGCGTGGGCGCGACGGCCTCCGCGGCCTTGACCCCCACGGCCATCGCCCTGCGCTGGCCCTCGGACGTGCACGCCTTCAGTTCGGAGAACTCATAGCGCTCCTCGGCGGCGGCGTGCGCGAACACGGCGGCCCTGAGCCGCTCCAGCTCCTGCGTGAACCCCGGCGCCGTCGCGTCCATCTCGTCGAGACGGCTGAGCAGTTCCTTCGCCTCTTCCTCCTCCTGCAGCCGGTTGTCCACGATCGCGTCCCCGCCGACCAGCTTGCGCCGGGCGAAGGGGTGGACGATCTCCTCCTCCGCCGTCTCATGTACGGCGAGCAGCCGGGCGAGACGGCTGAAGGCCTCCTTGCGCTCCTTCCCACGGCATCTGTCCACCTCGTCGAACAGCTCCCGGATGAGGGCGTGCTGCTGGATCAGGAGATCGATCACGTCGTTCTCCCGCATGGTCTCCGGCCTTGACTGGCGGTCCATAGCGCCTCCTTCCTGGTCATATCCGGGCTACCCGGAACCGGGACCCGAAACCACGACCGGCGGAATCGGCGCGGATGCCGCCGCAGGTCATTGGGGATGCGGACACCTCGCCACACCCGCCCGCCGCGGCGTGATGTGCCGCAGGGGTGTGCACTGCAGGGGATCGCGGTGTGCGCTGCACGGGATCTGCACAGTCGCGGACGGCGCTTCTGCACAGGCGGGTCCTACGCTTCGTGCATGGCCTTCCCCCAGCAACGCCGTGTGCTCGTGGTCGAGGACGACCAGACCATCGCGAACGCCGTACGCCTCAGGCTCCTCGCGGAGGGCTTCGACGTGCGGGTGGCGGGCGACGGCGAGGGGGCGCTCGCGGCCTACGCCAAGGCCGAGCCCGACCTGGTGGTCCTCGACCGGCTGCTGCCCGGCCTGGACGGCCTGGAGGTCTGCCGCAGGATGCAGGCCGCCCGCCCGGTGCCGGTGCTCATGCTGACCGCGCTCGGTGAGGAGACCGACGTGCTGGTCGGCCTCGGCGTGGGCGCCGACGACTACATCACCAAGCCCTTCAGCATGCGGGAACTCGTCGCCCGCATCCACGCGCTGCTGCGACGGGTGGAGCGGGCCGGCCTGCTGGCCCAGGAGGAGACGGTGATCCGGATCGGCGACGTCGAGATCAACACCGCCGAGCGCCGCGTGTTCGTGCGCGGGACCGAGGCGCAGCTCACCCGGACCGAGTTCGACCTGCTGCGGCGCCTCGCCGAGCGTCCCGGCCAGGTCTTCGAGCGGGAGCGGCTGCTCTCGGACATCTGGGGCTTCTCGGAGGCCGCCGCGACCCGGACCGTGGACAGCCACATCCGCGCCCTGCGGCGCAAGCTCGGGTCCGAGGTCGTCCGCACCGTTCACGGCGTCGGTTACGCGCTCGTCCGCCCGTGACGCGCGCCGCGAAAGGGAGAGCCAGGCGATGAGGCCGCTCGACTTCCTCGGCCGGATCAAGGTCAAGCTCGGGATCGTGATCGTGCTCGCCGTGGTCGCGGCGTTCGTCGTGAACGAGGTGGGCATCAACTCCGGCCTGTCCCGCGACCTGAGGATCGCGATCGCCGTCGCACTAGCGATGATCATGGTCCAGTTCCTCGCCCGCGGCATGATCCGGCCGCTGCGCGAGATGGCCGCCGCCGCCCAGACGATCGCCAAGGGCCGGTACGGCCTGCGGGTGACGGCGACCTCCCGCGACGAGGTGGGTGAACTGGCCCGCGCCTTCAACGCGATGGCGGCCGACCTCGCGGAGGTCGACCGGCAGCGGCGCGACCTGGTGGCCAACGTCAGCCACGAGCTGCGCACCCCGATCGCCGGTCTGCAGGCGGTGCTGGAGAACGTCGTCGACGGCGTGTCGCCGCCCGACCTCGACACCCTGGGTACGGCCCTCGCCCAGACGCAGCGGCTGGGCCGTCTCGTGGCCCAGCTTCTCGACCTCTCGCGGCTCGACTCGGGGGCCCGCCTGATCGAGCCGGAGGACCTCGACCTCGCGTCGCTGTGCCGCCAGGCGGTGTCGGAGGCGTCGATCGCGCGTGACGACGTGACCGTCGAGAGCGCGGTGCCGCCAGGGACCGTCCTCGCCGCCGATCCGGCCCTGCTCGCGCAGGTGCTGGCCAACCTGCTCGACAACGCCGTACGGCACAGCCCGCCGGGCGGGAGGGTCCGGGTGGAGACGCGGGCCGCAGGCCCGGTCCTGGAGATCAGCGTGATCGACGACGGCCCCGGCATCCCGCCGGGGGAGCGGGCCCGGGTGTTCGAGCGGTTCTCCCGGCTCGACGCCGGGCGGGCCGCCGACGCGGGTGGCGCGGGGCTGGGTCTCGCGATCGCGAAGGAGATCGCCGAGTTGCACGGCGGGACGATCGGCGTGGCCGACCCGCCGCCGGTGAGAGACGGTCACGGACCGGCGGGGGGATGCCGGATGGTCGTCACGCTGCCACGGCACCGGGAACCGGCGGCGGGCGAGGGCCTGGACGCGCCCGTCCACGCCGGTGAGCGAAGGGGGACCATGAACGCCAGGCAGGCCCGCGGGGGCCGCTCCGACGATCAGCGCGAGGGAACCGGTCTGCCGGCTCCACCCGCCGGGGGAATACGGGATGCCGGTACTCCGGCCGCGCCTCGGGACGCCGGGCTTCGGGACGGCGTGCTGCTGGATGGGGGAGCAGAGCGTGGGGTGGTCGCGGCCGGTCATGTCGCGGGCGGTCATGCGGAGCGGCACGGCACGGTCCCGGCCGTGCCTGCGGACGCCGTGCCTGCGGACGCCGGGCTTCGGGACGCCGAGTTTGTGGACGGTGGTGCGGAGCGGGGGGTGGTCGCGGCCGGTCACGCGGAGCGGCACGGCGTGGCCTCGGCCGTGCCTGCGGACGCCGGGCTTCGGGACGCCGGGCTTCGGGACGGCGGGCTTCGGGACGCCGGGCTTCGGGACGGCGAGCTTGCGGACGGTGGTGCGGAGCGGCACGGCGTGGTCCCGGCCATGCCTGCGGAGGGGCGCGGCGCTGTCGCGGCTGGGGTGCGAGGCACGCACTCCGAGGCGCCCGTGCCCCTGGCGCCAGCGCACCCTGTGCCTTCAGTGCGTCCGGTGAGTTCGGTGAGTCCGGCGGACGACTCCGCCCGGGAGCACACGCGGGGCGACGCGAGGGGCGGCGCGCGGGCCGACATGAAGGGCGTGGAGCGTGGGGAGGAGCACCGGCGGGGCGTCTCGGCGTCGTCGTGGGGAGGGGAGCGTGGGGGGCCCGCGGGTCCGCCTGCCGATTCGCCCGTGACCTGGCCGTACGCCGCGCTCGCCCAGGCCCGGCACGGGCGGTCGGCCAGGGCGGCGCTCGGCGCGGGCCTCGGCATGGTGGGCGGCTTCCTCGCCGGGCTGATCGCGGCGGCCGTCCTCGGGGTGTACGGCGAGGGGTTGCTGGGAGCTGCCGCGATCCTGCTGTTCACCGTCGGCGGCGCGGCCGCGGGCGCCGCTTTCGGCTCGTCCCCGGTCCACCGGTACTCCGGGGCACCGCAGGGGCAGACGCCGCAGGGCGAGAGGCGGCCGGGGGAGGAGCTGCGGGGCGAGAGACCGTGGGGGGAGACGCCGTGGAGCGAGGCGCCGGCGTACGTGCCGCCACCGCTGTTCCCCCGGCCGGATCTGCCGGACGCGCCCCGGTGGTTGTTGCCGGCCGCCGGGGCGGCGGGCCTGGTCGCGGCCGTGGCCCTGCCGTACGCGTCGGCCGGGCTCGGTTCCGTGCTTACGGCGGTCGCGCTGGGGGCGGCGGCCTTCCCGGCGGTGCTGCCGCGGCGGCGCGGCCGGCTCACCCCGTGGACGGTGACCCTCGGCCTGCTGGCGTACGCGCTGGTCGCCGTGGCCCTCTTCCGCGACGCGGAATGGCTGGTCGCGCCGGTGCTGCTGGCGGCGTTCGCCGTGGGGTCGCTCGCGCTGTCCGGCGGCGGGCGGGGCTGGCTCGGGGTGATCAGAGGAGGGATCTCGGTCGTCTTCGCGATGCTGCCGGTGCCGTGGTTCCTGGCCGGGCCGGTCCGGAATCTGGCGCGGCGTAGCCGCGTGCTGCCCACCCTGGTCGGCGCCGCCGTCACCGTCGTGCTCCTGGCCGTCTTCGGCCTGCTGTTCGCCTCGGCCGACGCCGTCTTCTCGGCGTTCGTCAGCGACCTGCTGCGGACGCCCGACTGGGCCTGGGACCTGCCGTACCGGATCTTCGTGTTCTGCGTGTTCGCCGTGCTGGCCGTGGCGGCGGTGCTGGTGGGGCTGCGTCCGGTGGCCGAGCCCACCCCGCCCGACCTGCGGATGTCCCTCGGCCGCCAGGTGTGGATGATCCCGCTGATCGGGCTGAACCTGCTGTTCGCGGCGTTCGTGACCGTGCAGATCACGGTGCTGTTCGGCGGAAGCCGCAGGGTGCTGTCGACGGCCGGCCTCACCTACGCCGAGTACGCCAGATCCGGCTTCTTCGAACTCGTCACGGTCAGCGTCTTCGTGCTCGGCATCGTCGCGGGCGCGGTCGCGCTGCTGCGCCGGCAGAGCCGGACCGACCGCCGGCTGCTGGCCGTGCTGCTCGGTCTGCTGTGCGCGTTCACGCTGGTCATCCTCGCGTCGGCGCTGCACCGCCTCGGCCTCTACACCGACGCGTACGGCCTGTCGCGGCTGCGGGCCTCGGTGGAGGCGACGATCTGGTGGCTCGGCGCGGTGTTCGTGCTGGTATCGGCGGCCGGGGCGGTCCGCCTGGCCGGCCGCGGCGCCGGATGGTTCTTCCGCGGGCTGGTGCTGCTGACCGGGGTGTCGCTGCTGGCGTTCGCGGTCTCGGACCCCGACGCGCGGGTGGCCGAGACCCAGCTCACGATCCGCGGCGTGGAGCGGCTCGACCACGGCTACCTGGGCGATCTCGGGGCGGAGGCCGTGCCGATCCTGGACAGGCTGCCCGAGCCCGACCGCAGTTGCGTGCTGCGGGACGTCGTGGCGGTCAACCGTCTCGACCGGCCGGACTCCTGGAACGACTGGAACCTCGCCCGCGCCCGCGCCCGCGAGGTGCTGGCGAAGCGGCCGGTCCTGCAAGGCGGCGACTGCCCGGCCCCCGACCGCGGATACGCCTACGACTGACACCACGCCCGACTGGCACCGTGCCCGAGTGACACCACGCCCAAGTGACACCGTGCTGACACCCTGCCCGAGTGAGACCGTGCCTGACCGACACCGTGCCCGTGGTGCGCGGGCCCGGCTCTGGCCGTGCTCAAGCCACGGCCTGACCGGGCCTGGCCGGGCCTGGACGTGGCCTGAGGCTGGTTCAGCCGGCGAGGACCTCGCGCAGCGTGACGGCGAAGTTGTCGGGGTCGCCGGGCATGCCGAACGTGTCGTCGAGGAACCCGCCGTGGTTGCTGGGGAACGTCACGGGCTTGGAGCCGAGCCGCTCGGCGACCGCCACGCCCGCGCGGTACGCCAGCTGCCCCTCCGACTCGACGCCGACGCCGACGACGACGCGGGCCGGGGCCGCGCGCAGCGCCTCGAAGTCGGGCTCGTAGTGCGTGCAGGTCACGAGGTTCTGCGCGAACAGCGCGTCGTCGCGGGTGCCGTCGTCCTCGGCCGGCAGCCCGAACTCGGCCGGGTTGGGCCTGGGCTGGTCGGCGAAGTCGGCCGGGATCTCGCCCTGGTGGCCGACGACCGCGATGAACTTCACCATCGCCGGGCCGAAGCCCTCCTTGTCGTACGTTCGCCGGATGTCGGCCACGGCGGCGAGCGCCTGCTCCCGGTCCGGCAGCACCTGGGCGATTGGGGGCTCGTGCGCCACGAGCGTGCGCACCTGCTCCGGGTGCCGGGCCACGAGCGCGAGCCCGTTGACCGCGCCGCCGCTGCTGGCGAAGACGTCCACCGGGCCGCCGCCGAGCGCGTCGATCAGCCGGTGCAGGTCGTCGGCGTGCAGGTCGGGCGTCGACTCGGCGGCGCCGTCGGTCCGGGTGCTCCGCTCGATCCCGCGGGGGTCGTAGGTCACCACCGTGCGATCCCGAAAGTGCCCGGCCAGGGCGTTGAACCCCCGGGCGTCCATCGGCGAGCCGATCATCAGCAGGATTGGCGCATCGCTCTGCCCGGCCTCCCGCACGTCGTAGTGGAGAGCACAGCCGGGCAGTTCAAGGGTGTGCGTCCTGGGTTCGGTCACGTGCTCGCTCCTCTTGGCATGCGGGATCAGGCCGGCGGAAAGCGAGAGCTCTCCATCACCGTCGGTCACACCCTATATCGAACACTTCATCGAACGCAGCAGGTACGGCGAATCGGAGCGCCGCGGTCGTCAGAGGGCCGCGCGGGCCTCCGCGACCTGCCGCGCGACGCCCTCGGCGCCGCTCTCCTCGGCGAGCCGGGCCGCCTCGCCGAGCAGCCGCAGGGCGTCCTCCCCGCGGTTCTGCGCGGCGGCGATGTAGGCCAGCCCGACCAGGTTGGCGGCGACGCCCGGCTGGAAACCGATCTCCCGGCGCAGCCGCGCCGACTCCTCCAGGAGTTCCCGCGCCGGCTCCAGCCGTCCGGCCATGTGCTCGGCGACGCCCAGGTGCCTCAGCGCGTACGACATCGTCAGCGTGTCGCCGGTCGCTTCGGCGAGTTCGTACGACCGCCGCAACGCGGTCCCGGCCGCCTCATGGTCGCGCCGTACGACCTGGTGGAAGCAGCCGATCCAGAAGAGCGCCTCGCCCTCGCCGCGCAGGTCGCCGAGCCGCCGGTAGAGATCGGCGGCCCGTTCGAACAGGTCCGGTTCACGAGGGTCCTCCTCGCCGCCCTCCAGGGACCGCGCGTGGACGACCCGCCCCCGCGCCAGGGCGAGATCGGCCTCGACCGCGTCCAGTTCCCGGTCGGCCTCGGTGAGGGCCGAGGCGTCGCCGCCGAAGACCGCCCGCTCGTAGAGCGTGCCGGCCCGTTCGATTCGTGGGTCGCCGCTCATGCCCGATCCCCTCTGTGATCATCGGTGCGAGGGCGCGAGTCTACTCCCGGGACGGTGTCCAGTACGATCCACCGAGGTGGTCGGGAGAGGGCGAGGGGGGCCGCTGATCGATGGACAGCGCTCTGTACGTCTTCGTCGAGGACCTGCGCGCCGAGGGCGTGCGCGGGCTGCTCGACCGGGCCTCCGCGTACGGCGTTCGCGGCGTCGCTGTGGCCGCGGTCTACCACCAGGCCAGGGACGTCACCCCGCACGGCGCCACGCGGCTGACGCTGCGCCGTGACGGCGTCCACTTCCCCCCGCCGGAGGACCTGTTCGGCGGGTTGCGCCTGGCCCCGCCAGTGCAGCCGGGAGCGGAGGACCGGCCGATCGAGGAACTACGCGTGGCCTGCGCCGAGCGGGGGCTGCGGCTGCACGGCTGGGCCGTCTTCCTGCGCAACACCGCGATCGGCCTGGCCCACCCCGACGTGACAGTGGAGAACTGCTTCGGTGATCGCGGCGCTCCGGCGGACCTGTGTCCCGCGCACCCCGACGTGCGGGCGTACGCGGTGGCGCTGGCCCGGGCCGTCGCCCGGCAGGGGGTGGACACGGTCGTGGCCGAGTCGCTGCACTTCGCGGCCTTCGGCTACGAGCGGTGCTCGGTGCCGCTCGGGCCGATGGACGCCTTTTTGTTCGGCCTGTGCTTCTGCCCCCACTGCATGAGCCGGGCCGCCGACCTCGGGGTGAACGCCGAGACGGCCAGGCAGGAGTGCGCGAGGATCGTCGGGGGCGTGCTGGACGGCGATCCCCCCGCGGAGGGCGAGGTCACGCGGGCGGCGCTGACGGCCTACGCCGGTCCGGAGGCGGTGGCGTACGCGCGGGCCCGCTCCGAGAGCGTCACCTCGCTGGTGGGGGAGGTCGCCGCCGCCGTCACGGCGGAGGGCGCGCGGCTGACGTTCGCGGACGCGACGGGGGCGGCGAAGGGCTACGCCCACGGGCTGCCCTCGGCCGCCCTGGCCGCGCACGACTCCTGGCAGCTCGGGATCGACCTCGTGGCGCTCGGCGACCTCGTCCCGTCGTTCGCGGTCCTCGGCTACGCCCGCGACCCCGCCCGGATCGCCGACGACGTCGCCGCCTACCGCCGCTCGATCGGCAAGAACCCCGAACTGCGCGTCGTGCTGCGTCCGGGCGCCCCCGACACCGACTCGGCCGACCGGCTCGCCGCCAAGGTCCGCGCCGCCCGTACGGCCGGGGCCGGGGCCGTGGACTTCCACGCGTACGGCCTGGCCTCCTTCGACGCGCTCACCCGCATCACCGGCGCGCTCGCCTGAAGCCCGAGCCGAGGTGTCGCGTCTTCCGAACGCGGCCGGCGACAAGCCGCCCACCGCGGCGGTGATCTTCTTCGGACGGGTGCGGACCTACCTCTGAAGGGTCACGGTCGGCAGGCGAGAACGCCGGGCACGCGGCTGTACCGGTCGACCCAGCACGCAAGGTCGGCGTCGATGTAGCCGAGGCACTGCAGGATGGTCTGGTGGTCGGCCTGAAGGTGGCGGTGGTGGATAGGGCAGTGGTGAGCGATCTTGTTGCGTAGCACGCGTAGGTGGTCGAGATAGCGGTGCAGTTCCCTGCGTCCGCCTCGATAGCCGGGGAAGGCCCGGTGCAGGGCCGTACGCCACAGGCGTTGGTCGTAGTTGTTGCCGGGGCCGAGCAGGGAGGCCCAGAAGCCGAAAGGCAGTTCGTTCTCGATCTGCTCGGGGGTGGCCGCGCGGCCTTGCCTGCGTAGCTGATCGCTGACCTCGCTGATCTTGCGCTGGGCGCCGAAGTGCAGGTCGGCCTCCTCCCACCAGTCGGTCCGCTGGAAAAGCCTCACCAGTTCACGGCTGAGGGCGCTGCGCAGCCCGACCTCCAGGTACTGCAGGGGGCCGTAGAACGCCGCGCAGATCTCGGTGTTCCAGCAGTGCAGGCGTAGTGCGGCTCTGGTCTGCCCGTCGCACAGCGCCTCGTACTCAGCGATACGGGCGACCGACAGCACCTCCCGCAGCCGCATGGCCTCGGCCTCCTCCATTTCGCGCCCGTGCCCCCTGTGCTACTGTGAGTGACATAAGCCCCGGTGTTGCCTCTGCTACGGTACGCAGCCGGGGCACAGCTTTGCGTGAGCAAGGCTGCCACATCTGCCGCGCCGGATGGTGGGCAACGCATCATTCGCGGGCTCCGCGGCATGGACTCGCCGCCGCACCCGGGCCGTGGCATGTGAGCCGGGACCCGGAATCGAAGGCCCGTCATCCCCGGGCACGCCAAGCCCAAGCGGAGTATTACGACCGATCCGTGACGAGAGCGTCCGCGAGGACGGTCAGACCGGCGGCGACCCGCGCCGCGTCGCACTCGCGCAGTACGGCGGTGACGTGCTCGGCGGCGAGCGGGGCGAGCAGCGCGTGGGCGAGGTAGTCGGCGTCCGCGCCGGGACGTGCCTCGGCGAGCAGGATCGCCAGGTGGCGGTGCCAGAAACGGTAGGCGCCGATCCGATATCTGGCTCCCGGGCTCGCGGTCTCGGAGACGCGGAGCAGATCGAGGTATTCGACGAGGTAGTCGGTGTAGGCCGCGACGAACGCCCGCACCCGGTCGCCCGCCGGGGCGCCGGGCCCCAGCGGCGGCGGCCCGGACAGGATGCGCTCCTGCAGGTCCCGTTCCTTGTCGTCGAGCAGGGCGGCCACCAGGCCCGACTTGTCCCCGAACCGGCGGAACAGCGTGCCCTTGCCCACCCCGGCCTCCGCCGCCACCGCGTCCATCGAGACGGCCTCGACGCCGTGCTCGCGGAACAGCTTCGCCGCCGCCTCCTGCACCCGTAGCCGGTTGCGGGCGGCGTCCGCGCGTTCGCGGGGCGGGTCCGCCAGCAGAGAGGTGAGGTCCCTTGACGAACCGGACTGTGGTCCGGTAATTTTCGAGGCGTTCACACAAACGGACTGTAGTCCAGTTAATTGGAGGACGCAATGACCGCGCTCATCAGCAGAGACGAACTCAAGGCCGCGATCGACGCCGGCACCGTCACCGTCGTCGACGCGCTGGGCGGCGAATACCACGCCCAGCAGCACCTCCCGGGAGCGATCCCGCTGACGGAGGCGGAGGTCGCCGAGCGGGCCGCCGAACTGCTCCCGGACAAGAACGCCCCGATCGTCACCTACTGCTCGAACCCCTCCTGCCCCAACAGTCAGGCCGTGGCCAACCGGCTGACCGCGCTCGGATACACCGACGTGCGTAAGTACCGGGAAGGCATCCAGGACTGGGTCGAGGCCGGCCTGCCGGTGGAGTCCCTGACCACGGCGTCCTGACCGGTCTCGGGGAGTTCAGGCGGACTCGCGGACGACGAGTTCGGTGGGGAGGACCACGGGCGTGGCCGGGCCACCCCGGAGGAGGCCGAGCAGCAGCCGGACCATCGCGGCGGCCTGCTCGCTGACCGGGTGCCTGATCGTGGTGAGCGGGGGCTCGGTGTAGCGGGCCGCCTCGA
This sequence comes from Microbispora triticiradicis, assembly GCA_003260025.2. GTDB lineage: Bacteria > Actinomycetota > Actinomycetes > Streptosporangiales > Streptosporangiaceae > Microbispora > Microbispora triticiradicis. The sequence goes on along the minus strand of QFZU02000067.1, from coordinate 36,914 downwards.
TGTCGTCGAAGCCGACGACCGCCACGTCGTCCGGCACCCGGCGGCCCGCCTGGCGCAGGGCCTGCAGCGCCCCGATCGCCATGAGGTCGTTGGCCACGAACACGGCGTCGAGGTGCGGGTCGTCCTGGAGCAGGTGGCGCATGGCGACGGCGCCGGACTGCCGGGTGAAGTCGCCGACGGCGACGATCGAGCGGCGGTCGGAGTCGCGCAGCGCGTCGCGGTAACCCGTGAGCCGGTCCTGGCCGCCGATCATGTCCTGCGGGCCGGCGATGGTGGCGATGCGCCGCCGGCCGCTGTCCAGCAGGTGGCGCACCGCCTTCTCCGCGCCGCCCACGTTGTCGTTGTCCACGTACGGCAGGGGCACCGGGACGGCCGGCCTGCCGTACGAGACGACGGGGACGCCCATCCGCGCGAGGGCGGCGGGCAGCGGGTCGGCGCCGTGCATGGAGATCAGCATGACCCCGTCGACGTGGCCGCCGGCGACGTAGCGCTCGATCCTCGCGTGGCTCTTCGGAGAGCCGGCGAGCATCAGCACGACCTGCCTGTCGGCGGCCTCCAGCTCCAGGCTGGCCGACCGGATGACTGTGGAGAACATCGGGTCCTCGGAGAAGACCCGGGTGGGCGGCTCGGACACGACCAGCGCGACCGAGTCCGTCCGCTGGGTGACGAGGCTGCGCGCCGCCGAGTTGGGGACGTATCCCAGCTCGTCGACGGCGCGCATGACGGCATCCCTGATCTGCGGGGTCACCGTCAGCTGCCCGTTGACGACCCGGGAGACGGTCGCGCGGGACACTCCCGCCCGCGCCGCGACCGCCTCCAGCGTGGGTCGTTTCATGCGTCCCCCAGTCTCATGTGGCCCCCAGTCATGCGGTCCACAGTCTCATGCAGCCCTCTGTTCCCTACGGCCCCTACAGCCCGTTGCGCCTGATGACGTCGCGATACCACAGCGCGCTGTCCTTGGGAACGCGCCGCTGGGTCTCGTAGTCGATGTACACGATGCCGAACCTCTTGTGGTAGCCGTAGGCCCACTCGAAATTGTCCAGCAGCGACCATACGAGATAACCCCTGAGGTCCGCTCCCGCGGCGATCGCGGCGTGCGCCGCCCGCAGGTGGCCGTCGAGGAAGGCGACGCGGTCGTCGTCGTGTACGGCGTCGCCGGTGGCGTGGTCGTCGAAGGCCGCGCCGTTCTCGGTGATGAGCAGCCCGACCTCGGGGTAGTCGCGCGACAGCCGTACGAGCAGGGTCTCCAGACCGGCCGGGTCGATGGGCCAGCCCATCGCGGTCACCGGGCCGGGCGGCGGATCGAACCGGACGCCCTCGCTGCCGGGGAAGGGCGGGGCGGCCGGCTCGCCGGGCGCCGCCGACACGAAGGTCGGGTTGTAGTAGTTGACGCCCAGCAGGTCGATCGGCTGGTGGATGACGTCCAGGTCGCCGTCCTGAACGTGGCCGAGACCGCCGTGGCGCGCGACGATCTCCAGCAGATCCTCCGGGTAGCGCCCGCGCAGGGCCGGGTCGAGGAACTGCCGGTTCAGCAGCCCGTCCACGACCCTCGCCTCGCTCTCGCCGCCGTCCGTCTGGATCACGGGCGAGAGGTTGAGAGTGAGCGCGATCTCGGCGGCGCCGGCCGCGCGCAGGGCCCGCGCCGCCAGTCCGTGGCCGAGCAGCAGGTGGTGGGCGGCGCGGAACGCGGCGGCCGGATCGCGTCTGCCCGGCGCGTGCACGCCGGAGCAGTAGCCGAGGAAGGCCGCGACCCACGGCTCGTTCAGCGTCGTCCAGGTCCGGACGCGGTCGCCGAGCCGCCCGTGGACGACCGCGGCGTAGTCGGCGAAGCGCGCGGCGGTGTCCCGTGCGGCCCACCCGCCGGCGTCCTCCAGGGTCTGCGGCAGGTCCCAGTGATACAGCGTCACGTACGGCGTGATGCCGTGGGCGAGCAACTCGTCCACCAGGCGGTCGTAGAAGCCGAGACCGGCGGCGTTCACCGTGCCCGCCCCGGTGGGCATGACCCGCGGCCAGGCCACCGAGAAGCGGTAGGCCGCCAGGCCCAGGTCCGCCATCAGCCGGACGTCGTCGGCGTAGCGGTGGTAGTGGTCGCAGGCGACGTCGCCGGTGTGGCCGTCGGCGACGTTGCCCGGCGCCTTCGAGAACGTGTCCCAGATGGACGGGGCCCTGCCGTCCTCGGCGGCGGCGCCCTCGATCTGGTAGGCGGCGGTGGCGGCTCCCCAGACGAAGCCGTCGGGGAACACCGGTCCCGGTGAACCGGCTCCCCGCGTGGTGGTGGTCTCCGTGGTCAACGCTTCACAGCTCCCTGCACGATTCCTCCTAGAGAGAGCGCTCTCGCACTCGTCGTGAAACTTTCCTCACGCGTTGACAGCCTATTTCAGCACGCCTAGCGTCAACCACGCTGAGAGCGCTTCCAGCAATGCTGCCGAGGTCGTTCCGCCGGGTCCCGGACCCGGGTTCCGCCTTCCGCAGTCGTTGAACCCCCCAGCGGAGGTCGCCCATGCCATTCCGTCCCCTCAGAACCCTTCCCCTCAGAACACTCGGCCTCGCGGTCCTGACCACCCTCGCCCTGTCCCTGCCCGTCCTCCCCGCCACGCCCGCCGGCGCCGCCACCGTCCCCGTCGGGGCGGGCGGCTACACCACCGACCTGCCCGCCGGCGCGAGCGGGCCCGCCAACTCCGACGGAGCCCCGGTCACCCCCAAGGTCACCTCGAACGTCACCCGCAAGGTGCCCACCAACGACTGGTGGTCGTCGCTCGCCTTCCAGCGGTACGCCGGAAACCCGTACTCCGAGAACATGTACGGCCACCCGCTCGCCTTCCACGCAGTGGCCGGCGGGCTGGAGGTGAGCTATCCCACCACCCCGCTGATCAGCTCCGACGGGCGGCAGTACGAGTTCCCGCACGCCCGCGACCTCACGCTGGGCGTCACCGGCCTCAACTCGCCCGACACCAGGGTGGACGACTGGTCCGACTGGACCGTCACACCGTACTGGTCGGACGGCGCGCGCTCGCTCAGGGCCACCATCGGGCACGGCCTGCCGTACGTCTACGCGACGCCGAGCGGCGGCGACGCCCGGGTCGCGTTCGTGGCGACGCCGACGGTCTGGGCCGACCGGGGCAACGTCCTCGGCGTCACCGTGAACGGCCACCACTACGGGATCTTCGGGCCGTCCGGCACCGACTGGAGCCTCGGCGGCACGGTCGCGACCGACGCGCTCGGCGGGAGGAACTACTTCTCGGTCGCCGTGCTGCCCGACGCCTCCGCCTCGACGCTCGACCTGTTCGCCAAGTACGCGTTCAGCTTCGTCACGGGGACGAGGGTGACCTGGTCGTACGACGAGGCGGCGGCGCGGCTCACCACCACCTACACGGCGACGACGGCGGCCAAGGAGGGCACGCAGACCGGGACGCTGCTGGCGCTCTACCGCCACCAGTGGCTGGCCACGAGCAGCCCGCTGACGTCGTACACGTACGTCTCGCCGCGCGGCACGATGAAGCTGCGCGAGGGCACGTCGTTCACCACCGCCCAGACGTTCCACGGCGTGCTGCCGTCGCTGCCCGACCTCGGCGTGTACGACAGGACGAGGCTCGGCGACTACGTCAGGCAGGAGGCGAACGCCGCCGACCCGTGGAAGGGCGCGACCGACACCTACTGGACCGGCAAGGCGCTCGGCCGCCTCGCCCAGCTCGTGCCGATCGCCGACCAGCTCGGTGACACGGCCTCCCGCGACCGGCTGCTCGGGCTGCTCAAGGGCGAGCTGGAGAGCTGGTTCACCGCAGGGGGCGCCGAGCAGTTCCGTTACGACTCCACCTGGGGCGTGCTCACCGGCTACCCGGCCTCGTACGGCAGCGACACCGAGGTCAACGACCACCACTTCCACTACGGCTACTACCTGATGGCCGCCGCGACCGTGGCGAGGTACGACGCGGCCTGGGCGGCGAACTGGGCGCCGATGGCGAAGCTCCTGGCCGCCGACGCGAACAACTGGGACAGGTCGGAGACCCGGTTCCCGTTCCTGCGCAACTTCGACCCGTACGCCGGCAACGGCTGGGCGTCCGGGCACCAGGGCTTCGCGGCGGGCAACAACGAGGAGTCGTCGTCGGAGGCGATGAACTTCGCGGCCGGGGCGATCCTCCTCGGCGCGGCGACGGGTGACACCGCCCTGCGCGACCTCGGCGTCTACCTCCACACGACCCAGACGTCGGCCGTCGCGCAGTACTGGTTCGACAAGGACGACGCGGTCTTCCCGGCCGGGTTCCGGCACGACACGGCGGGGATGATCTGGGGCTCCGGCGCGGCGTACTCCACCTGGTGGACCGCCAACCCGGAGGAGATCCACGGGATCAACGTGCTACCGGTCACCGGCGGATCGCTCTACCACGGGCTGTACCAGGCCGACGTGAAGCAGAACCTGGCCGAGATGGAAGCGGGAAACGGCGGCCCGGCGGTCGAGTGGAAGGACGTCATCTGGGAGTTCCGGGCGCTCGCCGACCCGGCCGCGGCCAAGAGCGCGTGGGACGCCGGATACACCACGCTGACGCCCGAGCCGGGGGAGTCGCTCGCGCACGTCTACCACTGGATCTACAACCTGGCCAGGATGGGGGTGGTCGACCCCGGCGTGACCGCCGACAGCCCGACCGCCGCCGTGTTCGTGAACGGCTCGGCGCGGACGTACGTCGCGCACAACTTCGGCTCGTCGGCCAGGGCCGTCACGTTCTCGGACGGCAGGACGCTGACCGTCCCGGCCCGGTCCACGGCGACCAGCGCGGGCACGTCCTCCTCCCCGTCCCCGTCACCGTCCGCATCACCCTCGCCTTCCCCGTCACGTTCGCCGTCTCCGTCGCCCTCGCCCTCTCCGTCCCCGTCCCCGTCCCCGTCCCCGTCTCCGTCTCCGTCTCCGTCGTCCGGCGGGGTGGACGCGCGCTCGACCATCCAGGCCGAGGCGTACCAGGCGCAGAGCGGCACCCAGGTGGAGACGACCCAGGACGCCGGCGGCGGGCAGAACGTCGCCTACATCGGCAACGGCGACTGGCTGCGGTACGACAACGTCGACTTCGGGTCGACGGCGGCGCGGCAGTTCAAGGCGCGGGTCGCCTCCGGCGCGGCGGGCGGGGCGAGCGGCCTGGTGCAGGTGCGGCTCGACAGCCTCACGGCAGCCCCGATCGGCGACTTCGCCGTCGGCAACACGGGCGGGTGGCAGGCCTGGCAGACGATCCCCGCGAACATCACGGGCGTCACCGGCAGGCACACCGTCTACCTCACCTTCAGCAGCGGCCAGCCGGCCGACTTCGTCAACCTCAACTGGTTCACGTTCGCCACGTCCTGACGAACGGCCCGCGGTGGGCGGCACGTCCAGAGCGACGTGCCGCCCGCCCACGGCGCTCTTCCTCGGCCTGCGCCTGAGGCGGCGGACGCCTGCGCATGCCGGGGCAGGTGTCTCCTCGCGGCCCTCAACCGGCCGAGTGCCGCAGGCTCTCCCGATACCGCTGAGGGCTCACGCCGTGTTCGCGCTTGAAAGCCGTGCTCAGCGCGAAGGCGGTGCCGTACCCCACCTGCCGGGCCACGGCCTCCAGCGTCGCGTCCGTCTCACGCAGCAGGTCGGCCGCCAGTGCCAGCCGCAGCCCGGTCAGGTAGGCCATCGGCGGCTCGCCGACCAGCCTCCCGAACCGCTGCGCCAGCGCGGCGCGGGAGACTCCCGCCCGGCCGGCCAGTTCGGCGACCGTCCAGGGCCGGGCCGGCTCGGAGTGCAGCATCCGCAGCACCGGCCCCACCACCGGGTCGCCGTGCGCCCGGTACCAGCCCGGGGCCCGCGCGTCCGGCCGGGAGAACCAGGCGCGCAGCACGGCGATCAGCAGCAGGTCGAGCAGGCGGTCGAGCACCACCTCCTGGCCCGGTTCGTCCCTGCCGATCTCCCGGCCGAGCAGCGTGACGAGGGAGCCGTCCCAGGAGTCGCCGGGCAGCACCAGCAGCGTGGGCAGCGCCGTCAGCAGCCGCCGGGTGACCGCGCCGCGCGCCTGGTAGGCGCCGACGAGCAGCACGGCCGAGCCGTCCGGGTCGTTGCCCCAGCCGCGCGTGCCCAGGTCCATCTCCGCCGACAGGCTTCGGCCGTCCGGGGTGGTGCAGACCTGCCCGGGATGGATCACGACCTGTGGCGGGGTCGCCGGGTCGTCGGCGACCGTGTAGTGGCCCGGTCCGCGCACGACCGCCACGTCGCCGGGTCCCACCCGTACGGCCCGGTCCCCGTCCGGGGTGATCCACGCCTGGTCGCGGAGCATCGCCACCAGGCACAGCGGCGCCTCGTCCCGGATCCGTACCGACCAGGGCGGGCTGAGCGTCGCCCGCAGCAGGAAGGCCCCGCGCGCCCGGGGCCCGTCGAGGAGGTCGGCGAGCGCGTCCATGGCCAGATCGTAGACGGCCACGTATGCGGACGAGCTTCTCGGCGATGTCGCCCGGCGCCGTCCGCCGATTGACTGATCACCATGACGACGACACCGGACATCCCGGTCGCTGTTCCGGCCGCCCTGTCCATGCTCATGACCGCCGGGATGGCGGGCACCTTCTTCGGCTTCTCGGTCGGTGTCATGCCGGGTCTGAACGCCGCGCCGGCCTCCTCGGCGATCGACGCGATGAACGCCGTCAACGCCAGGATCCAGAACCCGGTGTTCCTGGCGGCGTTCGTCCTCGCCCCGGTCGCCGCCGCCGCGGCGGGCACCCTGCTGCTCACCCGCTCCGGTTCCGGCGCGGCCTGGCCGTTCTTCGCGGCCGCCGCGGTGTACGCCGCCGGCGTGATCCTGCCGACGGCCGTGGTGAACGTGCCGATGAACGACGCCCTCGCCGCCGTGGCGGTCCACGGCGACCCCGCGCGGGCAGCCCGGATCTGGTCGGACTACGCGGCCCGGTGGACCACCTGGAACACCTTGCGGGCCGCGGCCGGCGCGGTCAGCCTGCTGCTGACGGGGTACGGCGCCTACCGCTGGGGCCAGGGCTCCTGACAGGGCGCTTTCCCGTTCGTCGCGGCACCCCGATCCGGGCGGGCACCTGAGCAGAGAGCGCTCTCGCTTGTCAGCCTTTATGGGCACCTTAAACGGGAGAGAACGCTCTCTCAGATTTCACAGAGCCTCTTGACGCGAGTGAGATTCGAAGGGGACAGTGGCGCTCAAGTGGTCCGCGGTCGCGGTGCGCGGGCCCTCACGGCTCCTCGCCGGACGCCGCCGTCCGGCCGTACCGACGTGCATTCGTCTCCGTCCGTGAGGCCCACCCGCACCCCCCATCCCCTCGCCGCGACGACCGGACCGAGGAGAGAGGTACTCATGCGTGTGCTCCACTCCCCATGGCGGCGCTCGATGGTGGCGCTGCTCGCCGCCACCGCCGCCGTCGCGGCCCTCGCCGTACGGCCCGCCGACGCGTCGGTGCCCGCGACGCCGTCCGGCTGGTCGCTCGTCTGGTCCGACGACTTCAACGGTTCGTCGGGATCGCTGCCGTCGTCCAGCAACTGGATCATCGACACTGGTCACGCATACCCCGGAGGCCCGGGCAACTGGGGAACGGGTGAGATCCAGAACTACACGGCCGACCCGGCGAACCTCAGCCTGGACGGCGGCGGCAACCTGCGCATCACCCCGATCGGCAGCGGCCAGAACTGGACCTCCGCCCGCATCGAGACGCGCCGCTCCGACTTCAAGCCCGCCGACGGGCGCGTCCTGCGCATCGAGGGCCGCATCCAGATGCCGAACGTCACCGGCAACGCCGCCCTCGGCTACTGGCCGGCGTTCTGGGCTCTGGGCTCGCCGTACCGCGGCAACTACCAGAACTGGCCGTCCATCGGCGAGCTCGACATCATGGAGAACGTCAACGGCGTCAACGCCGTCTGGGGCACCCTCCACTGCGGCGTGAACCCCGGCGGGCCGTGCAACGAGACCAACGGCCTCGGCACGAACCGGGCCTGCCCCGGCTCGTCCTGCCAGTCGGCGTTCCACACCTACCGCTTCGAGTGGGACCGCAGCGTCAGCCCCAACCAGCTGCGGTGGTACGTCGACGGCCAGCAGTTCTTCAGCGTGAGCCAGAACCAGCTCGACGCGACGACCTGGTCGAACATGACGTCCCACTCCGGCTACTTCCTGCTGCTCAACGTGGCCGTCGGCGGCGGGTTCCCCAACGGGGTCGCCGGCTTCTCCACGCCCACCTCGGCCACCGTCTCCGGGCGGCCGATGCTCGTCGACTACGTCGCGGTCTGGCAGAGCGGCGGCGGGAGCAACCCGTCGCCGTCGGCCACCCCGAGCAACCCGCCGTCGGATGGCGTGGACGCCCGTTCCACCATCCAGGCCGAGGCGTACCAGGCGCAGAGCGGCACGCAGCTTGAGGCGACGCAGGACGCCGGCGGCGGGCAGAACGTCGCCTACATCGGCAACGGCGACTGGCTGCGCTACGACAAGGTGAACTTCGGCTCGACGGCGGCGCGGCAGTTCAAGGCGCGGGTCGCCTCCGGCGCGGCGGCCGGCGTGAGCGGCCTGATCCAGGTGCGGCTCGACAGCCCGACGGCCACCCCGATCGGCGACTTCGCCGTCGGCAACACCGGCGGGTGGCAGAGCTGGCAGACCGTCCCGGCCAACATCACGGGCGTCACCGGCACGCACACGGTCTACATCACCTTCAGCAGCGGCCAGCCGGCCGACTTCGTCAACCTCAACTGGTTCACGTTCGCCACGTCCTGACCCGTCCGGACGGGGACCCATGAGGGTCCCCGCCCGTGCTCGCCTCGTCAGCCGGTGGGCTGGACGGTCGCGGGTGACTCCGACTCGGTCGGCGTGGCGGGAGGGGAGCCGCCGGGCGACTGCCCCGGCGCCTCGCCCGGAGCGCCCGGAGCACCGGGCGGAGACGGCGCCGCCGGGCCGCCTCCGCCGTGACCCGGCAGCGGCGGCCGGCTGGCGTCCGCGATCAGGACCGCGCGCGGGTTGTCGCCCGGCGTGCCGATCACCCACACCTGGTCGCCCTGCTGGATGCCCTGCAGGCCCTTGTAGTCGGAGACGATCCTGGTCGACTCGTCCACGGCGTAGGCCCGGCCGCCGACGGAGATGGAGTCGCTCCGCACCGAATCCACCGCGCCGGTCTGGCTCGTGAAGGTCTGGTAGTCGTCCTGGCCGGGCCGCCCGGGCCGCGGCTGCCCCTGCCGGAGCCAGGCGAGCTCCGCCAGGCCGAGCCTGCCTACGCCGAACTGGATCGGGCCGGGTCGCTCCTGTTTCGCGTGTTCCACCTGACCAGCCTGGCCCGCTGGTACGGCACGGGACGGCGCGTGGTCGCCGGGAGCGTAGGCCGCGGCGAGGCCGGCACCGGTGGCGATCGTGAGTGCCGCGGCGACTCCGAGGAGAAGCCGAGGCCGTCTTCCTCGCGGTGACGGTGGCTTCTCCTCCGCGTTCCTGCGGAATTCGGGACTGGTCATCGGTTCGCTCCCTCCGCTCGGCCTCCAGGCGGCGCGGGCCACGCCGCCCTCGGGCGCGGCGCAGCGCGGTATGAAGTGGCCGGCGTGGCTCGGATATGCGCGGACATGGGCGGCTGTGCCCGTGGCGAAAGGCGCGCGTGTCCGGTGTGTGCGGCCCGCACATGGCGCGACTGATCGCAGAGCGGCGCACGCGGTCTCGCCCAGAAGGGCTGCCCGGCACACCTGGCCGGGCCGCCCGCGATCCGTCCGGTCAGCCGCCGGTCTGCGCCGGTCGGCCCGCCCTCGGATCCCCTCGCCGCCCTACCCCGTCGAGTACGGCGGTCACCGCGTGATCGGTAAAGCCATCGTCCGGAGGAGATTGCCGGAATACGACCCGCAGCCAGCCGGCCCCGGCGTGCATGATCGGCATCGGGCCGGCGGGCGGGCGTTCCTGTGGCCCGGTCTGATCAGCCCGAGGCCGTACGTCCTGGTCGGGTCAGAGCGGTCTGGGACTCTCGACGAGGTCCCGTACGGTCTGGATCAGCTCGGCGGGGTCGAAGGGCTTGGTGAGATAGGCGTGCACACCGATGTCGAACCCCCGCCTGCGGTCGTCCTCCTGCGCGCGGGCCGTGATCAGCATGACCTTGATGTGCTGGGTGCTCGGATCCCGGCGGAGCCTGGTCGCCGTCTCCCAGCCGTCCATGCGCGGCATCATCACGTCGAGCGTGATGACGTCGGGGGCGACGTCGCCCACCCGGTCCAGGCAGTTCTGCCCGTCGTACGCGGTCTCGACCTCGAACCCCTCAAGGGTCAGGTTGACCGCGATGAGCTGCCGGATGACCTCGTCGTCATCCACCACCAGCACGCGTCCCAGAAGCTCACCCACGGGCGCCAAGTTAGCCAATGAGGAGGGGTGGGCGCGCGGTTTTCGCCGATCCGCCCGCCCCGGCGTCGAGACAGCCGTATTGGTGTGACGAACGGCCCTCAAGTGCTGGTAGCCTTGTTCCCGGTTGAGCCCCCTTAGCTCAGGGGATAGAGCACCGGCCTCCGGAGCCGGGAGCGCAAGTTCGAATCTTGCAGGGGGCACCACCCAGAGGCCAGGTCGGACATCGTCCGACCTGGCCTTTCGTATCCCCGGCATACTGGCGGTTCCGCCACCCTGTGACGCCGTCCGACACCTGGCGACGGACTCTGCGGGCAGGACGCGGGCAGCGATCATGACATGGGATCCAAGCCAGCAGCGGCCGAGCGTGCATGACGACACCACGCATGCCCTCCAGGCCGGCCGAGTCACCGTCCAGCCTCCGACGCCCCGGGATGGCCGCTGCCACGAGAGCGCACGGGCGCTCCCGGACGACAGTCAGGCCTGTCACTCCAGGTAGTTGCCCTGTAGCGCGTAGTGCATAAAGGTCTGGCACCTGTGGACCAACCGCTGAGCCGTCGGAACCAGAGCCGACGACGACAGCCGGGCGGCCCGAGGGGATCGTCCCTCGGGCCGCCCGGCCGGCGGCCTCATCCCCCGATCGCGGGCATGCTCTCGGGAACGGTCTCCGCCGCCGCGTCCTGTTTCGAAGTCGAGAGAAGCTCCACCAGGTGATTCGCGAGCGCGGAGATGGTGGGCTGCTGCCACAGCAGGGTCGTGGGGAGACGGCAGCCGAAGCGCTTCTCCAGGCGCCGCCGGACCATGACGGTCATCACCGAGTCCAGCCCCTGTTCGACAAGGGGACGCCGGATCGCCAGGTCCTCGGGGGCCAGCCTCATCACGGCCGCGATCTCCGCGCAGACCTCGGGCAGGACGCGCTCGTGCAGGACCTCGGGCGCCAGGCCGCCGAACGACTCCGCGGGCTGCCGGAAATCCTCCTCGTCCGGGGCGGGCGCGTCGATCACCGGATAGCGGAGCCCCGAGAGGTGTCCCACCACCCGGCCGTCCAGGTCGGCCAACAGCGCTCGCACGGTGTCGTCGGCGGCCGGGTCCACTGCCGCGTCGATGATCACCGTTGTGGGCGGCGTCCCGGTCAGCACCACCTCGTCGATGTGCACCACCATGCGCAGCACCGGATCGCCGGGGAACACGCAGGGCGCCACGGACATCGCCGCGTCCAGAGCCGAAGCCCAGCCCCCCGGTTTCTCGGTGCGGACCGTGGCCCGCAGCACGCCGTCTCCGCTCAGCAGCGTCTCGATCGTCCAGTCGAAGCCCGTCGAGGGCACGCCGACGGTGGCCAGCCGGTTGTGCACGAAGCCGGGGTCCATCGGGGTGAGACCACCGGCGTCCGGCAGCACGTCGGGCTTCACCTGTCCCGGAGCGGCCACGTCCGCGGTGACGTGCACCAGCCAGGCGGGTTCGGGCTCGTCGGGGCCGGCCGGCGTACGGGCCGCGAGCCGTATCGCCGGGGGCTCGTGCACGACCTGGATCTGCCTGCGCTGCGCGGTCATCAGCGGATGCATCATCTCCACGTCTGTGAGCGTGACGTCCTCGTCCTCGACCGCGTGCAGGAACGTGTTGACCAGCACGGCGGCGGGCACGATCTCGACCCCGTTGAGGGCGTGGCTGCCCGGGTAGGGCCGGTTGGCGTCCTCCAAGCAGGTCCGCCACACCCGGGTACGACTGCCCGCGAGGCTGGTCCCGGCTCCGAGCAGGGTGTGAGAGTGCACGTCATGCCCTCGGTTGCCTTCCTCGTTGTAGGACTCGCGCCAGTGGCGGCGGTGCTGCCAGGCGTACGGCGGCAGATCGGTCAGTCCGCCGGACGGCTGCAGCCGGCTCCAGTCCACATCGACGCCGTGACAGTGCGCCGTGCCCACCGCGATGAGGAAGGTCTGTAGCTCCGGCTGGTTGCGGCGCAGTGACGTGCCGACGAAAACGTCCTCGAACCCGTTCTCCGAGAGCGTCTCGGTGACGGAGTGCGCGACCACGGGGTGGGGAGAGATCTCCAGGAACAAACGGTAGCCGTCCTGCGCCGCAGCCGTCGTCGCCGCGGCCAGCCGCACGGGCTCCCGGAGGTTCGCCGCCCAGTACGCGCTGTCCAGGACGGGCGTGGACCGGGGGTCCGCCAGCGCGGTCGTGTACATGGGGATGCGGGGCGCGCCGAACGAGAGATCGGTGGTGGCGGCGGCCAGTTCGACGGCCAGAGGATCCATGTGCGGGCTGTGGAAGGCGACGTCCGACGCCACCCGCCGCACCACGATGCCCTCGGCCGGCCACTCGTTCACCACCACCTCGACCGCGGCGACGTCGCCGGACAGCACGGTGGAGCCGGGCGCCGACGAGATCGCCGCCACCAGGTCGGTACGGCCGGCCAGCCTGTCGGCCGCCTCCTCGAAGGACAGGTCGACCATCACCATGGCCCCCTTGCCCTCGGCCTGACGCAGCAGCCGCGAGCGGCGGCAGATCAGGCGGGCGCCGTCGGCGACGGTCATCGCGCCGGCCGTCACCGCCGCCGCGATCTCACCGACGGAGTGGCCGATGACGGCCTTCGGAGCGACCCCATACGCGTTCCACAGCCTGGCGAGGCCCAGCTGCATCACGAAGATCATGGTTTGCTCGCGGTCGATCGTGTCGAGATCACCGTCGGCCAGGACCTGCCGGGGAGAGAAGCCGATCTCCTCAGCGAAGATCGGCTCCACCTCGTCGACCAGGGACGCGAACTCCGGCACGGCGAGCAGCTCCCGCCCCATCCCGCGCCACTGGCATCCCTGCCCGGAGAAGACCCAGACCGGACCGGGACCGAGCTCGGGCAGCACGTCCCCGGTGAGGACGGCCTCGGCCGGCACGTCGTCCGCGAGCCTGCGCAGGCCGGCCGCGAGCTCGTCCCCGTCAGCCCCGATCACGACGGCGCGACGGGGCAGATGGGTGCGCCGCAGCGCCAGCGTGTGCCCCGCCGACGCCAGGTCGAGCCCTTTCTCGAAGTGGTCGGCGAGCCTGCCCGCGTACTGCCGCAGAGCCTGCTCCGACGCGGCCGACAGCGGGAACAGCCGCTCCCTCGTCTCCTCGTCCCGGGGCACCGGCTGGGCCGGAGGAGCCTGCTCCAGCACGATGTGCGCGACCGTGCCGCCGTACCCGAAGCTGGAGACGCCCGCCCGGCGGGGGTGGTCGCGCTCGGGCCAGGCCGACCGCTCGGTCACCACGCGAAGGCCCGAGGTCTCCCACGGGATGGCCGGGTTCGGGCTGTTCAGCACGCTCGGGGGGATCTCACCCCGGTCGAGGGCGAGCACCGCCTTGATGACGCCGGCGATGCCGGCGGCGCCTTCGAGGTGACCGATGTTGGACTTGACCGAGCCGATGAGGCACGGGTCGCCGGGGGGCCGCCGCGTGCCGTACACGGAGGAGAGCGCCCCCGCCTCCAGCGGGTCGCCGAGCCGGGTCCCGGTGCCGTGCGCCTCGATGTAGTCGACGGTGGACGGCTCGACGCCCGCCTGCCGGCAGGCCCGGATCATCACGTGTTCCTGAGCCTCCCCGCACGGCGCCATGATGCCGTTGGTGTGCCCGTCCTGGTTCACGGCGCTGCCGATGACGAGCGCGAGGATCCGGTCGCCGTCGCGCCGCGCGTCGGACAGCCGCTTGAGCACGACCACGCCGCAGCCCTCGCCGCGTCCGTAGCCGTCGGCCGAAGCGTCGAACGACTTGGACCGCCCGTCGGGGGCCAGGGCTCCGGCCGTGCCCAGCGTGAGGGTCTGGCCCGGGGTGACCAGCAGGTTGACGCCGCCGGCGAGGGCGACGTCGTTCTCGCCGAGCCGCAGACTCTGCGCGGCCAGGTGCAGCGCGACCAGCGACGCCGAGCAGGCGGTGTCGATCGCCATGCTGGGCCCGCGCAGGTCCAGGGAGTAGGAGATGCGGTTGGCGACGGCGCAGGTCGCGGCGCCGATCCCGGTCCACGCCTCGATCTGGGGCAGGTCCTCCAGGAGGCGGCCCCCGTAGTCGGCGGTGCAGACCCCCATGAACACCCCGGCGTCGGTGCCGGCCAGCTCGTGCGGCGGCAGGCCGGCGTTCTCCAGGGCCTCCCACGCGGTCTCCATCAGGATCCGCTGCTGCGGGTCCATCAACTCGGCCTCGCGGGGCGACAGGCCGAAGAACTCCGCGTCGAAGCCCTCGATGTCGCTCAGGAAGCTGCCGTGACGCACGGCGCCGCGCAGCGCGGCGGCGTATTCGGGGCTCCGGTTCTCGTACCAGCGCCAGCGTTCGGCGGGCAGCGATCGGGTCGTGTTCCGGCCGTCGCGCAACAGGTCCCAGAACTCGTCCGGTGAATGGGCGTCGCCGGGAAGACGGCATCCGATCCCGATCACCGCCACTGGTTCCACCCGGGCTCCGCGCGGACTATCGACCATCTGCGTTCATTTCCCTTCGATTTGCGACCCATTGAGGGAGATCGAGCATCTTGATCACGGCGCTGGAGACGGTCACTCCCGGCCCTGTGCCGAGCATCAGCATGTGGTCGCCGGGGCGCAGTTGCCCGGTCATGAGCAGGTGATCGAGGGAAAGGACCTGGTCGCTGGCCCCGCAGTGGCCGATGGTGCGGCCGTAATCCCAGGTCGAGCGTGACATGGGCAGGTCGAGCACGGCCATGCACCGCTGTTCGACGATCTCTTCGGAGTAGTTCATGAACGCCACCCGGGTGAGATCGCCGGCCTTGATTCCGCTCTCGTCCAGCGCGCGCTCGACGACCTCCATGAGGGCCCGCTGGATGTTGAACAGCGCCGAGGTGGCCTCGCCCTTGGGCATGACCTGCTGCCGGAACTGCTCGTTCCGGGCCGCGAAGCTGATCCGGCGCCCGACCGTGACGCCCGGGGGGAACAGGGGTTCGCTGCCCCGGTGCAGTTCCTCGGCCTCGGCCACTGTCGTGGTGCAGACCGACATCAGGCGCGCGAAACCCGCCTCCTTGGTGAGCACGAGCGCGCTGGCGGCGTCCCCGCCTATGTAGCCGGGGCCCATCCGCCACCGGTCCATCAGCGGCGTGCCGTAATTGTCGGAGGCGACCAGCAGGGCGGCCTGCCGGCCGGGAGCGGCGCCCAGGTAGCTGGCCGCGAGTTCCAGGGCGATGAACATCCCGTTGCAGCCCTGCCGGATCTCGGTGGCCAGGACGTCCCCGCCGACCAGATGACGCTGCAGGTAGGAGTGCGGGGGCCAGCCGTCCGGTCCCTGGTGCCACGTCGAGGCGTACAGGAGGAGATCCAGGTCGGCCGGTGCCCGCCCGCTGCGCTTGAGCGCGCTCTGCGCCGCGTGCAGGGCCATCTCCGGAGCCGGCAGGTCACCGGCCACCGCCGTCCCCGCCAGGTTGTGCAGTTCGGCCTCTTCGGCCGGGTACCAGCCTTTGGCGACGGCCTTCTCGACACTGACGACGGTCCGCGGGAGGAAGGCTCCCACTCCGCTGATGTACGTGTCCGCCCACTGCATGACTCTGCCCTCGCTCCGCTAGACGGATTCGAGTTCTCTGACCATCGCCACGATGGTCAGGACGTCCTTGAAGTTCTCGGGGTCGAGCTTCGCGGCGGGGATCGGGACGCCGATGTCCCTCCGGAGGAAGTTCAGCAGCCGCGCCGTCCGCAGGGAGTCCAGGAGACCCGACTGAAGGAGCGGGGTCGTCTCGTCGACCTTGATGTCGTCGCCCTCCAGGACGAGGTTCTCCTGGATGTAGTCGATCAGCCTCTGGGTGATCTCGGTCATGCGCGTGCTCCTCTCTTGACGGGAGAGGTGGAAAGGACCCTGAACACCGCAGCGGCGACGGACGTTCCGGAGCCGAACCCGACCATGAGCAGGTGATCGCCGGCTACGAGCCCGCCGGTCGCGATCAGATGCTCGAAGGCGATGAACTGGTCCACCGCGCCGCAGTGGCCGACGCGCCGCCCGTAGTCCCAGGTGGTCTGGTCTTCGTCGACGCCCAGCCAGGACATCTGCCCGTCCAGGTCCTCGCGACGGCCGTGCGGGAACGCCACCCGTGTGATGTCGGCGAGTCCGATCCCAGCCTCGTCCAAGGTCTTTTCGACCTGTTGCATCATCGTTTTCTGAATCGTCAGGTGGATCCCGGTTCCCTGCCTCTGGAGCAGCCGCTGGCGGAATTCCTCGTGCCGGTCTCCGAAGCTCAGCCCCCTGCCGACGGTGGCGTCCGGGGGGAACAGGGGGTAGGCGCCGTCGTTGACCGCGTCGGCCTCCGGGATCACCGTCGCGTTCACCGACAGGAGCTCGGCCATGCCGTACTCCTTGCCGAGGAGGAGCGCGGCCGCGGCGTCGCCGATCAGCGCTCCGGGGGTCATCCGCCAGCGGTCCACCAGCGGGGTGCCGTGGTTGTCCGAGGAGACGACCATGGCCGTCTCCCGGTCGGCGTCGGCCTGCAGGTAGCTCGCCGCCAGCTCGAGCGAGCTGATCATCCCTACGCAGCCGCTCCGGATCTCGAACGCCGGCACGTTCCCGCCGAGGAGGTGCATCTGCAAGTAGTGCTGGGGCTGCCAGCCGTTCGGGCCCTGGTGCCAGACCGACGGGTAGAGCAGAAGGTCGAGATCGCGCGGGGAGGACTCACCCCAGCGGTCGTACGCGTCCAGGACCGCGAGCCGCGCCATCTCGGGCGCGGGCATGTCGCCGGCCACCGCCGCGCCGATCTGCTGGAACTTCTCGGCCTCGTCGGCCGGGTACCAGCCCTCACGAACCGCCCGCTCGACGCTCACGCTGTCAGGCACATAGACGCCGAGGCTCCTGACGAACATGTTGGATGTACGCACACGTCCCCTAACTCATCGACGATCCCGGACAACGGCCTTCGACAGGGGAAGGCGGCTTACCCGGTTTATTCGGGTCCCGGGATATCACGTGACTCCCGGCCGGTCACTGCAAGCGTGGAATAAGCCGGCGAGCCGCCACGGGCAAGGATAGGGGCGGCCCTCGGGTGAAGCAATATGAAAGCCCGCGATCTGGTCAGCGACATTATGTGATCGAGGCCGGACGGATCGTGTTTGAATTTGGACATCGCTTTTCCGCTTCACGTCGCGGTTTCCCGAATGCGATAGGCCGCGATCCGGACGGCGGGAGAACGACGCCGGGCCGTCGCCATTCGGCTCAGGCCCGGCGCGCGTCGTCTCAGGCGGGCACTGTCGTGCAGGCGATGTCGTTGAGTTTGAACTGGGCCGGAATGCCGTTCGTGCCGGTGAAGCTCGCCGTGAAGCCGAAGCTCTGACTGGAGCCGGGGCCGATGTAGGAGTTGTAGCCGAGGTCGCGTGCGGTCACCTGGGTGCCGGACTGGGTCACCGTGGCGCTCCAGGCGCTTGTGATCTGCTGGTTGCCCGGCCAGGTCCACGTCACGGTCCAGCCGTCGATGGGGGTCGTGCCGGTGTTCCTCATGGTCACACTGCCGTTGAAAGTGCCGCTCCCGGAGCCGCGGGCGTAGGTGACCTCGCAGGAGGTGCCCATTTTGAGCCCGCCGCGCAGGAAGGTGGCGAAGTTGGCCCAGGTGGGGTTCAACGTGCCGGTGCCGACGGTCTCGGTGCAGTCGGTGGTGGTGCGGACCGTCTGCATGCCGTAGTGGGCAGGGTCCATGACCTGGGGCATCATGTGATCCGCTCCGGGCACCGAGATGAACGTGGCGTCGCCGCACTGGGCCTTGATCTTGTTGTAGAGAAGGACGCTCTGCCCGTGCGGCACCAGGAAGTCGGCCTGGCCGTGCAGGAACATCAGCGGCGGGTCGTTGCTGTCGACGTAGGTCATCGGATTGGCCTGGGCCACCGTGGCCGGACAGGTCTGGATCGGGCAGCCGACCAGGAGGGATTCCGGGGAGGCGGGAGAGTTGTGGTCCAGCCCGCCGGTCGGCAGGTTCTGCGCGTTCATCTGCAGGAAGTCGGTCGGGCTGTAGAAGGCGAGTCCCACCTGCACGGCGCTGGAGACGCCGGTCGTGCCGATGGTGCCCTCCAGCGCCGCCACGCCGCCGGACAGGGTGGCCATCTCCGTCAGCCAGCCGCCCGAGGAGTCACCCATGATCGCGATGCGATTGGGGTCGATCTGGTACGTGGCGGCGTTCGCGCGCAGCCAGCGGATGGCCGCCTTGATGTCGTGCACCTGGGCCGGGAAGATCGCTTGAGCGCTGGACCGGACGCTGACGCCGGCCACGGCGAAGCCAAGAGGATTGAAGACGGCCGCGATCGCGTCCGCGCCGGTCTTGCCGTCGTCGCTCGACCACGCGGAGCCACTGTGCCAGATCAGCAGCGGCCGGGGCGTGATGCCGGTGGACGGCAGATATAGGTCCAGCATGTGCCCCCTGCTGCCGGCCGGCTGCGCGGGCGCGTAAGAGATATCAGTGATCACCTGCGCGGCGTGAGCCGGCGGCGCGAAGACCGCTGAGACACCGACGGCGGCCAGCATGGTCATCGCCATGCCGACGATCATGGCCTTGGTGATTCGAGCTTGCATGGTGCGACTCCGTTGGTCGGATGATCGCCGCGTCCGTGGTGGCCGTCCATGTCTCCTCCCGGCGCCGGGGCGGCCGCGACCAGCACGCGACCGTAGCGCTGCGAGAACAACGTCCTGCTCGAGTGTCGCGGCTCACATCGATATGGGCGGGGCGACGATATGACACGTCGTGACGATGGTCAAAATTTTCGTTGTATCGCTCTAATCGAACAGGGAACGCGGCATAAATCGTGCTTTATGGACACGAAGTGCGATTAGAGTCTCAGATCACCTATGGCATGCACAGGCAGTCGGATACGTACCCACGAGGTCTTTCAAGGCCGCCCGGCCCCGAATTGACAACGGCAGAGATTGCCGGTAGTCAGGCGATCTCGGAGGCAACACCGGCGTTACCGGCGGTAAACCCCCGTGAAACATGTGTCGTTCCACGAGAAGGCCGGTGAAAGTTTCACGCTCTTCCCGCGACCGAGCCGGACGTGACAATCTCTCTGGCGCGTAGTTGAGTGATAATGTCCACCGTCATGATCTCCCCAGTCGCAGGAGGACGAATGCGAAAGGCACGCGCTGTTCTCATCTCGGCCGTCATGGTCCTTGGAGTGTCGTTAACGATCGGCGCCACCCCGGCGCAAGCCGAGAAGTTGGTCGGCGCTTTCAGGGACTACTCGGAGTGCCAGCGAATCGGAAGCCACGGCGTCGCCCAGGGCTGGTGGGAGGGCTATTCGTGCGTGTGGGAGAGCCGGTACCGCTACTACTTCCTCTACACGTGACCCCGTGAAACGCACGCGCCCCCGGCCCTGAGGAGCCGACCCGGGGGCGCGTGCGCTCCAGTACACGCGGAGCCGCCGCTTGGAGAGACAACGATCTCGTGACGCACGTCGGTCTCGCGCAGCGCGTCCGCGATCTTCTCGTTGCTGTCCGGAAGGGACGACGTGGTCGTTGTCTCCGACGGGGAAGAGCACACGCCCGATGATCCGCGAGGTCGGCGACAGCGTCGGCTCGAGTCGGCCGATCGGGATGTCGGTGGTCGGCAGCCAGCCGCCGTAGAAGACGGCCACCGCGGCGAGGTCGAACTCGGTGGCTGCGAGGTAGGCGATGTGACACGAGCGCTGCTCCTCGTCGTCGACGAGCACCGAGAAGGTGCCGTCGGGGTCGAGATCAGCCCGGAGCGGACCGGGCTCCCCGGCCGCTTCGCTTCACGATCAGGGCCACGATTACGACGTCGTCAGCAGCGGTGGTCCAGAGTCGCCAGGTCCAGGACGTCGTACCCGCCGGCCGTCCTCCACTGGAGATATCCGGCGTCGGAGAAGCTCATCTGGTCCGTCGCCCCGCCCGGAAGGCGCACGGCGGCACGCGTCCGGGCGTCGAGAAGCCAGCCGGTCCGGCCCTCCCGCCACGCGGCGAAGCGTCCATGCCGCGAGACACCGACGTCCTTGGCGTGCGGGCTCATGCCGGTGACGGCACCGTCGCCGTACTCCAGGAGATCCTCGTTGCTGTCAACGCGCACGATGAACGAGCCCCGGGTCGGGAGCGCCGCGCCTGGCCCCGTCCGGGCCGTAGCGGGCCGGCGGCGAGCCGGTGAACTCCCCCGGACTCATCGGATGGTCCAGCAGGACAGGAGACCTCGCGAGGAAGGTGTCGCCTTCCCAGGCGATGTCGTACAAATACGCCCGCGCGAAAGGCGTTCCGGTCTTCCGGACGGGATCGGGTGTCTCCGGCGGGCCGGTCCGCCCCGGCGAAGCGGCGCCGGGGGATGCGGTGCTGTCCGGCGACGCAGCGTCTCCGCCGGCGGCCGGAGCCTGTCGCGGCAGCGCGATTCCCCATGCCCGTCCTGTCACCCGTACGGAGTGCCGCATCGCCACCTTGTGTTTTGATGCCCGCTGACGGCTCGGCCGCCATCGACCTCGACGTGCCCAGCATCGGCCAAGCCCGCGCTCGCACGTCGGCACGCATCGGTCTCAGTACAGTGGCGGGGTGCCGGGTGAACAGATGAGTGCACGGGTGGACATCTGGATCTGGTCGGTACGGCTGACCAGGACTCGTTCGATCGCGTCCGACGCCTGCCGGGGCGGTCACGTCCGGGTCAACGGGGTGCGGGTCAAGCCCGCGCACGTCGTCCGGGCCGGCGACGAGGTCCGGCTGCGACTCGAGGGACGCGAACGCATCGTGGTCGTCTCCCGTGTCATCACCAAGCGCGTCGGCGCCCCCGTGGCCGCCGAGTGCTACGTCGACAAGAGCCCTCCGCCCCCTCCGCGCGAAGAGGCCGTGACGGTGGCCGTCCGGGCTCGGGGCGCGGGACGTCCCACCAAACGCGAGCGCCGCAGCATCGACAGGCTGCTCGGGCGCCCGCCGGTGGAGGAGCGGGACCGCCGGCCACGGGGTGATTGACGTGAAGATCCGCGACTTGCGCGTACGGCGGGCTCAGTCGCGGGCGAGCAGCTCCAGTGTGTCGACGACCCGGTTCGAGAAGCCCCACTCGTTGTCGTACCAGGCCACCACCTTGACGTGCCTGCCCTCGACGCGGGTGAGGGCGGCATCGAAGATCGCCGACGCCGGCTGGCCGGTGATGTCGCTGGAGACCAGCGGCTCGTCGGCGTACTCGAGGATGCCCTTGAGCCTGCCGTCGGCGGAGGCGCGGTAGGCCGCGAGCACCTCGTCGCGGGTCACCTCGCGTGAGACGGTGGTGTTCAGCTCCACGATCGAACCCACCGGGACCGGCACGCGGATCGCGTCGCCCGACAGCTTGCCGTCGAGGTTCGGCAGCACCAGGCCGATGGCCTTGGCGGCCCCTGTGGTGGTGGGCACGATGTTCACGCCGGCCGCGCGGGCGCGACGCAGGTCGCGGTGCGGACCGTCCTGCAGGTTCTGCTCCTGGGTGTAGGCGTGCACCGTGGTCATGAAGCCGTGCTCGATGCCGGCCAGGTCGTCGAGCACGGACGCCAGCGGAGCCAGCGCGTTCGTGGTGCACGAGGCGTTCGAGACGATCACGTGCTCGGCGGGGTCGTACGCCTCGGTGTTCACGCCGTAGGCGAGCGTGACGTCGGCGCCTTCGGAGGGGGCGCTCACCAGCACGCGCCTGGCGCCCGCGTCGATGTGCGCGCGGGCGGCACGCGCCGCGGTGAAGCGGCCGGTGGACTCGAGCACGATGGCGACGTCGAGCTCGGCCCAGGGCAGCTTGGCGGGTTCGCGTTCGGCGAGCACCTGGATGCGGCGGCCGTCGACCACGAGGTCGGCGCCGTCGACCTCCACGGGGAGGCCGAGGCGGCCGAGCGCGCTGTCGTACTTGAGCAGGTGCGCGAGGGTCTCCGGGGCGGTGAGGTCGTTGACGGCGACCACTTCGAGGTCGTTGTCGCGTTCGAGCAGGGCGCGGAGGGTGTTGCGTCCGATGCGGCCGAATCCGTTGACGGCGATGCGGGTCATGGGCGTTCCTTTCGTTCCGCTCGTTCTGGGCTCCATGATCGGCGCCCGGACGCCGGGCCGACAGTGGCCCGAATGACAGCATGCGCAAGAATCCAGCCAGAAGTTTCGCCACCGTCCGCAAGGATCTCGCCACACCCTGCCCGGCCGGGTTCAGGCCGAGAATGTGTGGCGGTACTCGGTCGGGGAGGTGCCCAGGATGCGCTGGAAGTGCAGGCGCAGGTTGGCGCCGGTGCCGAGCCCGACCCGGTCGGCGATCTGCTCCACGCCCAGGTCGGTGCGTTCGAGCAGTTCGCGTGCCAGGTCCACGCGTGCCCGGAGCACCCACTGCATCGGCGTGTGGCCGGTGTCCTCCACGAACCGCCGGGAGAAGGTGCGCGCCGACACCCGGGCGTGGCGGGCGAGGGTCTCGAGGGTCAGCCGTTCGGACAGGTGCGCCAGGGCCCACTCCCGCGTGTTCGCGAACAGGTCGCCGAGCGGCTCGGGCACGCTGCGGGGAACGTACTGCGCCTGACCGCCGCTGCGATAGGGCGCCGCCACCAGCCGTCTCGCCACGTGGTTGGACAGCCCGACGCCGTGGTCGCGCCGCACCAGGTGCAGGCACAGGTCGATGCCGGACGCCGCGCCCGCCGACGTCAGCACGTCGCCCTCGTCCACGAACAGCACGTTCTCGTCCACCCGTACGAGCGGATGCTTGCCGGTGAGGGCCTTCGTGTAGTGCCAGTGGGTCGTCGCCCGCTTGCCGTCGAGCAGGCCCGCCGCCGCCAGCGCGAACGCCCCTGTCGAGATGGCGGCGAGCCGGGTTCCGCGCTCGTGGGCGGCCGTGAGCGCGCCGAGGACCGCGGCCGGCGGCTCCGTGGTCGCCGGCTCCCGATAGCCGGGGATGAAGACGGTGTCGGCGTGCTCGAAGGCGTCGAGGCCCTCGGCCACGTGATAGGAGAGGCCGTCGCCGCCGGTCACCAGTCCGGGCGCGGCGCCGCACACCCGCACCTCGTACGGCATGCTCGGCCGGTTGGAGAACACCTGCGCGGGGATGCCGACGTCGAGCGGTTTCGCGCCCTCCAGCACGAGCACGGCGACGCGATGGTTCTTCCGGCTCATCTGCCTCCTTCGGCTCTTCCACGGTCCGGCGTGCCTCTCGCGCCGTGACCGTTGTGACCCCTACCGCAAGCATCCTGCCATCCGCTCGCTCGCCGACGCTTCACCGGTAGAGGACGGCCAGGGCCGCGGCGGTGTCCGCCAGCTTTCGCCGCAGTTCGGCGGGCTCCAGGACCTCCACCTCGGCCCCGAGCCTGAGGAACTCGGAGTGGGCATGCGTCAACGACTCGATCGGCACGGTGGCCCTGATCCAGCCGTCCGCGTCCGGGCCCTCGGCCGTGTCGTCCATGGCGGTCACCGCGGCCGAGCTCATCGTCTCCCGCAGCCGCTCACACCCGTCCGGCGAGAGCCGGATCACCGCGTGCCCCTGGAACAGCCGCGACCGGAAGCCCGCCAGGTACTCGCGCCAGTGCCCGGCCAGGTCGAAGCCCTCGGGGCGCTCGAACGTGTCGTCCGTGACCCGCAGCCGCAGGATCTGGGTGACCCGGTAGGTCCGCAGGGCGCTGTCACAGCGGGCCACGAGGTACCACTTCCCGCCTTTGAGCACCAGCCCGTACGGCTCCAGCCGGCGTTCGACCTCGGTGGGGGCGGCCCACCGCCGGTAGAGCACCTCGATGACGCGGCCGTTCCACACGGCCTCGGCAACGTCGGGCAGGTGCGGCACGTGGTCGCCGTCGTGGTACCAGCCGGGCGCGTCGAGGAGGAAGTGGTGCCGGATCCGCCTGACACCGTCCCGCAGGGCGGCGGGCAGCGCGGCCTCGATCTTGAGCTCGGCAGCCGCCGCTAGGGAGCCGAGCCCGAGTTCGGCGGCCGGTCCCGGCAGCGGGGCCAGGAACAGGGCCTCCGCCTCCCGCGGGGTCAGGCCGGTGAGCCGGGTACGGAAGCCGTCCACCAGCCGGTATCCGCCCTCGTGCCCGGCCTCGCCGTACAACGGGATGCCGGCGGTGTGGAGCGACTCGACGTCGCGGTAGATCGTGCGGACGCTCACCTCCAGCTCTTCGGCGAGCTGGCGGGCCGTCAGGCGCCCCCGCGACTGGAGCAGCAGAAGGATGGACAACAGCCGGGACGCGCGCACATCCACTGACAATAGGTGTCAGTGGAGTGGCCGTACGGTCCCGGGCATGGCATTCATCCACAAGATCACGCGGCCGCTCGGCCCGATCGCGGCCGACGGCCGGTATCACGACGACCAGCGCGGGCGGGCGTCCGAGCCGGGGGACGGATCCCCGGACCGTGGCGACCACCTGGCCGGCGCCCGGCCGGAAGGGGCGGGACGGTGAACGACTTCGACTTCTTCGTCGGCACGTGGGACGTGGCCAACCGGAGGCTGCTGAAGCGAGGTGTCGGCAGCGACGAGTGGGAGGAGTTCCCCGGCCGCTGCGTTGCGTACGGCTTCTTCGACGGCGCTGGCAGCTTCGACACGCTCACGCTGCCCACCAAGGACTTCGACGGCGCGACGGTCCGGACGTACGACGCCGAGCGGGACGAGTGGTCCATTTACTGGATCAACAGCAGGCGCGGCCTGGATCCGGTGCCGGTCGTCGGCCGCTTCGTCGGCGGGGTCGGCACCTTCTACGCCGACGACACCGACGACGGCCGCCCGATCCGCGTCCGGTTCACCTGGTCGGGGATCACGCCCGACTCGTGCCACTGGGAGCAGGCCTTCTCCTACGACGCCGGCCAGACCTGGGAGACCAACTGGATCATGGACTCCACCCGCGTCGGGTGACGCCGGGCCACGGCAGCCGAGTCCAGCGTGAGATCCCGGCCGGTGGTGGGTGAACCGCCTCCGCTTGAGGTTTGGGAATACACCGGCGCCGGGACGTGCGCGGCTCGTAGTGTCGGAGCCGTCATGAGTGACTCCGCGTCATACCTGGCCTACGTCGCCTCCGTACCGCGCCTTCGTGCCGCGGCAGGCGCTTTGCTTCGAGACAACGAGGGACGGGTGCTTCTCGTGCACCCGGTCTACAAGGACGAGTGGGACATCCCCGGCGGAATCGTCGAGGCGGGGGAGTCCCCTGTCAGTGCTTTACTTCGGGAACTGCGGGAGGAGTTGGGCATCGCGCCGCCGGTGGGTCGGCTCGCATGCGTCGACTGGGTGCCACCGGCACCGCCGTGGGACGCCGGGCTCATGTTCGTCTTCGACGCGGGCGTGCTCACTGATCCCCAGATCGCGGCGCTCCGCCTGCAGCCCGAGGAGCTCGACGAATACGTGTTCGTTCCTCCGGCGGACCTCGGCAAGCTCCTGCCGCCAGGCCTGGCGCGGAGGATGAACGCGGTGGTCTCGGCGGCGGACGCCGGGCATACCGCGTACCTGGAGGACGGCCTCATCCGCCCGCTCCCGTAGCCGGCCTTGTGCGCCGAGGCTGCCACGAGCGCGAATCAGGATTCGTCGGCGGG
Source organism: Microbispora triticiradicis (assembly GCA_003260025.2). Classification (GTDB taxonomy): domain Bacteria; phylum Actinomycetota; class Actinomycetes; order Streptosporangiales; family Streptosporangiaceae; genus Microbispora; species Microbispora triticiradicis. Next base: position 11,202 of record QFZU02000067.1, on the reverse strand, counting down.
GAAGGCGAACATCCGGACGTACATGGGCCGCGCCCCCGGCGGCGCGTCCTGTGCCCGGTGGCTGTACTTGAGCAGCAGCGCGATGTAGGCGTCGAAGAACTCGGCGAACTCCTCCTTGGTCATCCGGCCGAGACCGCGTGAACCCTTGGCCCAGTCGGGGTCGCGCCGATACGCCTCGGGGAAGCGCTCCATAAGTGCCCGGTCCTCCTCGAAGCCGACGCGGTGGAACTCCTCCAGCACCGGGCGGTCCTCGGGCGCGAGCTGTCCGGGGGCCGGGGCGCGCATGTCGCGCGGGGTCTCGGCCCTGCGCCACCACCGCTCCCGGCCGGTCGATCTCTCGGGGATCTCCTCGATGAAGCCGTACTTCTCCAGCTGGCGCAGGTGGTAGCTGGTCGTGCCGGTCTTCGCGCCGAGCAGCTCGCCGATCGTCGTGGAGGTCGCGGGCCCGTGGATGTCGAGGTGGCGCAGGATGAGGCGCCGCATGGGGTGGGCCAGAGCCTTGAGACGGCCCGGGTCGTCGAGCAGGAACGGCTCCTCGTCCTTCATGAGGATCACCCTAGTCCTCCAGAACGATATCTGCAGAGATGTCTTTGCCGAGAGTTCTCTGCAGACTAACTTCGGCAGTATGCGTCGAATCGCCCTGGCCCTTGGCCTCGCTCTCACCCTGACGGCCGCCCCCGCAGTGGCCCCCGCAGTGGCCGCCGCCGCTCCACCGCCCTCCGCCGCCGGGGAGGCGGTCGCCGTTCCCGCCGACCTGACCGGAAGGGAGGTGAGTTTCGCGGGCGGCGGAGGCCTCACTCTGCACGGCACCGTGCTGTCGCCCGTGAAGGCGTCGCCGGGGCGGCCCGGCGTGGTGCTCGTCCACGGGGCCGGCACCGGCACGCCACGCGCCAAGCTCATGGGCGAGGCCGTGGAGTTCGCCCGCAGGGGCATGTCCGTGCTGGTCTACGACAAGAGGTCGGAGGGCTACTCACTCTTCCACCGGTCCTACTCGACGCTCGCGGACGACGCGCTGGGCGCGGTGGCCACGCTGCGGTCGCAGCCCGGCGTGGACCCGGCGAAGGTGGGCGTCTGGGGGCTCAGCGAGGGCGGCTGGGTCGCGCCCCTGGCGGCCTCCCGCTCGCGGGACGTCGCGTTCGTCGTGGTCGTCGGCGCCAACGCGCTCACACCGCTGCGGCAGCAGACCTGGGCCGTCGCCGCGGGCCTGCGCAAGGCGGGGGTGGCGGGGTCGCTGGTGGACCGGGCCGAGCCGAACCTCTACCGGACCATCGCCGACGGCGGCATGTTCCCCGAGCCCTGGTACGACCCCGAGCCGGTCCTCGCCGCGGTGCGGCAGCCGGTGCTCGCGATCTGGGGAGTCCATGACCTGCTGACCCCGCCGAAGGAGACCCCGCCGATCTTCGCGCGGGCGCTGGAGAAGGGCGGCAACCGGCGCTACACGTTCCGGTTCTTCCCCGGGGCCGACCACGCCGCCCACCTCACGCCCGACGGCGGCGTCACCCGGCTGCCCGCCCTCGCTCCCGGGTACGCCGACCTGGTCGGCTCCTGGGTCCGCGAGGCCGTCTCGGGACGGCCGCCGCTGGCGAGCATCTCGGGCCCCGCACCCGAGCAGGCGACGCCGACCGTGCCGGTGGACCGTCCGGCGCCGTGGGAGTCGGCCCTGGTGCAGGCGGCCGTGACGCTGCTGCTGATCGCCGTCTTCGCCGCCTACCCGTTGACCGCCCTCGTCCGACGGCTGCGCGGGCGGTCCCGTACGGCCCTGCCGGCCGCGCCGCGCGTGCTCAGCGCGGCCGGGCTGATCGCCTTGCTCGGGTCGTTCGCCTTCCTGTTCTACCTGCTCATGACCGGGGGCAAGCTGGCCGCGCCGGGACCCGTGCTGCTCGGCCGCCCGATCGTCTGGCTGGCCCTGCAGGCCCTGGCGCTGACCACGGTGGTCGCCGCCGTACGGACGGTCCGGGCGTGGCGGAGGGCCGGGACGAGGAGTGAGCGGGTCCGCCTCGGCCTCCTGCTCGCCGGCGGCGTCGCCTTCCTCCCGTGGGCCCTCTACTGGGGCCTGCTGCTCCCGTGAGTGGCGGAGACGCTCAGCTCGTCAGCAGGCCGATTCCGAGGGAGAGCACCCCGGCGGCCAGGCACAGCGCGCCGATCCAGAGCAGGGCGATCAACCGGTTCGGGCGGGTGGTTCCCTGTCCCAGCGAGGACAGGAAGAAACCGGCGGACATCAGCACGGCGGCGGCCGGTACGCCGAGGCGGGCGATCCACACCGGGACACCGCTCAGGCCGGTGGCGTCGACGAAGAGCAGGCACACGAGCCCGAGGGTCACCAGCACCCCCGCGTGCGCGTGCCCGGCACGGGCGAAGGCCTGCTGGAAGGGGGTCATCGACACCTGGCCGCGGACGATTTTGGAAAGGAACCATCCGCCGAACTCGATGGTCACGATGGTCAGCAGGACGACGCCCGCGATCCACCGGGTCTCCTGGCTGAGCTGCAGGGGGGTCATGGCTCTCCTGTGGCAGAGGTTGCCGGTCGGGGGTCGGGGCCGCGTACGGCCCGAGGGGAGGAAGTGCCGCGGAGACCGGTCACCGGCCGGTGCCCAGCGCGGTCGCGGGAAGACCGAGCGTCCGCGCGAGATCGGCGAGTTCCGCCTCGAACAGCTCGCCCGCGTCGTCGCCGATGGCCCGGGTCAGGCCGAGCGACTCGACGCTGACCATGCCGTACAGCCGTAGCCAGCACCGGGTGAACGCGACCGCGGCCGAGGGAGAGGGGAGTTCCGTCTCCAGTTGTTCGAGGAGCCGCCGGGCCGGCCTCTCGGTCGCCGGGGAGAGCTGTTCGGGCGGCAGGGGTGCGGGCCCGTAGTCGCGCCAGACGCCGGAGAAGACGTCCGCGAAGAGCCTGCCCACCTGACGTCGTGCCCGGCCGACCGACGCGCCCTCGTCCGGCGAGGACACGAACCAGGAGAGGTGGAACTCCGCGCCGTGTTCGACGGCCCAGTTCCGCAGCGCCCTGCTGGCGGCGATGAGCCGGCCCGCCGTGTCGGCCGCGTCGACGTGATCGACGGCGCTGACGATGTGCTCGGTCAGCTCTTCCAGAACGGCCACGACGACCGCGTCCAGCAGGGTGCGGTGGCTGTCGAAGTAGCGATAGACCCCGGGAGGGGTCATGCCCATCTCGCGGGCGACCGCCCGGATCGTCAGCGCCTCGGCCCCCTGGTCCGTCAGGATGCCGCGGCTCACGGAGATCAGCTCACGCAACGTGGCGTCACGCACGCGCTGACGCCGGAGCGAAACCGTCATCGAGCCCCCTCCACTGCTCGTACCTCTCCCGCGGCGACCCGCGGGAGATGAAGCTCTGTAGCAGAAGTTTACACATGTTAACTGTAGCGTCTAGTCGTAGCGGAAGGTTTCCTAGGACGCTTTAGTTATTGGCAATCTGGCCCAACGGGATGTGCGGCTTTCCTCCCTTGGTGATCTTGTCGGCGGTTCCTGCCCGTTATCGGGGGCTTAGGGCTGCTTTAGGGGTTGCTCTTAGCGTCTGAACCGTCATCAGCAGTGCCGGGGCTCGCGTCCCGATCCGCTGCGCGCAGGGCGCGGTGACGCGGACGCGGCTCGTTGGAGGAGCGTATGGCGGAGACACCGGTACGACTTCTGTCGGTGGGAACGGCGTTGCCGGGACCTCCCATCGACACCGCCGCCCTGGCCGGGGCGTTCGGCATGGACCAGGTGTGGCGGCAGTGGGTCGACACGTTCATCGGCACAAGGACGCGTCATCTCGCGGTCGACCTGTCCACCGGCGAACGGCGGGACAGCCTGGCCGACCTCGGCGAGCGCGCCGCCGTCCAGGCCCTCACCCGGGCCGGGATCTCCGCGGAGGAGATCGACGTGGTGGTGCTGGGCACCGCCACTCCCGACACGCTGATGCCTGCGACGGTGAACGTCGTCGCCGAGCGGCTCCGCATCGACGGCGTGCCGGCGTTCCAGCTCCAGTCGGGCTGCTCCGGCGCCGTGCAGACGTTCGACGTCGCGGCCTCGCTGCTGGCCACCGGCCGCTACCGCACCGCGCTCGTCGTCGGCGGCGACGTCATCGCCAAGCACTACGACGTCAAGGCCGACCTGACGGCACTGCCGCCCGACGAGCTGGTCAACTACGTGCTGTTCGGCGACGGGGCCGGGGCCGCCGTGCTGAGCACCGCGGGCCCTCCGGAGGCGCCGGTGCTCCGGTCGGTGCTCACCCGGCTGTCCGGCCTCGACCGCGCGCCCGGCCAGATCCTGCGCTGGTACGGCCTGGCCGACCGTGACGCGACCGAGGCCCCGGCCAGCGAGGACTACAAGGCCATCGAGGAGTTCGTTCCCGTCCTCGCCGAGGAGACGGCCGACGAGTTGCTGGACGACCTCGGCTGGGACCGCGCGGAGGTCGACTACCTGTTGCCCCCGCAGCTGTCCGTCGCGATGACCGGGAAGATCACCGCGCGGCTCGCCTTCCCCGCGGCCGAGGAGGTCTCCTGCGTCGCGGAGACCGGCAACAACGGCAACGCCCTGGTCTTCTTCCAGCTCGACCGCCTGCTGCCGCGGATGACGCGGCCGTCGCGGGCGATCGCGGTGGCCATCGAGTCGAGCAAGTGGATCAAGTCGGGCCTTGCCCTGGAGCGTGCCTGATGGCCGCGATCAGCAGGGAGGAGTTCGTGGACCTGCTCCAGGACGAGATCGGCCTGGCCGTCGGCGGCGACGACCTCGGCCGCGCCCTCGACGAGGTGCCCGGATGGGACTCGCTGCACCTGCTGACGATGCTCGTCCTGCTGGAGAAGCGGGTGCGCCGGCCGCTGTCGTTGCCCGACTTCCTCGAGGCCGCGAGCCTGGAGTCGGTCTACGAGCTGGTGAACCGATGACCGGCCGCCCGTTCCCCTCCCAGCGCAGGCACACCCTGTTCTTCCTCGACCAGATCCGAGACTTCTCCCCGGTCTTCCTCGACACCGAGGTGGACGCCTCCGCGATCGTCGCGGGACGGGCGCGGGCGCACCGGGCGGGGGAGCGCCGTTCGGTCGTCTCCTACGTCGTGCACGCGGCCGCCGGGGTCCTGGCCAAGCACCCCGAGGCCAACTCCGCCATACACGGCCGCCTGGACCCGGTCGTCGCCTCCTTCGACACCGTGGCGGCCAAGGTCACCCTCGACAAGACCTGGGAGGGCCGCCGCGTCGTACTCGCCACCGTGATCCCCGCGCTGGAGTCCGCGTCCCTGGCCGACGTACAGGCGCACCTGGACCGGGCGGCCGCCGCCGATCCCGGCACGGCCGAGGAGTTCGCCGGCATCCGCGCGCTGCGGAGACTGGCCTGGCAGGAGGCGCTCGACCGGTTCCGCGAGATGGCGGGGCTGCTCGACCGGCGGCCCGCCGTCACCGGCACGTTCAGCGTCACCTCGCTCGGCCACCGAGCCGTCGACGGCTTCCACTCGGTCGGCGGCACCACCGTGACCCTCGGCGTGGGCCGGATCGCCGACCGCCCGGTCGTCAGGGACGGCGCCGTGGTGGTCGCCCCCGTCATGCGGCTCTCGCTGGCCTTCGACCACCGCGTGATCGACGGCGCCGAGGCCGCCGACGTGCTCACCGAGATCAAGGAAGCGCTGGAGGCGTACGAGGAATGAACGACCTGACCGAGCTCAAGCGCTTCGTCGTGGCGCACGCGATCTCGCAGAACCTGCCGGCCGACCACTACGGCGCCCTGCTCGACCGCATCACCGCGGACGCGGGCGACGAGCCGGGCTCGTGGCCGTACGAGTGGATCCGCGCCGGGGACGAGTGGGACGCCGCCGGCGAGACGGCCCTGGCCTGCCAGTACTACACGATGGGCCGCTTCCCGTACGTGGACGGCCCGGGCCGCAAGCGCGCGCTCGCCCGCTGCCTCGACGCCTTCGACCGGTGGCGGAGTGGGGTGCCGGGCCTGGAGCCCGTCGTCGTGGACGTGGACGGAGTCCCGGTGCGGGTGTGGGCCGCGGGCCTCTCCGCCGAGGAGCCCCGGCCGCTGCTCGTCATGACTGGCGGCATCGTGAGCCCGAAGGAGCAGTGGGGGCCGGTGCTGCCGCAGATCGCGGCCTTCGGCATGGCCGGGGTCGTGGCCGACCTGCCCGGCGTCGGCGAGAGCCCGCTCCGGTACGGCCCGGACGCGTGGCGGCTCTTTCCGGCCATCCTCGACGCCCTGGAGGGACGGGCCGAGGTGCGCGAGACCTACCTGCTCGCGCTGAGCTTCAGCGGCCATGCCGCGATCACCGCCGCGCTGCGCGACCCCCGCGTGCGGGGCGTGGTCGCCAACGGCCCGCCCGTCCACGACTTTTTCACCGACGCCGCCTGGCAGGCCCGGGTGCCGAAGGTCACCCGTGACACTCTGGCCCACCTGGTGGGTGTGCCGCCGGAGGCGGTCTTCGCGCACGTGCGCGACTGGGCGCTCGACGACGCCGACCTGCGCGCGCTCACCGTGCCCCTCGCCGCGGTGACGGCGAAGCGGGACGAGATCATCCCTCCCGGCGACACCGAACGGCTGAAGCGCTCGGTGCGCGACCTGCGGCTGATGGAGCACGACGACGTGCACGGCGCCCCCTCCCACCTCGCGGAGACCCGCGTGTGGAGCCTGCTCGCGGTGCAGCGGATGCGGCCCGGCGCCGACCCGGAGGTGACCGCGTCGCTGGCCGCCGCCCTGGAGGCCGCCCGGGCGGGAGCGGCCGCGTGAACGCCCCGCTCGCCGGAGCGCGGGTGCGGGGCGACTGGCTGCGCGAGTACGCTCCCGCCGCGCCCGGAGCACCCCGCCTGGTCGTGTTCCCGCATGCCGGAGGCTCGGCCGGCTTCTTCATCCCGCTCGCGCGGGCGCTCGCCCCGCAGGTGCGCGTGCTGGCCGTGCAGTACCCCGGGCGCCTCGACCGGCGGCGGGAGCCGCCCGTCGGGGACGTGCGCGAGCTGGCCCGCAGGGTGGCGGACGTGCTCGCCCGGGAACCGGACGACGGCCCCCTCGCCTTCTTCGGGCACAGCATGGGCTCGCTGGTGGCGTTCGAGGCCGCGCTGCTCGGCGAGCGGGGCGCCGGCGCCGCGCCCGAGCGGCTGTTCGTCTCCGGCGGGCGGGCGCCCGCCCTCACCCGGGTGGATCCGGTGATCCTCCGCAGCGACGCCGCGCTGCTGGAGGAGGCCCTGTTCCTCGGCGGCACCTCCCGGCAGGTGCTGGAGAGCGCGGACCTGCGGGAGCTCGTGCTGCCCCCGCTGCGCGCCGACTACCGGGCGCTGCGCGCCTACCTGCCCGATCCCGGGGCGCGGGTCCGCTGCCCGGTCACCGCGCTGGTCGGCGACCGCGATCCGCGGGTGACCGTCGACCAGGCCGCCCGGTGGCGGGACCACACCGACGGCGGGTTCCGCCTCACGGTCCTGCCCGGCGGCCACTTCTACCTGACCCCGCGGCTGGAGGACGTCGCGGCGGCGGTACGGAACGGACTCGCCGTACGGGCCTGACCCGCCTCCCCTCCCGCGCCGTCCGCGCCCGACCGCGCTCACCCTGCTCACCACGACCGAGAGTGAGGCACGACGTGATCAGCCCCGACCCGCAGGTGTCCCGGCCCGTCGCGGTCGTCGGAGTCGCGTGCCGCCTGCCCGGCGCGCCGCACCCGGACGCCCTGTGGCGGCTGCTGGAGGAGGGCCGCTCGGCCGTCCGCGAGGTGCCGGAGGGCCGCGCGCCGTCTCCGCTCCTGGACGCCCTGGCACGGGAGAACCCCGGCGCGCGGTACGGCGCCTACCTCGACGACATCGCCGGGTTCGACGCGGAGTTCTTCGGGATCTCCCCTCGCGAGGCCGCCGCCATGGACCCGCAGCAGCGGCTCGTCCTGGAACTGGCCTGGGAGGCGCTGGAGGACGCCGGCGTGCTGCCCGAGACCCTGCGCGACACCCCGGCGGGCGTGTTCGTCGGGTCCATCGCCGACGAGTACGCCGCGCTGTCGCGCCCCTCCGCGATCGGGCGGCACACTCTCACCGGCACCACCCGCGGGATCATCGCCAACCGCGTGTCGTACGCCTTCGGCCTGCGCGGGCCGAGCATCGCGGTCGACACCGCGCAGTCGTCGTCGCTGGTGGCCGTGCACCTCGCGGCCGAGAGCGTGCGGCGCGGCGAGTCGCGCCTGGCGCTCGCGGGCGGCGTCAACCTCATCGTCGACCCGGCCGGCACCGCGGCGGTCGCCCGGTTCGGCGGGCTGTCGCCCGACGGCCGGTGCCACACCTTCGACCGCCGGGCCAACGGCTACGTGCGGGGCGAGGGCGCCGGACTGGTGCTGCTCAAGCCGCTGGACGCCGCGATCGAGGACGGCGACTCCGTCTACGCCGTGCTGCTCGGCGGCGCGGTCAACAACGACGGCGGCACCGACGGGCTCACCACCCCCAGCGCCGGCGCCCAGGCCGAGGTGCTCAGGCACGCCTGGGCGGCCGCCGGCGTCGCGCCCTCCGACCTGCAGTACGTCGAACTGCACGGCACCGGAACCCGGGTCGGCGACCCGGTGGAGGCGCGGGCCCTGGGTCTCGCCCGCCCCGGCGACGGGCCGGCCCTGCAGGTCGGATCGGTGAAGACGAACATCGGGCACCTGGAGGGCGCCGCCGGGATCGCCGGTCTGATCAAGACCGTGCTCAGCGTCGCCCGGCGGCGGCTGCCCGCGAGCCTCAACTACGCCGAGCCGAACCCGGAGATCGACTTCGACGGCTGGGGCCTGTCCGTACGGGTCGCGGGCGGGGAGTGGCCCCGGGACGGCGCGCGGCTCGTCGCGGGCGTCAGTTCGTTCGGCATGGGCGGCACCAACTGCCACATCGTGGTGGCCGAGCCGCCCGCGGCGCCTCCGGCCGTCCCCGTGGCGCATCCTGACGCGCCCGGCACGCCGGAGGCCGCACCGGCGCGCACCCCTCTCGTGTTGAGCGCGCGCACCGGCGCCGCCCTGCGGGACCAGGCCGCCCGGCTGCTCGACCTCGCCGCCGGGGGCGGCACGTCCGGCGGACAGGATCCTTCCGGCGCGGCTCGGGCCGCCGGCCTCGCCCGGAGCCTGGCCACCACGCGAACCGCCTTCGAGCACCGGGCGGCCGTCACTGGGGACGTGGCAGCGGGGCTGGCGGCGCTCGCCGAGGGCCGCCCCGCGGCCGGGCTCGTCACGGGCAAGGCCACCTCCGCTCCCGTCGCGGTGCTGTTCCCCGGCCAGGGCAGCCAGCGGCCGGGTATGGGCCGCCGGGCCCACCAGGATCACCCCGTCTGGCGGGCGGCGTTCGACGAGGCCGCCGCGGCGTTGAACGAGCGGCTGCCGCGTCCTCTGGAGGAGGTCGTCTGGGCGGAGCCGGACGGCGAGGACGCCCGGCTGCTCGACCGCACGGCCTTCACCCAGCCCGCGATCTTCGCGGTCGAGGTGGCGACCTTCCGCCTGCTGGAGTCGCTCGGAGTCGAGCCGTCCTTCGTCGCCGGCCACTCCATCGGCGAGGTGGCCGCCGCGCACGTCGCGGGCGTGCTCGACCTGTCGTCCGCCGCCGAGCTGATCACGGCACGGGGGCGGCTGATGGAGTCGCTGCCCTCCGGCGGCGGCATGCTCGCCGTCGGCGCGCCCGAGGAGGAGGTGCGAGGGCTGATCGCGGAGGTGGACGGCCTCGTGGTCGTCGCCGCGGTGAACGGTCCCCGGTCCGTGGTCGTCGCGGGGGAGGACCCGGCGCTCGACGCCGTCGCCGCCGTCGCCGTCGCGCGCGGCCACCGGACCCGGAGGCTCCAGGTGAGCCACGCCTTCCACTCGCCCCTGATGGACCCCGTGCTCGACGAGTTCCGTGCGGTGCTCGCGGGGCTCGCGTTCGGCCCGGCCCGTGTTCCGTTCGTGTCGACCGTGACCGGGGAGCTCGCCGGCCCCGCCGACGCCGGTTACCGTGCGGGCTTACCCGTGGACAACTCGGCGGCCCATGCGGCGGGCTACTGGGTGGACTACTGGGTGGAGCACGCCCGCCGTACGGTCCGCTTCGCCGACGGCCTGGACCGGTTGCGGGCGCTGGGCGCCGGAATCTTCCTGGAGGCGGGGCCGGGGACGGCCCTTAGCGCGGCCGGGCGGGAGGCGCTGGGCCCGGTGGCGCCGTTCGTGCCGGTCCTCGGCAAGGACGACGACCTGGACCTCGCCGTCGGGCGGCTGTTCACCGCCGGGGTGCGGCTCGACTGGGACGCCGTCTTCCCGCCGGGAAGCCCTCGCGTCCCGCTGCCCACCTATCCCTTCCAGCGCGAGCCCCACTGGCTGGCGCCGGCCGCCGCGGACGGAGGAACCCCTCCGGCTGCTGTGGCCCCTGCCGTGCCCCCGGTCACGGCCCCGGTCGCGGCCCCCGTGCCGCCCGTCCACGCCGTCCGTACGGCGAGCGGGGAGGGGCGGGTGATCGAGGAGGTGGCGGCCGTCCTCGGCTTCGCCGACCCCGGGCGCGTCGACCCCGAGGCGACGTTCAAGGACCTCGGCCTCGACTCGCTCGGCCTGGTCGAGCTGCGCGACCGCCTGAGCGTCGCCTTCGGCGCCGACCTGCCCGCCGCCGCGCTGTTCAGTCATCCCACTCCCGCCTCCATCGCCCGCCACCTCGCCGGGGAAGCCGAACAGGACGCCGCACAGGACGCCATGCACGAGGCCGTACGGGACGTCGTGGCGGCGGACGACGACCCGGTGGTGATCGTGGGGATGGGGTGCCGGTTCCCGGGCGGGGTGGCCTCGCCGGAGGACCTGTGGGAGGTGGTGGCCAGTGGCTCGGACGTGACGGGCGACTTCCCGGACGATCGGGGCTGGGACCTCGACGCCCTCTTCGATCCCGACCCGGAACGGCCCGGCGCCTCCTATACGCGCCGGGGCGGCTTTCTCCGTGACGCGGGGGAGTTCGATCCGGCGTTCTTCGGGATGAGTCCGCTGGCCACCGATCCGCAGCAGCGGTTGCTGCTGCAGGTGTCGTGGGAGGCGCTGGAGCGGGCCGGCATCGACCCGCTGTCGCTGAAGGAGACCCGCACGGGCGTGTTCGTCGGCGCGACCGCGTCGGACTACACGCCCCGGCTGCACGAGGGCGGAGGCGGCACCGACGGCTACCTCCTCACCGGGGGCAGCGTCAGCGTGGCGTCGGGGCGGATCGCGTATGTGCTGGGGTCGCGGGGTCCGGCGTTGACGGTGGACACGGCGTGTTCGTCGTCGTTGGTGGCGTTGGATCTGGCGGT
>QFZU02000066.1 GCA_003260025.2 Microbispora triticiradicis | reverse complement strand
CGGCGCCCCGCTGCGCGCCGCCGCCGCCTCCTGGACCGCGGCCGCGCGGCGCGGCGGGGAGGCGATCGGCTTCGACACCGCCGTCCTGACCGAGGTCGCCGGGCGCCAGGCGCTGCTGGAGGCGTCCGCCGGCCGTACGCTGCTCGGCCTCACCGAGCCCACCGAGACCGCCGCGGCGGCGGCCTTCGCGCACACGGCCGTCCTCGCGGGGCGGCCGGGCAACGCCGAGAGCCTGCGCGAGGCCGGCCGCCTCTTCGGCCGCCTCGCGCACGTGCTCGACGCGGTGGAGGACCTCGCCGAGGACCGGGCGCGCGGGGCGTTCAACCCCCTCGACGCGACCGGCACCTCGCCGGACGAGGCGCGGCGGGTGTGCGAGGAGGCGTTGCACGGGCTGCGCCTCGCCGTGGCCGACCTCGACCTGGAGGAGCGCCATCTCGTCGAGGCGCTGCTGTGCGGCGAGACCCGCCGCGCCGTCACCCGTACCTTCGGGGCTTCCCCGAAGGCGGCCGCGCGCCGGCACGGTCCCGCCCGCCCGCACCACCTCGCGGCGCCCGCCGCGCGGCACACGGAGTCGCCGGGCATCACGTGTACGGCGGTGGCCGGGGTGACGACCTTCGTCACGTGCGGGCTCTACCGGCCGCCGTGGAGCCCCTACCGGCAGGCGCCGTGGACCGACCGCTGCTTCTGCGACGGCTGTGACTGCCCCGACTGCTCGGGATGCTGCGATTGCTGCTCGGGCGACGGGTGCTGCGGCGACGGGTGCTCCTGCGGGGACGGCTGCTGCTGCGACTGCGGAGCCTGACACCACCGGCGTCAGGAGCGGCCTCGCGGGGCGTGGCAGCCCTTCGGCGATCACGTACGGGATAGGGTCGGCGCATGGGAAGATCACGGCCTTTCCACCGGTTCACCCCGGCCGAGCGGCGGCTGTGGCAGGCCTATCCCACCGGAGCCTGGGTCGACCTGCGCGAGAGCCGCGACGTGGACGCGGGCTCGGGCGGCTCCTGGGGCCGCTCCCGGATCGTCCGGGCCGAGGTGATCACCGCTCTGCTGCTGAGCAGGCGGGACGACGGCTCCGCCTGGGTGCCGGGCGTCCGCCTCGCCGGCGCCCGGATCGTCGGCGACCTCAACCTGTCCGACGCGACGGTCGAGGCGAAGATCCACCTGCTGGACTGCCACATCGCGGGAACCGTCTCGCTGAACGACGCGAAGACCCGGGGCGTACGGCTGCGGCACTGTGACATCTACCGTTTCCGGGCGAGCCGGGCCACCGTCGACGGGCTGCTCGACCTCGACCGGTCGGCCGTCCACGCGGGGGTGCGCCTGGACAACGCCCGGATCACCGGGCAGCTCCGGCTCTCCGGCCTGCGTCTGGGCACGCCCGGCGCCGCGCCGTACCGGGGCGGGCAGCCGGGATCCTCACCGCCCGAGTCGTCCCGCTGGAACGGACCGGAGGGTTCGGAGGAGCCGCGGGTGTGGGAGTCGGTCGCGCTGTGGGCCGGTGGGCTCGCCGTCGAGGGCGGGGCCTTCCTGCGCGACCTGCGCGCCACGGGCGGGCTGCGGCTGATCGGCGCCCGCTTCGCCAGCGGCCTCTACCTCGAAGGGGCCGCCGTCGCGGCGGACGCCACACCCGCCGTGCACGCCGACCACCTGCAGGCCGCCGCGGCCGAGCTCGGGGCGGGCTTCACCTCCGACGGCACCGTACGGCTGCGCGGCGCGCGCATCGGCGGGGTCCTGTCCTTCCACGGCGCCGTCGTCCGGGCACCGGGCCGCGCGCTGCATCTGAGCCACCTGCAGGCCGACGAGCTGATCCTGCTGCCCAAGTCGGTCGAGGGAGAGGTCAACCTCGGCTACTCCCGCTTCGGGGTGCTGTTCGACCGGCCGGAGAGCTATCCCGCCGGGGTCCGGCTGAACGGGCTGACGTACGAGTCGCTGCGTGGCCCGGCCACCCTGGCGGACCGGCTGACCTGGCTGCGGCGCGACCCGGGAGGCTACCGGCCGCAGCCGTACGAGCAGCTGGCCGCCTACTACCGCAGGATCGGGCACGAGTCCGACGCCCGCCGGGTGCTGCTGGCCCGGCAGCGGGCGCGGCGCCGGACGCTGCGGTTCCCCGGGCGGCTGTGGGGCCGGCTGCTCGACGGGCTGGTCGGGTACGGATACCGGCCCTGGCTGGCCGGTGTGTGGGCCGTGCTGCTCCTCGCGGCCGGCACGGCCGTGTTCGCGCGCTGGCAACCGCATCAGATCGGGCTGGACGAGTCACGGCACTTCAGCGCCTTCGTCTACACCCTCGACCTGCTGGTCCCGGTGAGCCTGTTCGAGCAGCGCGGCGCCTGGGAGCCGGTCGGCTGGACCCAGTGGCTGGCGTACGGGCTGATCGCGGCGGGATGGATCCTCGCCACCGCGCTGATCGCCGGCGGCACCCGGGTCCTGCGCGGCTCCCACGCCCCCTGACCCCGCCCGGACGCTCGCCGGCCGAGGTCATGCCGGGCACTCAGCGTACGGGGGTCTCGACGCGCAGGCGCGGCAGGCTCTCCGGGTGCTTCTCGCGGATGAACGTCACGAGGTGCTCGCGGATGTCGCACCGCAGGTCCCAGGCGCTGGCCGAGTCGGCCGCGCTCATCAGCGCGCGCAGTTCGACCAGCCCGTTCGCGGTGATGTCGGTGACCTGGAGCGTCCAGTCCTTCTGGTCCCACAGCGGGTTGTCGCGCAGCGCCCGGTACAGCTCGGCCCGCACCTCCTCCACCGGCACCGACCAGTCCACCAGGAGGTACACGCTGCCGAGGATGCGGCTCTCGTGCCGCGTCCAGTTCTGGAAGGGATGGCTGGTGAAGTGGGACACCGGCAGGATCAGCCTCCGCTCGTCCCAAAGGCGCAGCGCCACGTAGGTGAGGGTCAGCTCCTCGATGCGGCCCCACTCGTCCTCCACCACGACCACGTCGTCGAGCCGCAGGGCGTCGCTGAAGGCGAGCTGCAGCCCGGCCAGCAGGTTGCCGAGCGTGGACTGGGCCGCGATGCCGCCCACCACGCCGGCGATCCCGGCGGAGGCCAGCAGCCCCGCGCCCAGGGCCCGCACCTGCGGGAAGGTGAACAGCATCGCGCCCAGCGCGATCACCACGACGACCGCCGCCGACACCCGGCGCACCAGCGCGATCTGGGTGCGGATGCGCCGGGCCCGGCGGTTGCGCTCGCCCTCGATCCGCGTGAGCCGGTCGAGCACCACGTCGGTCACCGCGTAAGCCGCCTGGATCAGCAGCCAGGTCACGCAGGCGATCAGGAGCAGTGACAGCACCCGCTGGAAGCCGTGGGAGCCCGATCCCGGCATGTCCGGGTCGTAGGCGGCCTTGACGGTGCCCACCACGGCCGAGGCGAAGCCCGGCCAGGTGCAGCGGCGCGCGAACGGCCCGGCGAGCGCCCATCGGTCGCCGATCAGCCGCGACCTGAGCACCCGCCGGACCAGCTCCACCGCCACGATCGCCGTCCCCACCGCGATCGCCAATGTCGCCCAGTTCCACGCTGCCGCTGTGACGGCGCCCCCGTTCGTCGTCATGGAGTTCCCTTTGCCCGGGAATGGAACCCCCTTAAACGGGATCAGAAGGCTTCGTCGAAGGCCACCTCTCCCTCGACTGCCACCTGGTAGGCCGAGACCCGCCGTTCGAAGAAGTTCGCCAGCTCCTGCACGTCCTGGAACTCCATGAACGGGAAGGGGTTGGCCGTGCCGTACCGCGCGGGCAGGCCGAGCCGGGCGAGCCGGCGGTCGGCGACGTACTCCAGGTAGCGGCGCATGTTGTCCGCGGTCATCCCGCCGGTGCCGTCGCCGCACAGGTCGCGGGCGAAGGCCAGCTCGGCGGCGACCGCCTCCTCCATCATCCGCACGACCCGGCCGGCCAGCTCGTCGTCGAACAGGTCCGGCTCCTCCCGGCGTACGGTGTCCACCACCTCGAAGGCGAACTCCATGTGCATGGACTCGTCGCGGAACACCCAGTTGGTGCCGGTGGCGAGACCGCCCAGCAGCCCCCGGGAGCGGAACCAGTAGACGTAGGCGAAGGCGCCGTAGAAGAACAGCCCTTCGATGCAGGCGGCGAAGCAGACGAGGTTGAGCAGGAAGGCCCGCCGGTCCTCCCGCGTCTCCAGCCGCGACAGCTCGCTGATCGAGTCGATCCAGCGGAAGCAGAACTCGGCCTTGTCGCGGATCGAGGGAATGTGCTCCACGGCGGCGAACGCCTTCACCCGCTCGTCGTGGTCGGGCAGGTAGGTGTCCAGCAGGGTCAGGTAGAACTGGACGTGCACGGCCTCCTCGAACAGCTGGCGGCTCAGGTAGAGCCGGGCCTCGGGCGCGTTGACGTGCTGGTAGAGGTTCAGCACGAGGTTGTTGGCCACGATGGAGTCGCCGGTCGCGAAGAACGCCACCAGCCGGTTGATCAGGTGCCGCTCACCCGGCTCCAGCGTCGCCAGGTCGGCGAGGTCGGAGGCGAGGTCGACCTCCTCGACGGTCCAGGTGTTCCTGATCGCCGCGCGGTACCTCTCGTAGAACCCGGGGTAGCGCATCGGGCGGAGGGTCAGGTCCATGCCCGGGTCGAGCAGCATCGTTCTCATTGGCACGCCTCGCAGATCTCGGGGTTCTCAAGGGAGCAGGCGACCGCCTCGGCGGGAGTGACGGCCTCGGCGGGGGTGACGGCCGGCACGGTCGTCTGGGCGATCCTGGTCGCCGGGCGCGAGCGCAGGTAGTAGGTGGTCTTCAGGCCCGAGCGCCACGCGTAGGCGTACATCGACGAGAGCTTGCCGATCGTGGGCGCGGCCATGAAGAGGTTGAGCGACTGCGACTGGTCGACGTACGGCTGCCGCGCGGCCGCGAGGTCGACGAGCGCCTTCTGCGGCAGCTCCCAGGCGGTGCGGTAGAGCGCCTTGAGCTCGCCGGGGATCGCGGGGATGTCCTGGATCGAGCCGTCGTGGAGTTTGATCGCGTCGCGGATCGCCCGCGTCCACAGCCCGAGGGCCTGGAGGTCGCGGACGAGATACCGGTTGACCTGGAGGAACTCCCCCGACAGCGTCTCGCGCTTGAAGACGTTGGACACCTGCGGCTCGACGCACTCGTAACAGCCCGCGATCGAGGCGATCGTGGCCGTCGGCGCGATCGCGACCAGCAGGGAGTTGCGCAGCCCGGTCTCCGCGATCCTCGCGCGCAGCGCCGCCCACTCCTCCGGGTGCGCCGGGGCGCACGGGTAGTGGTCGGGGTGCAGGACGCCGCCCGCCGCCCGCGTCTCCTCGTACGCCGGGTGGCGCCCGCGTTCGGCGGCCAGGTCGGCCGAGGTGCCGTACGCCGCGAGCGCGATCTCCTCGGCGATCCGGGTGGACAGCGCCAGCGCCTCCGGCGAGTCGAACGGCAGGCGCAGCGCGAAGAAGACGTCGGCGAGGCCCATGACGCCGAGGCCCACCGGCCGCCACCGCTGGTTGGCCGCCTCCGCCTCGGGGGTCGGGTAGAAGCCGAGGTCGATCGTGCGGTCGAGGAACCGTACGGCGGTGCGGACCGTGGCGCGCAGCCGGCCGAAGTCGACGGCGTCTCCCTCGGGGGTCAGGTGGGCGGCGAGGTTGACCGAGCCGAGGTTGCACACGGCGGTCTCCCCGTCGCTGGTGACCTCCAGGATCTCGGTGCACAGGTTGGACAGGTGGATGACGTTGCGCGGCAGCGCGGTCTGGTTGGAGGCGCGGTTGGCGGCGTCCTTGAAGGTCATCCAGCCGTTGCCGGTCTGGGCGAGGGTGCGCATCATCCGGGCGTAGAGGGTGCGGGCGGGCACCTGCCGGACGTACCGCCCGGAAGCCTCCAGCTCGCGATACCGGGCCTCGAACGCCTCTCCCCACAGGTCGGTCAGCTCGGGGGTCTCCTTGGGGTCGAACAGCGACCACACGCCGTCCGCCTCGACCCGGCGCATGAACTCGTCGGGCACCCAGTTGGCCAGGTTGAGGTTGTGGGTGCGGCGCGACTCCTCGCCCGTGTTGTCGCGAAGCTCCAGGAACTCCTCGATGTCGGCGTGCCAGGTCTCCAGGTAGACGCAGGCGGCTCCCTTGCGCCTGCCTCCCTGGTTCACCGCCGCCACCGACGCGTCGAGCGTGCGCAGCCAGGGGACGATGCCGTTGGACAGGCCGTTGGTCCCCCGGATCAGCGACCCGCGCGAGCGCACCCGGGTCCAGGCGACGCCGATCCCGCCGGAGTACTTCGACAGCCGCGCCACCTGGCCGTACCGCTCGTAGATGCTCTCCAGTTCGTCGCGCGGCGAGTCGAGCAGGAAGCACGACGAGAGCTGCGGGCGGCGCGCCCCGGAGTTGAACAGCGTCGGCGAGCTGGGCAGATAGGCGAGCCCGGACATCAGCCGGTACAGCTCGGCCGCCTCGCCGACGCTCGCCGACAGGCCGCAGGCCACGCGCAGCAGGAAGTGCTGCGGGCGTTCGAGCACCCGCCGCGTGACCGGATGCCGCAGCAGGTAGCGGTCGTAGACCGTGCGCAGCCCGAAGTACTCGAACCGGTCGTCGGCCGCCGGGTTGATCAGCGCGTCCAGCGCTTCGGCCTCGTCGGCCACGAACGCGGCGACGGCGTCGCCCAGCAGCCCGGCCGCGTGGGCGGCCGCGACCGACTCGGAGAAGGCGCGCACCCCCTGGCCCGCCGTCTCCTCCTCGATGACCCGGGCGAGCAGCCGCGCCGCCCGCCGGGAGTTCTCCGGGTCGGCGACGACCCCCGCCGCCGCCTCCTCGATGGCCCGCCAGACATCCGCGGTCTCCCCCGCGCCGCGCGGCCCCGTGCCGGGGCGCGCGGGCGCGGAGACCGGTTCGGTGATCGTCATCGGTCGCCCTCTCCTCCTCGTCTCCTGACCCGGCCGGCCGGAGGGGAGGGGACGCCGCGGCGCACGCGTGCGACGGCACGGCCTGCGGGCGGCGGGCCCTCCCTCGGGGCACGGCGCGGGCGCGCGCGGTGACTCCGCGCGCGGTCGCGGGCAGGTCTTCGGGCTCGCGGGCGGCCGGCGGGACACACGCCCGCCGGACCTACTGGCCGTCGCTTCCCGGTGCGCTCACGCACCAGTGCTCTGTGACGGCGGTCGTTCCCGCTCACCGCTGCGGGGCAGCCCCGGATTCACACCGGGTTCCCTCTTGCCTCACCGAGGTGAACCAGCGACGCGATGGATCCTACATCTAGTGGGCGATCTCGCAAGCGGCCCTACAAGTTGTGTTGCTCACCGGATTCCGAGATCATCGAGAAGCAGGGCCGTACGACGCGCCTCGCCCGTGAGCCACTGCCGGAACTCCTCGCCGGCGAGCCACATCGGCGTCCAGCCGTTGCGCTCGCACAGGCGGAGCCAGGCGGGCGAGTCCGCGACGGCCCGGCACAGGCCGATCAGCGCGTCGCGCTCGCGGGCCGCCACCCCGAGGGGGGCGAGCAGGCCGGTCCAGTTCGCGTACGCCACCCGCACCCCCGACTCGGTCAGCGTGGGCGCGTCCAGGCCGGGCAGGCGCTCGGGGGCGGAGACGGCGAGCGGGCGCAGCCGCCCGGCCCTGACGTGGGCGGCGACGTCGCCGCGCCCGCCGAAGGCGAGCGCGGTCGTCCCCTCGGCCACCGCCGCGACGGCCCGGGCAGGGCTGTCGAAGGCCTCGTACGCCGCCAGCCGCGGATCGGCCCCGAGACCCCGGGCGGTCAGGCCGAGCAGCAGGTGGCCGGGCCCGCGGTCGGGCCCGCCCGCCACCTTCACCCGCTCCGGGGTGCGCAGCAGGGCCGCCGCGACCTGCTCGAACGAGCGGTAACCCGAATCGGGGGAGGCCACCAGCACCTGCCACTCCCCCGCCAGCCTGGCCAGCGGCACCGTCCGGGCGGCGAACGGCCCCGCGTCGCCGGGCGCGCGACCGAGCGCGCAGTCGGCCAGCAGGAGGGGGTCGGCGACCATCAGCCGGTCCGGCCGTCCGACGGCGAAGCGTCCGACGGCCGACGCGCCGCCGCCCCCGGCGTCCCGCGTGACCAGCACTCTGCCGGCCCAGCGGCGGGCCTCGATGAGGGACTTCAGGCTCCGGGCGACGCCGTCCCCCCAGCACTCCGGCGGGCCGGGGACGAGGAGGGAGAGCTCCCCGCGGTACGGAGGCGCCGGGGTGCCGCATCCGCCCGCCAGGGCCAGGACCCCCAGTGCGAGAACCGTACGGCGTCGCATGCCGGCACCCTCCCCCCGAAGAGCCCCTTATGCGGACAGACTATGAGCAACCACCCCATGTCATGACATAACGGACGTTACGGATGTGGCGATCGGCGGATCGGCGAGCGCGCCACCCAACACGCGGGGACGACCCCGTCGCGACCGGCCTGCGACCAACCGGAACGGGCAGGGTGACATCGCCGCCCAGGCCCTTGCCTGCCTCCATCGCACGTGGTCCGGCAGGTTCGACGAGCCGGGCGCGGGGCCCGCGCCGACCTGTGCGTGGCACATGCCCGGCGGCAGGAACGCCTGGACGCGTCTCGCCGCCGGCCATGGCGGCGAGACGCGTCCGTGGCGGTGACCTCCGGGGCTACTCGACCGTGACGCTCTTGGCGAGGTTGCGGGGGCGGTCGACGTCGCGGCCGAGGGCGACGGCCGCGTGGTAGGCGAACAGCTGGAGCGGGATCGTGAGCAGGATGGGGTCCAGCTCCACCTCGTTCCTGGGCACCACGATGCAGTCGTCGGCCGCCTCGGAGGTGCGGTGGCCGACCATGAGGATGCGGCCGTGCCTCGCCCGGATCTCGCCGAGCGTGGTGAGGTTCTTGTCCAGCAGTTCGTCGTCCGGCACGACCGCGACGGTCGGCAGCTCGGGGCTGATCAGCGCCAGCGGGCCGTGCTTGAGCTCGCTCGCCGGGTAGGCCTCCGCGTGGACGTAGGAGATCTCCTTGAGCTTCTGGGCGCCCTCGCGGGCCACCGGGTAGCCGCGGACCCGGCCGACGAACATCATGCCCGGCGCGTCGGCGTACTTCTTGGCCAGCTCCCTGATCCGGTCCTCCAGGGTGAGGATCTCCTTAATCTGCTCGGGCAGCCGCCGCAGGCCGTCGCAGATCCTGCGCCCGTCGGCCGGCGACAGGTCCCGTACCCGGCCGAGGTGCAGGGCGAGCAGCGCGAACGCCACGGCGGTGGAGGTGAACGCCTTGGTGGAGGCCACCGAGACCTCGGGCCCGGCGTGCAGGTAGATGCCGCCGTCGGTCTCCCGGGCGATGGCGCTGCCGACCGTGTTGACGATGCCGAGCACCCGGCCGCCCTTGCGCTTGAGCTCCTGCACCGCGGCGAGCGTGTCGTACGTCTCGCCCGACTGGCTGATGGCGACGTACAGCGTGTCGGGCTCGACGACCGGGCTGCGGTAGCGGAACTCCGAGGCCGGCTCGGCGTCGGCGGGGATGCGGGCCAGCTCCTCGATGAGCTGCGCGCCGATCTGCCCGGAGTAGTACGCGGACCCGCAGCCGATGATTTTCACGCGGCGGAAGGACCGGGTCTCGCGGGCGTCCATGTTGAGGCCGCCGAGGTGGGCGATGTGGAACCGGTCGTCGATGCGGCCGCGCAGGGTGCGGGCGACCGTGTCGGGCTGCTCGGAGATCTCCTTGAGCAGGTAGTGCTCGTAGCCGCCGTTGTCGTAGTGGCCGGCGTCCCAGTCGACCGTGAACGGCTCCTTGGCGGTCTCCCGGGCGTCGCTGGTGAACGTGTTGAACCCGTCGGCCTTGATGACTGCGAGCTCGCCGTCCTCCAGGTGGACGACCTGCCGGGTGTAGCGGATGAGCGCGGCGACGTCGGAGGCGGCGAACATCTCCTTCTCGCCGAGGCCGAGGACGATCGGGCTGCCGTTGCGGGCGACCACGATCTCGCCGGGGCGCTGCGCGTCGACGACGGCGATGCCGTACGTCCCGACGACGCTCTTCAGCGCCCGCAGCACGGCCTCCCGCAGCGAGTCGGTCTCCTTGACCATCCGCCCGACGAGGTGGGAGAGCACCTCGCTGTCGGTCTCGCTCTCGAACTTCACGCCCTCGCCCTCCAGGCGGCGGCGCAGCTCGTCGGCGTTCTCGATGATGCCGTTGTGCACGACGGCGATCCGCTGCTCCTGGTCGAGGTGCGGGTGCGCGTTCACGTCACTGGGCGCGCCGTGTGTGGCCCACCGGGTGTGCCCGATCCCGATCGTGCCCTTGAACTTCGCGGGCACCGCCGCCGCCAGGTCGGCGACCCGGCCCTTGACCTTGCGCGTCTTGAGACTCCTGGAGTTCACGATGGCGAGGCCCGCCGAGTCGTAGCCCCGGTACTCCAGCCGCTGGAGACCTTCGAGCAGGATGGGCGCCGCATCCTTCGGCCCGACGTAAGCGACGATTCCGCACATAAACCGCTCCTATCCGTAAACGATCCTCCGGAGCTGGCGCAGGGTCAGCTCCGGTGCCGCGACACGCCTTCCCGCGAGCTCGGCGGAGATCCTGGGGAAGATCTGGTCGTTGGTCAGCCCCCTCGACTTGAGTTCGCCGTGGCGGCGCCGCACGTACTCTTCCGCGGGCTCGCCGAAGTACGCCAGGACGTCGGCCACCACGCGGGCCGCCTCACCCGGACCCAGCGAGGTGGTCCGGGTGAGATGGCCGATCAGATCCTCGAAGGGATGCCGTGCCGTGGACACAGAGCAGGACCCTAACGCAGCACGGATGCCGACTAACAAGTTTCCTGCCCGTTTTCGGGCAGGATCAGACCGAGAATCTCTTGGAGGAGCACGTACGCAGAGCCTTCGGTGTGTCCATGCCGGTGGCCGGTCCGGCGGGCCGGTCTGGCCGGTTTGGGACGGAACTCCCGGCGTTGCCGGCCACCCGGACGCTCAGGGGCAGCGCTCCTTCCTGGGGCAGGGCCATATGTCAGTGATCCAGACTCCCAGCACGTTCTCGTCGCGGCTCATCTCGCGCACCCGCCTCGGCGACGATTCGGTGACGACTCCATAGATCAGTCCGTCCGAGGCCGCCTTTCTCAGCTCTCCTAGTTCCAGTCCGAATTTCCGCAGATTCAATTCGTCGGCGCCGGCGAGCCGCGCGACCCAACTTCTGAACTGGTCCACGGACGACCACTCCACGCAACGAGAGCCTGGCGCGCACCCCTCGTCGCCATCCCAGTAGAGCGGCGAGTCAGCTTTGCGGGACCTCGACAGGAGCACACGCTCCGGAGGGCCGTTCTCCACGCCCAGGGTCTTCTCCGTCACCGGATTCTTGAACTCGATTATCGCTTCCACAGTCAGGCCCGGCGGGAGTCCTTTCAGCACCCAGGCGCTGCCGTCCCCCTTCGCCTCCGTGCCGAAGCCGGCTCCCGTTCTCAGCCCGAGGAGCGCACGGGAAATCGGATCCGGCGACGGCTCAGGCACCTGGACCACTTTCCCTGCCGCGTCCAAGGTGACGGCGTAAGAGCTGGGGGAGATACGTGCCGGTCCCCGGAAGCCCGACCATAACTCACCCGTCGGCCCTATCCGGTAGCCACTCCCCTGCGGCTCCCTGTACCAGTTGGACAGATCCATCCGTCGTCCCGGGTTCGTCATCACAGCTGCGTCTTTCACGACCAGCTCCCCATGATCGGGAAACGGTGCCGACGGACGCGGAGCGCTCGATGCCTCCGAACCGCCACAGGCGCAGGTGACCAGCAGGGTGACAACGAGTGCACCAAGCAGACGGCCTCGCCTACGGAATACTCCTCGGGGTTTCCGGACCAGGTCCAACTCATCTCGGTGTCCTCCGAGGGCACCGGTCTCGGCTTGCCTTGTTTCTCGCCTCCGCGATCGCCTCCCGTCAAGGGGCATCCGGATCCTTTGCTTTCGCATCCTTTGCTTTCGCGCTGTGCGAGCACCGCGAGCATCTGTCCCGCCCCGGCGATCAGCGACGATGTGGCAACGGCACGACTACCTGGTTTTTGTCGCGGACAGGTGCCATCTCTGCGATCTGAGCCACTTTCACCAGCGGCCCTGTCAAGCTGGGCCGGATAACCTCAGGCTGCCCGTAGGCGATCCACCCGTATACGAGCCCAGCCGAGGCGGCGGATCGCAGCCGCGGCAGATCGAGACCCATCGTCTTGAGCATGACGCCATCGTCGTCCCTGAGCGCGGCCACCCAACTGCGGAATTGAGAGAGCTGGTCGTTGTCGTCGCATCGAGGCCGATCGCGCTCCTCACAGGTCACGCCGCTGGGCCAGTACAGGGGCCTCACCGTCCAGGCGTCGGGGCCCGTCCGCGTCAGTGGCGTCATGGGCGACAGGACGAGATCCAGCGACATCAGGTCGGTCGTCTTCTTGATCTCCTCCATGGGCACAGGGCGCTTCAATTCGACGACCGCCGTCACGAGGACGTTGCTCGGCAGCCTGTCAAGAAGCAGCAGGGCGTTATGCGACACCTCATGCGCGGCGCCGAAAAGGAGCGGCGTCATGTCCGTGTAGGGCAGACGCGGAGAGCGAACCTCACCCGAGTCCTGCCGCACGACCTCGAACACCCGCCGCGCCGCTTCATCGGGGACGGATCGCGGCCGCACCAGCACTGTGACGGTGATCTCGCCGTCGTCGATGACGGGGCCCCCAGGCCAGGGCTGCACCACATACTCGGGGTTCGCGATCATCATGCCCGTGGTCAATACCTTTTCCACGTGCGCACACCTCGACGACGAGCAGGGCACTGCTTGGTGCGCGGCAGGTCGCGGGGTCGTCTCCGCTTGAGTATCACAGCTCGCAATCACGAACATAGCAGCCGTCATAATCACGATGCGCCATAACAATTCCGTCAGGCTCCTCACTGTTGAAGCTCGGGTAGGGCGGCCGGAAGGAATCCGTCCCTCCGGCCGCCCTCTCCAGGACCGCTACCGCTCTCAGTAACGGTTGCCGTTCCGCTGCAGGAATCCGGTGTCCGCCTTACGACCGTGCAGCACCTTCATCTTCTTGCATCCGTTGAGCTTCTTCGGGTTCACGGGATGACACTGCCGATCCTGAGACGGCGACACCCAGTAGTTCATGCGGAGTTCAGGGAAAGCACTATGTCCGTAGGCCTTGATGTCACAGGTGTTTCCTCCCGATCCCCAGCATCGTGCGACGACTGATCCGCTGGCGAACGAGAGTTCGTGGATGCCGGCCGCCACCAGCCCCTCAGCCTCATAGGGCTGACAGAACTCGTTGCCGCTCTGAGTCATCTGACCGGCGACCGCAGCCCCTCCTCCAAAGCTGCCTCCACCCTTCTCTACCGAGACCTCGCCCCCGACTGTGAAGCTTGTGGTGTTCGCCGCAAAACAGGCGCTGCTGGAGAGGTCGAGCCGAGAGTGGTCGTAGATGTACTTGTTCTTCTGCTGCTGGGTTTTGTCGATCACCCATTTACCCTTGCTGTTCTTCTTCTTGGGACTCCAGAAGGAGGAATTCGTGTACATCTTTGTTATGGCGCTGAATCTGTAGATAGGCCACGTCGTACTGTCCACGCACAGTTCCGGCTTGAGCCAGCGAGAACGTACGGCGGTCTGGATCGCGGCTCCCTTGACGGGTCTGAGGATCGGCGCGGACCCCCGGCGCACAATGTCGAAGTAACCGCCGCACCCGGAGGGGGAGTCGGGAGAGGCCGCAGCGGAGTTCGGTGAGGCGAGTTTGTCTGCCGTGACCGAGGGGCCGGACTTCTTCTGAAGGGACCTGCCGGAGTCGCCCTGGCGGATCGGACTCTCCTGGGCGGTCTCGGCAGCCTCCAACTCGGCCAGGACGTCCCCTGCGACCAGGTCGCTGGAGTCCTCTTGGAGATCGACCGACCCCATCTCGTAGGAGAGTCGGTCGTCCCGCTGGAAGGCGAAAGTCTCCCTTTCGCTCGTCTGGCGGACCGTGACCTGTTCCTGCCCCTGATCGTCTTTACTGACGATCTTCCAACTTCGGTCTACACGCGCATCCACCAGCACGGTCGTGTCGTCCGTCGCCTGTACCACGGCGCTGGCCAAGGAGACGGTGGAGTCGGTGCGACGCATGCCGGCCGCGTCCATGCTCTGCTTCTCGCTCACGAGTTGTGTGTTGAGTAACGCCAGTCTGGCGGCCAGCGGAGCGGATGGAGAGGCTTGCGGCAATGCCCAGACTTCCGGCACACGACCTTCGAGGACCGCGTCCTGAGCCTCGTAAAAGCTCTTAATCGTCTCTGCATAGTCGATGGAGCCGGCTCTGCTGGCGCGAGGGGTCAACGAGGTCGACACCCACTCTCCTGCCCCGACAGTCGTCCGCGCATGTACCCGGATCGTGTAGGTGACCCCGTTCACGAGATCGTCGACAAGCGCCGTCGGGTCGCCCGTATCGGTGGTCGTAAGGACCTCACCGCTCTGGTCGAGGACTTCGACATCGTAGCCTTCCAGCATCGCCATAGAACCATTCGTCTCTGGCACACCCCAGCTGACGGTACCGCCGCCA
The DNA here is from genome assembly GCA_003260025.2 of Microbispora triticiradicis. Taxonomy (GTDB): domain Bacteria; phylum Actinomycetota; class Actinomycetes; order Streptosporangiales; family Streptosporangiaceae; genus Microbispora; species Microbispora triticiradicis. The sequence goes on along the minus strand of QFZU02000066.1, from coordinate 23,272 downwards.
TCGCCTGGCGTGGCCTTCAGATTGACAATGGGTCCAGGCGGTCCGGGCGGGATGTACGCGACAGAGACGGTGGGCGACACCGGCGCGGCGGCGTCTCCGAAGACAACGGGGATGGCGGAGTCACTATCAATGGCAAACCAGGAGAGCTCCTGGCCCGTCACCGTGAATTTCGCCGCCTGCACGGGCGCTGCCTGCGCCTCACCGCCCGGCAGCGTACTCACCTGGGAACCCTTGGTGTCAGTCGTGACCTCAGTATCCAAGGGGCGTACCGACAGGTTCAGGTTCGCCGGGCAAGGGGCTCCTGCGCATACCGGCGATCCTAAATCGAGCACAGTATTCGTGAAGACAGAGCTTCCTGGTATGTCCGCGACGTTGATCCCCAGAACAGTGACCGTCTTATCGTCACCCGATCCACCTACTTTGATCGTGCCGCTCTCCGTGAGGGGGCAGGGGCCGCCTCCGCAGGCCGTCGCGCTGGCCGGGCCTGTCATGATGGCGAAGGCGTCGCTTCGGAGAGTTACCCGCTGTACAGCATCCGCGGCGTCCTCGGTTGCTTCATCCGTACCTTCGACGGTGAAACCCTCCGCCTCCGTCCTGGACGAGCAGATCGCCTGTACGCACGCCTGCATCTTCCATGTATAAGAAGCGCCAGGCTGTAGGAGGTTTTCCGGTACGGCCAATTCGGCCCGCTCTCCACCTGCCACCTGGACCACGCCGAGGGGCACCGCCCCTACCGGCAGTCCTGCGTTGTTGTAGAGAAAGAATTTGGCCGTCACGGACCCGCCGGAAGGCCTGGCGGCCATACCCGACAGAATTGGCTTCTGCGGATCCTCAAGACTTACCGAGAGGCTACTAGGAGCAAACGGAGCGTCCGTGGTGATGCGGTAGTAGGGCGTCTCGTTGCAGATACGGACCGGGATGCCGCTCAGGCAGGCCTTGATCTTGAATTTGAAGCTGTCGGGGCTGCCCAGTTGGAACTCGTTGCTCACCACCTGACCCGAAGGCGACCCCGTGACAGGCGGGAAGAGTTGCGCGGAGGTCCTTGCCGCGACCTCGTTGGACGCCGGGCCCGTCTGGCCGGCGCTGTCAACCGCCACGATCCGGTAGTAGTACTGGCCCTGGACCATGCCGCTGTCGCTGTAGGTCAGGCCGTTCACCGTGGCGACGCGGGTGGCCCCCGACGGGGTGAATCCGGCGGTCGTCGAGCGATGCACCTGGTAGGTGACCGTGCCGCGATCGTCGGTGGCCGCGGCCCAGGACAGGTCGACGGTGTCGGGACCGGCGACCGCGTTGAGCGTTCCCGGAGCGGTAGGCGGATTGTCCACCGTCGCCGTGTTGCCGACGGCGGTGTTCATGTCGGACTGGACCTGCCCCTGGGTGAGGGCGACGTTGTAGACCCTGACCTCGTCGATCAACCCGCTGAAGTACTCACCGTAGATGCTGTTGCCTCCGATGCGCAGAGGCGCGGTGCTGGACGCGAGGTTGCCGCTGACAGTGCTCTGGGCGGCCACCGTGCCGTTGACGTAGGTCTTGATGACCGTGCCGTCGTAGGTGCTGGCGATATGGCTCCAGGTGTTCGTCGGCAGCGCGGTCGGACCGGTGACGCTGGCGACGCTTCCGCCGATCTGCAGGTAGCTCGTGGGTCCCGACATCCCCATTCCGGGGAAGAAGCCACCGTTGATGCTGGAGTAAAGGGCGTAGGACGCATCGCTCGACGCCTCCTTCATGATGACCGTGCGGTATCCGCTGACACTGGAGGGCTTGACCCACGCCTCGATGGTCATCTTGTTCGCGAGCTGCAGTGAGGCGGAGTTGTTCACATTCACCCTGCTGGAGGTGCCGTTGAACGACAATGCCTGGCCGAACTTGCCGGCCGCCCAGGCCGTGCCGCTCGCCGTACCCGCGTTGCCGGTGCCGGACTGGTCCGCCACCGCCGTTCCGGTGCCCTCGTTCATCCCGTACGCGGCGACCAGCCCGGGAACGGCGGTGCCCGCTGGGGACGGAGACGGAGACGGAGACGGGCTGGGGCTCGGCGACGCCGTGGTGGTCGGAACCGGGATGGGCGTCGTCGGGTCGGAAATCGACACCAGGTAGTCCAGCTTCTTGCCGTCTATGGAGGTCGAGGAGTAGTTGACCTTCACGTCGCTGGTGCGGGAGATGGCGTCGTTACCGGCGATCGAGTCGATCGACTCCCCCGTCACCGTGGGAATCTCCGGTGGCAGCAAATAATTGACGCTCAGCTTCGGCGGCGACTGGCCCGACTCGACGGAGTAGAACGACCAGTACTGGGCCGAGATCGGGTTCGCCTCGTCGGGCCAGCTGGACCGGGTGTCCTCCGTCGACTTGAGCTCCACGCCGTAGAACCCACCGCCGGCCGACCAGTTCCTGGCCATCTGTGTGACGTTGAGACTGGTGACCGTGTCCGAGCCGCAGCTGGGGGTGATCGTGACCGCCCCCGTGCTCGTGGTGGACGGTCGCAGGTTCCACGACAGCGCGTCCGCGTCCCAGGAGGAAGTGACCGGGGATGCGGTGAGCGTGCGGCCCACGCATGAGCCGGCGTAGGAGCCGAGCAACTGCAGCGTCGCCGACTCCACGTACTTGCCGGCGAAGCCGCTGGCATCGTCGCCGAAGCCCACATAGCCCCGAAGGAAGTTCGGGTAGATCTTGTTGGTGTAGGAGCACACGCTGCCCGAGCAGCGGCGCTCGGACTGGTAGTACGTGCCGGTGCCGACGTTCAGGACCGAGTCGGTCGCGTCCGCGGCACCCGTCCTGGACTGTATCCAGGCGTCCATCGTCGCGGTCAGCGAGACGGTCGGATCGACGGTGACGGGGTACGTCGTGTCCTTGTCCGCCAGGAACTTGGGATCCGGTTTGATGACGAGCGTCTGGTCACCGGCCTTGCCGACCACTCGCGTGTCGATCTGGCCGCGCATGTTCGGCGCGGACTTCGCGTCTGTGCTCGGCGCCTCCATCATGAACGGCTCGGCCGCGGAGGCCACGACCTTGCCCTTGGCGTCGATCAGTTTCAGCCCGCCCGCCTTGGTCTCGCTCAGCTTCAGGCCCTCCGACCGCACCGGGAGACGGAACTCCACAGGGCCGGTGGGCCGCTCGCGCAGCACCACGTCGTGCCGGAAGCCGGTGGCCAGCGCGGTGACGACCAGATCCGCCTTGAGATCAGATGTGGAGATGTCGTAGATCGCCTTGTTGCCCTCGATCCGCGGCTTGGGCAGTTTCGCAGGCCAGTCCACTGCGAACGACTGGCCCTTCTCGGCACGTTCCAGAGTTGCGAGGTGGGTGTCACCGCCATCGCCAATCCGCACGCCCACCTTCGCGACCTTGGGATAGAGCGCGCCGTCGCGCTCCTCAAGCGTTGTGTCGACCCAGCGGAACGTGCCATCCGGCTGCTTGACCCGAGCGGGTCCCGCCCAGGTCTCCGTGGTGAGATGGGAGTCGGGATATGCCCAGGTCCAGCTCGTCTCACTGTCCATGGACCGCACCTGCACCGGCTTGCCTTGTTTTTTCGCCTCCGCGATCGCCTCCCGTAAAAGGGCGTCCGCATCCCTTGGTTTCGGAAATTGCGTAAGCAGTGGCGGCACCGGTTGCGGAACCGCGCCGGACGCTTGGGAGGCGTCCTCTGCCGTCGCCGGCAAGCCCGTCGCGAGTACCGCCAGGACCAGAGCCGCCACCAGGGTTTTCCTCCTCCCCGACGACCGCATGGAAACTCCCCGTAAAACAGGGAGAACGCTCCGCGAATTTCTCACAAATTCCCCTTCGTAGAGATGTGGGCTGCCACGCGCTTTTGTATCAGCCAGGCGGACATATACACAACATGTCACAAGCGGGGAACTTGGTCAGAAAAAAAATAGATTTTCTCTGGATGTCACCAAAATACATATAGGAAATTTCCATTTCCCGCGAAAATCAACAAAGATCATCGTGCTAGCACACAGCGGGCGCTTCGCTCACGACAGGACACGCACCGGGGGGCTCCGGCCCCGGGGTGGGTGAGCGCCACCAACAGCAGGGCCGGACGCGGCCGGGAGGTTCTATCTGGCCGACACGGTTCGTACGAGGACGAACCCGGTGTTCAAGGCTCAATCGATGACGACATGCGGCGCCCGAGGCTCGGCGGTCGCGCTCGCCGATCCTGGGCGACGTGCACCTCGCTGTCCACCCACGTGCTACCGCCGATCTCGACGTCCAGGGCACAGGCCGGATACGCGCTTGTCTCCCGGCCCTTCAGCACCCCCGCCGCCGCCAGCACCAGCGGGCCGTGGCACAGCGCCGCGATCGGGCCTGCCCGCCCCGGCAGAAGCCGACCACGCCTACGCGGCCGGCGTGGCCTTCGCCGAAGTGAACCGCGGGGAGTACGTCGCGCTGGTGATCCCCGGCGGCCGTGCGCGAGTATGCCGGGGCGACCGCGACGCCCAGGAGATCGTGCGGCGCTTCTCCCGGTCCGGCTGCCAGCGGCGGCGCAACAACGGCACGACCACCTGGTTTCTGTCGCGAACGGGTGTGACGTCCGCGATGCGGGCCGTCTTCACCAGCGGCCTAGCACTCCTCACAGGTCATGTAGCCGGGCCAGTACAGGGGGCCTCATTCTCCAACCGTCCAAACCCGGCCGCGTCATGGGTGTCAGAGGCGACAGGATGAGGTCCAACGACATCAGGGCGGTCGTCTTCTTGAGCTCCTCCATGCCCATTGGCCGTTTCAGTTCGACGACCACCGTCACGACGACGTTGCTCGGCAGTCGGTCGAGAAGCAGCAAGGCATCATGTGACACCTCGGGCGCGCACCGAAGAGGAGCGGCATCCTGTCCGCGTAAGGCAGATCCGGCCGCCCTCTTCGCGCGGTCGCTTACGCTCTCAGTAACGGCTGCCGTTTCGCCGCAAGAATTCGGGGTCCGCCACACCCCCGTGCAGCACTCTCGTCTTCTCACAGCCGTTGAACTTCTTCGGGTTCACAGGATGACAGCCCCGATAGCGGATCCGTCCCCGAAAGTAGGTGTCGTGATCAGCCCGCCGGGACGGCGGCCCTCAGCACCTTCATGAACGCGCGCATCCAGGCGGGGTGGTCGGGCCAGGCCCGCCCGGTCACCAGGTTCCGGTCGACATGCGCCTCGCTGTCGACCCAGGTGCCGCCGCCGTTCTCGACGTCCGTGGCGCAGGCGGGGTACGCGCTGCTCTCCCGGCCCTTGAGCACTCCGGCCGCGGCCAGGATCAGCGGACCGTGACAGAGCGCGGCGATAGGCTTGCCCGCGTCGGCGAAGTGCCGCACGATCTCCTGGACGTCGCGGTCGCCGCGGAGGTACTCGGGCGCGCGCCCGCCGGGGATCACCAGCGCGTCGTACTCCTCCGGGTCCACGTCGGCGAAGGCCACGTCGGCCGCCCAGGTGTGGCCCGGCTTCTCGGTGTAGGTGTCGTAGCCCTCGACGAAGTCGTGCACGACGAACTGGAGCTTCTTCGCCGACGGCGCCGCGATGCGCGTCTCGTAGCCCTCCTCCAGAAGCCGCTGGTACGGATACATCACCTCCAGGTCCTCGGCCGCGTCGCCCGTGATGATGAGCACTTTCGCCATGGCGGGTAACTCCCTTCGCGTACGGTTGCGCCTCATCCTGCGCACGTCCTCTCCGGCGGGTCAACGGCTCACCGCGACGCCGAGCCCCCCGGTCGCTCTCGGATCGCTCTCCGGGTGGGAACAGTTGGCGCCGGCACTCCCGGGGATCCGCTAGAGTTGAGCACGCGTCGCCGGGGAAACCCGAGCGATGGCTGCGGAAGTGGCTCAGTGGTAGAGCATCACCTTGCCAAGGTGAGGGTCGCGGGTTCGAATCCCGTCTTCCGCTCGGAGCCCGGACGACATCCGGGCACGGGCGATTAGCTCAGCGGGAGAGCGCTTCCCTGACACGGAAGAGGTCACTGGTTCAATCCCAGTATCGCCCACCACCCATATCCTGGCACCCCTGCGGCGGTACCGCCGAGGCCCGACAGGCCGTCCTTCCGCCTCATCGGCAATCGAATCCCAGGTGGCGACGTCTCCGGTGCGGCCACTTCCCGCACCGGCATCACCCAGGACAATTCGCGCAGCGACGTCCTCGACGGTGACGCCCGCGCGCATCCGCACGCGCACATGGCGGCGCCAGGCCGTCGACACGGACAGCGGGACGGACATCGGTGGTGCCGACGCCTGCCGCGGCAGGCGTCGGCACCGATATATATGAAACGACCGCGGTGCCGGACGCGCTTTCCCCGGCGTTCCGCACCGCCGGTGCGGCCCCCGCCATGAGCACCGGCGTCGTCTGTGGGCACGCCCATCCGTAGTGGCCTGTGCGACGCGCCTCGTCGTAATCATTTTCTACCAATTATCGCCATCCGGGCACAATCTATTTTCTGCAACGATCCCGCGACATGATCTCGATATTGCCTACATGACGACATTTGTCGGCGAATCAGCCCTGCCTGAGCCCTGTCGTGAATTGCGACAATGGCGACAGACGAGAACGAGACCGCACCCTCCGGACGATTCTTCTCCGCGTTTGTATGAATCCGCGCGATATGCAGGCTCACCAGGACGCGACGACGAGGGCCTGCGGCGCGGCCCGGCGCATCCGGGTCCGCAGCCAGAGCAATTGAACGGCCGTCTCGGGGGTGCAGCGACCGGCCAGGTCGAGGAGATCGTCGTCCTTGAGCCCGCGGGCGACCAGTGCGACCACGCTCCAGGAAAGTTCGCATTCGGTCGCGAGAAGGTACAACCGGTGCAGCTCGCGCAGCAGGACCAGACCGCCGTCCCCGCCGTTACCGCCTTTTCCTCCGGCCGCGCGTGCGGGCGTCAGCCGCAGGCGTACCGCCGTCACGAGGCCCACCCCCTCGGGGCCCGCCCGCTGGAGCTCCGTCCTCGTCGCGTCCAGAATCGCCGGATCCGGCGCCCACGGCTCCATCCGATGCTCCATCTGCTGGGGGCCCCGGTATCGCCGCTGGAACGGCTCGAGCCGCTCGGCGTGCGCCCGGCACTGCGCGGCCAGGCGCTCGCACACGCCGCACAGGTCGGGTTCCCGGGGATGGCCGCGCCACAGCGCGTGGAACCCGCCGGACAGCTCGTGCTCCGTCCGCAGCAGGAGCTCCAGATAGTCCGCCAGGTGGACGGTCACCGATCGGCCCACCCGGAGACGGCCGCCCCGCCGGCCGTACGCGCGGTGTCAGTGCCCATGGCCCCCACCCTTCTCCGGTGATCGCGGACGTCAGACCTCCTCGTAGCGTTCGCGTACGGCGACGCCGTGCCCGAGGGGCGCGGTGGCGGAGCAGACGCCCTCCACGGGCGTGAGCGCTCCGGCGGGCTCCCCCTGCCTGGGGGCGACCCGCACCAGGCGCACCGCCGCCGCGGTGCGCAGCGGCTGCCGCGACACCGGGTCCCACGAGGTGAGGGTGAGCTCGGCCGCCGCCCGCGCCACGGCCTCGGACCGGCCGTCGAGCCGCAGGACCACGGCTCCGGGCCGCACGCCCGACAGCCGGGCGACGGCCTCCAGCGCGCCCCGGGGCGACTCGGCCCGTACGAGGTCGCCCTCCTCCACGCCGTACGCCGCGGCGTCGCCCGGATGGACCTCCAGGTGCGGCGGGGCGGGAGAGCGGCGCTGCGCCCGGCAGACGAGGAGAACCAGCGGATGCTCGTCGTCGGCCACCTCCGGAGACGGCTCGTAGTCGGCGGCGTGGAGGAACGCCCGTCCCCGGGGGTCGTCGGCGCGGTACCGCTCCTCGCCGTACTCCGCGCCCGTCGCCAGGTCCGCGCCGAACGCCTGGCAGCGCTCCGGCTCGGTGGCGAACCTCCCCCCGGCGTACAGGCGTTCCGCGCCGTAGGAGCCGGCCGGCGTGCAGGGCCACTGCACGCCGCCGGTCCGCAGCCGGTCGTACGTGATGCCGGTGTGGTCGCAGGGGCGGCCCCCCGAGCAGGCCTTCCACGCCTCGAACGCCGACTCGGCGTCGGTCCAGCCGACGAGCGGCAGGCCGTCGCGGTCGCGCAGGTCCATCCGCCGCGCGTAGTCGAGCAGGACGGCGAGGTCCGCCCTCGCCTCCCCCGGTGGCTCCACCGCCTTCTCGCACAGGTGCACCGTCCGGTCGGCGCCGGTCACCGTACCGGTCTTCTCCCCCCAGGCGGCCGCGGGGAGCACGACGTCGGCGAGCCGCGCGGTCTCGGTGAGGTACGGATCCTGGACGACGACGAACAGGTCCTCGCGGGCGAGGACCTGTTCGAGCCCGGGAGTCGCGCTCACGGGGTCGGACGCGGTGATCCACAGCAGCCCGACGGAGCCCTCCTCGGCGTACCCGAGGATCTGGGTCGCGTGGGTGGACGGCCCCCAGTGCGGGATGACGGCGGGGTCGACGTTCCAGAGCCCGGCCAGTTCGCGGACGTGTCCCGGGTCGGCCCAGTTGCGCAGGCCGGGCAGGTCTCCCGCCGAGCCCGTCTCCAGCGCGTCGCAGCCCGGGCCGCCGAGCTGGAACAGCCCGGCCCCGGGCCGGCCCAGCATGCCCAGCAGCAGGTGGAGGTTGTCGACCTGGCAGGCCGCGGCCGTCGCCTGGTTGGAGCCGAGGAAGGCCGGGCCGACGGTGGACACCAGCCGTTCGGCGGCGCCCAGGATCTCGGCGGCCTGCTCGATCCGCGCGACCGGCACCCCGCAGATCTCGGCCGCCCGCTTGGCCGGGTAGGCCTCGACGGTCCGCCACAGCCGTTCGACGCCGACGGTGTGCGCGGCGACGTAGGCCGCGTCGTGCCAGCCGTTCGCGAGGAGTTCGTGCAGCAGGCCGTTCAGCAGGGCCACGTTGGTGCCGCGGCGCACGGCGAGGTGGACGTCGGCCTCCCTGGCGGCGGGCGTCCGGTCCGGATCGGCCACGATCATCGCGGGCGGCCCGGGGCCGAGCCTCCGGTCGAGCATCCGCTCCCACAGCACGGGGTGGCAGGCCGCGCAGTCGTGGCCCCACAGCGCGAGCGCGTCGCAGTGGTCCACGTCGGTGTACGAACCGGGCTGGCCGTCGGTGCCGAAGCTCGCCGCGAGGGCGGCCGCTGCCGCCGCCGCGCACCCCCGGGTGTCGCCGTCCATGTGCGGGGTGCCGATGCCCGCCTTGCCGATCACGGCGAGCGTGTAGTGCTCCTCCAGGAACAGCCGGGGCCCCGTGTGGAACGCGATCCGGCCCCAGCCGCCGGGCGCGGCGAGCAGTCGCCTCGACCGCGTGACGACGCGGTCCATCGCGGCGTCCCACGTCGACTCGACCAGCCGCCCGCCCTCGCGTACGAGCGGGCGGGTCAGCCGTCCCGGGCGCGGCCGCCAGGCGGGCCACTCGCGCGGATCCAGCCGCCCGTGGTTGACCCGGTCACCGGCCCGGCCGCGTACGCCCACCACCCGCCCGCCGCGCACCGCCAGGTCGACGGCGTCCCCGTGGGAACCGGCCGCCGACGCCGCGGGGACCCAGCGCTCGACCTCGTCCTCGGTGACGCCGTCCTCCAGGAACACGTCGACCCGCACCGGCCACGGGCTGCCCAGGCGGATGACCGGGGGAAGCGCGTCGCGCATGCGCCCCGGCAGGGCCGCGGCCAGCCGTTCCACCGCGTCGGGAGGTCCGTACGGCGTGCGCCGCCCCCTGGGATCGGCGATCCGGTCCAGCACCTGGCACCTCCGCGGTGACGATGTGTGAACGACGCTCCCCGTACCCGGCGCAATGTCCTTCTGATCCCGGATTCGCCCGAACTGACCGGTTCCTTTTCGAATACTTTCCTCAGCGTGATCGCGGAGTCACCCGCCCAGTGAGCCGTTCAGATAGCGCTCGGCCAGCTCACAGCTGTCGCGTGTGTAGCCGGCGCCGAGCCGTGCGGCCACCTCGGCGGCCCGGTGGGAGCCGATCCAGGCGACGAGCAGGAGACGGCGGAACATGATGAATGTCCAGATCTCGGCCTCGTCCTCCTTCGGGAGGTCGAGCACGGTGCGGTAGCCGCGCACCCACGACTCCGCCATGTGCGGCACCTCGGGCCGGTGCTCGATGAAGCTGACGGCGGCGGCGAGGTCGTAGAGGTACCAGCCGAGGCCGCAGTCGTCGAAGTCGATCACGCTCGCCTCCGCCTCACCGTCCACCAGCAGGTTGGCCAGGCGGAGGTCTGCGTGGATGAGCCCGTACCGGTCCGGGCCCCTGCCGTACCGCCCCAGCCTGCGGCGCAGCTCGGCCTCGAGGCGGGCGAGCACGGCGTGCGCCTCCCGGTCCACCCCCACACCGTCCTGCCACCTGCCCCAGCGGGGCGAGGGCCCGAAAGCGGCGTCGAGGTCCCAGTGGAAGCGGGTGAAGGAGGCCGGCCTCGCCCAGCCGCGCGCGTGCCGGTGCATGCGGGCGGTCAGCGCGCCCAGCCGCTCGAACTCCTCCACCAGCCGGTCCTCGGCCGGTTCTGCCCCGGGCAGGAACTCGAACATCACGCAGCGGCGGGGCTCGGCGCCCGGATCCTCGACCGTGACGACGCGGGACCCGTCGCGGGCCGGCAGCACTCGCGGCGTGACGACGCCCGCCTCCTCGCGCAGCGCCTCCAGCCAGGCGAGCTCGCTGGCGATGGCGGCCGGGGACTGGTAGCCGAGCCGGTGGACCCGGAGGATCGCCCGCGTCTCCCCGTCGTCCACGGTGAAGGTCGCGTTCTCCGACACGTTCAGCAACGTCACGACGGCGTCCGGGGGCAGCCCGTACCGCTCCAGGGCACGGCGGGCGACCCCCTCGACGCGGGCGAGGACGTCTCCGCCGCCGGACAGGTCGTGGACCTGCATGCGCACTCCTAACGAATCAGTCGGCCGGTCGCCCCTCATCCTCCCCTGTGATCTCCGCTCTGGTGATCCGGCCCCGGCGGACGGGTGCCGGGGCCGGGTCGCGTCTCAGCTCAGCGGTTGGTCCACAGATGCCAGAACCAGTCGCCCTCGGAGCAGGTGTAGTGCTCCCAGTGGCCGCGGTCGATCCCGCCCTGGCCCGCCGCCACGCACCGCGAGTGGCTCGTGAACCAGGTGCGGTACACGTCGTCCCCGGCCGGTCGTCCGGCGGCGGCGTGGGCGGCGGGCGCCGCGAGAACCAGCGGGGCCGCGAACAGGGCGGCGGTCACGAGCGCCGCGATCCCGGCGCGCTCCAATGATCTGATCAACGGATACCTCTTCTCTGCGAAGCACTGACGCATGACAACGCAGAGCTACCCGTCAATCACACTCCGTATTCGGAGATTTTACGTTCGGTCCCGCACGAGCCGGTCGATCTCGGGCCGGTGCGGCATCGAGGTGCTCGCACCCTCGCGCCGGACCGACAGCGCCGCCGCCGCCGAGGCGAAGCGCAGCGCCCCATCAGGACCGAGCCCCTCGGTCCTGGCCACCGCGAGCGCGCCGGCGAAGGTGTCCCCCGCCGCCGTGGTGTCCACCGCCCGCACCGGTACGGCGGGCTCGTGGAGGCGGACGCCGTCGCGGGAGCCGTACAACGCGCCCCGGGCGCCGAGCGTCACGACCACCTCGGGAACCAAATCGAGCAGCGCCTCCAGCGCGTCGCGCGGGTCGTCCCGGCCGGTGAGGACCGCCGCCTCGTGCTCGTTCGGCACGATGACGCCGACCGCGTCCAGCAGCTCGGCGGGCAGCGGCACGGCCGGGGCGGGGGTGAGGATCACCTCCGTGCCCGTCACGGCGCCCGTCACGGCGCCCGCCAGGCACGCGGCGGCGACCACGGCCTCCATCGGCAGTTCCAGTTGCAGGAGCAGGGCGCGGGACCGCCCGATCGTCTCCGCGTCCTCCGCCGAGGGACCGGTGAGGGCGCCGTTCGCCCCCGGCACGACGATGATCGAGTTGTCGCCGCCGTCCTGCACGACGATGTGGGCGACACCGGAGGGGCCGGGGACGGTCCGCACCCCGCGCGTGTCGACGCCCGCCCCGGCGAGCGCCGCGCGCAGCCCCGGCCCGAACGCGTCGTCGCCCACCGCCCCGAGGAACGCGACCCGCCCGCCCGCCCGCGCGGCGGCGATCGCCTGGTTGGCCCCCTTACCTCCGGGGATCGTGCGGAAGGCGCGGCCCGTGATGGTCTCCCCTGGCTTGGGGGCCTGCGCCACGTACGCCACGAGGTCCATGTTGGCGCTGCCGAACACCGAGATCACGGCCGGTCGCCCCCGGCGAGCGCGAGCGCGCGGACACGGGCGCGGGCTCGGGTGGCGAACGCGGTCGCCGGCCCGCCGCCGGTCGAGCACCGGACCATCAGGCCCGGCTCCACGGTCACCACGCGCGGCGGCAGCGAGCCGTCCCGCAGACGGTCGAGCAGCAGCCTCGCGGCGGCCCTGCCACGCTCGGCCCAGCCGAGCGAGACGCTGGTCAGCGACGGCCACGCGACCGAGGCGAGGTCGGTGTCGTCCATGCCGACCACCGCGACGTCGCGGGGGACGTCCCTGCCCTGCTCCCGCAGCACGTCGAGGGCGCCGAGCGCGATCAGGTCGCTGGCGCACATCAGCGCGTCGAGACCGGGAGCGCGCGCCAGCAGCGCCCGCGCGGCCCGGGCGCCGCGGTCGCGCGTGAAGTCGCCCACCTCGACCAGGTTCTCGTCGTACGGCAGGCCCAGCAGTTCCAGCGCCTCCCGGTAGGCGGCGGCGCGGGCAGCGCCCGGCGCGGTGCCGAGCGGGCCGTTGAGCAGGCCGATCCGCCTCCGGCCGAGGCCGTGCAGGTGGTTCATGGCGAGCAGGACGCCGGTCCGCGAGTCGCCCCGCACGTTGTCCACCGGCGTGCCCTCCGGCACCGGGCCGACGACGACCACGGGGACCCGCGCCGTGGTGACGGCCTCGATGTGCTCCGCCCCGACGCCGCGCAGCGGGCTGATGATGAGGCCGTCCACGTAGCGCTCCCGCAGCCCGCGCAGCACGCACACCTCGTCCTCCGGGTCGCCCTCGGTCGAGTGGAGCAGCAGGCGGTATCCGGCCGCCTTCAGCACGGCCTGGATCTCCCGCACCATCGCCACGTAGACGGGGTTGCCGATGTCGGACAGCGCGAAGGCGATCTGGTGGGTGCGGCGGTTGCGCAGCGAACGGGCCACCGAGTTGGGCACGTAGCCGAGTTCGTCGGCCGCGCGCATGACCCGGCGCACCGTGTCCTCGCGGGTGGGCAGCCCGTTGAGCACCCGCGACACCGATGCGATCGACAGGCCGGCGCGTTGCGCGATCGTGGTGATCGTGGGACCCTCGGTCACGGCCACCTCACTCTGGGGAGACTCTCGGGTACTCGTCCACGCGTGGCAGCGCGCGGGGAGCTGTAATCGTTTTCGGCGTGGACGGCCCTTATCAAAGCGACGGCCACCAGCAGCGTCAAGTAACCGAGACGTAAAACGTCTAGATCACCAAGCCGCAACAAGCCGCGCGTTGGTTCTGCTCTTCGACCGGTTTCGCCCTAGAATCCGCCGATGTGAACGAAGGTCACGAGGACCCGCCCAAGCTCCCCACCCGGGAGCGATCCTCCCGGCCCGGGACCGGCCGCCACCGACGGCCGCTGCCGGCCGACCTGCCGGCCGACGCGCCCGCCCTGGTCCTGGCCGTGCCGGGCAGGGCCGGAGATCCGGCGGGCCAGGGCGACGTGGCCGCCGAGGTCGCCTCCATCGTCCGGATCGACAATCCGCAACTCGACCTTCGCATCGTCTCACTGGCCGACGGCGGCACCGATCTCGTCAAGGAGTTCTCCGACATCGCGGCCAAGCGGCCGGCCGGCGGACCGGCGGCGGTGGTGGTGCCGCTCGTCACCGGACCCCATCCCCGCGTCCGGCGCGCCGTGCGGGACGCCGTGACGCAGAGCGGGGCCGCGGTGCGGATCACCGAGCCGCTCGGCCCGCATCCGCTGCTGGCCGAGGCCCTGCACGTACGGCTGTCCGAGGCGGGCCTGGCCCGCGCCGACCGCATGCGGCTGTTCAACGTCTCCTCGCCCGTCGACGGCATCATCGTCGCGACCGCCGGGGGCGACGAGGCCGCGCGCGGGGCCGACGCGACGGCCGTCCTGCTGGCCGCCCGCCTGACGCTTCCCGTCGTCCCCGCCGCGCTGGACGGCGTGCCGACGGTGCGCGACGCCGCCGAGCGGCTACGCAAGATCGGGGCCAACCGCCTCGCCATGGTGCCGTACGTCATCGGTCCCGAGACCGACAGCGAGCGGATCACGACGGCGGCCGAGGCCATCGGCGCCGGCTGCGCCGAGCCTCTCGGCGCCCACGAGTCGGTGGCCCGCATGGTCTGCGTCCGGTACGGCGCCGCCTTCGGCGGTTTCGACGGCTTCGACGACCTGTCGGACTGAGCCTCGCCGCCCGCCTCAGCCCTGGGGTCAGGGCAGCGGGCGGCGGCCGGGGAAGCCGAGGTCGCTGCGGTGGTACCAGCCGAGGGCGGTCTCCCCCTCCAGCCAGCACAGCCGTACGGACACACCGCCGAGCACGGCGGGGAAGTCGACGAGCAGCGGGGCGACGCCCTTGATCTCGATCTCCTCGGCGTCGAACCAGCTCAGGATCTCGTCCATCCGCGCCTCCAGGCCCTTGGCCTCGGCGAGGCCGCCCAGAGCGGAGGTCCCGGCCTGCCGCAGGTCGTGGGTGAGCTCCGCGAGGTCGGCGCGGACGGCGACGAACGCGCGGGCGTGCTCCAGCACCTCCGGCATCAGCGACCCGGCCTCGTCCAGCGTGAAGATCCTCGCCACGCTCCGGACGCTACCGCATCGGCCCGCCGGAAGGTCACAGGCGGCGGCGCAGCAGGCAGAACTCGTTGCCCTCGGGGTCGGCGAGCACATGCCACTGCTCCTCGCCGGTCTGGCCCACGTCGGCCCGTACGGCGCCGAGCTTCAGCAGGCGGTCCAGCTCGTCCTCCTGGTCGCGGTCGGTGGGGTTGACGTCGATGTGCAGGCGCAGCTTGCCGCGCTTGCGCTCCGGCACGGGCGCGAAGACGAGCGTCGGCTGGAGGCCGCCGAAGCCCACGCCCGGCGGGCCGATCTCGATCCACCCGTCCGTGCGCTGGAGGACCTCGAAGCCGAGCACCTCGCACCAGAACGCGGCGAGCCGCTCGGGGTCGTGACAGTCGACGACGAGTTCACTGATACGACAGGCCATGACTGCGGCTTTACCCGCGGACGGGCTCCCCATGCAGCGGGCAGTGGGCGACCTCCGGATGGGCCTCCAGCCATTCGATCCGCTGCCTGCTCTCGTCGTCCATGGGCGTGTAGACCACGATGCGGGTCTCCGGCGGCGCGGCCAGCGCCATGCTGGTGGACGTCAGGCGGATCAGACCCACCGACGAGTGCTTGAACAGCTTCATCCGGACGCCCGGTCTGGCCACCTCATGCATCGCCCACATTCGGGCGAACTCCGGGCTGGCCGCCGACAGCCGGGTGACGAAGCCCGTCCAAGCCGGCTCTCCCACATGCCTGCCGAAGGCCGCCCGCAACGTCGCGACCATCTGCGGGAGTTCCTCGTCCTTGTTCACGAGCGGGCAGCAGCAGTCCGGCATGGTGAACACCCGCCACAGGACGTTACGCTCGAGCCGTGGCCGATCGACCACGGACGCGAAGATCGTGCCGTAGGCGGCGTTCCAGGCGAGCAGGTCGTAACGCCCGCTGTAGACGCACGCGGGCAGCGGGTCGAGCTGGCGCAGGATCGTGTGCACCTCGGCGTCGAGGCCTTCCCCGTCGCCCGCCGGATCGGCGATCTCCGGCAGGTCCGCCAGCCGGTAGAGGTGCTCCCGCTCGGCCGCGTCCAGCCGCAGCGTACGGGCGATGGCGTCGAGCACCTGCACCGACGCGTTGATGGGGCGGCCCTGCTCCAGCCAGGTGTACCAGGTCACGCCCACACCCGCGAGCTGGGCGACCTCCTCCCGCCGCAGGCCCGGTGTACGGCGGCGCAGGCCGGGCGGCAAGCCGACGTCCTCGGGCCGGATCCGCTCGCGCCTGCTGCGCAGGAAGGCCGCGAGCTCCTCACGCCTGGTGTTCCTGGTGCGAATCCCCGTCGTCACCTCCCTATTTTGGCGAGTGCGCGCCCGCGTTGCCAGGTGGTGTCAGTACCAGTATCGGCAGGCTCTCGTTACCGGTATCGCGACGGCCGCATCGTTGCCGCCATGACCACTGTCACCACCCGCGCGCCGGCCGCGCGGCGAACCTCGCCGAGTCTGCTGCTCACCGTCATCCTGGCGGGGCAGTTCATGGCCGTCCTCGACGCCACCATCGTCAACGTCGCCGCGCCCACGATGCGCGCCGACCTCGGGGCCACCGGCTCTGGACTGCAACTCGTCATCTCCGGCTACACCGTGGCGTACGCGATGCTGCTGATCACCGGGGCACGCCTCGGCGGGCTGCTCGGCTACCGGCGGCTGTTCCTCACCGGGCTCGCGGTGTTCACGGCCGCGTCGCTGATGTGCGGGCTCGCCCCGTCGACCGGCGTGCTGATCGCCTTCCGGCTGGTGCAGGGCGCGGGAGCCGCCCTGATGGTGCCCCAGGTGCTCAGCCTGATCCAGATCACCTTCGACGGCGCCACACGGGGGCGGGCGCTCGGCGTCTACGCCACGGTCATCTCGGTCGGCGCGGTCGTCGGCCAGGTGCTCGGTGGGCTGCTGGTGACCGCCGACCTGTTCGGCACGGCCTGGCGGCCGGTCTTCCTGGTCAACGTGCCGATCGGGCTCGCGCTGCTGGCCGTCGGCGCCCGGACGCTGCCCGCCGCACACGTGCGGCGTGAGCAGGGGCTCGACGTGCCCGGCCTGGTCACCCTGTCGCTCGCGGTCTGCCTGCTGGTCGTGCCGCTCGTGCTCGGCCACGAGGAGGACTGGCCGCTGTGGGGGTGGGTCGCGATGGGCCTGTCGGTTCTCGCGTTCTGCGCGTTCCTGCTTGTGGAGCGGCGTGCGGCGCATCCGCTCGTCCCCGGCCGCCTGCTGCGCGCCCCCGGGGTGGCCGTCGCCGCGTCCGGCATCTTCCTCGTCATGGCGGCGTACGGCGGCTGGCTGTTCGCCATGGCCCTCCACCTGCAGGGCGACCTCGGCGACAGCGCCCTGCGGGCGGGCTGCCTGTTCATCCCCGCGGCCGCCGCCTTCGGGCTGACCAGCCTCAACTGGAAGCGGCTGCCGGCCAGCCTGCACCGGCCGATGATCGTCGCGTCCGCCGTCGTCACCGCCGCAGGCGAGCTGGCCCTGGCGGCGGCGCTGGCCGGCGGCGGCCACGGCGAGCCGCTGCTGGAGATCAGCTTCGTGGCCATCGGGGCCGGCATGGCGGGCACGTTCAGCCCGCTCATGGCGGTGGCGCTGGCCCGGGTCGCGCCCGCCGACGCGGCCGACGCCAGCGGCCTGCTGGCGATGATGCTCCAGCTCGGCCAGGTCGTCGGCGTGGCCGTCTTCGGCACGCTGTTCCTCAGCCTCGCCCCGTCCACGCACGCCGCCACGGTGACATCGCTGTGGCTGGCCGCGGTGTCGCTGGCTGCGGGCGGGTTCGCGCTTCCCCTCCTGCGCACCCGCCGGGTCAACCGATGAGCACTCGGTGAGTGCTCAGATGAGGCCGAGGGCGAGCATGGCGTCCGCCACCCTCCTGAAGCCGTCGATGTTGGCGCCGGCCACGTAGTCGCCCGGCATGCCGTATGCGTCGGCCGTCTCCAGGCAGCGGGCGTGGATGTCGCTCATGATCTCCTGGAGCCGCCGCTCGGAGAACTCGAACGTCCACGAGTCGCGGCTGGCGTTCTGCTGCATCTCCAGGGCGCTGGTGGCCACGCCGCCCGCGTTGGCGGCCTTGCCGGGGCCGAAGGCCACTCCGGCCTCCTGGAACACCCGGATGCCCTCGGGCGTGGTGGGCATGTTGGCGCCCTCGCCGACCGCGACGCACCCGGCCCGCACCAGCGCCTCGGCGTCCTTGCCGGTGATCTCGTTCTGCGTGGCCGACGGCAGCGCCACCTCGCAGGGCACCTCCCACACGCTGCGCCCGGCGACGTACGCCGCATCGGCGCCGCGGCGCTCGGCGTAGTCGCTGAGACGGCGCCGCTCGACCTGCTTGACCTGCTTGAGGAGATCGAGGTCGATGCCCTTCTCGTCCACCACGTAGCCGGAGGAGTCGGAGCAGGCCACGACGACGCCGCCCATCTCGCGCACCTTCTCGATCGCGTGGACGGCGACGTTGCCCGAGCCCGAGACGACCACGCGCCTGCCGTCGAACGACGTGCCCTTCGCCTTGAGCATCTCCTCGACGAAGAAGGCGCAGCCGTAGCCGGTGGCCTCGGTGCGCACCTGCACGCCGCCGTAACTCAGCCCCTTGCCGGTGATGACGCCGGACTCGTACCGGTTGGTGATGCGCTTGTACTGGCCGAACAGGTAGCCGACCTCCCGCTGCCCGACGCCGATGTCCCCCGCGGGCACATCGGTGTGCTCGCCCAGGTGCCGGTACAGCTCGGTCATGAAGCTCTGGCAGAAGCGCATGATCTCCCGGTCGGAGCGGCCCTTCGGGTCGAAGTCCGCGCCTCCCTTGCCCGCGCCGATCGGCAGGCCGGTCAGGCTGTTCTTGAAGATCTGCTCCACCGCGAGGAACTTGACGATGCCGAGGTAGACCGAGGGGTGGAAGCGCAGCCCGCCCTTGTACGGCCCGAGCGCGCTGTTGAACTCGACCCGGAAGCCGCGGTTGATGTGCGCCTCGCCCCGGTCGTCCTCCCAGGGCACACGGAAGATGATCTGCCGCTCGGGCTCGAAGATGCGCTCGATGATCTTCTGCTCCGCGTATTCCGGATGCTTGCCCAGCGCGGGACCGATGCTCTCCAGGACCTCGCGCGCGGCCTGGTGGAACTCCGCCTCCCCCGGGTTGCGGCGCAGAATGTTGTCGTAAACGCCCTCGAGCCTTTCGTGCAGCACTCGATCGCTCCTAGCCTCTGCCCGATTTCTCCTGATTCACTGTAGCGATGTCGAAGTTGTGAGAAAGACCGTCTCACCGGCGGACGACGGCCCGCCAGACGTCGATGACCAGGACCGGCCGCATGCCGACCGACTCGTACAGGCCGAGCGCCGGGGTGACGTTGTTGGAGTCGACGTGCAGGATCGTCCCCACCCGCCCCCGCCGCTCGTCGGCGGCGAAGGCTCTGCTGAGCAGCAGCTTCCCGAGGCCGTGGCCGCGGAAACCGGGCCGCACCGCGAGCGTGCGGACATATCCGCAGTTCTCGTCGGACACGAAATGGTCGGTCCCGAGCAGCATCGCCGCCGGCTCGCCGTGGACGTGGGCCAGCAGAAGCTGCCCCCAGTCGTTCGCGCTGGACGACTCCATCTCGGCGGTCCACTCCTCGAACGTCTTCGGCACGAACCCGAAGTGCTCGGCGAAGCCCTCCTGGTGCACCCGATGGGCCGTCCGGAGCACCGCCTCGCGCCCGGGGGCGCCGGCCTCGACCCCGACCCCGGGCAGGAACACCGGCCGTACGCCGGAGTGGTCGGCCCGCATGCGGTGGAAGCTGGTGGCGGGGGCGAAGCCGCGCCGCTCGGCGGCCTCGCGCATGGCCTTGTCCTGCTCGTAGAGGCTGATGTCCACCACCGCGTGGTCGTGCCCCGCCTCGCGGGCGAGATCGGCGGCCCGGCCGAGCGCCATGTCCCACAGGAGGGCGGCCGCGCCGGGCTCCCGCGCCTGCACGTCGATGTCGACGTTCTCGCTGGCGCCGTTGCGCCTGGCGTAGCCCCAGCCGAGTAGCCGCCCGTCCGAGCGGACCAGCCAGCTGTCGTGGTCCAGGTCGAGCTCCTTCAGGGTGTCGGCGATGTCATCGAGCGTCCAGTCGGGCCTGCCGGTCACCTCGATGTCGTGCTCGGCGACCAGTTCGTGCACGGTCGCCGCGTCGGCGACCGCCGGCCGCCGGATTTCGTAGTCGTTCACGTCGCATTTGTACGTTGAGTGACTTGTGAGGGACTTGCCGGAGCCTTGTGCCACCATGAAAGTTTCCCGCACTCCGGGGCGCCCCGCGCGCGGGCGCCCATCGTAGGCGCTGATCAGAGGGGCGACACCGAAAGACATCGGCCTCGCGGTTGATCCGGGCGCGACGATGTGGATTCCATGGTCCCGCAGTGGCAGGCGGCTGCACGCGATCGAAGGCAGCCGCAGGGTTCACGAGCCGCACGGCGGCCCGCCGTCCCGGGAGCATCGATGTCCAAGCGTCTCACCGAGCGTCTCAGCGCGTGTCTCAGGGCACGTCCCACCGTGGCGCTCGCGACCGCCGTCGCCGCGCTGGCCGCCGGCGCCGCGTTCGTCACGGCCCGCCCGACGGCGGCGGTGGCCGCGACCGGCGGGTTCGACTTCACGCGGGCCCAGGTCGCCGCCACGGGCCTGCAGACGCCCTGGGGACTGACCTTCCTCCCGGACGGCAGCGCCCTCGTCTCCGAACGCGACACGGCGAACATCATGCAGGTGCGTCCCGGTTCGTCGCCCGTACGGGTGGCGACCGTCCCGAACGTGTCGCCCGGCGGAGAGGCGGGCCTGCTCGGCATCGCGGTCTCCCCCACCTACGCCGAGGACCAGTGGGTCTACGCCTACTTCACCGCCGCGTCCGACAACCGGCTGGTCAGGTTCAGGCTGAACGCCCCGCAGACGCAGCAGGTGCTTCTCTCCGGCGTGCCGAAGGCCCAGTTCCACGACGGCGGGCGGATCGCGTTCGGCCCCGACGGCATGCTGTACCTCTCCACGGGCGACGCCGGCACCTCCGCCAACGCGCAGAACCTGAACAGCCTGGGCGGCAAGATCCTGCGGATGCGGCCCGACGGCAGCGTGCCGCCGGACAACCCGTACGGCTCGCGCGTGTACAGCTACGGCCACCGCAACGTCCAGGGGCTCGCCTGGGACGAGGGCGGACGGCTGTACGCCAGCGAGTTCGGCCAGAACACCTGGGACGAGCTCAACTACATCGTCCCCGGCGGCAACTACGGCTGGCCCACCTGCGAGGGCGTCTGCACCGACTCGCGCTTCCGCAACCCCATCGTCACCTGGAGCACGTCCGAGGCGTCGCCCAGCGGCCTGGCGTACGCCAACGGCACGCTCTTCGCCGGCGCCCTGGCCGGGAAGCGGCTGTGGACGGTGCCGGTCAGCGGCGGCAGCAGGACCGGCAACCCGGTGGCCGAGTTCCAGGGCACGTACGGCCGGCTGCGCGCCGTGGCCGTCGGGCCGGACGGGTGGCTCTGGGTCGGCACGAGCAACCGCGACGGCAGGGGGACCCCCGCCGCGAACGACGACCGGATCCTCCGCGTCCCGCCCGCCGGCGGCTCGTCGCCCAGCCCCTCTCCCAGCCCTTCGGCCTCGCCGTCGCGCAGCCCCTCCGCGTCGCCGAGCCCGTCGGTCAGCCCTTCCGTCAGCCCGTCCGCGAGCCCGTCGGCCGGCCCGCGCGCGTGCTCCGCGACGTACCGGATCGTGAACCAGTGGCAGGGCGGGTTCCAGGGCGAGCTCGCGGTGCGCAACTCAGGGACGGCGGCCATCACGTCGTGGACCGTCACCTTCGCCTTCCCCGACGGCCAGCGCGTCACGCAGTCCTGGAGCGGCCGCTTCACCCAGTCGGGCGCCGCGGTGACGGTCGCCAACGAGACGTACAACGGTGCGCTGGCCCCGAACGCCTCGACGACGGCCGGCTTCAACGCGAGCTGGTCCGGCGCCAACCGGGTCCCGTCCCCGATCAGCTGCACCGCCACCTGACCTGGCACGCTTATCAGTCCTACTAATAATTGAATAAGAGCCTGGCCCGTATACGAATCGCATTGTTCGGCGATGTGAACGGTCCCGTGTCCCGCTAATGATCGCAGGGGTCGCCTACGCCACTCTCGGGCTCGTCGAGCTGCACACCTTCCGGAGCGGCGTCTACGACCTCGTCATCTTCGACCAGGTGGTGCGCGGCTACGCGGAATTCATGCTGCCCGGCTCGCTCGTCAAGGGTCAGTGGAACCACATCGGCGTTCCCCTGCCGATTTTCAGTGACCACGTCTCGCCGATTCTCGCCCTGCTCGGGCCGCTTTACTGGGCACACAACGGGGGCGATCGCGGCCGTCGCGTCGATACCGCAGTTCGCCTTGCGTACTCTGTTCGGCCCGTCGTTCTACTCCGGGACCCCGCGCCAGGAGGCCGCCCGCCGGGGCGGCCGCCCTGATTCCGGACGGCGCGCTCGTCGAGGCCGCCAACCAGCTCGGCCCAGCCCTCACCTCCCGCGCCAAGGTCGTGATCTGGCGTGACATGCCGTTACGCGCTCCCTGGGTGATCGCGGACACCGGCGGCCCGCAGCCGATGTTCTCGTCGCGGACGGCCCAGATGGCCGACGTACAGCTGCTGCGCGACTGCGGCTACGAGCAGCTGTACGACAACGACGGCTACCTGGTGCTCCATGCCGCCTCGCCGGGATCCGCCACACCCGACCTGACACCCCACCGGTGCACCCCGGACGGCGCTCACTCCTCGTAGTCGTCGTCCCAGTCCGGCCAGCGGAGACCGAGCCTCTCCGCGAACTCCGGGCTGCCGCCGACGATCCTGGCGTGGGGCCTGGGGTCGTTGCCGCGCAGCCAGTCCACCAGACGCGCCGCCTGGTCGCCCGCGTCCGTGTCGTCGATGAGGACGGTCCACTGAAGCAGCACCCACGGCTCGTCGTCCGGCTGATCCTCCCCGTCGGCCGACGGCTCACGCGGATGCCAGAAGACGACCTGGATCTCGTCCCGCCGGTCGGCCTCCGCGTAAGTTCCGCCCGCTTCGCACTCCCACGCCGCCAGGAGGCCGGGATCCTCGCGCAGCGAGCGACGCACCTCACGGGCCACCGTACGGGCGGGCCACTCCCAGCCGTGATCGTCCACGGCCCGGGCGACGACCTCGTCGTAGGAGCCGGCGCCGAAGCGGAACGGCTCCAGCTCGACCGCCGGCGAATCGGGGTCGCGCCAGCCGCGCCAGACGACCGTGTCACCGTCACGGACGATCGTGACATAGAGGGCCCCACAGCACCCCTCGGTGCAGTACGCCTCGGCCAGCCGCACCTCCCGGACCTCCTCGGTCGCCTCCAAGCTGCCGAGCACGTGCTCCGGCGGGTAGGGCCGGCCCTTGCGGAACGCCCGCGCGACGACCGGCCGGCCGTTGACCAGCGGCCTCGTCTCCACGCGGCCCGGCAGCGCCGGATCGGGGACGACGACATGCACCGCCAGCCGGTCTCCCCCGTCCCCCGCAAGCCGCGAGGGGAATCGCGGCATGACCGGCAGGGCGGCGATCGCCCGGCGCGCCCAGGCCGCCCGCCGGCGGGTCACCGGGTCGGGCGACCGTGCCGCCCCGGCGAGCGCCTCCGCCGCG
>QFZU02000065.1 GCA_003260025.2 Microbispora triticiradicis | reverse complement strand
CGGCACCGCGTACGCGGGCGGGCTGGGGGAGCGCGTGCGGGCGCTCGGCGCGCGCCTGAAAGCCTCAGGAGGCGCCGCGGCCGCCGCCGACGCGGTGGTCGCCGCCGCCTCGTCGGCGCGGGCGGTCGCGCATACCGGTGCCGCGCATACCGGTGCCGCGCCCGGTGCCGCGTATTCCGGCGCTGTCCCAACCGGCGTCGCGTTCACTGTGCCCGTACCTGTCCGGGGCGGCGCGTGGACTCCCGCCCTCGATGCTCCCGTCGATGTCGGCACCGGCAGAGGTGGCTCATGAGCGAACCCCCGCCCCTGCGGCGCAACCTGCGGTTCCAGTTCCTGTGGCTGGGCTCGGTGACGTCGGAGCTGGGCTCCTCGCTGACCGGGCTCGCCCTGCCGCTGCTGATCCTGGCCGTCACCGGCTCCGCCGCGCTGGCCGGGCTCACCGCCGCCTGCCGCATCGCCACCGGGATCCTCGTCTCGCTCCCCGCGGGGGTGTGGGTGGACCGGTGGGACCGGCGCCGGATCCTGCTCTGCAGCGAGGGGGTGCGGGCGGTGGCTCTGGCCACCCTCGCGGCGGCGGTCCTCGCCGACCGGGTGACGATGGGGCACCTGATCGCCGTGGCCATGACCAACGGGGCCGCGGACGCGTTCTTCCGGCCCGCCCGCGACGCGGCGATCCGCGCGGTCGTCCCCGCGAGCCGGCTCATGTCGGCGTACGCGCAGGACGAGGCGCGCGGCCACGCGACGGTCCTCGCGGGGCCGCCGCTCGGCGGGCTCCTGTTCGGCCTGGGCCGGGCCGTCCCCTTCGCCGTGGACGCGGTCACCTACGTGGTCTCCATGGTGTGCGTGCTGCTGGCCGGGGTCCCGCGACGGCCCGGGAACGTCGAGAGCTCCGGCAGGACCCGGATGCGGGCGGACATCGCGGAGGCGGCCCGCTGGCTGTGGCGCCGTCCCGCGCTGCGGGCGGGGCTGACCTTCTCCCTGGTCTCCAACCTCGCCGCCAACGCGCTGCTGCTACCGGTGGTCGTGCTGGTCGGCTCCCGCGGAGGGGACCCCGCGGTGACCGGGATGGTTCTCGCGGGCCTGGGGCTGGGCGGTCTGCTCGGCGCCGCCCTGTCGGCGAAGATCGGCGCCCTGCTGCCGCCCGGCAAGCTGATGCTGGTGGTGGTCGGCGTGTTCGCGCTCGCCGTCTGCGCGACCACCCTCCCGTTCGGCGCCTACTGGCCGGTGGTCCCGCTCATCCTAGCGATGATCGCGGCCCCGGCGCTCAACGTGGTTCTGCGCGTACTCGTGGCGACGCTCGTCCCGGACGCGATGATGGGCCGGCTGACCTCGCTCCTCCGGGTGGCGACCATGGGCCTCGCCCCACTCGGGCCGTTGCTGGGTCCTGGCGGACCGTGTGGGTGGCGTCGGCGCGCTGCTCGCCATCGGCGGCGCGCTCGTCGTGTGCTGCGCACTGGCCGCGACGAGCGCCACGCTGCGCGGGCTCGAAGGCGCCCCGGAGGCGACCGTGCCGGTCGAGGCGCCCGTGCCCGCCGAGCCCGCCATGTCGGCCGAGCCTGACCGCGAACCGGTGGCCGAGCGGTGATGTGAGGCGCGGAGCGCGCCGGGACCGGTCACCCCACTTCGGCGGCGGTGGCGTCGTCACCGGCCAGGGCGCCGGCGAACTGCGCGGAGTACAGCCGGTGGTAGGCGCCCCGGGCGGCGAGCAGCTCGTCGTGGGTGCCGTGCTCGACGATGCTCCCCGCCTCCATCACCAGGATGAGGTCGGCGTCGCGGATGGTGGACAGCCGATGGGCGATGACGAAACTCGTCCTGTCGCTGCGCAGCGCGGCCATCGCGTGCTGCACCAGGACCTCGGTGCGGGTGTCGACCGAGCTGGTGGCCTCGTCCAGGATGAGCAGGGACGGGTTGGCGAGGAAGGCGCGGGCGATGGTGATCAGCTGCTTCTCGCCGGCGCTGACGTTGCCGCCCTCCTCGTCGATCACGGTGTCGTACCCGTCGGGCAGGGTGCGGACGAACCGGTCGACGTACGTCGCCCGCGCGGCCGCCTGGATCTCCTCGTCGGTGGCCCGGGGGTCGCCGTAGGCGATGTTGTCGCGGATCGTCCCGCCGAACAGCCAGGTGTCCTGAAGCACCATGCCGATCTGGGCGCGCAGGTCGTGGCGGCGCATCGCGGTGATGTCGGCGCCGTCGAGGGTGATGCGGCCCGCGTCCAGCTCGTAGAAGCGCATGATCAGGTTGACCAGCGTGGTCTTCCCCGCGCCGGTCGGGCCGACGATCGCGATCGTGTGCCCGGGCTCGGCCACCAGCGAGAGATCCTCGATGAGGGGCTGCTCGGGGTCG
This sequence comes from Microbispora triticiradicis, assembly GCA_003260025.2. Taxonomy (GTDB): domain Bacteria; phylum Actinomycetota; class Actinomycetes; order Streptosporangiales; family Streptosporangiaceae; genus Microbispora; species Microbispora triticiradicis. The sequence continues at coordinate 12,991 of QFZU02000065.1, read as the reverse complement.
TACCTGAAGGACACGTGCTCGAACTCGACGCGTCCCCGCCGGGCGCCGGGCAGCACCGGGGCGGCGGGGTCGGGCTCCTGCTCCTCGGCGTCCAGCAGCTCGAAGACCCGCTCGGCGGAGGCCACCCCCGACTGCAGCAGGTTGGCCATCGAGGCGACCTGGGTCAGCGGCTGGGTGAACTGCCGGGAGTACTGGATGAAGGCCTGGACGTCGCCGAGGCTCATGGACCCGCCGGCGACCCGCACGGCGCCGACGACCGCGATGGCGACATAGTTCAGGTTCCCGATGAACATCATCGTCGGCATGATGATCCCGGAGATGAACTGGGCGCCGAAGCTCGCCTTGTACAGGGCCTCGTTCCGCTCCCGGAACACCTCCTCGACCTCCGGGCCCCGCCCGAAGACCCGCACCAGCTCGTGACCGGTGAACGCCTCCTCGATGTGGGCGTTCATCGTGCCGGTGTGCGCCCACTGGGCGACGAACTGCTTCTGCGAGCGCTTGGCGATCCGCCCGGTGACGATCATCGTGACCGGGATCGTCACGAGGGCGATCACCGCGAGCAGCGGCGAGATCAGGAACATCATGACCAGCACGCCGACCAGGGTGAGCAGCGAGGTCAGCAACTGGCTCAGCGTCTGCTGCAGGGTCTGGGACACGTTGTCGATGTCGTTGGTGACCCGGCTGAGGAGCTCGCCGCGCGGCTGACCGTCGAAGAACTTCAGCGGAAGCCGGTGCAGTTTGTCCTCGACGTCGGCCCGGAGGCGGAACACCGTGCGCTGCGTCACGTCGTTCAGCAGCCGGCCCTGCAGCCACATGAACAGCGACGCCGCCACGTAGAGCCCCAGGACCCACGTGAGGACCGTGGCGAGCGCGCCGAAGTCGATGCCGTGACCGGGCACGACGTCCATCCCCGCGAGCATGTCGGCGAAGTCGCCGTGGCCCGAGGCGCGCAGCGCCCGCACGGTCTGCTCCTTGGTCGCCCCCGCGGGCAGCCGGGCGCCGATCACACCGCTGAAGATCACATCCGTCGCGCGGCCGAGCAGCTTCGGGCCGATGACGGAGAACGCCACGCTGACCACCGCGAGGCCGATGACGGCCAGGATCCTCGGCCGTTCCGGGCTCAGCCGCCGCAGCAGCCGCCGGGCGGAGGGGCCGAAGTCGAGCGACTTCTCCGCCGGCATCTGACCGCCGCCGAAGGGCCCGAAACCACCGCCTCCCATCGGTCGCGGTCGTACGGGTGCCGTGGGCCGGTCGCTCATGCCGCACTCCCCGCGGTCAGTTGGGACTCGACGATCTCGACGTACGTCGGGCAGGAGCCGAGCAGCTCGTCATGGGTGCCGACACCGGCGACGACGCCGTCGTCCAGGACGATGATCTCGTCGGCGTCGGCGATGGTGGAGACCCGCTGGGCGACGATCACCACCGCCGCGCCGGCCGTGTACGGGCGCAGCGCGGCGCGCAGCCGGGCGTCGGTGGTGAGGTCGAGAGCCGAGAACGAGTCGTCGAACAGGTAGATCTCCGGTTTGGCGACCAGCGCGCGGGCGATGGACAGGCGCTGCCGCTGCCCGCCGGACACGTTCGTGCCGCCCTGGGAGATCGGCGCCTGCAGGCCCTCGGGCATCGCCTCGACGAAGTCGCGGGCCTGGGCGACCTCCAGAGCCTCCCACAGCTCCTCGTCGGTGGCGTCCGGCTTGCCGTAGCGCAGGTTGCTCGCGACCGTGCCGGTGAACAGGTACGGCTTCTGCGGCACCAGGCCGATGCGCGTCCAGAGCATCCGCGGGTCGAGGTCGCGTACGTCGGCGCCGTCGATCAGCACGGCGCCGGAGGTCACGTCGAACAGCCGGGGCACCAGGGAGACCAGGGTCGTCTTCCCCGATCCGGTGCTGCCGACGACGGCGGTGGTCCGTCCCGCCGTCACCCGGAAGGAGACACCGGACAACACCGGTGCCGCCGCGCCCGGATAACGGAACTCGACATCACGCAACTCCAGCTCGGCCCGGCGGTCCACGTGCCGTACGGGCCGCTCGGGCGGACGCACCGACGACTCGGTGTCCAGCACCTCGGCGACGCGCTCCGCGCAGACCGCGGCCCGCGGGATCATGATCGAGATGAAGGTGGCCATCATCATCGCCATGAGGATCTGCATCAGGTACATGAGGAACGCGGTGAGGGCGCCCACCTGCATCTCGCCGCCGTCCACCCGGGCGGCGCCGAACCACAGCACCGCGACGCTGGAGGCGTTGAGTATCAGCATCACGGTGGGGAAGATGAGCGCGGTCAGCCGCCCGACACGCAGCGCCGTCCCCGTCAACGCGTCGTTCGCCTCGGCGAAGCGGCGGGTCTCCTCACGCTCCCGGACGAAGGCCCGCACCACGCGGATGCCGGAGAGCTGCTCACGGAGCACCTGGTTGACGGTGTCGATCCGGGTCTGCATCGCGCGGAACTGCGGGACCATGCGGAAGACGATCGAACCGATCGAGACCAGCAGCACCGGGACGCAGATCAGCATGAGCCACGACAGCCCGACGTCCTGACGCAGGGCCATGATGATGCCGCCGACCCCCATGATGGGCGCGGCCACCAGCATCGTGCAGGTCATCACCACGAGCATCTGGATCTGCTGCACGTCGTTGGTGTTTCGGGTGATCAGCGAGGGGGCGCCGAACTGGGAGACCTCCCGGGCGGAGAAGCCGCTCACGCGGTGGAAGACCGCCGATCGGACGTCCCGGCCGAACCCGGCCGCCACCCGGGCGCCGTAGTAGACCGCCGCGATCGAGCAGGCGATCTGCACGAGGGACACGGTCAGCATCCAGCCGCCGGTGGCCAGGATGTAACCGGTGTCGCCGGTGGCCACCCCGTGGTCGATGATGTCGGCGTTCAGGCTCGGCAGGTAGAGGGAGGCGATGGTGCCGACGAGCTGGAACAGCACGACCGCGGTGAGTGCGGGCGAGTAGGGCCGCAGGTATGCGCGGAGCAGCCGGTTCAGCACGGCTCTGGTCCGGGACGGGGGATGCGGCGCGGGAGGGGCGCAATCATGCGCAACACGGTATATGAGCAGCTAGCTCGCTAACGCCTGGTTTTTCGGCAGGCGCGAACAGGGTCGTCGCTCGTCGGCCGAGAAGGAGGCGGGGCCGTCCGGGCGCTGCCGGACGGGGCGCTGTCGAGATTTGGGCCGGCCGTCACCGACCGGATTCCCGGCGGGTCTCGCGGGAGCGTCTCCCGCGAGACCCGCCGAATCCTTCACAGGGGAATGGCCAGGGGTGGGCGCCCGGGTCAGCGGCGGACGCGTCCGCCGCGCCAGCCGCCGCGCCAGGAGTTGACGCCCGCGGTGCCGACGCCGGCCTGGTGCAGGGCGAGCAAGCACAGGCCGAGGGCGATCAGCGCGGTCATGCCGATGCCGATACTCGCGTTGAGGAGGTCGAGGAGGAAGGCGATCCCGAAGACGACCGCCGCGGCGATGGCGAGCATTGTTACCTCACTTCCGGGTCAACTGGGCAAGTAACGTGCGGTACTCGTGCAGGGCCAGGCGCAGCGCCTCGGTGTCGCCCCGCTCGTTGTCCTTCCACTGGCCGAGCAGTGCCTCACGACGGGAGGTGAAGGCCGACAGGGCCTCCTCCACCAGCGTGTCCGCCTGCTCGACCGACTGACGGGGATCGTCGACGAACCCCGACTTGATCTCCCGCCACCGGCCTTCCAGCGCGTCGTCCAGAACGGCCGCCGTGCCGGAGGCGTTCGTGGTCGCTGCGGGGTAGGCCACCGGTCCGTCGAGGGTTCCGGCGGTGTCCGGGGTGGTGCCGTCCGAGGTGGTGCCGGTGGGGTAGGCCACCGGCCCGTCGGCGGCGGTGCCCGTGGGCGTCAGGGCGTCCCGGTCCGCGCTGGGGGTGGTCACGTCGCCGGTGACGCCGTGGTCCACGTCGTCGTGACTCCGCCGGTCTTCGTGGGCTCCGGCCGTGTGGTCGCCGTCGGCGGTGGAGTAGCCGACGGGCTCGTACCCGGCCGGGGTGCCCGCGACGAGGACGTCGCCCTCGACGCCGTCCCGGCGCGAGTCGCGGTGTGAGTCATGGTGTGAGTCGTGGTGCGAGTCACGGTGTGAGTCACGGAGCGACTCGTCGGACGACGTGAGGACGTCGTCGCCCGCCCGGCCGTGCGCGTCCCGGTAGCGGTCATCGGCGCGGTCCGCTTCGTCCCTGTCCGCATGGTTCGCGTGGTCAGGGTCGTCGACGGTGTCCCGCACTGTGCCGTCGCCGTAAGCGGAGTCGCCGGTGGTGTCCTGGACCGAGCCGTCCCGGTAGCCGGCGACGTAGGCGTCGCTGGGCGCGTAAACCGGGCCGGGACCCTCGTGCTCGTCCCGCCTGGCGTCATCGAGAGCCCGTTCGCGGCGGGCCTCCTCCTCCAGGGGCTCGGGGGTCTCGGGAGTCGGCTGCTCGGTGATCTCGTCGCGCTGCTCGGTGACTTCGTCGCGCTGGTCGTACCGGTTCGTCCGCATGGTCATCGCCCCGCATTCCGCACGTCGGTCCGGCGGCCGTTCACCCGGACGCCGTCGTAGTCGTCGTACTCGTCGGTCGTGTGGGCGGTGCCGTTCCCCGCGGCGCCGTCCCCGTGGCCGTTCATACGGGTGTCGACGTGGCCGTTCGCGCGGCCGTCGACAGGGACGTCGGCGCCGTCGCCGAGAAGCTCCTGGAAGAGCGCCCGGTAGTGGACCATCGCCTGACGAAGCTCCTCGGTGGTGGCGTCCTGGCGGGCGGCCCGGCTGCTGATCTCGTGAGCGTTGCGGTAGTGGTCCAGCGTGGTCGCGTGGGCCACCGACAGGTCGCTCAGCCGCTGCTCGAAGTCGTCGGTGGGGTAGCCGCGCTCCGCCATGACCGCGGTGACCAGGGCGTCCGCCTCCGTCACGGCGAACCCGGGAGCGTCGACGAAGTGCTCCTGCACGTCGGTCCACTTCCGCGAGTACTCGTTCCGGGTCTGCGGGTCGAGCGGGCGGATGTCCAGCTCGGCGTGGCGCTCCTCACGGGCGCGCAGCTCCTGCTCGGCCTCCTTGCGGCTGTCGCTCTCCCGTACGGCGCGGTCGTATTCGGGGCCGAAGCGGTCCTGCAGGTGGCGCCGGCGGTTGCGCGCGGACACCAGGTAGCCGACTGCCAGGATCACCAGCACGGCGACGATCGCGACGGCCACCCATGCTACGGCGGTCATATCTGCCTCCAGGGGTGAGTGCGTTGTTCATCCGCACTGCCCGGGAATACGCGCTTCACGCATTGCGTAATCGCGGATTCTGCGGGTAAAGGGCCGTTGACCAGCAGAGGAGGTTGCCATGGGCTTCGGGGCCAGTCTCGCCTTCATCGCGGTCGGCGCGGTTCTCGCGTTCGCCGTCAAATGGGACGTTCCTGGAATCGACCTGCAGATGATCGGGTGGATTCTCATGCTCGTGGGCATCGCCGGAATGGTGCTCACCAGTCGCTACACCCGCCGGCCGCGGGTGGCCGAGGAGACGGTGGAGACCATCGAGCCGGACACGATGTACACCGTGGATCCGGCCGCCGAGCCGCACACCACCCACGTGCGCGAGACAGAGACGCACAGCACCGTCCACCCGGGGGAGCGCCGCGTCCACGTGCGCGAGGAGACCACACCCCTTCCGCGCGACGGCGTGTGAGCCGTACGCGAGGACCTGTCGGGACGCGTGCATGAACGCACGGATGTCACGGTCCCTTGCCGGTCTGGTCCCCGCCTCCCGGGTCCGGCCGATCGCTCAGCGGGTCTGGCCCGACGCTTCCTGGGCCTGCTCGGTGGCGCGGCGGGCCTCGGCGAGAACCCGGGCGATGTGGGAGTCGGCTCCGGCGGGCACCTCGTGGAAGCCCTGCTCGGGGTCGTAGGCGATGTCGAGTCCGTTGCCGACGAGCCGGCTGGCCCACCGTACGGCGGTGTTGAGCTTGTCCGCAGGGATATGGCGGCCCTGGGCCACGGCGGAGAGATTGCGCAGGTTGGTGGCGGGGCCGCTCTGGCTGTGCTGACGCCGGAGCGTCCACGGCAGGGCGCGGCTGTGGTCCGTCATGCGCTTCGACAGCCCCGCTGCCCGCTTCGCCTGCAGGATGCCCGACTCGGTCACGCCGAAGTGGTCGGCGAGGCGTGCGTTCGTCCATCCCTCAGCGGCCAGCCGTGCGAGCTCCTCCTGGTCGATGCGCGTCTTCCTCGACATGATCACCAGCCTAGGCGCACCCGGCCGGTCATGTACGCACACAGCCGGAAACTGCGCTAAGGTTTGCATGTGCCCGGGTGACCGGGCCACGGGACGTAGCGCAGTTTGGCAGCGCACTTGACTGGGGGTCAAGGGGTCGTGGGTTCAAATCCCGCCGTCCCGACAGATTTTTAGCAGTTCAGGGCCTAGATCTCTTCAGTGAGACGGGCCCTTTTCTGTTGCTGGGTGACCAACTGAGTAACTGTCGTCGATGACACGGAACCGGGTGTCAGTCGGCCTGAATCCCTGCCGAATCCGGCTCCGGTCGCAGCCGCCGCCTCCCCGGCAGCCCGAGGGCTCGGTCGGCCTCGATCAGCAGGCTGGTCTCGCGGTAGGACGAGCAGTTGGCGCCCGTGGGTCGGCGGTCGTCTCGATCCCGCCGAGGATGATCCGCATGAACGAGTCGTCGTAGTACTGCGTCCGGAAGTGGCCGAGGATGTTCGAGAACGCCTTGCCACCGTCCCAGTTCTGGCACCAGGCGATCGGGTGGTCGCCGTTCATCAGCCGCAGCGGGTTGGTGGCCGCGTTGCCGCTGTTGAGGCTGCGCTGGTAGCTGTCCTCGTTGAGGCTCAGCAGCGTGTGCACGTCGGCCCGCATGTTGCGATCGAAGTTGTAGAGCTCGTCGACAGTCATCCACCGGTCAGGGAGATGCGCGGTCGCCGGGTGCGTGTTGTCCTCGGTCACCACCTCGGTGTGGATGCAGCTGCCGCACTGGCCGAACCCGTTCTGGCCGTTCGGATGGTTGGTGAAGAACCCACCCACGAGGTCGCCGTACCACGGCCAGGTGCCGATCTCGAACGAGTCGGCGGCGCCGTGGATGCCGACATAGCCGCCGCCCTGGTGCATGTAGGCCTCGAAGTTCGGCTGCTCGGTGGTCGGATTGAGCGGGCCCGGGTGCCCGACGTTGGACTCGAAGACGATCGTGTCGTACTGCTTGAGCGTGTCGAGGCTCAGGAACGGGCTCGTGGGCAGCGTGACGGTCGGGAGTTGCGGGTCGTAGACGTCGACGTTGAAGTTGTTCGCGATGCCGAGCTTCTGGATCGCGGCCACGGTGTGCGGGATGTGGTCGTGCCGGAAGCCCGTCGTCTTGGAGAAGACCAGGACGTGGTAGTCGGCGTCCGGGTTGTGCGGGAGCGGGGTGAGCACCGGGTCCGGGATGAACTTCGGGCCCTCCGCGGGCTCAGACTCGAGGCCCGTCGCGGGCTCGGGCGCGAGCCGGCCGTTGAGCTGGTCGATCAGGTAACGCGCATCGCCCACGAGTGTGCTGCGGGCCGAGCCGGGCGCGATCTGGTCGCCGGTGATCGAGACGAACTCGTGCAGGACCTGGCTCGCGCGCTTGGCCGAACCGGCGTCGGCGAGCGCCTTCGCCTGGTCGAGCTTGGCTTGGAGCGCCGCGCCGACCTCCGCCGGGACGCTGCCGGCGGTCACGAACCGGGTGATCAGCGTGCCGACGTCCGCGAACGATGTCGTCACGATGAACGTCTGTGTGTACTTCGCGCTGTTGGAAGCAGCGTCAGAGAGATGCACCGCGAGCGTGTGCACGCCGAGCGACAGGCCGGAGGTCTGCACCGGCAACGGCGGGACCAGCTTGCCGTCGAGGTACATGTTCAGCACAGCCACTCCGCCCGAGCCGGGGGCGGGGTCCGTGCGCGTCGGGATAAGTGTGGCGCGGGTTCGCTAGGTCCCGATGCCCGTGCCGACGAACTCGGGTTCGTCGGCACGGGCGGGTTCGCTAGGTGCCGATGCCCGTGCCGACGAACTCGGCCCAGTTGAGGTTGAACAGGTTGCCGCCCGTGGCGCCACCCGTGACCGAGCGGAACACCAGGAACAGCTCATGCGTCCCGGACATTGAGACCGGGAACGTCTGGCTTGTCCAGGTTCCCGTCCCGCCGGTGGACACGAGGTTGGCCGTCGTCAGGATCGGCCCGGTGATCGAGTCCTGACGGACCTCGATTGCCGCCAGCGGCGACCCGGGCGTGCGGCCGGCCGCCGCGTCCGCCACGCGGAACGTGATCGAATCGATGTTGGTCAGGTTGAATGGGCCGTTGAGCTGGAGCCAGTCGCCCGAGCCCAGGCCGCCGCGGTGCACGCCGGCGCCGCCGTCGGTGTTGTTCGCCGTGTTGGTGCCGGACTGGTTGACGACGAACTCCACCTCCTGGTGCTTCTGGCGGATCTGGTGCTGGCCGGTCGTGGTCAGCTGCGGGACGCCGCCCGGACCGCCGTGGTCGGTGTAGCGCGCCTGGATCACGCCGGAGACGTTGCCGCCGTGTGAGACGTCGTCGGCCTCCGTGTGGAGCACGCCCGAGCAGCCGTTGACGGACTCCTCGGCGTGGCCGTGCGCGTCGTGGCCGAGCACGAACGTCACCTGCACCTCGGAGCAATTCACCGTCCCGTCCTCGGGGTCGGTGACCGTGACCGAGAACGGGATGTCGTCGCCGAACGCGAACGTCCCGCCCTCCACCGGCGTATTGACGACCACCGTCGGGCTCGTGTTGCCCACGGTGATCACGGTGCTGGTCGAGGTTTGCTTGCCGGACGAGTCGAGCACGGTCAGCACGGCCGTGTAGCGGCCGGACTGCGTGTAGGTGTGTGTAGGGTTCGGGTCGGTCTCGATCGCCGAGCCGTCGCCGAAGTTCCACTCGTAGCGGATCGAGTCGCCGGGATCCTCATCCAGCGAGCCGGCGCTGGAGAAGTTCACGGTCAGCGGCGTTGAGCCGTCGGTGCGGTCCGTGGTGAGCACGGCCTTCGGCGCGCGCTTGCCCTTGACGTACTCCCACTTGTACATGCCCGCGTCGGGGCTGATGACGTTGAACCCGTTGCCGTAGGTCAGCAGGTAGAACGCGCCGTCAGAACCGAACTGCAAGTCCATCGGGTTGTCGCACTCGAACCGGAACCTGCCTGCCCCGGCGTTCGCACGGCTGCCGCAGTCCAGGAAGTTGTTGATCTTCTGGACGTGGTTGTTCTGCTTGTCGAGCTTGACCTCGCGCAGCGTGTCCTGCGTCCACTCGCTGATGATCACCGAGTCGTCGTAGTACGGCGGGAACTTGTGAGGGTTCGGGTTCTCCGGGTCGTAGTGGTACTTCGTGACCCCGTGCGGACCGACGCCACCGGTGTAGAGCTCGGGGAACAGCCGCGGGCATTCGGTCGTCGAGCCGGGCGCGATCGGGCCCGGGGTCGGCGCGTAGTAGGCCTCGCACGGGGTGCCGAGCGGCGCGTTCGTGTTGTTGTCGCGGTAGGAGTACCAGATGTCCGGGTCGGTGACCGGCGGGACGTCCCTCAGGCCCGGCTCGACCGTCGGACCGCCCTCAATGTTCCACAGCGAGTCGTTGCGCTGCGTCGGCCCGTCGCAGTCGAACTTCTTAGGCGGGTTGTTCAGCGGCGTGCCCGCGGTGGTGGTGCCGGGCGCGAACTCGTGGAAGTTCCACTCGTAGTGCGCGAGGTCGCGCTTGTAGCACGTCGGCCAGCCGTAGTTGGACGGCTTGCGCACGATCTCGTAGCGGCCGGTGCCCGACGGGCCGTGCGAGCGCTGCGGTGTCTGGGCGTCGGGCGAGTAGTCGCCGACGTAGGCCACGTCGTTCTCGTCGACCTGGATCCGGAACGGGTTGCGGAAACCCATCGCGTAGACCTCCGGCCGCGTCTTGTCCTGCGGCGCGCCCGCGGCCAGCGGGAACAGGTTGCCCGACGGGATCGAGTAGGCGCCCGTGCCGGAGCCGAAGTCGGCCTTGTTGGCGTCGGCGGCGGAGATGTCGCCGTCCTTGACCTTGATCCGCAGCACCTTGCCGCGCAGGTCGTTGGTGTTCAGCGCGGTGCGGCGCGAGTCACCGGTGAGCCGCTGATACCAGCCGCCCGCCTGCGCCGTGTTGGTGGCGATCGCCGGCGTGGCGGTGCCGGTCAGGCCGGCGCCGTCGGCGGTGATCTGCGGCTGATCGGACTGCTGCTTGCCGCGGCGGAAGAACACGTTGACGTTCGACGTGTTGACCGGGCCGCCGCTGGTCTGGATCTCATCCGCCTCGATGTTCGAGAGCGCCTCGAGCGCCGCGTCGATCGCATCGCGATCCGCGTTCCACGCGATCGGCTCCGTCGTCTGGCCCTCGAAGGTCAGCGTGAACGTGCCGCCCGTCGCGTTGGTGACGCGCACGGTCTGCTGCTCGTCGGTCTTCTGCGAGTTGTACGGCCCGTAGCCGCCGGCGTTGATGCCGCCCGCGGGCGTGTCATCGCCGGTGACCATCCAGAGGTTGCCGTGCTTGTCGAAGTCGATGTCGCCCCCGACGTGGCAGCACTCCTGGCGGTTGACCGGCACGCGCATGATCTGCTGCTCGGAGCCCATGTCGAGGTGCGCCGGCGCGCTGTCGGTGGCGTCGACGAACTTGAAGCGGCTGAGCTGGAAATAGCCCACGTACGGATCCCACGCGGTCTTGGACGCCGCCACGTTCGGCGGGGTGGTGTTCGGCGTGATCTGGGTGACGACCGATCCGTCGCTCAGCTTGACGTCGGTGACCTCCTTCGCCGAGTAGTAGAGGTAGACCCACTTGTTGGTCGCGAAGTTGGCGTCGACCGCCGGGCCATAGAGCCCGTCCTCGCCCGCGGAGTAGATCTGCTGCGTCATCGGCAGGCTCGGATCGGCGAAGTTGGCGACGACCGTGGTGACGCCCGTGGTCGAGTCGTGCATGCGCAGCGAGCCGAGGCGGTCCGTCTGCAGAACGCGGCCGTCCGGCAGCTGGTCGAAGCCGATCGGCTCCTGCAGGTTCGGCGGCGAGCCGATCTTCGTCTGCTGGTAGTTGGCCAGCACGGTCGCGCCGCAATCGCTGTAGACCGGGTCGGCCTGGCCCGCGGCCCAGCCGATCGCGCCCTTGAGGTGCTTGGTGAGGCCGGCGTCGAAGCTCGCGGCCGTGTTGCCCAGGCCGGTGTAGAACGAGCGGCCGCCCTGGAAGTCCTTACACCACGAGACCGGGTGATCGGCGCCCATCGTGCCCCCGGCGATCCCGTCGAGGTCGGCGCCCTGCGGCTGCGGCCCGAACGGGTCCTCGACGACGGTGTCGAGGACGTGTGACACACCGCGGACGTTCTTCGTGAAGTTGTACCAGTTGTCGGTCCGCGACCAGAGCTGCGGCAGATCCTTGGTCGCGTCGTGGACGCGGTCGGCGACCTTCACGTCACCCGACTGCACGTCGGTCCTGCCGGACGCACGCGTCCCCAGGAGGTCAGTCAGGAACGACCAGGACTCGTCGGTCTCGACCGCCGAGCCGACGCCGACGAAGCCGCCGCCGTCGCGGAAGTAGCTCTCGAAGTTCGCGCGTTGCGCGTCCGTGAGCGGGCTCGCGTGACCCGTGTCCAAGAACACGACCGCGCGGTACTGCTTCAGCTTCTTCTTCGTGAAATGGTCGCCCACGTCAGCGGGCTCGGGCGCCACGACCGTGAAATCACCGGGCCTGGCCGCATCCCGGATCGCGGCCAGGCCGGCCGACGACACCGCGTCCTGGGTGCTGCGCACCACGAGTACCTTGAAGCCGGCGTCTGGTGGTGCGGCCTTGGCGGCAGACGCGGACGGCTGCAGCAGCGCCGCTGCAGCGCTGAAAGCGGGCTCAGCCGCCGTGGGGGCCTCGGCGCTCACCGGCGTCGCGAGGAGCGTGATGAAGGGGGCGATGAGGGCTAAGGCCATCGTGGTCGCGGTGCGACCTCTCGGGCGTCGTCCGTTTTCTGGCAGGGCTGCGTCGAGCAGCCTGGCCCACGTTCGATGACGTGGTGACATGGGAAACCCTTTCCTGACCGGGGGGACGTCAGGCAAGGCGCGCGCCGCCGCGCTTGTTGCCGCTTGTTGGCGTTGGTTGCGGATACGGGGGGTTGCTGGAGAGGTGCCACCCTCCAGGTCTGTGGGGGCCGTCAGTAGGCTGTCGGCCGGGGTAGTGAATCCATGATCGTGGTCGGGTCGTCGATGATCCGGTTGACCACCATGCTCGCGGCGCCGCGGGAAGCGGCGCCGAAGCCGAGCGTGGAGGCGACGAATCGGCACTGGGCGGCGGGGGCGGCCACCACGAGCCGCTGCAGCTGATCCTGCCCGTGGGGCAGCAGCCACTCGGCCAGTGAGGCGAAGTAGCCCCCGATGACGATCAGTCGCGGGTTGAACAGGTTGGCCACGATCGAGCCACCGAGCCCGAGCCATTGGCCGACCTGCGCCACCACCTGCATCATGCGCCGGTCGCCAGCGCCTGTGCCGTCGTCGCCCAGGCTCCGGATCCGGTCGTACCGGGTCCGGAGCCGTGCAGCATCAGCACCGCGGGCCCGGTGCCGCTCTCCAGGACGTGGACGGGTGAGCCGTCGACTGTGACGGTCCTAAGTGCCGTCACCGGGACACGTCCGGTGTGCTCATGCCGATGCGGAGTTGACGGACTTCGAGAAGACCTCCATCATCACCCGGCCGAACTGCGGCATGTCGGGCCAGCCGCGGCAGGAGACGAGGTTTCCGTCCACGACGTCGGGAGCGTCGATGACCGTCGCGCCCGCGTTCTCCATGTCACCGGTGATGGGGGGGAAGCACGCCGTCTTCCGGCCCTTCAGCAGCCCGTACACCGCCGGCACCTGCGCGCCGTGGCACACCAGCGCGATCGGGAGGTTGCGGGCGAAGAAGTGCTCGGTGATGCGCCTGACGTCGGCGTCGACCCGGATCCACTCGGGGGCGCGTCCCCCAGGGATGATGAGGGCGTCGTAGCGCTCGACGTCGACCTCGGCCCAGGGCACGTCGACCGGCAGCTTCCGGCCGTT
>QFZU02000064.1 GCA_003260025.2 Microbispora triticiradicis | reverse complement strand
TGTCCCGTGGGCCGCCCCGCGGCCTCCTCCGCGACGGACGCGCCCTCGTCGGGCCCCTTCGCCGGCCCCGTGACCGGCGGCCGGGCCGCCTGCCCGCGCGCGCCCGCCGACGGCCCCTTGAGCGGCCCCTTCGGCGGCTCGGCGCCGACCTCGTGCCCGGGCGGCGGGGGCACGGTCGCGACCCACTCGCCGAGCCTGTCCTTCTCGTGCAGGAGGTCTCGGACGTCGTACTCGGCGTACTCGAACTCCGGCGACCAGAACAGCGCGTCGAACGGGCACACCTCGACGCAGATGCCGCAGTACATGCACAGCGAGAAGTCGATCGCGAAGCGGTCGAGCACGTTGTGGGCGCGTGGGCGCCCGCCCCCCGGCGCCGGGACCGTCTCCTTGTGCGAGTCGATGTAGATGCACCAGTCAGGGCACTCGCGCGCGCAGAGCATGCAGACGGTGCAGTTCTCCTCCACCAGAGCGATCACGCCCCGGCTGCGCGCGGGCAGGTCGGGGCGGACCTCCGGGTACTGCCCCGGCTCCGGCCCGTACGGCACCTGCCGCGCGATCGCGGCCGGATCCCCGCCCGGTCCTTCTCCTGGTACGCACGCCATACCTCATTTTCGCGCACCGTATCGCGCACTGTGGACGGCGGCCGGGCGCGCGGCTCCGTCCCCGTGGTTTTCCACATCGTCCACAGCCCCGTCCCCAGGGTTGTCCACAGGACGGGTGGAAGAAGGGCACGCACAAACGGCGACGAATCCGTATCGTCTGGACCATGAACGGCTATGGGGGACCGGGAGGCTACCCTCCCGCACCGCAGGGACCACCGAATCCCTACTACGGGGGCTATCCGCCGCCGCCACCGCAACCGCCGTCCGGCGCCGCCAGCGTGTTCTGGGCGCTCGTCCCGCTCTTCACCTGCGGAGCGGGCACGCCCTTCACGATGCTGTACGCCGCCGTCCGGCGGCGCAGCGCCGCGCTCGGCCTGTCCGCCGCCGGATACGCCGCGCTGACGGCGGCGTGGCTCTACAACAGCGTGGTCTACGAAGACGTCCCCACCCCGTGGCCGGCGACCGCCGCCATCGTGATCGGCGCTCTCGGTCCCTGGCTCGGCGGGACCCTGCACTCCTTCCTGATCAGGAAGCGGGTCTTCGGCCTCACCTCGCAGCCCTCCACCCTGAACGAGCACGCGCTGGCGGTCGCGCAGCACCGGCGCACGCTGCGGCAGCAGGCGAGGGAACTGGCCGAGCGGGATCCCGCGATGGCGCGCGAACTGCGGATCGGACGGCCCGACCTGCCCCGGCAGTACGACGACGGCGGCCTGGTCGACCTCAACCGCGCTCCCGCTCCGATCATCGCGAGCCTGCCGGGGATGACCCTCGCCCTCGCCGACCAGGTCGTACGGGTCAGGGAGCAGGTGGGCGGTTTCGTCTCGGCCGAGGACGTCTCCGCCGCCGCGTCACTGCCTCCCCACCTCACCGCCGATCTCGCCGAATACGGCATCTTTCTCTCATAAACGCTCCGATTCCGGCCGCCGTCACATATCACTGGTTATTCGAGATGCGTTTCTCTAGGCTGCGAAGTGCTCCTTGCGCGTTTCGTCAGCCGCGACAGCCGGAGGGCACCAGTGACGGCACCGGAAATCGCCGAGTGCAGAGCGGACATGGCCGCGGCCGGCGCCGCCGCGCGGGACATTCTCGATGCGCTCGGCGCCGTGCCCCCGATGTTCGGCGACCACACCTGGCAGGGCCCGGCGGCCGATCAGTGGGCCGCCGGCTGGCAGGCGCGAAAGGTCCAGCTCACCAAGCTGCTCGACGCCGTTCTCACCGAGCAGCCACATCTCGTCGCCCGTGTCGAGGAGGCGGAACGCCGGAGGGCCGCCTCATAACCCGTCGTCACGGAGTTCGCCGGGGAGAGGGGACACAATGGGGGAATTCGTCGGGGTCGATCCCGAGAATCTGAAGGAGCTGACCAAACGGCTGGAACATCTCCACGACCTGCTCGCCCGGCAGGGCCCCGCGATTCACCAGAAGATGCAGAAATGGGGCAGTGAACTCAGCTTCGCCTCGCTCTCCCGCCTGATCGCCGCCGCGCTCGACGACGTCCGCGACATGGACGCCCGTACGACCAGGGCGTACGAACTGGCCAGGGAACAGGGGTGGAGCGTCATGACCCGGGCCCCGGGCGTGCTCGGGCCGGTCTTCACCCGTCCCCCGGTCGTACGGCTGGACTGGGAGGCGACCGGGTGGAGCGGCGACCAGGGCAGGCGTGACGCCGAGGCGCTGACCGCCGCCCTCGCGGCCAAGGACCCCGAGGCGGCCCGCGCCGCCCTGTCGACGTTGCCCGAGCACCTGGAACGTCACCTCGCCGACAAGGACTACCAGGCGGCCTTCTGGGCGGGCGCCGGGCCGCTCGCCGTACAGGCCGCCCGCACGCTGTACAACCGCACCGGACCGGCCCTGTTCAGCGCGGAGAGCGTGGGCATCCTGCGGGCGCTCGGCGCCTCGCTGGCCGCCGCGAGCCGGATGCGCGTGGGCACCGGCAAGGAGAGCCGTCCCCTCCTCTCCACCGCGGCCCGCGACGCCATGACCCGCGGTTCCGACCCCTGGTCGGCCGGCATGCTGGCCAAGTACGGCCCGGACGGCCGTTCGTGGGACCCGCGCCTGCTCGCCGACCTGACCCGGACCATGCTCGACGCCCGCGCCGCCGGCAAGACGATCTGGCCGCCCGCCCGCGGCGAGGCGGAGACCGACACCGGCGCCACCCGTCACCAGCGCCTCATGGCGGAGTTCGACGCCGTCGGGGCCGTCCTGCGACGGGCCGCCGAGAACGGCGTTGCGGCCCGCCACGTGCTCGGCGACCCCGCCACCGGCCTCAGGTACGCCCGCATGCTGGTCAGCGACTCCTGGCACACCCCCGGCTACGATCCCGGCCGGTTCCTCAGCTCGTACGTGCATCCGGGAGGCGCGCTTCCCCCCGTCGGCCGGGTGGACCTCTCCACTCCTGTGGGGGCCTTCCTCAAGGCCGCCGTCTCCGCCGAGCGCGGCACCTCCGCCGACGCCGAGGAGTCCGCCTGGTCCGTCGTCCACATCGTCCAAGCCACCGCCGACTTCGCCAGACTCCACCCTCAGACGGTGCTTCCCAACCAGGTCCGACAGGCGTTGATCTACGTTGCGGGGCGGCACCTTCCCGACTTCGCGCAGTCGGTGAATCACGACTTCGCCTCAGGCGCTCTGCAGCAAGGGAACAAACCGTCCAATCCTTGGGTGGCCATCAACAAACTCGATGAGCTGGAGGGCTTTTTCATGCAGGCCCTGCAGAAACCCGAGGAGTTCGGCGTGTTCAAGGGCTTGATGGCCTCTCGCGTGAGTACGGCAGTCGCGGCCACCATCCAGGACCCTTCCGACCGGAACTACCTGAGAGAGATGGGCGGTCTCTTCGGTTTGATCCAACGGGTGGAGAACACGCACCACTTCGAGAAGGAGCTACGCGCCGACGAGGAGGCCGCCAGAGATCAGGTGCTGCTCGCGACGGCAAGCGGCGGGTTCGGCGCCCTCAGCTTCTCCAATCCCTTCGGGCCGGGAACGATGGCAGAGATCATGACCGCCCTGGCCACACCTGCACTGAACGACACCTTGGACACAGGGCACGCTCTGAAGGCTCTCAAGGCCGACATGGATGCCTCCAGGCGGCAGGTCTTCCAGGTGGAGGTTCCTGTGGTCCAAGGGCTCTTGGACGCGGGAGCGGTGCATCCGCCACCAGACGCGCCTTGGGTGAGAGGCGGGCGTGTGATTCCCGATGCCGCTCTGGTCGACTGGATCAGTCTGCACGCCGACACGCGATATGCGGGAAAGACACTCACGGACTGGATCACGGATGCGCAGACCGCCATGAGGATGCAGCAGTGACGACGACAAGACTTGCAGTGCTCGCGATGTGCGCCCTTGTCCTGCTGTCCGCGTGCACTGAAAGAAAGCCGCCTCCTCCGGTGAACGACGAGGTGAAGAAACGCGATGCCGCGCTCGTGGCGGTGGTGCAGTGCCTCGTCGACCACGACAGGATCCCGGCCGCGCATCTCGAGCACCAGCCGTGGTTGAAGGGCGAGAAGGTACAACCCAGTGCGGAACTCGTGACGTGGCGCAGCGATCACGAGGAGACGGTTTACGAGGGGAAGACGCTGCAGGCGTGGGAGGACGAGGCGACGGCGGCGTGGCCGGGGTGGAGGTGCCCGTTCTGATGCCGCGGGAGTCCCCTCAGGAGGACCCCCAGCCGGGCGGGACGCCCGGGGGGAGCGTCCTGCGGCGGCTCGGGGAGCCCTGGCCGGACTCCCCCGGTTCCTTGGCCCCCGGCCACGCCTTGGCGACCCGGGCGGCCAGCACGAAGTCCTTGCGCAGCGGGTGGCCCTCGAAGCCGTCCGGCAGAAGCAGCGGGCGCAGGTCCGGATGGCCGTCGAACACCACGCCGAACATCTCGTACGTCTCGCGTTCGTGCCAGTTCGCGCCCCGGAAGACGTCCGTCGCGGTCGGCAGGCGGGGGTCGGCGCGTGGCACCCGGGTGCGTACGAGCAGGTGGACGAACGCGACGGGGTCGAACACGTGGGCCACGACGGAGAACTCCTCCGGCGGCTCGTCCACGGCGGTCAGCCAGTCGAAGAACGCGAACCCGGCCGAGCGCGCGGACGTCAGCGCGTCGATCCATTCGCCGGGCTCCACGTCGAGCACGGCCTGGCCGAAGGAGTCGCCGACGCGGGAGCCGTACGGCTCCGGCAGGGCGCTCATGACTCCGCGCCCGGGAGGGAGGGGTCCGCGGCCGCCTCGCCCGCGATCTTCTCCTGCAGCTTCGTGATCCCGTGCAGCAGGGCCTCGGGACGCGGCGGGCAGCCCGGGACGTACACGTCCACCGGGATGATCTGGTCGACACCCTTGGTCACGCAGTAGGAGTCCCAGTACGGCCCGCCCGAGTTCGAGCAGGCGCCGAACGAGATGACGTACTTGGGGTCGGGCATCTGCTCGTACAGCCGCCGCACGGCCGGGGCCATCTTGTCGGTGACCGTGCCCGACACGATCAGCAGGTCGGCGCGGCGGGGGCCGTCCGCGAACGGGCTGACCCCGTGGCGGATGAAGTCGTGCCTGCTCATGGAGGTGGCGACGAACTCGATGGCGCAGCACGCCAGGCCGAAGTTGAACACCCACAGTGAGTAACGGCGGCCCCAGTTCAGCACGAACCGCATCGGCTCGGGCAGCGGCCGCGCCATCGGGCCCACCGTCGGCATCGGAAGATCGTTCACGGGCATGTGCTCACCGCCATACCCCCATTGTCCTCCGCTGGAGGGACCGGTCACGTCAGGCCCGGGAACAGCCCACGACCACGGCAGATGAGCCGGAATGCCCCTCTCACCGCCTACCGGGTACCCCTGAATATCGCGGGGCACGATCTCAAGGGCTGAACGCTGACGGTCTCAGCCCGATCCCCCGCATATAGTTGAGGATCGTGACCCGACCCATGCTCGTCGCCCGCTTGCACGTGGACCTGTGCCGGCTCGCCTCGGGCCTGTGTCGCCCGGACGGTTCATAAGGCTGACGGTGCGCCACCCCGGCGGCCGGAGCAACCAGTGGAAACACCCCGCAGACGGCGGGCCGGCAAGTCCCGGTAGACAGCACGTCAAGTGCGCACTACGGAGAAACCAGCCTGACCCCGATGGATCTAGCATGGACATGACAACGTGCCACAAGCAGACAGGCCTGGGCGCGTCAAGGAGGACTGAGGAGCTGTGACCAAGCAGGTTCAGCAGCTCGACCGCGTGATCATCCGGTTCGCGGGTGACTCCGGCGACGGAATGCAGCTCACCGGTGACCGGTTCACGGCGGAGACGGCCCAGTTCGGCAACGACCTGTCGACGCTTCCCAACTTCCCGGCGGAGATTCGTGCGCCCGCCGGCACCCTGCCCGGGGTGTCGAGCTTCCAGCTGCACTTCGCCGACCACGACATCCTGACCCCCGGCGACGCGCCCAACGTGCTCGTCGCGATGAACCCCGCCGCGTTGAAGGCGAACATCGGCGACCTGCCACGCGGCGCCGACATCATCGCCAACACCGACGAGTTCACCAAGCGCAACCTGCAGAAGGTGGGCTACCCGGGCAACCCGCTCGAAGACGACTCGCTGAAGGAGTGGCGGCTCCACGCGGTGCCGCTCACCTCGCTGACCGTACGGGCGCTCGACGGCTTCGACATCTCGAAGAAGGACGCCGAGCGGGCCAAGAACATGTTCGCGCTCGGCCTGCTGTCGTGGATGTACAACCGGCCGACCGAGGGCACGGTCAAGTTCCTGGAGTCCAAGTTCGCGCGGAAGCCCGAGATCGCCAAGGCGAACATCGCGGCCTTCCAGGCGGGCTGGAACTACGGCGAGACGACGGAGTCGTTCTCGGTCTCCTACGAGATCAAGCCGGCCACCCTCACGCCGGGCGTCTACCGGAACATCTCCGGCAACCAGGCCCTGGCGTACGGGCTGATCGCGGGGGCGGTGCAGGCGAAGCTGCCGCTGTTCCTGGGCTCCTACCCGATCACCCCGGCCTCCGACATCCTGCACGAGCTGTCCAAGCACAAGCGGTTCGGCATCCGCACCTTCCAGGCCGAGGACGAGATCGCCGGGGTGGCCGCCGCGCTGGGCGCCTCCTTCGGCGGGTCGCTCGGCGTGACCACCACCTCGGGCCCCGGCGTCGCGCTGAAGGCCGAGACCGTGGGCCTCGCGGTGACCACCGAGCTGCCGCTGATCGTCGTGGACGTGCAGCGGGCCGGCCCCTCGACCGGCATGCCGACCAAGACCGAGCAGACCGACCTGCTGATGGCCATGTACGGCCGCAACGGCGAGTCCCCGGTCCCGGTTCTGGCCCCGGCCACGCCGTCGGACTGCTTCACGATGGCGCTGGAGGCGGCGCGCATCGCGGTGAAGTACCGCACGCCCGTGATGCTGCTGTCGGACGGTTACCTGGCCAACGGCTCGGAGCCCTGGCGCATCCCGGAGGTGTCGGAGCTTCCCGACATCTCCGCGCCTTTCACCACCGAGGCCAACGGCGAGGACGGCACGTACCTGCCGTTCAAGCGTGACCCGGAGACGCTGGCCCGCCCGTGGGCGGTGCCGGGCACGGCGGGCCTGGAGCACCGGATCGGCGGCATCGAGAAGGCCGACGGCTCCGGCAACATCTCCTACGACCCCGACAACCACGACAGGATGGTCCGGCTGCGCCAGGCCAAGATCGACGGCATCGACGTGCCCGATCTGACGGTCGACGATCCCAGTGGCGACGCCCGCGTGCTGGTGCTCGGGTGGGGCTCGACGTACGGGCCGATCGCGGCGGCTGCCCGGCGGGTGCGCGCGGCCGGGCACAAGGTGGCCCAGGCGCACCTCCGTCACCTGAACCCGCTGCCCGCCAACACCGGCGAGGTGCTGCGCTCCTACGACAAGGTGCTGCTGCCGGAGATCAACCTCGGGCAGCTCGCCATGCTGCTGCGAGCCCGCTTCCTGGTCGACGTGATCAGCTACAACCGCGTGCGGGGGCTCCCCTTCAAGGCCGAGGAGCTCGCCGCCGTCATCGGGGAAGTGATCGAGAGTGTCTGACAGCTTCAACGGGGGCCTCAACGGCAAGGGCCTGGCCCTGATCCCGCGCACCGACTCCAAGCAGACCCTGAAGGACTTCAAGTCCGACCAGGAGGTGCGCTGGTGCCCGGGCTGCGGCGACTACGCGATCCTCGCCGCGGTGCAGAGCTTCCTGCCCGAGCTGGGGCTGCGCCGGGAGAACATCGTGTTCGTCTCCGGCATCGGCTGCTCATCCCGCTTCCCGTACTACCTGAACACCTACGGTTTCCACTCGATCCACGGGCGGGCACCGGCGATCGCGACCGGCCTGGCCGCCTCCCGGCCCGACCTGTCGGTGTGGGTCATCACCGGTGACGGCGACGCGCTGTCGATCGGCGGCAACCACCTCATCCACGCGCTGCGCCGCAACGTCAACCTGAACATCCTGCTGTTCAACAACAGGATCTACGGCCTGACCAAGGGGCAGTACTCCCCCACCTCCGAGATCGGCAAGATCACCAAGTCGACCCCCATGGGCTCGCTGGACAAGCCGTTCAACCCGATCTCGCTGGCGCTCGGGGCCGAGGCCGGGTTCGTCGCCCGGACCATGGACAGCGACCGCAAGCACCTGCAGGGCGTGCTGCGCCAGGCCGCCGAGCACCGCGGGGCCTCTCTGGTGGAGATCTACCAGAACTGCAACATCTTCAACGACGGGGCCTTCGACACGCTGAAGGACCCGGGCACCCGGGACGAGATCACCGTACGGCTGGAGCACGGTCAGCCGATCGTGTTCGGCACCGGTGAGAACGAGCGGGCCGTACGGCTGTCGCCCACGGGCGGCGTCGAGGTCGTGCGCCGCGCCGAGGTGGCCGACGGGGAGATCCTGGTGCACGACGCCCACAACCCCGACCCGTCGCTCGCGTTCGCGCTGTCGCGGCTGGACGAGCCGGCGTTCGAGCACGTGCCGATGGGCGTCTTCCGCTCGATCGACCGCCCGTCCTACGACCACCTGCTGAACGAGCAGCTGGCCACGGCCACGGCCGACAAGGGCGAGGGCAGCCTCGCCGACCTGCTCCACGGCGGGGACACCTGGACCATCGGCTGACGCCACCGACAGACCTCACGGCCCCGGTTCTTCAGGACCGGGGCCGGGGCTTTTGCTGAAGGCGAAGGCATCACCATAAGTCCCCATTTTCCGGGGGCCGTGAATGGCATACTCGAACCGCGCCGCGGGGCGGTGCCCGAGTGGGATCAGTGTGCCGACGCTACGGAGGGGCTCTGTTGATGGACCTGTACCGCCGGGCGCCCGGGACAGGGCTGCGCTATCTGGGCCATGCCGGGTTCGTCGCCGAGCACCAGGGCGTCCGGCTGCTCATGGATCCCTGGTTCTACCCCGCGTTCCTGCACTCGTGGTTTCCGTACCCCGACAACCGGCACCTTCTGGACGTGGTGACCAGTGGTCGTTTCGACTACCTCTACGTCTCCCACGCCCACGAGGACCATTACGACGAGCGCCTGTTACGCATGCTGGACAGGTCGATCACCGTGATCGTCCCCCGGTACCGCTCGAGAATCATGGTGAAGCGGTTCGCCACGCTGGGCTTCGCCGACGTCGTGGCGCTCGGCCACAAGGAGTCCCACGAGCTCGCACCCGGCTTCACCGTGACGATGTACCTCGACACCAGTCACAAGGAGGACAGCGGGCTCCTGCTCGACCTGGACGGCTACCGCTTCCTCGACCTCAACGACTGCAACACCCCGATGTCGGAGCTGCCCGGCGACGTCGACCTGCTCGCCGCGCAGTACTCGGGCGCGATGTGGTACCCGAACTGCTACGACTATCCGCCCGAGGTGATGCGGAAGAAGGTCGAGGCCGTCCGGGGGGACCTGCTGGACACGCTCTACCGCAAGGTACGGATCACCGGGGCCGCCGCCTACCTGCCGTCGGCGGGCCCGGCCTGCTTCCTCGATCCGGTCCTGGAGGCGTACAACGACAGGGAGGCGACGATCTTCCCGCAGTGGGAGGACGTGGCGGACCGGTTCGCCGACGCGTGCCCCGGCGTCGAGGTGCTGCGGCTCTTCCCGGGCGACGTGGTACGGCTGGACGACCAGCCCGGCGGCACGCTGGTGGAACGTGACAGCGATGCGCCGCCCGCCGAGGACCTCGCCGCCTATCGGGAGCGGCGCCGCGACGAGTGGGGCGCGTTCTACGACGAGCCGGCGGAGCCGGTGACCACCGAGGAGATCGAGGCGTACTTCGCCAAGCTGCAGAGCTGGAACAAGCGCTTCCTGGGCGACTTCGCCAAGGACGTCCGCCTGGTGGCGGACGGCCGCATGTGGGACGTGCGCCTGGGCCACCTGGCCGAGCACTTCGTGATCGAGGGCGAGGAGCCGTACGACCCCGAGTACACGCTCCTGCTGTGCCCCAGGACGATGAGGGCGGTGATCGAGGAGCGGACCGGCTGGGAGGAGGCCCTGCTGTCCATGCGGGTGGGCCTGCACCGCGAGCCCGACGTCTTCGACCTGACCTTCATGAGCCTGCTGCGGTACGGCAACCAGCCCGTGCAGACGATGCAGATGCTGCGGGAGCGGCAGAACACCGAGACCATCGAGCGTGACGGTCTGCGCATGCAGCGGTTCTGCCCGCACGCGGGCGAGGACCTCACCCATGCCGTCATCTGCGACGGCGTCGTCGAGTGCCCCCGTCACCACTGGAAGTGGGACGCGACCACGGGGGAGTGCGTCGACGGCGGCACGCTGCCCCTGCGGGTGGAACCGCTGACCTGACGGCTCGCCGGAGCGCCGGGAGCCGCGACTACGTGGCGCGGAGCTTGTCGTAGTACGCCAGGCATTCGTCGTAGGCGGGCAGCAGGCCGGCGGCCGTGGCCTCCGACAGCGTGGGGGCGGCGGCGTCCTTCGCTGACAGGATCGGCTCCAGGCCGGTCGGCCAGGCGATGCCGAGCTCGGGGTCGAGCGGATGCACCCCGTGCTCGCGCCCGGGCGCGTAGGGCTCCGAGCACAGGTAGACGACCGTGGCCAGTTCACTGGTCGCCATGAAGGCGTGCCCGAGCCCCTCGGCGAGGTAGACGCCCCTCCTCGTGACGTCGTCCAGTTCGACGGCCTCCCAGCGGCCGAAGGTGGGCGACCCGGTTCTGAGGTCCACGACCACGTCGACGACGGACCCGGCCACGCAGGTGACGTACTTCGCCTGGCCGACCGGCACCTCGGCGAAGTGGACGCCTCTCAGCACCCCCCGGCGGGAGACCGAGCAGTTGGCCTGGGCGAGGCGCATGGAGTGCCCTACGGCCTCCGCCAGCCCGTCCGCCTTGAACCACTCGAGGAAGTCGCCCCGGTCGTCGGCGTGGATCGCCGGGGTGAAGGTGTACGCCCCGGCGATCGGCAGTTGTCTCATGTCAGAGTTCGACCGTGGTCCGGGTGCCCTGCCACACGTTGTTCTGCCACACGTTGCCGGGCGCCGATCTGTCGAAGTGCGCCACCGGGCCGTACGCGCCGCAGTTGGAGAAGAGCGAGCGGCTGAACACGTTGTCGCGGACCACGACGTTCCTGCTCGACCCGGCCTTGTCACCGCCGCCGTAGAAGCAGTAACCTCCGCCGCCGATCAGGTTGCCCTGGATGAGGACGTTGGTGACGGGACCGAGGCTGGTGGCCAGCATGATCGCGCTCGTCTGTCCGACGGGGTTGAGGATGGTGTTGTTCTTGATCACCAGCGGTGCGCTTCCCGACGAGCCCTCGGTCTGGATGCCGTCGACGTGGTCGCCAGTGAACGCGCGCAGGTCGTGGATGTAGTTGCCCTCGATGGTCCCGCGCCCGGTGTTGATCGCGTCCGTCGCGTCGTGGATGTCGTTGCCGCGGATCGTGATGTCGCCGTCCCCGATGTTCTTGACGGCCACGGCGAGCTGGCGCCTGCCGTCCCCGGCGATCTCACAGTGGTCGACGACGAGGTTGCCGTGGCCGTTCCTGAGCTGGACGCCCCACTCTCCGGTGGTGATGATCCTGCAGTTGCGCAGGGTCACGTTGTCGGCGTAGACGTCGATCGCGTCGGTGAACTCCACGCCGTCGTAGACGGCGCCGTTCTGCCGGAGTTCGCCGCCCTTCATCCGGGTGAACACCGTGCCCTTCGCGGGGCCCGTGGTGGAGGCGTCGGGGAATCCGTTCGCCGGCGGCGGAGCCTGGGTGGGCTTCGAGCTCGGCTCGGACGTCGCCGTGGGAGTGGCGGAGCGGCCGGGCCCCGTGGTCGGGGTGGCGCGCGGGCTGACGCGCGGCGTCACGGGCGGCGTGACGGGCACGGTCACCGTCGGGGTCGCCGCAGGCGTGGTCGTCGCCGTGTCGTCCGGGTACGCCGGCGTCACCGGCGCCCCCGGCGTCTCCGCGGGCTTCTGGGGGGGCTCTGTCGGGTCCGAGGCCGGCGGCTCGCCCTCCTCGCCCGTCGGATCCGGGACCACCGTGGTGTAACGGAAGACGACGTCGACGAAGTAGTTGTAGCCGGCGGGGTTGGAACGCCGGGGGAAGGACGGCCGGCCGTAGGAGAAGACGCCGTTGCGCTCCGCCGGCGCGACCAGGGGGCCCACCTCCAGCGGCCCTTGCGTGAACACCCCGCGCTGCGCCACGTACCTGCCGGCGCCGCTGTTGTAGGAGACCGTGTAGGTGCGTCCGGCCTCCAGCGCCACCGGCGCCGACAGCCGGGCCTCCTGCCAGCCTCGGCTGGTCTCGGAGCGGAAGGTGACGCGTGCCAGCAGCGCCCCGCGGTCGCTCCACAGGCTCCCGATGTGCCGGCCGGAGTCACCCCGCGCCTTGAGGAAGCGCAGCGCGACGACCTGACCCTCGACCTGGGGGACGAACCGCATGCCGACCTCGACCGGCATCGGATCGCGCCGGGTCCTGGCCGACTGCGACTCCGGCGCGAAGCTGGCCTGCAGGACCCGCTCCTGGGCGACGGGAACCGTCGGGCCGAGCGACGTCTCGGGCGAACGGCTGGTGAGGGCCACGGTGACCGCGACCCCGCCGACGGCGCAGGCGGCGAGCAGCGACACCAGGCCGGGCAGACGGCTCCGCCGGCCGCTCGCGCGCCTCGAGCTACGTACCATCGCTCTGCCTCCGACCTACGCGCCCGGTCGAGCGCCTCGTTTCCGCCGACTCAGCGATATACCCAAGCGGTCATTGTTGCGGCTGCGACACGACGAGACAACAAGAATGGCAGAGTTCGTCTATTTTTCAGTTAAACAAACCGAGTGTCGGAATTATCCGTCCTCACGGCTCCACCGGACGGCCGGTGTCGAGCCAGACGTTGTCCCGCCACTCGTTACCGCGCCCGGCGGACTCCCAGGCGTTGACCGGTCCCCATCGGCCACCCTTGGGGAAGAGCTGCCGGGTCCAGACGTTTCCGATGACCTTGATGTTGCTGGTGGCGTGTTTGTCGTCGGCCCCCCGCCCCGCGTAGAGGCTGTAGCCGCCGCCCCCCAGCAGGTTGCCCTCGATCAGGACGTCGTGCGGGGCGCCGAAGTCCTGGAACAGGCCCACGGCAGAGGTCTGCTCCTGCTGGTTGAACAGGGTGTTGTTCCTGATGATCAGCTTCAGGCCGGCCGCGGGACCGCTCCCCGCCTGGATCAGGTCGACGTGGTCGTCCTTGCCCGGCGACGGGTCGTGGATGAAGTTGCCCTCGATGAGGCCGTGCGAGGTGACGACGCCGTCGGCGGTGCCGGAGATGTTCGTACGGCGGACGGTCAGCATGCCGCCGAAGTTGAGCACCGCCTGGTCGATCTTGTGCCCCGGCGTGCTGACGATCTCGCTGTCCTCTATCACCAGGCCGCCGACGCCCTGCCGCTGAATGATCCCCCAGCCCTGGTGGGAGTCGCTGACGACCCGGGTTCGGCGGATGACGACGTCGTCGGCCTCGACGCTGATGTCTCCGTGGACCTCGTAGCCGTCGATCACCTCGCCCGGGGTGGTCACCCGGAGGACCGGATTGGGGATCAGCTGGATGTCGCCGACCCCCGTCGTCTTCGCGTTCGGCCACCGGGACGCGTCGATTGCGCCGGAGGCGCGGGAGGACGGCGTGGCCGTCGCACGCACGTGCAGGCTCTCCCGCTCGCCGGGACGCGGCACGGCCACCAGCCACACGACCGCTCCGCCGACGACGGCGCCCGCGAGAAGGGCCGCGACCAGCCTCCCCCACCCTGCCGGTGCCATACGTTGTCCCTTCATCGCGACGGTACGGGAGCCCGCGGCGGCGGTGCCGCCGCCGGCGCCGGCGCTCTGCGCAACCGGAGCCAGCTTCGCCGGGAGGCGAGCACCCGGTCCGCCACCACGGCGCTCTTCACCACGACCATGACTACCAGCAGAGCGAGGACGGCGGCGGCCTGTTTGGTGTGCCTGGGCACCTCGACGGCCTTCCGGGTGCTCGCCACGTTCTTCAATCGGAGAAGGTAGTAGTCGTCGTCGGCGCCCGCGGACATCTGCCAGGACGCCAGCCTGACCCGCATCGCCCGGACCAGCACGGTCATCGCCTTCTCCGCCTCGGCGGCCGCGGGGGCGAAGGTGTCGAGCACGATGTACGGCTGGTCGTGGGTCGGCACCTCCTCGCTGCCCTGGTTGTCCATCACGACCCGGTAGTCCGCGCGCCCGCCCGCCCTGGCCACCTCGTCCCGGGATCTGTCGTCGTCGAAGGACGCCGCCAGCAGTTCGGCCGTCCCGATCGTGCTGGAGGTGAACTTGGTCTCCTCACCCTGCCGCACCACGGAAACAACGCTGTGCGCCTGGTAGGAAGCGGGGGCCAGCTCCGTGACATAGAATCCGGGGCCGCCGATCGCGACGATGACGAACAGCACCACCAGCGGATGCCGGAAAATCGCCCTGAATATGTGGCGAATAGTCACGGAACGCTCCAAGCGGGGTGCAAGGGACCGTCTGAACGTGCCATTGTTGCACCACGCGACTCGGGGCGCATCGCGAATCAGGGCGCGCTTCCCCGGCCCGGCTGGCGGAACGTCCTGTCGTAGGGGACACTTTGTGGGTCCGTTTACCTGGGAACGGTCCGGCGGTCCAGGGACGGCCCGTCCGGTACCGCCCGCATGAGCACACCGGCGTCACGACTATTCACGCGGGGTGGAAGTTGATGGAGGTCCGGTGGACCTGATGGAGGCCGTGTTCGTCCTCGCGCGCCGATGGACGATCACGATTCCCCTGCTGGTGCTCACGATCGCGGCCGTGACGGCGGGATACCTTCTGCTGCCCTGGACCTACGAGTCCTCGGGGACCGTCGTGTTCCTCACGTCGAGGCAGATCGCCGAGAAGAACACCGGTGGCAACCCGTACCTGGCCTTCGACGGGTCCCTGTCGATCACCGCGGAACTGGTCGGCCGCGCGGTCGACGACGAGCTCACCGCGCAGGACCTCGCGCAGCATGGTCTCACCGGTACGTACGAGACGCAGATCCCGCCCGACAGCCGCGCCCCCCTGCTCAAGGTGACCGTCACCCACAGCGACCCCGCCATGGCGCAGGCGACCATGGAGGCGATCCTCAAGAGGATCCCCGCCGCGCTCGACGACCTCCAGAAGACCAACAGCTCCATATCCCAGGTCCGGCTCTCGGTGCTCACCAAGAGCAAGAAGCCGGAGCGGGTGGCGACGTCGAAGATCCGGTCGCTGGTGGGAGTACTCGCGGTCGGTCTCATGCTGACGGTCGGCGCGCCGCTGATCATCGAGTCGATCAAGAACCCGCGCCGGCCGATCCAGCCCAAGCGCGTCCCGGACCCGAACGGCGGGCTCGCGCCGAAACGGCTCCGGCTGGACGACGACGCGCCCACGGCCGTCCACGTCTGGCCGCCCGCGGCGGCCGCCCCCGCCCGCCCGCCGGCGAGCGGGAGTCCGCCGGAGCCGGCTCGACCGAGGAGGGACGGGCAGGGTTCGAGCCGGAGCAGGACCCGGGGCACGCGCAGAACCCCCCGCGCGAATCCCGACGGGAACCCGAACGCCGCCGACGGCCGGAACGACACGGCCTGGCCGAGGGAGACCGACGATGGCCGGAACACGAGAAGATACCCCTAGGGCGCGGCGGAAGGCATGGTCAACGGCGCGGTCGACGGCGTGAGCGACCTTTCCGAGCCGGTTCTCGACGACGAGGCGCCGCGTCGGCGGCTGCCCTTCTCCGTGGACGCCGTGACCGTGCTCAGCCTGCTGGTCGTGGCGCTCGTGCTGATCCCGTCGCGATACGTGGTGGGCCCGCTCGGCTCCGCAGGCACCCCCGCCATCCTCGTCGCCGCGGTGGCGTTCGGCTGGTACTGCGCGTCGATCTTCACGGAGCGCTCCACGCCGCTGCGGGGGCGGCAGCCGGTCAGGACCTCGATCTTCGTCTACGTGTGCGCCATCCTGGCCAGCTTCGTGGCGGCCACGACCCGGCCGATCTCCCCGGATGAGCTGCAGGCGGCCAACACGGCGCTGCTGCCCGTGATCGGCTGGTGTGGCATCGCCCTGCTGGCCGCCGACGGGATCCCGAACCGCGAGCGCCTCGACGTGCTGCTGCGCAGGTTCGTCATGGGGGCGACGTTCGTGGCCATCGTGGGGATCGTCCAGTTCGCCACGGCGTTCGACCTGTCGCAGTACCTGGCGTTTCCCGGGCTCAAGGTGAACGGGACGTTCATCTCGCTGTACAACCGCGACGGCTTCAACCGGCCGACCTCGACGACGATCCACCCGATCGAGTTCTCCGCGACCCTCGCGATGGCGCTGCCGCTCGCCCTCCACAACATGCTGTACGGCCCGGCCGCGAAGCGCTGGTCCAACCGTTTCTGTGTGGCGGCGCTCGCGGTGGCCATCCCGCTGACCGTGTCCCGGACCGCGGTGCTCGGCATGGCCGTCACGTTCGCCGTCCTCATGCCCACCTGGCCGAGAGCGTGGCGGCACGCCGCCTACGTCGCCCTGCTGATGTTCACGGGCGTCATGGGCGTGGCGGTGCCCGGCCTGCTGGGGACGTTCAAGCGGATGTTCCTCGGGATGAACGAGGACTCCAGCGCCACCGCGCGCACCGACGACTACGCGGCGGTCGCCGAGTACTTCTCCCAGCACCCCTTGTTCGGCCGTGGTGTCGGCACCTTCCTGCCGCACGTCTACCGGATCCTGGACAACCAGTACCTCGCGACGCTGGTGGAGACGGGCGCGTTCGGGCTGTCGGCCGTGCTGCTCATCTTCGTGTGCGGGTGGACCGTCGCACGCCGCTCGCGGCGCAAGTCCGCGGACGCGCCGACCCGTCATCTCGGCCAGGCCCTCGCGGCGGGCATCGCGGTGTTCGCGGTGACGTGCGGCACGTTCGACGCCTTCTCCTTCCCCGTCGCCGTCAGCTCCGCCTTCCTGCTGATCGGCTGCGCGGGCGCGCTGTGGCGCATCACCGACCCGTATGGAGGCGCGTATGTCGCCGTATCCCCGCGTTGGCTTCGCCTGCTTGTGGGACGAGGATCCCCGCAGGACCTGGTCGTACACTCCTTGGAACCTGCGCGCGGCGATGCGCGAACGAGCCGACCTGGTTGATCTCGGTGTGGAGATCCCGAAGACGGTCCGCACCGCCCTGCGCGCCGCCCATGCACGGCCCCGCCACGGCAGGCTGGCCACGACGTGGAAGTACTCGAGGATCACCGACGAGTACTGCCGCAGGGCGCTGCTGCGCTCGCTGCGGGGCTCGGACTGCGAGGCGGTCCTGCAGATCCAGGACATCGCGCCGCTGCCGGCGCCTTTCTTCCTCTACCAGGACCTGAGCTACGACGCGCTGCTCAGCGTGCACGACCCGGACAACCCGCACGCCGTGCTGCCCAACATCTCGCCCGGCATGATGCGGCGCAGGCGCGAGCGCCAGCTCGACATCTACGCGCGCGCGACGGGGGTGCTGGCGATGAGCTCCTGGTTCGCCCGGACGCTCGTGGAGGTGACCGGGCTGCCCGCGGGGAAGGTGCACGTCGTGCATCCGGGCATCACGTCCGCAGGCGACCCCTCCCGTCCCCTGCCCGAACGGGAACGGCCCCGGCGACGGCTGCTGTTCGTGGGCGGTGATTTCCGGCGCAAGGCGGGAGCGCTGGTGGTCGCGGCCACCCGGCTGCTGCGCCGCGACTTCGACCCGTCCCTCACCCTCACCGTGGCGGGACCCCCCGCCTGGCCGTTGCCCGGCGAGCCGCCGGAGGGCGTCCGGTTCCTCGGGCAGCTGCCCCCCGCCGAGGTCGCCGCGCTGTGGGACGAGCACGATCTGTTCGTCATGCCGTCGCATCTGGAGGCCTTCGGGATCGTCTTCGCCGAGGCCCTCGCCCGGGGCGTCCCGTGCGTGGGCCGCGACGCCTTCGCCATGCCGGAGATCATCCGCCCGGGTGAGAACGGCGGCCTGGTCCGCGGCGACGACCCGGCCGAGCTGGCTGAGACGATCGCCGGGATCCTGGACGACGACGGGCTCTACGCCCGGTGCCGGAAGGACGCCGCCGCGACCGTGGAGTGGTTCAGCTGGGACCGGGCCGCCCGGCAGGCGCTCGAAGTCGTCACCGCCGCCTAAGTGGTCACGTCCGTAAATCCTTCGGGGGTTACGCAGCGACGTCGAGTACGCCAGGCTGATGCTCGCAGTGATCCTGCTGCTGGGAGTGATGCTCTTTCTGTTCGTGTCGCTCGATCCGGGCTGTCAGGTCCTCGAGGTCGGCCGGGGTGAGCTTCCATCTGAAGGGCCGAGCGGTCTCGTTGTAACGCCGCTCGCTGCCTTGCCGCGGTGGGAGGAGCCGTTGTCGACCACCCAGAACACCCGCTTGGCGGAGGTGTAGGGTTCGGCGGTCATGACCTTCTCAACGAGGGTCATGAACGGGACGATGCCGGTCGTGGCCGTGCAATGCCCGATCATGCGGCTTCATCACTGGCGAGCGACGCTCCGGCAGTCCACGCGCCGGTAATGCCTTCTTCAGTCGCCGGCGGCCGACGCCTCGCCGGCGCTGAGCGTCCGCAGTATGTCGACCAGCGTCGACAGTTGCTCGGGGGTGAGGGGCCTGAACAGCTCTTCGGCCGCCAGCTCATAGCCAGCCGTCCAGTCCTGAGCCAGTGCGGCCCCTTGCTCCGTCACTCGAAGGAGTACGGACCGGCGGTCGTCCGCGCTGGTCTGGCGTTCGAGCAGTCCGTCGCGGACGAGCGCTTCGACCAGGGTGGAGGCGGTCCCCTGCGCGATGCCGACCGCGAGAGCGAGTTCGGTGAGCCGGACGGGCTGCGAACGCGCCACCTCCACCACCAGGCGGGACCTCGGCGTCGACACCCCGTGCTCGCCCAGACGCTCATTGAAGTGACGTACGAGGACCTTCGCTGCACGGCTGAACTCGTCGGCGACCTGTGCCGCGGTCAGGCCCTTGTTCGCGTGTGGCATGGCCCACCTCCCACTTGACGCACCCATCGTACGGGAGGTTACATAGGCATCGATGCATTGATATCTTACTATTTGGCGTCGATGCATATGGTGGAGCGGCCCGGGTCGCATGCCGAGCCACATCGAAACCAGGTGCGCACGAGGGGTGCGTTCTCAATCACCAGGAGTCAAAAAATGAAGATCTTCATCACCGGCGGCAGCGGTTTCGTCGGCGGAACCCTCGTCCACCGCCTCGTCGCCGAAGGACATGAGGTCATGGCACTGGCCAGATCGGGCCCGAGCATCCAGCGGGTACGCGCCGCTGGAGCCGAACCCGTGCCAGGCGATCTCGCCGAACTCGGCCGGGCCGCCTCCCCCGGGCCGACGTGGCTCGCCGGGCTGCGCGAGGCCGACGCGGTCGTGCACGTCGCGGCTCACATGGAGTTCTGGGGGCCCGACTCGCTCTTCGAACAGGCCAATCACGTGCCGACGGCCGCCCTGCACGCCGCGAGCGTCGCGGCCGGGGCGCGACGCTTCGTGCTCATCAGCGCCGCGTCCGTCTCCACGGGCAGTCAACGCCGTCCCGTCGTCGACGAGTCGACGCCAGAAGGCCGGCCGAACATCGCCTACAGCCGCGTCAAGCTGGCCACCGAGCGCGCACTCCTGAAAGCCCGCAGCGGGAAGACCGAACTGGTGGTGCTCCGCCCGCCGTTCATCTGGGGCCGCGGAATGACGACGATCAACGAGATGGTCAAGGTCGCCGAGGCCGGACGGTTCGCCTGGATCGACAAGGGCCGGCACATCGTCGACTTCGTACACGTCGAGAACCTGGCCGGTGCCGCGATCCTCGCGCTCACGCGGGGCCGCCACAAGGGGGTCTACTACGTGACGGACGGCACGCCGATCCCCATCCGCGACTTCTTCACCCCCTTGCTGGCGACCCGCGGCGTGGATCTGTCCAAGAGCCGCAGCGTCCCTCTGGCGATGGCGGCGCCCATGGCGGCGATGATGGACCGCACCGCACGCCTGCTTCGCCGCAAGACGGCGCCGCCGCTGACGAACTGGCTCGTCAGCTTCACCGGCCATGACCGTTCCTACGACATCACCGCCGCCAGGAAGGAACTGGGCTACTCGCCTGACGTGACGCTGGAGAAGGGCCTGGCGGAGATGAGCTACTCGTGAGTTGACGACCTCGCGCGCCGCGGTCGCACGCCCTCGCCGACTGTGGTAACCAGACGTGCGATCGCCCAACAGTCAAGAGGCGAAGAACCGAATTCGATGCCGTGCCTTGTGCTATTGGTCCAAGAAATGACTAAGTGGTCTCGTTAGTAAGTCCGTCGGGGGTGCATGGGTCAGCGTTGGCTGAGGTAGAGGCCGCAGGCACAGTCGAGCCCTGGCAGTAGGCCTCGTGGATATTCATCCGCGACCCCGACTTCGCCACCAGGGCCGCCCGCCTGCTGGACCTCTACCAGCGGGTCTGGGACGGGCAACCACTCACCGGCACGAGTACGTGATCTCCTCCGATGAGAAAACATCGATCCAGGCCCGCTGCCGCTGCCACCCCACCCTGGCGGCGTTACAACGAGACCGCTCGGCCCTTCAGATGGAAGTTCACCCCGGCCGACCTCGAGGACCTGACAGCCCGGATCGAGCGACACGAACAGAAAGAGCATCACTCCCAGCAGCAGGATCACTGCGAGCATCGGCCTGGCGTACTCGACGTCGCTGCGTAACCCCCGAAGGATTTACGGACGTGACCACCAAGCGGCCGTGCCGCCGGGTTCCGGGCCAGAGGTCACAGCGCCTTGCGGAGCGCCCCGGCCACCTCCTCCTGCTGTTCCGGAGTGATGTGCGGGAAGATCGGCAGGGAGAGGATCTCTCCGGCCGCGCGCTCGGCCACCGGGAAGTCGCCCGCGCGATACCCGAGGTCCGCGAACGCCGGCTGGAGGTGCACCGGCACCGGGTAGTGGATCTGGGCCTGCACCCCCTGCTCGTGCAGACCGGCGAGCACGCGGTCGCGGTCGGGCACCCGGATCACGTAGAGGTGCCAGACATGGTCGGTGCCCAGCGCCTCCTCAGGAGAGGCCGGGAGGGTCACCCCCGCGTCCACGAGGTCGGCCAGCAACTCGCCGTAACGGGCCGCCGCCCTCCGCCGCCGGTCGTTCCACTCGGCGAGCCGCCGCAGCTTCGCACGCAGCACCACGGCCTGGAGAGTGTCGAGGCGTGAGTTGAAGCCGAGCGTCTCGTGCCGGTATTTCACGACGCTGCCGTGGTTGCCCAGCAGGCGCACCCTTCTGGCCAGCTCGGCCGAGCCGGTGGTGACCGCGCCCGCGTCGCCGTACGCGCCGAGGTTCTTGCCGGGGTAGAAGCTGGTGGCGGCGATGGCTCCGAATCCGCCGGAGCCGACTCCGTCGCGGGTCGCGCCCTGGGACTGGGCGGCGTCCTCCAGGACCGGAACGTCCCCGGCGACCTCGGCGATCCGGTCCATCCGGGCCAGCCGGCCGTACAGGTGGACGGGGACGATCGCCGCGGTGCGCGGGGTGATCGCGGCGGCGAGCCGGTCCGGGTCGATCAGCAGGCGGGCCGGCTCGGCGTCGACGAGGACCGGCCGTGCCCCCGCCCTGAGCACCGCCTCGGCGGTGGCCACGAACGTGTTGGCGGGCAGGACCACCTCCGATCCGGGTCCCGCCCCCAGCGCTCGCAGCGCGAGTTCGATCGCGTCGGTGCCGTTCGCGACGCCGACGCAGTGCGCGACGCCGCTGAAGGCGGCGTACTCCTCCTCGAACGCGGCCACGTCCGGCCCCTGCATGAAGGCGGTGGAGCCGAGCACGCGGGCGAAGCCGGCGTCGATCTCCTCCGCCACCTCCTCGTGAGCGGCCCGCAGGTCGACGAACGGGATCACAGAAGCTCCTTCTGCCATGTGGCTGTCACGTTGGATTCACGGGCGCCGGGCGGAGGTACCGGGCGGGGTTGCCCGCCCACACCTCGCCCTCGGGCACGTCCCTGGTCACGACCGACCCCATGCCGACGAGCGACCAGGCCCCGACGGTACGGTTCTCCCGGACGAGCGCCCCGGCGCCCAGGTAGGCGCCGCGGCGGATCCGCACCCCGCCCGCCAGCCGTACGCCGGAGGCGATGGTGGCGAAGTCCTCCACCACGTCGTCATGGGTGAGGGTGACGTGGGGCATCACCGCGACATGGGCGCCCACCTCGACCGAGGCGGTCAGCACGCACTGTGCCTGCACCACCGATCCGGGACCCACCCGGGAGGTTGCGGACACCACGGCGGTGGGGTGCACGAGGGTGGCGTACCGTTCCGCGGGCAGGCCGAGCCGTGCCACGATCCGGAGGCGGCTGGCGTAGTCGTCCGGCCTGCCGGTGCAGACGACGAGCCGGGCGTGGTCCGGCAGCGCGGCGACGCCGCCGAGGACGGGCAGGCCGTCCACGAGGGTCCCATGGCGGGCCGGGTCGTCGTCCAGGAAGCCGAGCAGCCGCCAGCGGCCGGCGGACGCCAGCGCCAGCTGGGCGGTCTCCCTGGCGAAGCCCCCCGCCCCGACGAGCACCAGATCCTCGGGGATCACGTCGCGGCCTCCGCCGCCACCGCGCCGGCGCCCCGCAGGCCGCGCAGCGCCCCCCTCTTCAGGTAGACGAGCGCGCCGACCACCGCCAGCGTGACGGACCCCGCCAGGAGCAGGGCCACCACGTCGATCCTGATCAGCCAGGCGATGAGCGCGGCGGCCAGCCCGGCGAGCAGGCCGCCGGCGACGCCGGGCGCGACGCTCGCCGCCAGGCCCAGCGCGCCGACCCCGACCCGCCTCAGCTCGCGCAGGTAGATGGGCAGCACGACGAGCACCGCGACGGCGACGTGCGCGACGCCCGCCCCGGCGAAGCCGTACGCGCGCACCGCGACCACGAGCGCCGGGGCGAGCAGGATCAGCCAGATCACCTGCACGGTGAACACCACCCGTGAGCAGGCGAGCACCACGAAGTAGTCGTAGACGAGCTCGTAGGCGATCCGCAACGCGCCGAAGACGGCCAGCCACACCAGGGCGGAGGCGGCCGGCTCCCACACCGGTCCGTAGACGAACCGGACGAGCGGCCCGGCGGCCCCGGCCAGCAGCAGGCACACGGGCACCGTCACCGCGACGAGAAGCCCGGCCGTGGAGGTGAAGGCCCCGCGCAGCGCCGGCGGGTCGTGCTGCAGCCGGGCGAAGGCGGCGGGGGCCACGCTGCGCACCGGCTGGGAGAACACGCTCACCGGCCAGTTGGACAGGTTGAAGGCCAGCACGTAGAAGCCGAGGGCGGTGGCCCCCAGCAGATGCCCCACGACGAACTGGTCGAGGTTGGCGACGAGGAAGACGACGATGCTCGACCCCGCGAGCGGCAGGCCGAACCGCAGCAGCCTGCGGGCCACCGAGAGGTCGAACCCGAGCCGGAGCCCGCCCGGCGCGAACCCGATGTACAGGAGGGCCGACCCGGCGGCACCGGCCAGGCGCCCGACCGCGAGGCTCATCGCGCCCCATCCGGCCAGGGCGAGGGCGATCGACACGAGCGCGCCCAGCCAGTTGTTCACCTGGTCGGCGACGGCCTTCCTGTCCTGCCTGAAGTATCTCTGGAGCATGGCGGCGGGGGCGGCCACCGCCCCGCTCACCAGCACGTTGAGGGCGAGCAGCCGCACGACGGGCGCGGCCTGCGGATTGCCCATGGCCGCGGCGAACGCCGGCGCGCCGGCGAAGCAGGCGAGGTAGATCAGGCCGCTGGAGACGAGGGAGATGGTCGCGACCGTGGGAGCGATCTCCTTCGGGTCCCCCGGCCAGCGGACGATGGCCAGGCTCACCCCCAGCTCGTTGAAGCTCAGCACGGCCAGCAGGGCCACCATGGCGACGGCGAACGTGCCGAACTCGGCCGGCCCGAGCAGCCGGGCGAGCACGATGCCGATGGCGAGCGTGCTGAGCCTTCCCACGACGGTGTTGACGAGGCTCCAGCCGAGGGCCCGGGACGCCTGCCCGAACAGAGAGTCGCCGTCCCGCACCCGGATGCTCCGTAACCGGCTCACCGCTTGTCCGCCATCGGCTCCGCACGGGCGGCCGCCACGGCGTTGAAGTCGTCGGCGGGCGCCCGGCCCCGCGCCCGCGCGTACTTGCGGCGCACCTTGTAGCCGACCACGGCGGCCGACGAGCCGAGCGCCGAGCGCAGCGAGCCGCGCGGGCCCGCCCCGGTCAGCGCGTCCCGGTAGACGCCCTCCTGCACGCGGGCCGCGCTCTGGAGACTGAAACGCTCCACGACGAGCGAGCGGCCGAAGGCGCCGAGCTCGGTCCGCAGTCCGGCGTCCGTCAGCAGCGGGCGAAGCGCCTCCTCCAGCCTGCGGGGACCCTCGGCGGCGCCGTTCCCGAGGCCGTACCAGCCGCCGGTGAGGAAGCGGTCGACGGTCCGCGGGGTGAGCGTCTCGAAGAACCCCGCCTCGCCCTGCACGACGAGCGGGCAGCCGAAGGCGAGGGCGCGCAGCGCCGACCCGCCCATGCCGATCGCGACCGCGCCGCACGCGTACGCCGGCCGGGGGTCGAACAGCTCGCCGGTCAGCACGACGACCCGCTCACCCGCCCTGGCGTTGGCCTCGGCGGCCCGCCGCTCCACCTGGTCGCGGGCCGCGCCGTCGCCGACGACGACCAGCCGGACCGGCAGTTCGGCGGCCAGGCGGCCCACGACGTCGACGGCCGTCAGCAGGCCCTCCAGCTTGAGCTCCGGCACGAGGCGGCACACCACGACGACGTTGAGGCGGTCGTCCCCCAGGCCGAAGCGGGCGGTGAACTCCCCGGAGGGGACGCCGGGCGCGTTGGCGACGACGTCCACCGGCGGCTCGATGAGACGCACGTACCGGCGGCGCCCGGCCTCCAGCTCCCGCAGTTCCTCCGTACCCACGACGAGCGGCAGCTCGGGGGGCAGGAACGGCGCGACGCCGGCGGACATCACCGTGCACACGGCCGCGGCGGACGACCTGCCGAACGTGGCGAAGTACGCCTCCAGCCCCGGCGGCCACTCGTATCCGTGCACGACGTCGATGCCCCGCTCGGCGACCAGCCTTCTGATCATCCGGATGGTGGGCGGGTCGGGGCGCCGCCTCGCCGGGTCCAGCTCGACGTGTTCCAGCCCCGCCGCCCTGACCCGCTCGACGAGCGGCCCGGGATCGCTCACCAGCATGACCTCGTGTCCGAGGTCGCGTACCGCCGCCGCGAGCTCGATGGCGTTGAGCTGGCTCCCCCCGACCTCCATGGTGTGGGGGTAGACGAGGATCCTCATGCCCGGCTCGCCGCCCTGATGACTCCCACCACGACCTCCTGGTCCCGCTCGGTCAGGTCGTGGTGGAGCGGCAGGATCAGCGAGTCGCGGGTGAGCCGCTCGGTGACCGGCAGGTCGGCCTTCGCGTCGGAGGCGTACGCGGGCTCCAGGTGAGCCGCCATGATGCCGCGCCGGGCCGACACCCCCGCCTCGCCGAGGAGCCGCAGCAGCTCGTCGCGGCCGACCGGGAAGTCCTCGGGCGGCAGGACCCAGAAGCCCTGGTAGTTGGTCTCGCCGTGCCGCGGGTCGCGGATCGCGTACAGGCCCGGGATGTCGCTCAGCAGGTCGTGGTAGCGGGCGGCCAGCGACCTGCGGCGGGCGACCATCGCGTTGAGCTTGGCCAGCTGGACCAGGCCCAGCGCGGCCTGCATGTCGGTCATGCGGTAGTTGAAGCCGGTCTCCAGGTACTGCTCCAGGATGGGGGTGGCGCCGGCGGCGTGCCTGTCGGCCGCGCTGACGCTCATGCCGTGCTCGCGCAACCGCCTGGCGCGGGCCGCCCACTCCCCGTTCCCCGTGGTGATCATTCCGCCCTCGCCGGTGGTGAGGAGCTTGCGCGGGTGGAACGACCACGCGGCCACCAGCGCGTCCGCGCCGACCGGACGGCCCTTGTAGACCGAGCCCGCGGCGCACGCGGCGTCCTCGACGACGGCGATCCCCCGCGGCTCGCAGACCGCGCGCACCGCGTCGGCGTCCGCCGGAGTGCCCGCCTGATGCACCAGGATCACCGCGCGGGTACGGCCGGTCAGGGCCGCCTCCACGGTCTCCGGGGTGAGGTTGGCGGTGGTGGGCTCGACGTCCGCGAAGACGGGAACCGCGCGGAGGTAGCGGACGGCGTTGGCCGTCGCGATGAAGGAGAGCGAGGGCACGACGACCTCGTCGCCCTCCTCCACTCCGGCGAGCAGCAGTGCGAGGTGGAGCGCAGTCGTGCAGGAGGACAGGGCGACGCCGTGGGCGGCGCTCATCCTCGCCGCGAACGCCGCCTCGAACTCCGCGACCCTCGGCCCCTGGGCCACCCAGCCGGACTCCACCGCCGCGGCGACCGCGGCCGCCTCCTCCGGCCCGAACCACGGCTTCATCACGGGTATCACGCCCGTGACACCTCCCTCGTCTCGTTGTCGAGCAGCCCGGCCAGCGCCAGGGCGCGTTGCGACCAGTCGTGCCGCGCGGCGAAGGCCCTGCGGCGCCCGGCCAGGCCGGGGGTGCGCGGCTCCCGCGCCGCCTCCGCGACGGCCCGGGCGAACTCCTCCGGCGAGCGGGCCGTCCTGATCAGCTCCCGGCCGTCCGGCTCGCTCCGCAGCAGCGCGGTGGCCGGCAGTTCGGAGGAGACGACCGCGCGGCCCGCCGCCAGGTACTCCAGCGTCTTCAGCGGAAAACTGGCCTGGTTGAACGGGGTGTCGGCGTACGGCGTCAGTCCCACGTCGATCATCCGCAGGTAGGACGGAAGCTCCGCGAAGGGTTTGTGCCCCACCCATCGGACGGTGGGCCGCCGGATCAGCTCGTCGAACCGGCCGGGGGCGAAGCCCGGCTTCCGGGGGCCGACGAGGAGCAGCGGTCCGGCGGCGGCCACCGCCTCCAGGAACGCGATGTCGGTCCGCTCGTTGATGTTGCCCACGAACCCCGCGACCGGGCCGTCCGCCGGAGTGAAGGGCACGTCCGGCGGAGGCGGCGCGTCGTCCACATCGGCGTAGGCGGCCACGTCGCAGCCGTTCGGGACCAGCTCGGCGGCCCGCCCCAGCGCGGCGAACCGGTCGCGCAGCGCCGGGCTGACCACCGCGACCGCGTCCGCCTTGCGCAGTTGCCGCGCCTCGGCTCTGATCATGGTCCGCACCGGCAGTCCCATCATCGGGGCGCCGGCCACCAGGTCGTCGGTGGCGTAGAACAGGGTGCGCGCGCCCTCGGCCGTGCCGAGGACGTCGTCGTAGTTCGCGGCGATCACCGCGTCGGCCCGCCGTCCCAGGCCGCGCAGCGCCCGCCGTACCGCACGGCGGGTCAGCGCGACGCCGAGCGGGTAGACGCCCGGCCGGGTGCGCGCGGGCGGCACCCGGACGGTGAGCAGGGTCAGGCCGGGACCCGCCGCGTCCAGCGGCGGGCGTGCCAGCGTGCCCGCCAGCTCCGGCCTCCGCCTGCGGGCCGCGACCGCGACGGGCGGGTTGACGTAGAGCACGTCGCGTCCGGTGGCCAGGCGGTCGGCGATGTGGCGGTCGGTCCCCGCCACGGAGCCGTCGTAGTGGCTTCCCGCGAAGTAGACGAGGAGCCCTTCGCTCACCGCGCCCGGCCACCCGCCGCCGCGTCCGTCGCCTCCCGCCACCAGGCGACGAGGCGGGAGAGCCCCTCCTCCAGGCCGATCTCCGGCTTCCAGCCGAGGAGCTCCACCGCGCGGGAGATGTCGGCGAGCCGCCGCGTGACGTTGTTCACCTGGCGCGGCGGCCCGTACTCCGGCCGCAGGTCACTGCCCATCACGCGGAGCAGGGCCTCGGCGACGCCGGTCAGGCTGATCTCGGTGCCGCCGGCGATGTTGAAGACCTCGCCGCTCACGTCGGCCGCCGCCGCGGCCAGATTGGCCCTCGCGATGT
Source organism: Microbispora triticiradicis (assembly GCA_003260025.2). Classification (GTDB taxonomy): domain Bacteria; phylum Actinomycetota; class Actinomycetes; order Streptosporangiales; family Streptosporangiaceae; genus Microbispora; species Microbispora triticiradicis. The sequence goes on along the minus strand of QFZU02000064.1, from coordinate 109,001 downwards.
CCTCGGTGTAGACGAAGTCCATCGTCTGCTTGCCATCGCCGAGGATCAGCGGCGGCTGCCCTCCGGCGATCCGCTCCATCCATCGGATGAGCACTTCCGTGTAGAGCCCGTGGACGTCCATGCGGGGGCCGTAGACGTTGAAGTACCGCAGCGCCACGTAGTCGAGGCCGCGCGTGGCCCGGAAGCTGCGCAGCATGCCCTCGTTGTACAGCTTCGCCGCGCCGTAGAGCGTGTCGTTGTCGTACGGGTGGTGGTTCTCCGACGTGGGGAAGACCTCGGCCAGGCCGTAGACGGAGGCGGAGGAGGAGGCCACGACCTTGCGCACGCCCGCGTCCACCGCCGCCTCGACCACGTTGAGCGTGCCGTTGACCAGGACGTCGTTGGCCAGGCGGGGCTCCTCCACGCACTGGGTGATGCGGATGGCCGCCAGGTGGAAGACGTAGTCCACGCCCTCGGTGAGGCTCCTGACCAGGTCCCGGTCCAGGATGTCGCCTTCGACCAGGCGCACCGCCCCGCCCGCCTGCGCCAGGTTCTCCCTGCGGCCGCGGACGAGGTTGTCCAGGACGACGATCTCGCCGGCTCCGGCCCGCGCGAGCTGGTCGGCGACGGCCGATCCGATCGTTCCCGCACCTCCGGTGACGAGGCACCGGCTGCCGGTCAGTGCCGGATACGCGTGTGTCATTGACTCCTCATTCGATTGGTCGGATCACCGAGTGGGGGCGGGGGATGATCACAGTTCGACCCGTACGCCACCATTGTTGAGGCTGCGGGACGCCGCTTCCAGCAAACGCAGGATCCGCAGCCCGGAACGTCCGTCGGTCAGCGGCGCCCGGCCCTCGGCGATGGCGCTCGCGAACTCGCTCATCACCCCGCGCAGGGCCTCGCCTTCGGGCAGGGCCGGCACATGGATGTCACCCAGCCGGTAGGAGATGAGGGCCCGGTGGCGCTCGTCGGGGCCGAGCTCGCCGGGTCGCCGGTCCACGCCCCGGTCGTAGACGCCGACCCGCTGGGAGGGGTTCAGGTCGTCCCAGACGACCGTGCGGCGCGAACCGCCGAGCACCATCGTCCGGATCTTCGTGGGACTCAGCCAGTTGACGTGGATGTGGGCGATGCTCCCGGTGGACAGCCACAGGGTCAGGTAGGCCACGCAGGTGCGGCCCGCTCCGATCGGATCCGCGCCGTGCGTCGCCACCGCGATCGGCCGCACGTCGTCGGGGAGGACGAAGTCGAGGATGGACAGGTCGTGGGGCGCGAGATCCCACAGGACGTCCACGTCGGGCTGGACCAGCCCGAGGTTGATGCGGACCGAGTCGATGAACTGGACGTCGCCCACGCCGCCGCCGCGGACCAGCTCACGGATGTGCCGGACGGCGGGGGTGTAGCAGTAGGTGTGGTCGAGCATGAGTGCCAGGCCCGATTCCTCGGCCAGCTCGACCAGTTTGCCCGCCTCCTCCGCGTCCGGTGTGAGGGGCTTCTCCACCAGCACGTGCTTGCCGGCTTCGAGCGCGGCGCGGACGAGTTCGAAGTGGGTGGCCGCCGGGGTCGCGATGGCGACGGCGGCCACGGACGGGTCCGCGAGCACCTGCTCGACGGACGCGGTGGCCCGCACCGTGGAGTAGGACCCGAGCACCGACCGGGCTCGGCCGAGGTCCAGGTCGCAGAGCCACTCCAGCCGCAGTGCGGGCGTCGCCTGCGCGTTGCGGACCAGGTTCGGCCCCCAGTACCCGGCGCCGATGACGGCCAGCCCGATCGGTGAAGACACTGTTGTCCCTTCTGTCGAGACACAGGGCGGCGGGCCGCGCCGCTTCCCGGCACGGCCCGCCGCCTCTGCCTAGGGGTGGAAGACGACGTCGACCCAGTAGTTGGCGCCGTTGTAGGTGTTCTGCGGGAACTGGGACGCGCCGCCGTAGGCGTACACGCCGTTTCCGGCGGATCCGCCGCCGTTGGCGAGCGCGGTCAGGTGGCCGTTGACGGCGGGACCGGAGTTGAAGTAACCCCCGTCTCCCGAGTAGTGGCCGTTCGGCGCGTAGTAGGACGCGACGTACGTCGTGCCCGCGGCGATCGGCACCGGGGTGGTGAACAGCAGCGTCTGCCAGCCGCCGGACGTCTCGGCGGAGAAGGTGCCGGTGGCGAGGCGCGTGCCGTCGGCCGCCCACAGGCTGCCGATGTGCGTTCCACTGTTGCCCGGGCCCTTGTAGAAGCGGATCCCGGTGATCTCACCGGCCACGTCGGACCGGAACTTGACGCCCACCTCGATCCCCGAGGCGTCGTTCTCGGCCACGTTGCCGGGAACGGCGTCGCTCTCCCAGATGGAGCACGGGCAGGCGCCGGTCGTCGTGAACGACCACTGGGTCTGCACCATGGTGTTGCCCGCGTCGTCCTTGGCTCCGCTCACCCGCACCGTGTACTGCTTGCCGTCGCCCAGGGCGGCGGCCGGTGTGAACGTGAGCACCTTCCTGGCCGGGTCGAGCGAGGCGCCGCCGCTGACCAGCACGCCGCCCGGCCCCTCCACCGTGATCACCGGGGTGCCGGTCTGCACGGCCTCGCTGAAGGTCGCCCTGATGGCGGTGGAGGCCGGGACGCCGGTGGCGGCGTCGGACGGCGCCTTACGCGCGACGGTCGGCGCGGCGACGTCCGGCGGCACCGAGAACATCACGTCGACCCAGTAGTTGGAGGCCCCCCACGACCCGGTGGGGAACCGCCGGGAGCCGTAGGCGTACACGCCGTTGCCCCCCTCCTGGCCGTTGCCCAGCGCCGTGAGCGGCCCCCGGGTGACGGCCGAGGACAGCCCGGAACTCGTCACCGCGTAGTTGCCGGCCATGGTGTGGTACGACGCGACGTAGGTGGTGCCCTCGGTGACCGGCACCGGCGAGGAGAAGGTCACCTCCTGCCAGCCGAGGGTCGACTCGTTGTTGAAGGTGGCCGAGGCGAGGGCGGTGCCCGCGGCCGACCAAAGGGTCCCGATGTGGGTACCGGTGTTCGCCACGCCCTTGTAGAAGCGGATGCCGGTGACAAGACCGTCGACGGAGGCGCGGAACTTCACGCCGAGCTCCACCTCGCTGGGGTCGTTCGTGCTCGCCGTCGCGGGAAGGGCGAGGTCGTCCCAGATGGAGCAGGGGCACTGCCCGGGGGGCAGCGTCGCCTTCGCCGTGACGAAGGTGAAGCTGTAGGTCCCCTGCATGGTGTTGCCCGCCGTGTCCTTGGTCCCGCTGACGGCCACGGTGTAGCCGGTGTTCGCGGCGAGCGCCCCCGACGGGGTGAAGGTCAGCTTGGCGGCCGAGCCGTCGAGTGACGCCGTGCCGGGGATCGTGACGCCGCCCGGGCCCTTGACCGTGAGCGTCCCGAAGCCGCTCTGGATCGGCTCGTTGAACGTGATCGTCGGGGTCGCGTTCGTCGGCACGCTGGAGGAGCCGGCGTACGGCGTCGCGTTGACGACGCTCGGGGGGAACGTGTCCTGGGTGGCGAACACGACGTCCACGCCGTAGTCGCCGCCCCGGTAGGAGCTGTTGGGGAATCCGGCGCCCATCCGGTAGACGCCGTTGCCGTCGGCTTCCGCGGTGCTGGGCGCGGTCAGCGGCGCCCGCGAGTACGACTGGCCCCAGAAGGCTCCGGGGGTCGAGGAGTAGCGCCCCGCCGGCGCGTAGTAGGAGGCGACGTAGGTGGTGCCCGCGGTCACGGTGACGGCGCCGGGGAAGACCAGCGTCTGCCATCCGGTCGCGGTCTCGTTGACGAACGTGCCGGTGGCGAGGAGCGTTCCGTCGGTCTTCCACAGGGAGCCCGTGTGGGTCCCGCTGTTGCCCGTGCCCTTGTAGAACCTGACGCCGGTGACCCAGCCGTTGACCGACGAGCGGAACTTCACGCCGAGTTCCAGGGCCGAGGTGTCGGTGCCCGTCGGGATCGACGGGACGTAGGAGGACGGGTAGAGGCTGCACGGGCACTTGACGGTCACGTTGCGCCCGGCGCCGGGTGTCTCCAGGTTGGCGCTGTCGTCGACCGCCCGGCTCTTGATGTTCACCGTGCCGGACCCGGTGGCCGTCCAGGTGTAGGACCAGCTCTCACGGCCGTTCGCGGGATGCCACGTGGCGCCGCCGTCGGTGGAGACCTCCACGCCGCCGACCCTGCCGCCGCCCGAGTCGGACGCGGTCCCGGTGACGGTCACCGTGGCGCCGCTGTTCAGCGACGCGTTGAGCAGCGGACTGGTGATCGTCGACGTCGGGGCGGTGTGGTCGGACGACGCGGCGGCCGCGTCGAGGTCCGGCATCAGCGAGGCGGGCTGCACGCCCATGTCGGCCAGGACGTTGACCGTGGCCTGCTGCATGTTCGGGTCGGCGGCCGGGGTGTCGCCGTCGTGCTCGGCGTCGAGGCCCCACGCCCACTGGACGGTGCCCGCGCCGAACACGAGGGCTCCGCTCGCCGCGCGGTACATCGTCAGACTGTGGGTGGCGGTGCCGTCCGCCACGTTCGTGCCCCAGTCCTGGATCTTCGCCGGGACGTCCACCGTCGTGCTCGACATGCGGAACAGACCGGCGGGACGCGACCCGTTGTCCACGTCCTCGTCCCACTCGTATCCGAGCGTGCCGTCGGGCAACGTCGTGGGCTGACCGAGCAGGGCGCGAGTGGCCAGGTTCGTGTTGCGCCAGAGCCGCAGCCTGCCCTCGGCGGCGGGGACGGTCATGGCGTAGGTGCAGCAGTTGACCGTCCACAACGTGCCGGTGAGGCTGTTCTCCGGCTTGCCGCCGTCGGCCGGCGGGCTGAAGCGCGGATCGCGCCAGGTGCCCGTCCAGGTCCCGGACGGATCGGTCTTCGCGTTGTCGTGGGTTTCCTTGTAGCTGACCAGCGTCCGGTACGGGGCGTCGCCGGCGCCGTTCTCCCACCGGGTCTTCCAGAAGACCTCGTTGCCGCTGAAGAACGCGAGGTTGACCCCGGCGTCCCTGGCCGCGGTGAAGGCGTCGCGCTCGGCCCCCGACCAGTACTCGTCGTGGCCGACCGACAGCAGGGTCCTGTGGTGCAGCAGCGCGCCGGGGTTCCGGGCCACGTCCATGCTGCCGACGTAACTGATGTCGTACCCGTTGCGCTCCAGGAAGCGGACCATCGGGTACTCGGCGTTGAACAGGTAGTCCCGGGCGGTCGTGCCGACACGGTTGTGGAACGGGCGGTTGTAGCTCACCTTGACGGCGCGGCCCGTGGCCGTGTTGGCACTGCCGGAGTACAGGCTGTTGCCGCCCCAGTCGTTGTACGCCTGCCAGGTGGTGTCGGAGGTCTTGAAGAGCAGGGCGCTGGTGCTGGCGTCGTCACGCACCACGAACACGATCTTGTTGCCGTCGGTCGTGCCGTCCGTACGCACGAGGTGGGCGAAGTAGATGCCCGAAATCTGGCCGGACGGGACCACCCAGCTCGCCACGGTGTTCCAGGAGCACTCGGTGAGACCGGTGGTGTCGTTGGTGGGGCAGGTGGCCGGGTTGGCCCGGGCGACGGCGACGTTCGGCGTCAGTTGCGTGACGAACCGCGCGCCGTTGCCCTGGTAGTAGCCGAGCCGGTAAATCTTCACCGTGAACGCCGTGGCGCTCGTACGGATCTTGAAGTTGACCGTGGCGCCGGAGGCGACGCTGAATTGGCCGGAATAGCCCTCAATAGTGGATCCGTCGGATGTATCGCGCTCTGAATCCCATTCGTCCGGAGATGTCCCCGAAATCTCATTTTCGCAGGTAATCGCGTTTCCACCTGGGCCGCAGGCCCCCGCGGCCTGCGCCGGAACGGGAATCGCGAACACGGCGAACAGCGCGCCGAGGATGGCGACTCGAAGTCTCATTGACGTTCCTTACAAAGTAGGTGCCGCAGGCGCATCGGACGCCGGACGTACACCAGAGAAAACCCACATAATCGACGTCACCTGAGCCACATCGGTTTACCGGTATGAGGGACCAGATGGATCGATCCATCGCTCACCCCGCCACCGCGGGAGAACGGGCGTCGCGCAGGAGCGGACGGGGCGTCCCGGAGCCGTCGGCGGGCACGGTGTAGACGTCGGTGGTGTTCTCGCCGCGTACCCGTGCGTACATCACGTCGTGGTCGTCGAGCCAGGCCGCCTGGTCGTCGACGGAGGCGGTCTCGGCCAGTTCGACGTCGCGTCCGCTGCGCAGATCGAGGACGTGCAGCCGCCAGATCGCGGTGCCGTCGGCGACCCGCTTCTTGTAGACGACCCGCGTCCCGTCCGGGGACAGCGACGGGCACTCGACGTTCTCCCGCACCGTCTCCATCCGGCGCCTCGCGAAGTCGCCCCGCACCAGATAGGTGGAGCCCCCGGTCGACACCGTCGCGTAGAAGCGGTTGTCGTCGTGGTCGAAGGTGACCCCCCAGTAGTTCAGGTCGGCCGGCCGGTGCACCTTGCCCTTCATCACCAGCGTGAACGCCTCCAGGTTCTCGACGAGGGCGCCGGTCCTGGTGTCGAGGACGCCGGTGCGGGTCGAGAAGCCAAGGCCGGCGTAGGAGTCCCCGTTGACAAAGACCGTCCAGGAGACCATGCGGCCGGTCGGCGACACGCGGGCGCGGCTCGGCGCCCCCGGCAGCTCGATCCGCCGCGTCTCCCGCAGCCGGGCGTCCACCATGACCGCGTAGAACCTGGCCACCGCCGAGCGCACCGCCGTCAGGCAGACGCCCGAACCGGCCGCCGTGTAGAAACGTACGCACTCCAGCCCCGACACCTCCCGGGGTCCGTCCGCGGGCACCGGACCGGACGGCAGGCCGGTGGAGGCCACCTTTCCGCCACCCGCCCCGGCGGTCACGAACACCAACCGGCCGGGCCCGTCGAGGTCGACCCGGCCGGGCCGGGAGGACGCCGCGGCCGCCGTCGTCTCCTGCCGCACCCGCTTCGCCGCGTTGGCCGTGTAGACCCACGCCGCGACCGCCAGAAGGACCGTCGCGGCCGCCAAGGCCACCAGACGCGTCCGCGTGCTCATCGTCACTTCTCCGCTTTCCGCCCCTGGCATCCGGCGTCTCGCGAAGCGCTCGCCGTGCCCTGCCCGACGGCCGCCAGGGCTGTTTCAGTGCTGATCGGGCGCTTTCCGCCGCCTGTTTCAGGCGAGGGCGAGCAGCCCCGCGTCCTCCACGTACCGCTCGCCCGTCTCCGGACAGATCCATCCGCCGTCCGAGGACGGCGTGAGCGGCCGGCCCGCTCGCCCGACCCATCCGATCCGCCGCGCCGGGTTGCCCGCGACCAGCGCGAAGTCGGGCACGTCCCGGGTCACCACCGCGCCGGCGGCGACCAGCGCGTACCGGCCGATCGTCCGTCCGGCGACGATCACGGCCCGCGCTCCGACGGCCGCCCCCTCCCGCACCTGGACGCCGCGGGCCTCCCAGTCCCCGTCGCGCTTGAGCCGTCCGGTCAGGTCGGCCGAGCGCGGGTAGAGGTCGTTGGTCAGCACGGCCGCCGGGCCGATGAAGACGCCGTCCTCCAGCACCGCGGGCTCGTAGACGAGCGCGTAGTTCTGGACCTTCACGTTGTCGCCCAGCACGACGCCGGGGCCGACGTACGCCCCCCGCCCGAGGATGCAGGAGACGCCTATCCGCGCCTTCTCGCGGACCTGCGCGAGATGCCAGACCCGGGTCCCCCTGCCGATCGCCGCGCTCGGGTCGACGTCCGCCGAAGGGGCGATAACGGGTTCCTCGGTAGTCATGCCACTCCTCGGGTGTTCGGTGAATAATCCGGTCCATGACCGAGACCGTCCCGGCCGCCATGACCGTCGTCGTCCCGGCGCACAACGAGGCCACCGTGATCGGGCGGCTGCTCTCCGGGCTGCTCCGTGACGCCGAGCCGGGCGAGATGGACGTCGTCGTGGTCGCCAACGGCTGCACGGACGGCACCGCGGACGTCGCCCGCGGCTTCCCGGGGGTCCGCGTGCTGGAGACGCCCGTGCCGTCCAAGCGCGAGGCGCTGCGCCTGGGCGCCGCCGCGGCCGGCGTCTTCCCGATCCTGTACGTGGACGCGGACGTCGAGCTCGGCACGACCGACGCGCGGGCGATGTGCGCCACGCTGAGGGGTGACGGCGTCCTCGCCACGGCACCCGAGCGCGCGCTCCCGCTGGCGGACCGGCCCTGGCCGGTGCGTTCCTACTACGCCGTCTGGAGCCGCCTGCCCGAGGTGCGGGCGGGACTGTTCGGCCGGGGCGTCATCGCCGTCGGCGAGGAGGGTCAGGCGCGGCTCGACGCCCTCCCCTCCGTCATGGCCGACGACCTGGCGGCCTCCCTGGCGTTCCAGCCGCACGAGCGGGCGGTGACGGGGACGGCGAGGGTCGTGGTCCACCCGCCGCGCACCCTCGGCGACCTGATCCGCCGTCGGGTCCGCGCGGTAACCGGAGTGGCGGAGCTGGACGGGAGTCCGGGCGGGCGGACGGCGCGGACCGGGGTGCGCGACCTCGCGGGCATGGCGCGCTCCCCCCGGCTGGTCCCCCACCTCGCCGTGTTCCTCGCGGTGACCCTGCTCGCCCGCACCCGTGCCCGTCGTGCCGTACGGCGCGGGGACTTCACCACCTGGCTCAGGGACGACAGCAGTCGCTGACGCCGTCCCGCCGACGTCGCGGAGGCCGGTCATGACGGCGATCGGGACGGCCATCCCCGCGTCCACTGCGCCCTGGCGGCCCACAGCGCGCGCCAGTCGTCCCGGCGCGACGTGGGACGCCCCTGCCTGGTCGCGTCGGGCGGACTCATCCATCTGCTCAGCACCGCCCGCAGGAGCACCCCCGACTTCAGCAGCAGGACCGCCGCCCACCGCGTGCCCGGCGTGAAGTGCCGCCGGATCAGGGTGACCTTCCCCGTGTGCAGCATGACCTGCTTGCGCAGACTGCTCGACGAGAGGCCGCCCGGGTGCACGAACGCCGCCGTGGAGGTGACCATCGGGCGGTAGCCCATCCGCGCCGCCCGCAGGCAGAGGTCGGCGTCCTCGCCGTACATGAAGAACGCGCGGTCGAACCCGCCGAGCTCGTCCCAGGCATGCCGGTCCACCAGCATCATCGCCCCCGTGACGATCGGCACGCGCGACTCCTCCGGAGCGCCGCCCGGCGCCGGGGCGGCCCACGGCCGGGGCGTCTCGGGGTCGAGAAGCCGGTGGCCGGGGAAGGCCGTGCTCAGGCCCAGGCCGAAGCAGAGCGCCGACCACAGCGTCGGCCGGCCCCACCACGAGCGCGGGTCGCTCTCCCCGCTCTCGGTGACGCATCTGCCGCCGATGATCCCTGCGTGGGGGTGCCGCCGCGCCGCGTCGAGCAGCGCGGTGACCGCGCCGGGCTCCAGCTCCGCGTCGGGGTTGACGAACAGCAGATGCCCGCCCCTCGCGATCCGGGCGCCGGCGTGACATCCCCCGGCGAAGCCGTCGTTCTCCTCGCGGGCCACGATGCGGGCGCCGGGCGCCGCCCCCCGCACCACGTCCACCGTGTCGTCGCCGGAGGCGTTGTCCACGACGACGAGCTCTCCCGTGATCCCCTCGCCCCGCGCGTGTTCGAGCGCCCTGTCCACGGCTTTCAGGCAACCGGTCACGTAACCCGCGCTGCGGTAGGTCACCACGATCACCGAGACGCCCAGATCCGGCCGGGCGGGCCTCGGCGCCGCGGCGCTCGCCCCCCTGATCCGCTCCAGCGCGGTCATGCGGATGAACGCCCCGTTCGTGCGGAGATAGCGCGGCCCTAATCGCCGGGGCTCCTGGAGCAGCCGGTAGAGCCACTCCAGCCCGGCCCGCTGCCAGGCGAGGGGAGCCCGCCTGACGACCCCTGCCAGCACGTCGAAGGAGCCGCCCACGCCATGCACCACGCAGGCGCCGGTGTGTTCGCCCCAGGCCTCGACGAACCTCTCCTTCCTGGGCGACGACATGCCGAGGAAGAGCAGCTCGGTGCCCGCCGCGCGGATCTCCTCGGCCACGGCGCCCGCCTCCTCGTCCGAGAAGTAGCCGTCCCTGGCTCCCGCCACGACCAATCCGGGGTGGCGCCGGCGGATCTCCGCGAGCAACGCGTCGAGCACCTCGCGGGTCGCTCCGAGGAAGAACACCCGGTGGCCGCGGCGCTCGCTCTCCCCGAGCAGTGACGTGAACAGGTCGATGCCGGCCACCCGCTCCGGCAGGGACCGGCCGAGCAGCCGGGCGGCCCACACGACCGCCTGCCCGTCGGCCAGGATCATGTCGCACTGGACGACGGACCGCCGCAGTTCCGGCTGGGCCCGCATGTGCACGAGCTTCGCAGCGTTCACCATGCCGATCGACAGGAACGAGCGCGTCTCGACGGCGGACACGCACCGTTCGACCGCGTCCCGCAGCGTGAGCGGATCGATCGGCGTCCCGAAGACCACGGCGGGCGCCCTCACTTCGCGAGCTCCTCGAACAACCAGGCGTAGAGCAGCCACCCCAGCTCGTACGGCCGGCACTCGTGGTCGACCGCCACGGGCGGATAGACCCTGTCGAGCACGCCGATCCGCGTGCCCCTGCTGACCGCCGTGGACATCGCGCGTACGCCTCTGACGAGTTTGCGCGGATCCTCCCGGGCAGCCTTGCGCCAGGTCAGGCCGAGCTCTTCGACGATCAGTTCCTCGCCGGTCTCCGGTCGCCCGGTCATCCAGCCCAGCCCCAGGCGGATCGCGTCGAGGTGCGACGTACCGCCCGCGTCCGCGAGGTCGAGCAGCGCCATCGGCGCCATGGACAGCTGGTGGACGCTGTACACCGGGTAGCCCTCGACCACCTCACCCGTACGGGCGTCGTAGTGCCACCACCACTGGCCCTGCGGTCCCTGGACCCCGCAGATGCCCGCCGCCACGCGCTCGGCGGCGGCGAGCGCCTCCGGGTCGCCGCCGCTCACGACGTGCAGCCGGGCGAGGGCCTGCAGCGGGTAGACCTGGTCGGCGAAGCAGCCGACATGAGCCCGGTACCAGGGCGCGGACCCGATCACATGACGGTAGAGCCGGTCCTCGCCGAGCCCCGCAAGGAGGCGCCCGCGAGCCTTCCGGAGGCGTTCGCCGAGCCCGGAGGTCGCCCCGGCCGCCGTCGCCGCGGCCAGCGCGGAGAGCGCCCACGCGGCCTCGACCGTCGGGACCGGTCCGTCGAGGGCGTCCTCGACCTCGGCCAGCCGGGCGAGGGCGAGGCCGAGGTCGCCGTGCCCGCTCTCGGCCGCGGCCCAGCAGATCAGCGCCACGTCGCCGAGTCCGGTCACCTCCGGCAGGCGCTTGACCAGGTGCCCGGTCAGGTCGAGCGCGGTGTCGCCGGCGAGCGCGGCACGCTGCCCGTCCTCCGGCAGGGCCGCGACGCCGAGCGCGACGATGGCGCTGTACCTGATGCTGCGCCCCTCCGGCACCGCCGTCCACCGTCCGTCGGGTCCGCGCCGGCCGCGGCGGGTGAACACGAACTCTCCGTCGGAGTACCCCGGAGGAAGCCCGCGGATCGACAGGGCGACCATGCGGTCGACGAGGTCGGCGGCGGCGGGGTCGGCGGCGCGGAGCCGATCGAGACGGGTCACAGCTCAGCCCTCCGGCGGCCGTACGACGTACCGCGATGTCTACTCTTCACCGGTACCTCCATTTCTGGGGAGAACGAGGAAGGCGGCCACGAGCGTGATCGCCAGCCCGGCCGCCATGACGCCGACGGCGGCCCGCGGCCCGAGCCAGGACCACAGGACGCCGAAAATCCAGGAGGCGGCCATCGCGGCGAGCGCCTGGCCGGTCTGCACGACGGCGAGCCCGGTGGCCCGGCGCCGTTCGGGGAGGAGCGGCCCGGCGAGCGCGCTGACCACGCCGTCCGTCGCCGCGTAGCCGAGCCCCCGCAGAAGCAGCACGGCCACGGACACCACCGGATGGTCCGCGGCGAGCACCAGGAGGTAGCAGCCGAGCAGCGCGCCGTACCCTCCGAGGACGACCTTCGGCCGGCCGAGACGATCGGCGAGCCGGCCGGCGGGCACGGCGGCGAGGAGATAGGACGCGGACACGACGACCGGCAGCAGCGGCAGCCACCGCGCGGCGACGTCGAGCCGCTCCAGCACGAGGAGATAGAGGAAGGCGTCGCTGATCGTCGTCAGCGACAGGGGCACGACGGCGAGGAGCACCCGCCGGAAGGGCCCAGGACCGAGCAGCGCCGTGGCCTGGGCCAGCGAGACCCGCGCGCGCCCGCGCGCCACCCCGTCCGGCTCCCGGACGAACAGCACGAGCACCAGCACGCCGAGGACGGCCACGCAGAAGCTGGTGACGAAGACGGCGTCATAGGAGTTGAGCGCCAGTTCCAGCACGCCGAAGGCGACGAGCGGACCGGCGAGGGCCCCGGCGGTGTCGAGCGCGCGGTGCACGCCGAAGGCGCGGCCCTGCGCCTCGTACGGCGCGCTCAGCGAGATGATCGCGTCACGCGGGGCCGTCCGCAGGCCCTTGCCCGCCCGGTCGACGCCGATGACGAGCCCGAGGAGGGGCGCCGACCTGCCGGCCAGCAGGAACCCGAGCTTGGTCACCGCCGAAAGGGCGTAGCCGGCTCCGGCGACCGCCTTGCGCCGCCGGAACCGGTCCGCGACGTGTCCCCCGGCGAGGCGCAGCACGGCGGTGGCGCCCGTGTACACCCCGTCGAGCATCCCGAACTGCACCGTGCTCATGCCCAGGCCGAAGACGAGGTAGAGCGGCAGGATCGCCGTGACCATCTCGGACGAGACGTCCGTCAGCAGGCTGACCATCCCGATCGCCAGGACGTTGCCCGTGACGACCCGCAGCGGACGCCGTCCGGACGGCCGTTCGTCCCGGGGCCGCGTGTCCCCCGTTCGCGCCTCGGACAGGTACATGTCAGGCCACCAGCGAGGGCCAGGCGGCGTGCAGCGCGTCCCGCCAGTGGCGGATCGGCGCCAGCCCCGCCCGGGACCAGGCGGCGTGGCCGAGCACGCCGAAGGCGGGGCGGGGAGCCGGTCGCGGGAAGGCGGCGGAGGCCACCGGGCGCACCCGGTCCGGGTCGGCGCCGAGCAGCGTGAACACCTCGCGGGCCAGGCCGTGCCAGGAGGTGCTCGCGGAGCTCGTGCCGTGGTAGACGCCGGGGGGCGCGCCGGCCCCGATCATCCGGATGATCTGGTGGGCCAGGTCGTCCGTCCAGGTCGGCTGGCCGAACTGGTCGTCCACCACGTCGACGGTCGGCCGCTCGCCCGCCAGCCGGATCATGGTGCGGACGAAGTTCCCTCCGGTCGCGCCGTACAACCACGCCGTGCGCACGACGTAGCCGGAGTCGGGCAGCGTCTTGAGGACCGCCTGTTCGCCCGCGAGCTTGGTGCGCCCGTAGGCGTTCAGCGGAGCCGTCGGCGCGTCCTCCGCGTACGGCCGCCGCCCGGTGCCGTCGAAGACGTAGTCGGTGGACGGCTGCACGAGCCGCGCGCCCACCTCCCCGCACGCCTCGGCGAGGATCCGCACGGCGTCGCCGTTGACGGCGAGCGCCTCCTCCTCATGGATCTCCGCGTCGTCGACGGCGGTCCAGCCGGCGCAGTTCACCACCACGTCCGGCCGCAGTTCGCGGACGGCCGGCCGCACGGCCGCCGGGTCGCGCAGGTCCAGCCGGGCACGGTCCAGCGGCACGACCTCGTGCCGTCCGGTCCGCAGCACGGCGACCAGGGTGCTGCCGAGCATGCCGCCGGCACCGGTGATCAGCCATCGGGGGGTCATCAGGTTCGCTCTCGGGGTGCTCGGGTCGGTGCCGTGTCGTCGTGGGCGGTGTCGTCGTGGGCGGCGTCGTCGTGGGCGGTGTCGTCGTGGGCGGTGTCGTCGTCGGTGTCAGGGCCGGGCCTGCTTGAGGGGGCGCCACCAGTCCGCGTTGTCGACGTACCAGCGGACGGTGGCGTCGAGGCCCTCGTCGAACGCGATCCGGGGTTCGTAGCCCAGGGCGCGCAGCTTCGTGTCGTCCAGGGAGTAGCGGCGGTCGTGGCCCATGCGGTCGGCGACCCGCTCGACCCTCTCCCACTCCGCCCCGAGCGCGGCGAGCAGCTTCTCGGTGAGCCGCAGGTTCGTCAGCTCCGCCGTGCCGGCGACGTGGTAGACCTCGCCCGGCTGCCCGACCTCGGTCACGAGCCGGATCGCCCGGCAGTGGTCGTCGACGTGGATCCAGTCCCTGACGTTGCCCCCGTCGCCGTAGAGGGGGACCTTCACCCCCTCCAGCAGGTTGGTGATGAAGAGGGGGATCACCTTCTCCGGATACTGGTAGGGCCCGTAGTTGTTGCCGCACCGGGTGACGGAGACCGGCAGCCCGTAGGTCACCCCGTAGGCCAGGGCGACCAGGTCTCCCCCCGCCTTCGCGGCCGCGTACGGCGAGCGCGGGCGCAGGGGCGCGGACTCGTCCCAGGACCCGGAGTCGATCGACCCGTACACCTCGTCGGTCGAGACGTGCACGACCTTCCCGACCCCCGCGTCGAGGCACGCCTGCATCAGCGTCTGCGTGCCGAGGACGTTCGTCCGCACGAACGGCGCGGCGCCCGCGATCGACCTGTCGACGTGGGACTCGGCGGCGAAGTTGATCACGAGGTCGTGGCCGGGAACCACGTGCGCCAGCAGCTCCGCGTCGCAGATGTCGCCGTGCACGAAGTCGAAGCGCCCTGACACGGGCTCCAGGTTCGCCGGGTTGCCCGCGTACGTGAGCGCGTCCAACACGGTGATCTTGTCATTGGTCTCGGCGGCGGCCATCCGGACGTAGTGGGAGCCGATGAAGCCGGCGCCGCCGGTGACGAGCACTCTCATGGGGAGATCTGCACCTTACTGTGATCACCGAGCACGAGCCGGTGCGCCTTGGGCGTGTTGGGGGCCGGAGTGACCTCGACGTCGTGTCCGATGAGCGAGGCCTCGATCCGTCGCACCCCCTGGATCGACGCACGGGCAAGCACGATGGAGTACTCGATCTCGCTGTCCGTCAACCGGCAGTCCTCCCCCACCGAGGTGAAGGGACCGACGTAGGAGTCCGTGACGACGGTCCGGGGGCCGATGATCGCGGGACCCACGATACGGGAACCGCGGACCGACGCGCCCGCCTCCACCACCACCCTGCCGATGAGCTCGCAGTCGCGAACCTCGCCGTCCACCCGGGGCTCCACCGCTTCGAGCACGAGGCGGTTGACCTCCAGCATGTCGGCGACGTTGCCGGTGTCCTTCCAGTACCCGGAGATCACCTCGGGCTCGACGTCGTGCCCGGTGTCGATGAGCCATTGGATGGCATCGGTGATCTCCAGCTCGCCCCGCCCGGACGGCTTGAGTTCGGCGACCGCCTCGTGCACGACCGGGGTGAACAGATAGACCCCCACGAGCGCGAGGTCGCTCTTCGGAGCGCGGGGCTTCTCTTCGAGTCCGACGACGCGTCCCCGCGCGTCCAGTTCTGCGACCCCGAACTGACGCGGGTCGGAGACCTGGGTGAGCATGATCTGGGCGCTCGGGCGCCGGGCACGGAAGCGCCGGACCACCCCGTCGATGCCGCCGACGACGAAATTGTCGCCGAGGTACATGACGAAGTCGTCGTCGCCCAGGTAGTCGCGGGCGATCAGCACCGCGTGCGCCAGTCCGAGCGGCGCCTCCTGGCTCAGGTAGGTGACGTCGAGCCCGAACGCCGAGCCGTCCCCGACCGCGGCCTCTATCTCGGCGCGGGTGTCGCCCACCACGATGCCGGCCTCCCGGATCCCCGCGGCCGCGATCGCCTCCAGGCCGTAGAACAGGACGGGTTTGTTGGCCACCGGAACCAGTTGCTTCGCCCGTGTGTGGGTGATGGGTCGTAACCTCGTCCCGGCTCCGCCGGCGAGCACGAGGGCCTTCATGTCAGTAGGCCCCTCTTCCCCCGGTCACCGCGGACCACGTCTTCCACAGCACCTGAAGATCCATCATGAGCGACCAGTTCTCCACGTAGCGCAGGTCCAGCCGGACCGACTCCTCCCAGGACAGGTCCGATCTGCCGCTCACCTGCCACAACCCCGTCATGCCCGGCCGGACGACCAGGCGCCGGTGCACGTCCGTGCCGTACTGGTCGACCTCGGCGGGCAGCGGCGGACGCGGCCCGACCAGCGACATCTCTCCTCGCAGCACGTTGATGAGCTGCGGCAACTCGTCCAGCGAGTAACGGCGGAGCAGGTGCCCGATCCGCGTGATCCGTGGATCGTTCCGAATCTTGAACAGCACGCCGTCCGACTCGTTGGACTGCTCCAGGACCAGCTTGAGCCGCTCGGCGTCGACGACCATGGTGCGGAACTTCAGCATGTCGAACTCCCGGCCGTACCGGCCGATGCGCGTCTGCCGGAACAGCGCGGGACCGGGGCTGGTCGCGCGGACGAGCGCCGCGATGACCAGCATCGGGACGAGGAGGACCAGGAGAAAGGCCGCGGCCACGATCCTGTCGAAGGCGTTCTTGACCAGCCGTCGCGATCCTTCGAGCTCGGGGTGCTCGACGTGCAGCAGCGGCATCCCCGCGACCGGGCGGACGCTGATGCGCGGGCCGGCGACGTCCATCAGGGCCGGAGCGACGAAGAGGTCGGTGCCCCCGGACTCGATGGCCCAGGCGAGGCGGCGCAGCGCGGCGCCGTGGAGTTCGGGGCACGCGAGGACCGCGACCGCCTCGGCGTCGACCTTGTCGACCACTGCGGCCACGTCCCGGAAGTCCCCGAGCACGGGCACGCCGTCGATGTCGGAGCGCTGTCTGCGGAACTGCCTGTTCGGCAGGCATGCGGCCACCACCCGCATGCCGTGGTACGGCTGCCGCCGCAGCTGCAGCACCAGCTCCTGGACGGACTGCCGGTGTCCCACGGCCACGACCCGCCGCATGTACTCGCCCCTGGAGCGCAGACGGTGCAGCCTCTTCCGCATCCGGTGCCGGAAGAACAGCGTCAGCACCGTGGCGAGCGGCAGCATCGCCATGACGTAGCTCCGGGCCACCATGGTCTGCGTCAGATATGCCCCGATCGCGACGGTCGCGGTGAGCCCGAGCCCACCCTGGGCCACCGAGCGGAACTCCGCCGTGCCCTCGCCGTGAGCGCGTGCCCGATACCCGCCCGCGAGGCCGACGACCAGAGGCCAGCCGAGCGTCAGGGTGGCGCCGAAGACGAGGTCGTAAACCGGGATGTAGGCCCCCAGCTGGAGCCGGGCCAGCTCGACTCCGCAGAAGGCCAGGGCCCCGCACAGGAAATCCCCCGCCGTGAGGAGCCTGCGAAATGACCGCTCCGACACCCTTGCCGGGAGCCGGACGCCGAGGCCGCGGGGAATCACCCCCAGTTCCGCCAACTCTAACCGCGATTCCATGTCACCACGCCCAAGTAGCCAGACTGCGCAGGAAGATGACGCACCCCTCGTCACACAGGTTGACGCACAACTCATCTTTTTTCAGGGACGGGGAGCATGCACGAGCCTGATGGTAGACAGCGACCGCTCAGTACGGAATGTACGTGATCTGTCCACAGTTGGCCGGGTGAATTCGCGTTTTGGACTTGACGGGAACGTTCCAATATGCCCCTCGCGTCGGTCATCGCACAACACCACTGACTTATACATCAGATCCTCGTCTATGATCTCCGCGTGGCGAGGGCGGGACAGCGGGTGAAGGCCGGAGCCGGAGTACGGCCGGCCGAGCGATTCGCTTCCCACCACGACCCGACCGCGGCGACCGGTGGATGTCCGCTTCGGAACACGTCCGCCGCGTGGAACCGAGCATTGGACGACTCGTGACGACATCCGGTCAGTTACCTCTCACAGTGACTCCACCGCCGCGGACGTCGCGCCGGCGCAAGGTGCTGATCGTCGTGACCCTCGCGCTCCTCCTCCCGCCGGCGGCCCTCTTCGCGGTGCTGATGCAGCGCCAGCACGTGTACGACACCAACCTCCGGCGGGTGCAGCAGGTGTTCCCCGAGGAGTCGGACCGACCGGCCAGAGCCACTGGAACCGCCCAGAACTGGCTGGTCGTCGGCGCGGACAAGCGGCCGGGGGAGAGCGGCTTCCAGCGGTCGGACAGCCTGATGATCGCGCATGTCCCCGCCGACCGGAAGCGAATCTTCCTGATCGGCATACCTCGTGACTCGTATGTGACCATCCCGGGCCACGGGCACGACAAGATCAACGCAGCCTACGCGTACGGCGGCCCGCGCCTGCTCGTCCGGACGGTGGAGCGACTGGTCAAGGTCCGGATCGACCACTTCGTCGCGCTGGATTTCGACGGCTTCATCGACATGAGCACGGCGTTGGGCGGCGTCGACGTCTATGTGGCCCGCCAGGTGCACGACCCCGCGAACAAAATTACCTGGCCGCAAGGAAACGTACATCTGGAGGGCGAGCGCGCGTTGCTATTCGTCCGCCAGCGTTACGGACTACCCGGTGGGGATTTCGACCGCATTAAACGGCAGCAGGCCTTCTTACGGGCGGTGGCCGAAAAGGTGGTCAGCAAGGGAATGCTGACCAATCCGTTCGCAGTGGACAAGTTCCTCCAGGCTTTGACGCGATCCCTGTCGGTGGACGCCGGGGTGGACATGAAGACCCTCAGGGGCCTGGCGCTCGAACTCCGCGACATACGCGGCGGCGACCTGCTGTCGGCCACCTACCCCGTCGCCGGCACGGGCACGGTCAAGGGGGCGAGCGTCGTCCGCCTGGACGCGAAGGAGGGCGCCAAGCTCACCGACGCCCTGCGGAACGACACGCTGGAGCGCTACTTCGCCGACCGGGGCGGGCTGAACGAGTCCTCCTTCGTCAGGTGACCCCGCTCGTTCAGTCGTACTCCAGGTCGGGCAGGGGCGAGGGCGGCTCCGGGCTGCGCCACACCACGACGTAGTCGGCGCGCGCGCCGGCCACCGCCGTGCTCAGCCGGTCGAGGTCGAAGTCCGGCAGGTACCGCAGCCGGGCGAGGAAGCTCGCGTCGGTCGCCGAGTGCGGGACCACGCAGCCCTCGCCCTCCCGGTCCAGCAGGACGATGAAGACGTCGTCCGGCTGACCGGACGGATCCCGGCGATCGTGACCGCCGACGCGGACCTCGACGACGTCCTCCCATGCGAGAGCCTCGACGCTGCCGTCGGCATAGTGACGCGTCACGCCTTCTTCGGTGACGTACACATAGGTGTCCGGCACTGGGTTGCCGTGCATGGGCGCGATTGTGACGACTCACAGCGGCCCCGTGCAAGACCGTTCAGAAGCACGCTCAGCCGTGCCGCCACCGCAGATGGTCGCGCACCGCCCGTACGGCCGCCTCGGCCGGTCCCTCCGCGATCGCGCGGAGCAGCGCCGCGTGCTCGGCCGCGAGCTCACGGGGGTCCTCGTACGCGTGCCTGAGCCGGACGAGACCGAGCCGCGTCTCGGCCGCCAGCGTGCCGTACAGACGCTCCAGGCGAGGACTCCCGGCGGCGGCGACGAGCGCCTCGTGCAGCGCCATGTGCTCGGCCACCACACTCGCCCACGGCGCGCCGGGCGGCAGGCCGGACAGACGGCCCAGCGCCTCCTCCGCGGCGCCCACCCGGCGACCGGCCACCGCCTCGGCCATGAGCTCCTCCAGCGGCCTCCTGACGTACATGAGGTCGGCCAGGTCGGCGGGGGTGATCACCGGGACGTACGCGCTGCGGTTGCGCTCGCGCCGCAGCAGCCCCTCGTGGACGAGGAGCGCCAGCGCCTCCCTGACCGTGGGGCGGGCCACGCCGTACCGGGCGGACAACTCCTGCTCGGGCAGCGCCGCTCCCGGCTCGACGTCCCCCGACAGCACCCGCTCGCGCAGCGCGGCGGCGAGCGCCTCGACGGTGGAGACGGGCCTCAGGGTGGTCACGGGGCCGAGCCTACTCATCGGGCCTACTCATCGGGCCTACTCACCGGGCCTACTCACCGGGCCGGGCCCGTCGGCCGAGCCCGTCAGTGCCGCCCGGCCGTCGCCCTCGGCGTCCCCGGCACGGGGACGTCCGGAGTGCGCGCGCGGGCGGGCAGGGCGACCACGGCGAGGCCCGCGGCGAGCAGCGCCAGGCCGGCGCACGAGACCGCGGACAGGTGCTCGCGCAGCGCCACGACGCCGAGCAGGGCCGCGACGGCCGGTTCGGCCAGCGCGAGCGTGGCCGCCGTGGCCACGGGGGTCGTGCGCAGGCCCCGGCCGTACAGGAGGTAGGCGAGGGCCGTCGTGGCGCAGCCGAGATAGAGCGCGGTCAGCAGGCCGCCCGGCCGGGCGAGCCACACCGGGCCGCTCAGCACGAGGACCGGCAGCATGAGTACGGCCGCGCCGCCGAAGAGCACGCCCATGACGATCCCCGAATCC
Source organism: Microbispora triticiradicis (assembly GCA_003260025.2). GTDB lineage: Bacteria > Actinomycetota > Actinomycetes > Streptosporangiales > Streptosporangiaceae > Microbispora > Microbispora triticiradicis. The sequence goes on along the minus strand of QFZU02000064.1, from coordinate 88,792 downwards.
GTCCCCCCGCCGATCGCGCGGGACGTGACGACCGCGTAGAAGGCGTATAGGAGCCCGCCGAGCAGGGCGAGCCCGATCCCCGCGGCGTCGGCGCCGCCGGCCTCCCCTCCGGCTCTCCCGCCGGTGACGAGCACCGCGCATCCGGCGACGGCGGCGGCCGTGGCGAGGGCCCAGCGCCCGCTCGGCCGCTCGTGCCCCACGAGCCAGGACAGGATCCCGGTGAAGACCGGGCCGCTGCCGATGGCCACCACCGTGCCGATCGCGACCCCCGTACGGTGGACCGCGGCGAAGTAGCAGAGCTGGTAGGCCGCCACGGCCGCGGCCCCCATAGCCAGTGTCCAGTGCGCGCGGGCCGACTGCGCCAGATTTCGCCCGGCGCTCCGTACGTGCTCGCGGGAACGGTCCAGAGGGCGCGAGCGGAGGGAGCGGCGGCGCGCGGACATCGCCAGCGCGGCCAGCACAGCGCCGCCCAGCACCAGGCGGGCGGCGGCCAGAGAGACGGAGTCGGCGGCGGCGAGGGCTCCCGCGGTGCCCGCGGTCCCCCACAGCACGGCCGCGGCGACGACGGCGAGCGGACCGGATCGCGAGTACATGGCCTCGATTGTCTGACAATCAGACAGAATCGGCAAGGTCTTTGCCCCTCAACGTCGAGACTGTCCTGATACGGGGCTGTGGCCCAAGTCGTTAGGAACGATCCCTGGTGGGCCGTCTCACGGATTGCTAGGGTTTCGCCACTAATTAACATGTGTGTAACCGACGGGCGGGGCCATGGCTGGTCGGAAACGGTCCATTCGCTTCAAGATTTTCGCGATCCTGCTGGTGCCGGTGACCGCTCTGGTGGTGATCTGGGGGTTCGCCGCCACCGTGACGATCGAGCAGGGGCAGCAGCTCCTGCGCATCCAGAAGGTGTACGACAACGTCGTCTATCCGGTCAGCGAGACGATCAACGCACTGCAGACCGAGCGGTTCGTGTCCGTGAGCTACCTCGCGTGGCGCACCACCTCGTTGCGTACCGACCTCCAGGGTCAGCGGCGCAGGACCGACGGCTGGGCGGCCGAGATGACCCGCCTGTCGGCGCAGGCCCGGGACGAGACGCCGCCCGCCATGTGGAGCCGGGTCCAGGACCTGATCCGGCAGGTCCGCGGGCTCGACGTCCTGCGTGGCCAGATCGACGACCACACGCTGACCCGCCTTGAGGCGATCGAGGAGTACAGCTCGGTCATCGAGACCGCCCACCAGGTCTACGACCGGCTCATGATCTCGCCTGACATCGACATCGTCGCGCAGACCAAGGCGCTCATCCTCCTCGTCCGCAGCCGCGAGGTGGTGAGCCAGCAGTCGGCGCTCGTGCTGGGCGCGCAGGCGGCCGGACGGATGTCGCAGGACGAGCGGGACGCCTTCTCCGGCATGGTCGGCAAGCGCCGCCTGCTCTACCAGCTCGGCACCAGCCAGCTCGACGCCACCCTGCTCAAGCAGTTCGGCGCCCTGAACGCCGCCCCCGTCTACTCGGCGTTCCTCTCGCTGGAGAACGACGTGATCGCCAGCGTGCGGCCCGGGCAGCCGCTGCCCCCCGACGCGATCGCCTGGCCGACGACGGCCCAGGCCCTGACCAGCCAGCTCACCGAGACGACCAACGTCGCGGCCGACATGACCGCCGCCCGGGCCATGCCGCTGGCGCAGGCGGTGCTCTGGCGCATCGGGATCGTCGGCGGCCTCGGCCTGGCCGCGGTGCTCGCGACCCTGTTCGTCTCCTTCCGGTTCGCCCGCACGCTGACCGGCGAGCTCACCGCCCTCCACCGCGCCGCCCGCGACCTCGCCGAGCGGCGCCTGCCCGACCTCGTACGGAGGCTGCGGCGCGGCGACGACGTCGACGTGGCGGCGGAGACGCCGCCCGTGGTGGGGCGCAGCGACACGGTCGAGGTCGAGAACGTGGGCAACTCGTTCACCTCCGTCCAGCAGACCGCCGTGGAGGCGGCGGTGGGCCAGGCGGAGCTGCGCAAGGGCGTCAACAAGGTCTTCCTCAACCTGGCCCGCCGCAGCCAGTCGCTGCTGCAGCGCCAGCTCGGCATGCTCGACAGCCTGGAGAAGGAGATCGCCGACCCCGACCTGCTGGAGCGGTTGTTCGGGGTGGACCACCTCACCACCCGCATGCGCCGCCACGCGGAGGGTCTGATCATCCTGTCCGGGGCGGTGCCCGGGCGCGGCTGGCGCAACCCGGTCCGCCTGTACGACGTGGTGCGCGCCGCGATCGAGGAGGTCGAGGACTACCTGCGGGTGGACGTGACCGTCCCGCACGGGTACTCCCTCGCCGGCGGCAGCGTCACCGACGTGATCCACCTGCTGGCCGAGCTGATCGAGAACGCCACCGTCTTCTCCCCGCCGCACACCCGGGTGCACGTCCGGGGCGAGGTGGTCGGCCGCGGTTTCGCGCTGGAGGTCGAGGACCGCGGGCTCGGCATTCCTCCGGAGGAGCTGGAGCGACTCAACCAACGCCTCGCCGACCCGCCGGAGTTCGACCTCGCCGACAGCGACCGGCTCGGCCTGTTCGTGGTGGGCCTGCTGGCCCGGCGGCACAACATCCGCGTCTCCCTGCGCAGCTCGCCGTACGGCGGGACGAGCGCCGTCCTGCTGCTCCCGCAGGAGGTCGTGGTGGAGGGCGGGATCCACGAGCCGGTGGTGGAGCCTCTCTCTCAGCCGGAGCACGTCGCCCCGGCGCTCGCCCTCACGCCGCCGGTCGGCGGCGACCACGGCTCGCTGCCCAAACGGGTACGCCAGGCCAACATCGCTCCGCAGCTCAGGGAGGATCCGAGGGAGGAGCGGAGCGACGTGTTCTCCTCGTTCCGGTCCGGCTGGCAGCGCGCCCAGGAGGACTCGTGACCGAGCAGGAGGAGGGGCCCCTGCTGCGCCCCTACACGATCACCCGGGGGCGCACCCGTCCGACGGGGCCGGAGTTCGACCTGATGACGATCATCAGGACCGCCCCCGCGGCGTACCGCGGGGTCTCCGGTCTGGCCCCCGAGCACTGGCGGATCCTGCAGCTGTGCCGGGGGCCCTCCTCCGTGGCCGACCTGGCCTCGGAGCTGGGCCTCTCGCTGAACGTCGTACGCATCCTGCTGAGCGACCTGCGCGACCAGGGGCTGATCACGGCACGGCCGCCGGCGACCGTGGCCCAGCTGCCCGAGGAGCGTCTCCTGCGCGAGGTCATCCAGGGGCTGCAGGCGTTGTGACGCCTCAGGAGTCCGTCGCGCAGGACTCCACGAGGCGCTGCACGTGCCAGCGGGCCGGGGTCGTCAGCTCGTCGGCGTACCGGTCCAGCAGGGCCGCGCACTGCACCGGATCGGCGATCTCGACAGGCGGCAGGACCAGGATCGCCTCCTCTCCGTCCAGCACGAGTTCGCCCCGCACGCCGAACGCGCCGTCGCCGACCGCGACGGCGGTCTCGAACACGAGGTCGTGCCCGGGCAGCTCCAGCGCCACGCCGAGCCGTACGGCGGGCCCGGCCAGGTCGGAGATGATCTCGACGCGGACATGGGGGAAGAAGTCACGGGAGAGGGACCGTCCCATCTCGCTGAACCGCGCCGCCGTGCGCTGCAACGCCCGCAGAAGCTCGGCGGCGCCCTGACTTTTGGCGTCCACCCCCGCAGGGTAGATCACCGCCGGTAGCGGTTTGGCCGAAAATTAGGTTGGCCCGGAAATTTCCCCAGGGGAAACCGTCGTCAGCGGAAGGCGTAGCACTCGACCTCCGCACGCCGGCGGGTCAGCCCGCCGCCCACCGACTCCTCCACGCACGCCCGCTGGGCGGCGCTGAGTTCGAGGGGCCCGCAGACGGAGACCCCGGAGTACGTGCGGCAGTCGAGGGCGGGGTTGAACGCCCCCACGACGTACTTCGCGCGCACCTGCGCCCGGCACCGCGCACGCGCCTGCCCCGTCTTCGGGTACCGGCACTGGCCGACGAGGACGTCGTACTGCTCCTGGCTGACCTCCTGCCGCTCGATCCCTCCCTCGGGCGGCGAGGGAGCCTGCCGGTACGCGCTGCGCAGGCCGGTCCCCGGGCGTACGCCGGTCCCGGCGGCGACCGCCGCGACCGCGGCGGCCGTGCCGAGCGTCGTCATGGCGGCGAGCACGGAGACAGCGACGATCTTTCTCATGCGATCCCCCCGAGGAGGAACGTACCCACGAGCGACAATGCGCCCCAGGTGCCCCGCCGGACCACAATGGACGACCGTGACCTCACGTCATTGTGAGATCGGAGAAGTCGCCACGTTGGGTAAACGGAATATTGCCGAGTGTGGTCGAAGAAGATCGCGGGTAGATGTGGTCCCGGAACCGAAGGGGACGGCCTTCCGCCGTTCAAACTCATTTTCCTCGGTCCAAATCCGGTCATTCTCGACACAACGGAGCTTTTACGTGCGATTTGTTCACGCAGTCACGACTGGCGCCCTGGTTCTCGCCGGACTGACGGGTACGAGCGCGGCCGCCCTGGCCGGCACCGGACCGACCGACCCCTCCGGGTCGGCGTTCACCGGCTACCAGGTCGTCGCCCTGCCCAACGCGAACGTGCCGAACTTCACCCGGCGCACCGTGTACTGCCCGGCCGGCAAGCGGGTCGTGGGCGGCGGCGGCGAGGCGCAGGGCAACGACGCCGTCCTCGTGGGCAGCTTCCCCACGGCCGACGGCACCGGCTGGATCGCCCTCGGCCGGCAGCCCCGCTACGACAGCGTAGGCATCAGCGTCTACGCCATCTGCGCGTACACCAGCTGACATGGCCCGCCCGCGGCGCGCCCCACAGCGCGCCGCGGACGCGGCCCGCGCCGAGGAACCGGCGCAGGCCCGACTCCAGGACAGGCCACCGGCGGGGCGCGGAGCCGCACCGCAGTGAATCAACCCGGGCGCGTGACAGGCGTCTTCCCGCATGCGCCAGAGCGGGCGCGGACCGCGCCGGGAGGCTCACCGCGAGGCGTGGGACATGCGCCTTCCGGCGTGCGCCGCCGTGTGCGGCAGAGTGTGCGTCAGGGCGTGGGCGGCCCGGCGGGCCATGGCCTTGGGACGCGAGAGCGCCCGCGGGGCGGGGTGCCCGGCGGGCGGGTCCTCCCCGGAAGGCGCGGCGAGCACCTGGGCGATGTCACACGCCCGGCTCCCCCGGCACAACGCGTTCTGGATGCCGATTCCCTCGTTCGCGACGTTGACGGAGACCTGCTGGGTGCCCCGGTTGCTGATGGGGCTCGACGCCGAGAGCGCCGGCCGCGCCTCATCCCTCCCCGCCGACGCTCCCCGGTCCCGGTGCGACTCCCGCGGATGACCGGCCGCAGCGGCGGCGGGCGCCGCGACGGCGAGAGTCAGCACGAGCGACGCACAGGCGAGAAGCCCCGGACCGCTCCGCAGAACCGGCCTGCCGTACCACCGACACCTCATCGCGCGCCGCTCCCGTCAGCCGGACCGCTCCTGCGGCCCCTCCTCGTGTGGGGCCGTTACTCAGGCTAGTGATCCGCCTTTTCCCAGCGTCCGGCACGCGCGGCGGCTTACGCCATCATTGCCATATTCGTCGGCGCACGGTCCGGTCGATCGATTCGCGGCTCGGACGCGCGGCGGGAAACGTCACCAGCCGAAGGCGTTGACCGGCATGTTCTGCCAGATCTTGCAATGCTTCGGGCCGGGGCCGCAGAAGGCGCCCTGGGTGTTGATGCGGCCGCCGACCGTGATGCCGGTCTGCTGCTGGCCCATCATGAAGGTCGGGCTGTAGACGCCGTTGAGATTCTGGTTGAACCTGCCGTTCCCGGAGCCGAACTGCCTGGCCGTGGCCACCCCTCCGGCCGCCACCTGCCCCTCACCACCTCCGTGTCCGCCTCCGTGCCCACGTCCGTGTCCGGCGGCGTGCGTCACCACGCCCGGGCGCAGCGGAGCCGTGCTCGCACCCGCCTCACGCGCGGTGGCGGCCGAGGCGAGCGCGGCCACGAGGACGGCCAGTGTCAGGCGGCCGGCCGCGAGCGCCGGAATCATTCGCGAAGGGGGCGTACAGTCGCGGGACATCTGGAAACGCACCTACTCACCTAGGCCATCCGGCGACGGGTCTCGTCGTGGACATAAGCAACGATGCCCTCATACCCCATTCGATGGCCTCGGTTCCGGCCCTGCCAAGCGCGGCATGGATGATGACTCAGCTTTTGCCGCAATTCCGCTTATCCGGCGAATACCCGCAGAATCACCATTTCTACGACACCTGGGCGACCGGTGACACGGGAGCGGACGACGGGTCCGGCCTGCCGTCCTGCCTCGGAGACGTCCACACGGGCCACGCCGGCGAAGACGCCGGCAGCGCCGTGACGGCGGGCCGCGCCGGAAGACCCGTCCCTTGATCAAGACCGTGATCGAGCGCGTGACCGACGCTCAGATCGAGGCCCAGGTCGAGGCCCAGGTCGAGGCCCACGGTCAGCGTTCCGTCGTACGGCAGTTCCCGCTCGCCGCATCGGTCCCAGACGGCGAGCGGGCCCTCGAAGCGCGACGTGAGCAGATGCTGCAGCGGAGTGCGGGGCAGGAAGAGGTCGACGTCGGGCGTCGCCCGGCGCACCGCCCGGGGCAGTCGCGGCTCGCGCAGCCGGACCAGTGTGGCCGGTTGGGAGCGCTCGGCGAGCGCGCGGATGTCGAGGAAGGACAGGTTCGCCAGCTCCCGGGCCGCCGAGACGTGCCGCACCAGCACGCGGACCGGACCCGGCGCGCCGTCCATCCGGGCGAGCGCGGGCTCGGCCCCGGCGTCGCAGACGATCTGATCGGCGAAACCGTCCCTGAGCGCCACGACTCCCCCGGCCTCGATCACCGCGACCGCCTCCGCCAGTGCGTCCTGGCCGAGCAGCCCGTCCCAGCGCAGCGCGGGGCCGCAGGCCGCGCATCCCGCGGCGTCGTCCGGGCCGCGCCGCGAACCGGGCCGGTCGCACTCGCGCCGGCAGTCCTCGCACAGGGCGAGCGGCCGTACGCGCGGCTCGCCGGCGGGGGGCCCGCATTCACGGCAACGGACCAGCGGGTAGAGATGCCTGCGCCCGCGCGGGTCGAACAGGTCGCGTACGCAGCCGGGGCAGATGCGGTGCTCCAGGCCGTACCCGTCGATGCCCACCGGCAGGGTTCCCGCCGTCGCGGAAGCACCGGCGGCCCGCCCGCCGGGAGAAGTCAAGATGCCCATGGCGTCCGCACTGCCCCGGATGATCGACACTAATCGCAGAGACATCAATAGCCACAGATGTCACATATTGCGCATCTCGACCCCCGGCGCGAGACTGATGATCTCGATCGGCACAGCAGACCGGAGAACCACGGTGACCGACGGACCAGGATCGCCCGCGATCGACTCCTCCGCCTCGCACTCGGCCCGCGTCTGGAACTACCTCCTGGGCGGCAAGGACAACTACGCCGTGGACCGCGAGGCCGGCGAAATGATCATGCGGATGTTCCCCGACATCGCCCGGATCGCCCGTCAGCAGCGGCGTTTCCTCGTCCGCGCGGTGCGCTACCTGACGGCCGAGGCGGGTGTGCGCCAGTTCCTCGACATCGGCACCGGCCTGCCGACCGCCGACAACACCCACCAGGTCGCCCAGCGCGTCGCCCCCGAGAGCCGGATCGTCTACGTCGACAACGACCCACTCGTCCTGGTGCACGCGCGGGTGCTGCTCACCAGCACGCCGGAGGGCAGGACCGACTACGTCGAGGCCGACGTGCGCGACACGGACACGATCCTGGCCGCCGCCCGGAGCACGCTCGACTTCGACCGGCCCGTCGCGTTGATGATGCTCGGGATCCTGGGGCAGCTTCGCGACGAGGAGGACCCGTGGGCGGTCCTGGCCCGCCTGCTCGACGCTCTGCCGCCCGGCAGCTATCTGGCGGTGAGCGACGGCACCGACACCAGCGAGGCGCTCGTGCGGGCCATCGAGATCTACAACGCCAACTCCGCGAGTTCCTACCACCTGCGCGCCCCCGAGGCGCTCGCCCGCTTCTTCGAGGGCCTGGAGCTCGTCGACCCCGGAGTGGTCACCATCCCCCGCTGGCGGCCCGACGTCGCGGACGCCGAAGGCTCTCCCCGCGCCGTGGACGCGATCTGCGGCGTCGGCCGCAAGCCCTGACGGACGGCCGGGCCCGGCCGCTGAATATTTCACCGGCTCCGGCGCGGGCCGGCAGGGGTCTCGTACGGATTCTCCGAGGTCCCCTCACACTCTCGTCCGTTCGTTGCGGAAAGGGCGCTTTCCCCTGACGCGGACGGTGTACACGCGCCCGGCGATTGATGAGTCTGGGGATCGTCGGCGCCCCTCCGGCATCGGAGCGGCCGCCGGGACACGCCCGGCTCACCTCACCTGGAGAACGATCGCCCATGACATTCGGCGGCAACCGGTTTCTACGCGGACTCCTGACGGCCGTCACGGCCACGGCCCTGGGCGGAGCGGGGCTCGTCCTGGGCACGACCTCCGCCGACGCCGCCGTCGGCTGCAAAGTGACCTACGCGACCACACAGTGGGGCACGAGCTCGGGCGGCTTCACGGCCGGCGTCACCCTCACGAGCATCGACGAGTCGTTGAACGGCTGGAAGCTGACGTTCTCGTTCCCAGGCTCCCAGCGGCTCACGCAGGGCTGGTCGGCCAGGTGGACCCAGTCCGCCAACCACGTCGTCGCGGAGAGCGAGACATGGAACGGCTCGGTGCCCCCCGGCGGATCCGTCCACCTCGGCTTCAACGGCACCTGGACCGGAAGCAACCCGCCGCCCACGGACTTCGCCGTGAACGGGGTGCCGTGCCAGGTGATCCTCATTCCGAGCCCGTCGCCGAGTCCTTCCCCGAGCCCTTCGCCCAGCCCCTCACCGAGCCCTTCACCCAGCCCTTCACCGAGTCCGAGCGTCAGCCCGAGCCCGGACGTTCAGGTGGACAACCCGTTCATCGGCGTCACCGGGTACGTCGACCCGGACTGGGCGGCCGACGTGGAGTCCTCGGCCGCCAAGGTGGACGACGCCACCGCGGGCAAGATGCGCGGTCTGAAGAGGACGTCCACCGCGGTCTGGCTCGACCGCATCGCCGACGTCACCGGGGGCTCCGGTGTGACGAGGACGCTCAAGGACCACCTCGACGAGGCCGTGCGGCAGAACGCCGGCTACGTCACGCTCGTGCTGCACGACCTGCCCGACCGCGACTGCCGGTCGCTGGTCTCCAACGCCGAGCTGCACGAAGCGCAGGGCGGCCTCAACCGCTACAGGACCGAGTACGTCGACGCCATCGCCGCCCTCCTGGCCAGGCCCGAGTACCGGAACCTGCGCGTCGCGACGGTCGTCGAACCGAAGGCGCTGATCGACCTCATCGTGGGCACGAACACGAGCACGGGCACCTTCCCGTGCCAGCAGGCCCAGCAGTCGGGCGTGTACCTGACAGGCATCCGGTACGCCCTCGACAGGCTCGCGCCCCTGCCCAACGTCTACACGTACCTCGACGCCGCCAACGCGTCGCTCGCGGGCTGGGACACCAACTTCACGCAGCTGACGACCCTCATCACCGAGACCGTGCGCGGCACCGCGGCGGGGATGAACAGCCTCGACGGCATCGCCACGAACGTCGCCGACTACGTCCCCCTCACGGAGCCGTTCCTGCCCGACCCCAACGGCACCGTGGCCGGCCAGCAGCTCATCTGGAGCAGGTTCTACGACTGGAACCCGCACTTCGACGAGCGGGACTACGCCCTCGCGATGCGCGGCGCCCTCGTCGCCAAGGGCCTGCCGAGCTCGCTCGGCGTGGTGATCGACACCTCCCGTGACGGCTGGGGCGGACCGGGCAGGCCCACGGCCGTGAGCACCTCGCTCGACCTCAACACGTACGTGGACCAGAGCCGCGTCGACCGGCGCCCGTCGCGGGGCGCCACCTGCAACCAGAACGGCGCCGGGCTGGGCACGCGGCCGGTCGCGGCGCCCGTGCCCGGGGTCGACGCCTACCTGTGGATCAAGCGGCCCGGCGAGTCGGACGGAGCGGGCGGACCGATTCTGCCCGAGGGCTCTGACCGGCTGGTCGACCGCGTGTGCGACCCCAAGGGCAACCTCACGCCCTGGTCGGACACGATACGGCCGACCAACGCCCTTCCCAACGCACCGCTCTACGGCGACTGGCACCACGAGCAGTTCGTGATGCTGGTGAACAACGCCTACCCCGCCCTCTGAGCACGCTCCGGTGCCCCCCGAGACGTCCGGGCGGCTATCCGCCCGGACGGCTCTGGAACAACTGGGCGTCGGTGCTCGGGGGCGCCTGTGTCGAGGTGTCGACCTGGGAGGTGATGTCGATGCCGTGCCTGAGCTGGGTCCACAGGCCCAGGATCGCCGCCGCCTGGGCGACGATGAGCGCGATCCCGCTGCCCGCCGTGCCGAGCCGGTAGACGACGGCCACCGGGGTGAGCCGCGACGCGAGGCCGCCCGGACGGGTCTGGAGCGTGCGCGCGTCCATGAGGACGGCGACCACGGTCAGGACCAGGAAGAGCAGCAGGATCCGGACGAGAGAACCGCGCACGGGGGCCTGTCCGATGAGGTTGTTCAGCACGGCGTGCGCCCCGGTGGCCGCGCCGTACGCGAGCACGGGCACGGCCCCCTTCAAGTAGCCGCGCCTGCCGGGCAGGCGACGCCACAGCGCGCCCAGCACGAACCCGGCGACCGGCCAGATCAGCAGCCCTCCGATCAGGTCGCCGGCCAGCCCGTAGAACCCGTTGGGCTCGCGGAGCCGGTCGAGCCAGCCGTCGTGGCCCATGCTGTCGGTGCTCCAGGTGGCCCAGATGAGGAACACGGCGGCGGGCGCGCCCACGTAGGTCGCGTACCGCGAGGCGAGCCGCGCGTTGGCCCACCATGAGCTCCCCGGGCCGCGCGCCAGCGCGAGGTCGAGCGGGGTCAGGCCGTCCTCTCTGCGGGGATCGAGGCCGATCTCCCCGCGTAACCGCCCGATGCGCTCCACGACCGGCTCGTTCTCCCTGTGGTAGGCGGCGTCGTCCATGTCTCCCGCGGCCCAGCGCCGGCGCAGGCCCTTCTCCCGCGCCTCCAGGGCCCGGTGCTCCTCGACGATCACGGCGAGCCGCCGCCGCGACACGCCCGGGTCCGCGGGCTCGGCCCGTCGCGTCAGCCGCAGCAGCAGAGACAGCACCGCCAGACCGGCGAGCGCGGCGAGCGGGACGGGCACCCCCGCGTACGTGCTGGGCCATCTGATCGTGCCCACGACGAACAGGAAGGCGACGAGCCACGCGGTGAGCGGCCCGACGGCTTCCGTGCGCCGTCCGTGCAGACGCAGCAGCAGCAGAAGCAGAAGCACCACCAGCGGCCACATCAGATAGGCGAGGTTCCGCAGCAGAAAGAAGGGCGACACGACGACATCCGGCAGGTATCCCCAGGTCCGCAGGCCGGTGACGGCCGCGTGGGCCACGAACGCCAGGGTCGTCAGCGCGAGCCCCGGGACGCTCCATCGCAGCAGCGCGCGGACGGCCCGGGGCGTCCTCCTGTCCGGTACGCGAGCCGCCCGCACCGCGATCACCCACGCCGCTCCGGTGAGCAGCGACGCCGTCGCGACGGCCGATGCGATCCACGCGGGTGTCGCCTGCTCGTGGACGTACCGCCTGGCCAGGGGCGCGAAGCCGCTGACGGCGACGAGCGCCGCCCCCGCGAGCACCACTCCCGCGAACGCCGGACCGGTGGGCCCTGAACGGGTGTGCCCGGCTCCGGTGGGGGCCCGGCCGGCCCGCCGGATTCGCGGGCGCGCCCGCCGCCACGCGGCCGCGCCGAGCGGCGCCGCCAGGATGAGAACGGCCCCCGCGTCCGTCAGGCCGATGAGGTGGGCCAGGAAGAGCGTCCCGCTGAGGAGGAGTACGGCCGCGATCACCTCCACCGCGGTGATCATCGCCAGGGTGCCGAGAACGATCCTGACGAGGGCGCGCTCGTCCCGGTCGGCCGAGCGCCGGCCGAGCAGCACGAGCAGTCCGGCGAGCAGCAGGTACGGCAGCGCGAAGCCCAGGCAGGTCGCGACCGTGAGCACCTGCTGTCCTCCGGAGCCGGTCCAGCGCTGGAACGCGGACCGCGCGGACATCCGGAGGGCGACCTCGACGCGCGGTGGCGCGGCGGCGTCCCGCCACACGTATGTGTGACCGGGCCGCACCTCCGACGGCAGGGGCATCACTGCGCGCACCTCGGAGTCCGGCGCCCGCACGGCCACGGCCCGCCATCGCGCCCGGGCCAGCCCGGGCGGCAGACCGGCCGGTGAGAGCCGCAACGCGACGAACCGGGTCTGGCCGGACGTCCGGCTCGACCACAGCCCGGCGACCTCCGTCTCCCACTCCATGTCGTACGACTGCAGAGGAGTCTCCTGGGTGCGCTGGACCACGACCTCGGCGCCGTCCGGCGACATCGTGGCTGTCGACGTCGACGAACCGCCGGCCAGAAGCAGGCAGCCGTCGGCGCCGCCGGCGGCGAACAGGGCGGCGGCCCCCGGCCAGTCGCGGGGCACGCCGACCCGCGTCGTGCTCCTCATCACAGCGGTGTCGTGGCCGCGTTCCTCGACGGTCACGGACGTCTCGACCCAGGCGGAACCGGGAGGCCCGAACTCGCACTCCGAAGCGGCGGCGAGCGCCGGGCGCGGACCGAGAGCCACCGCCGCGAGGAGCGCCGACGTCAGGACGGCGATTCTGAGCACCATCGCGACGGGGATCATTCCCACGACGGTCGTCATCTGCCGCACAGCCGACCTCCCCGCGCGATTGGGCTCCAAAGGATCAGTCGCTCGGGAGGCGGCATTGGTTACAGCCAGGGCGGAATGTCGGTGCGGTCGCCGGCCGTGCCGTCAGAGGCCGTTCAGGGGCCGCTCAGGGCCGCTCAGGGCCGCTCAGGGCCGCTCAGGGGCCGCTCAGGCGCCGTTCGCCCTTCGTCGTGATGACGTACACCTGCCAGTTGTAGTAGGCGTAGTAGTTCCTGATGTCGCGCTTCATCTGGCGGGTGTGCAGCAGGACCGCGTCCACGTACGCCTGGGAGTGGTTGTAGGCGTACAGCGCCCGCCGGTAGTCGCCCGGCGCTCCCGACGCGTGCAGGTAGTTGGCCGCGGCGAGCAGGGCGTCCCGGGTGTCGTCGATGTCGCCGCCCATCCCGTACGCCTTCCAGGTGCCGGGCATGAACTGCATCGGCCCCTTGGCGCCGACGTAACTCGGCGACCGGACGCGGCCGAACTTGGTCTCCACGAGCATGACCGCGGCCAGCACCTGCCAGTCGATCCCGAACCGGCGCCCGGCCCGGCGGAAGCCGTCGAGCAGGACGTCCGCCGGTTCGGGCGGCTCGATGCGGAACTTGACCGGCCCGCTGACGGGGTGGGCCAGGGAGAGCAGTTCGCGTACGGCCGTCACGTTGTCCCGCGCCCGCGCGGCCTGGTCCTTGGACAGTTTCCCGTAGGTGCGCGACGCGACGCCGGGGTTACGGGCCAGATGACGGTAGAGGCGCTGCTCGTACAGGGCGAGCAGGACCACCGGCTCGGGGGCCTGTCCCCTGGCGGGGTCCCCCGTGCGCCGCCAGTCGTCGACGGCGTCCCGCAGCAGCGCGGTCGTCCGGGTCAGCGCCTCGGCCAGCGCGGCGGGATCCTTGGGAATCTTCGCGTCGGGCGCGGGCGGCTTCGCGGGCGGCGGCTGCTCCGGCGTCGCCGGCGCGGACGGGCCTCCGGAAGGCGGCTCCGGCGGCGTCACGGACGCGGCCGGAGCCTCGGCCCCGCCGGAGACGGCCGGCGATCCCTCGCCCCGCGCGCCGGCGCAGCCGGACAGCGAGACCAGACCGGCGAGCCCGCCTGCCAGCAGGCCGGCGAGCAGGCGCGGACGCCGCGACGCGGAGAGGAACAGGACAGGACTGGTACGGGCACGCTGATCGTTCATCGGTCCCAACGTATGCCCGGCGGCGCCGTTTCACGTCGTCCCGACGCCGGGACGCCGCGCGCCGCCGTCCCCCGGCGGGCGGCGGCGACGGGAGGGATACAGTCGGCCGTAACCTTTTCCGGCCGCACCCCATTCCCCGTTTTCCCACCTCAGGTGTTGACCGGATAAGTAACCTGGCAGTAATGCTCGACTCGTGCGCCTGCCCCGGGTGAAATTCGAGCACCGGCCCCACCGGTACGAGGACGGCACCATTCGCATCGGCGGCGAGATTTACGGGATCGCCGCCGAAATCGAGGATCCGTACGGCTGGGTCTGGACCGCCCTGTGCCTGATGGACGGCACCCGCTCCAGCGAGGACATCGCGGACCGGCTCCGCCTGGCCCATCCGGAGCTGCCGGACGCCGAGTCGGTCGTCGAGCAGCTCGTCGCGACCCGATACGTGGAGGACGCCGCCGCCGTGCCACCCGCCGCGCTGAGCGAGCGGGAGATTGACCGGTACAGCAGGAACCAGGCGTTCTTCCGGATGGTCGGCCCGGGCCCGCACAGCTGGGAGGCACAGCTGCGGCTCAAGGGCGCGCGGGTGGTGGTGCTGGGGCTGGGCGGCACGGGCAGCCACGCGGCGTGGGCCCTCGCCGCCGCGGGCGTGGGCGAGATCCACTGCGTGGATCCCGACCTGGTCGAGCTGTCGAACCTCAACCGTCAGGTGCTGTACGGCGAGGCCGACGTGGGACGGCCGAAGGCGGAGGCGGCCGTCGCGCGACTGCGCGGCGTCAACTCCGACATCACCGTCACCGGCGACCGGCGGTGCGTCGGCAGCCGCCGTGAACTCGCCGATCTGATCGCGGGTTTCGACGCGCTCGCCCTCTGCGCCGACCGGCCGGACGGGCACCGCATCAGGGTGTGGGCCAACCGCGCCTGCGCCGCGGCGGGGATCCCGTGGGTGGGCGGCGGGTACAGCGGGCCGCTGGTCACCGTGGGCTGCTTCACCCCGGACGCCGGCACCTGCTACGAGTGCCTGTGCGACGGCGAGGAGGCCCGGCGCCGCCCGGGCACGCCGGTGGACCTCGGCGGGCCGGGGGTGATCGCCACGTCGGCGGGCCTGTCCGGCCAGCTCGTCGCCCACGCGATGATCGCGCTGCTGACCGGGGCGTCCGCGCCGCCGGCCGGCACCATCCGGGGAGTCAACCTGATCGCCGCGGACCACCATGTGCGGGTCAGCCATCCGCCCCGCCCCGGCTGCCCGGTCTGCGGGACCCGGGTACGCGCCCGTTTCAATTCGAATGGGCGCATTTCGCCGGCATGACCGAAACAGCGATTACCACAACGAATTGACAGAATCATTGACTGCGTGCCGTCGGCGGCGAATCATGAACGCGTTCTCGCGAGAACATCCCCGTCCCTCACCCACGAGAGGAACCGGATGACCCCCAACGAGCACGAGATCGAAACCGCCGACGAGGCGGCCCCGCCGGTCAAGACGAAAATCACCATCCGGCTGCTCGACAAGATCGAGACGACGAACGCCAGCAACAGCGTCGGCAACTGACGCCGGTGCCGCCACCGTGGTGTGCGGGCGCGCAGCGGGAGCGCCCGCACGCCGCAGGCGGTCGTGCCGCACCGGCCCCGCGCCGCACCGCGACGGACGGCCCGAAGGAGGGAAGGGTGGCATCCACCCGCACCATCTTTGACGACGTACGGCAGGCCGAGGCGCGGGTGCTGCCCGCCGACGCCTACCAGGCCGAGTTCGCCGAGGAGTTCGCCCGGGCGACCGGCGTGGTGTGGAAGCTCGAACGCGCCCAGGAGTTCCGCGAACCCGACGTCCCGAGCTGGCGGGCGATGATGGCCGGTGACTGGGAACGTTCCCTCGCCCTGATCGCGGAGATGCGGGAGCCCCTCACCGGCTACTACCGCACCCGCCCGGCGACCCGCAGGCTCCGTGTCGTGGAGACCCCGCTCACCCCCTATCTCCAGTGGGAACTGCGCGTCCTGGCCGTCAGGGCGGAGGCCGGGGAGCGTCCACGGGTGCTCGCCGCCGGCGCCGTACGGGAGTTCGAGCGCACCGCGCCGCTCCCCGAGCTCGTCGCGATCGGCTCGTCGCTCCTCTACGAGGTGCTGTACGACGAGATCGGCGGGCACGTCGGCGCCCGGCGGATCACCGACCCGGACCTCGCGGGCCCCTGCCGCGCCGCGATCGAAACGCTCTACGAGCGGGGAGAGGACGTGCGGGCGTACGTCGAGCGGGAGGTCCTCCCGCTGCCGCCTCCCTCGGCCTCCTCCCGGTCGCGCGGCACCCACCGCCCCTGAACCCCGCGCCTGGAGGCCGCGATGAGCCAGGACGCCGGGCAGCCGGCGGACGGGACCCGGGTCCGGCTGCGCGACCTCGCGTTCCGGCGGGACGGCTCCCAGTGGATCGTCGGCCGCCCGGACGGGCAGGAGTTCGCCGCGGTGCCGTACGAGGGGATGCGGGCCATCAGGCTGCTGATGGAGGGCGCGACCATCGAGGAGGCCGAACGGCGGCTGCGCGGCGAGACGGGCGCCGACCTCGACGTCCGGGACTTCGTCCGCGCCCTCGGCGAGCTGGGTTTCCTGGACGAGCCGGGCAGGCCGGCCGCCCCGCCCGAGCCGCCGACGTTCCCCCGGCTGCGCGCCCGGCACGTGCGGTGGACGCTGAGCCCGCTGCTCCACACGGCGGTGGCCGGCGTGATCGCCGCCGGGACGGTGACGGCGGCGATCAGGCGGGAGACGCTGCCGGGCTGGCAGGACCTGCTGTGGAGCGATCACGGCACGCTCGTCCTGCTCTCGGAGATCGCCGTCGGCTGGACGCTGATCTTCCTGCACGAGATGGCGCACCTGTCGACCGCCAGGGCGGCCGGGGTGCCGGGCCGGATCCGCCTGGGCACGCGGTTGCAGTTCCTGGCCGTCCAGACCGAGGTGTCCGGGATCTGGCTGGCCGAGCGGCGCGTCCGCCTGACGGTCTATCTCGCCGGGATGGCCGTCGACGCGGCGGCCTGCTCGGCCGCGGTCGTCCTGGCCGCCGTCCTCGGCCGCCACACCGTGCTGTCCCTCGTCACGCTGACCTCGGTGTCCATGCTGACCACCCAGTTCCTGGTGTTCATGCGCACCGACGTGTACTTCCTGCTGCAGGACCTGACCGGCTGCCGGAACATGTACGGCGACGCCACCGCCTACGCGCGCCATCGGGTGCTCCGGCTGCTCGGCAGACCGACGCCCGACCCGCTCGCCGGCCTGCCCCGGCGGGAACGCCGCAGCCTCCGGGCGTACGCGGTGCTGATGGTCGTGGGCACCGTGGTCTGCCTCGGGGTGGCGTTCGCGGTCACGCTGCCCGCGACGCTCGTCCTGCTCTGCCGGGCGGTGCGCGCGCTCGGCACCCCCGCCACGCCCCTCTCCGTGCTGGACGCCGCGGCGGTGCTGCTGGCCGCGCTCGCGTTCCAGGTGGCCTGGGCGCGGGCCTGGTGGCGCAGGCACGGCCCCCGCCTGCGCCGCACGCTCCCCCGCGCCCGCACGAGGTCGTAGCCGCCCGAGGCCGTGGCCGTCGCGCAGGGGCCTCCTATCGATACTCGTGTAAAAAATTCTGTACATGAGGTCAAAGATTGGCTACCTTGGAGATGTCAAAGATGTTGTACATCGAGAGGAGCCGCTCATGACTCACCTGGAGAAGCGCGCCTGGATCAGGCTGGTCGTCGCCGTGCTCGCCTACGCGGCGTACGTCGTCGTCGTCCTCAGACGGGCGGACGGGGGTCCGTTACCCGACACGCCGTACACCGCCGCCCTGCTGTGGTCGGTCGGCGGGGCAATCGCCGCCACGATCGCGGCCGAGATCGGGATGGCGATCGTGAACCCCCGCGCCTCCCGCGTGCAGGACGCGCGTGACCGGGAGATCGGGCGGTTCGGCGACCACGTCGGCCAGGCGTTCGTCGTGATCGGCGCGGTGGCCGCGATGCTCATGGCGATGGCCGGGTGGGACCGGTTCTGGATCGCCAACGTGGTCTACCTCTGCTTCGTGCTGTCGGCGGTCCTCGCCGGGATCGCCAAGGTCGTCGCCTATCGCAGGAGCCTTCCGGAATGGTGAAGCCGACCCGCGTGACCAACCGCATCCGCACGCTGCGGTTCACGCACGACGAGATGACCCAGGCCGAGCTCGCCGAGCGCATCGGCGTGACCCGGCAGACCCTCATCGCCATCGAACAGGGCCGATACTCCCCGTCACTGGAGATGGCCTTCCGGATCGCCCGCGTGTTCGGCGTTCCGCTCGACGACGTGTTCCAGTACCCCGACCTCCCCGAGGAGACGCCATGAAAGCCATCGTCCAGGACGCGTACGGCCCGGCGGACGTGCTCCGCCTGAGCGACGTCGACCGCCCCGAGATCGGTGCCGAGGAGGTGCTCGTCGAGGTCCGCGCCGCCGCGGTGGACCCCGGCGTGTGGGTCCTCATGACCGGCCGGCCGTACCTCATGCGCCTCGCGGGCTTCGGGCTGCGCCGGCCGAAGGTGGCGGTCCGGGGCCGTGACGTGGCCGGGGTGGTGGCGGCCGTCGGCGCCGGAGTGACCCGGTTCCGGCCGGGTCAGGAGGTGTACGGCACCTGTACGAGCGGCTCGTACGCGGAGTTCGCGAGGGCGCGGCAGAACAGGCTCGCGCCGAAACCGGCCGGCCTCACGTTCGAACAGGCCGCCGCGATGCCGGTCTCCGGCATGACGGCGCTGCAGGCCGTGCGCGACGTCGCCGGTGTGCGCCCGGGGCAGCGGGTTCTGGTGATCGGCGCCTCGGGAGGCGTGGGGTCGTTCGCCGTGCAGATCGCCAGGGCGTACGGCGCGAGCGTCACCGGCGTGTGCTCGGCGTCGAAGGCGGGCTTCGTGCGGTCGCTCGGCGCCGGCGACGTCGTCGACTACGCCCGGGAGGAGATCGACCGGGACGGGCCGCGTTACGACGTCGTCGTCGACACCGCCGGAAACCGGCCGCTGTCCCTGCTCCGGCGCGCCCTGACACCGCGGGGGACGCTGGCCGTCGTCGGCGGCGGGCACGTGGCCCACCGCTTCACCGGGGGCATGGGACGCACGTTCCGGGCGCCGCTGCTGTCACCGTTCACCGGGCAGCGGCTTCGCCCGGTCATGACGCGAGAGCGCGCCGAGGACCTGGAGGAACTGACCCGGCTCGCCGAGTCCGGCGCCGTCACCCCGGTGATCGACCGGGTCTATCCCCTCGCCGACGCGCCCGACGCGATCCGTCACCTCATGGGGGGACACCCGGGCGGCAAGGTCGTCGTCACCGTGAACGGGGCGGCCTGAGGCACGGCGGAAGCGTCGGTGGGCGGCCCTAGGCAAAAGTGATATCACTTTGCTAGTGTCTTGCTAGACATCGAGGAGCGTGCACATGACAGACCTGCAGATCGCCGTCGACATGCCGGCCCCCCAGACGCACGAGAGAGCGGCCCGCGAAACCGGGGGATGGCCGATGCTGATCCTGGCCCTGCTGGGCCTGCTGAGCCCCTTCGTGCTGGTCCCGGTCGGAATCGGCATCGCGGCCGACGGGAGCGGTGGCCCGGGGGCCGTGCTGATCATCGCCGGGGTGCTCCTCCTCCTGGTGGCCGTCGTCGCCTTCACCGGGCTCACCGCGGTCGCTCCGGGCGAGGCGCGCGTGATCCAGTTGCTCGGCCGCTACGTGGGCACGGTCCGTACGCCTGGCCTCCGGTTCGTGGTGCCCTTCACGCAGAAGCGCCGGGTGTCGACCCGGATCCGCAACCACGAGACCGACGTCAGCAAGGTCAACGACGCCGACGGCAACCCCATCGAGATGGCCGCGGTGGTGGTCTGGCAGGTGGAGGACACCGCGAAGGCCGTCTTCGAGGTGGACGACTTCGTGGAGTTCGTCGCCTTCCAGACCGAGACGGCGGTCCGCCACATCGCGGGCAGCTACCCCTACGACGGGCACGACGACGTGCTCTCCCTGCGCCAGAACGCCGACGAGATCACCGGCCGCCTGTCGGCCGAGATCCAGGCCCGGGTGGCCTCGGCGGGGGTCCGGGTGATCGAGTCGCGCATCACCCGCCTGGCGTACGCCCCCGAGATCGCGCAGGCCATGCTCCGCCGCCAGCAGGCCGGAGCGGTCGTCGCGGCACGTCAGCGGATCGTGGAGGGCGCGGTCGGCATGGTCGAGGCCGCCCTGGCCCGCCTCGACGAGCACGACGTGATCGAACTGGACGAGGAGCGCAAGGCCACCATGGTCAGCAACCTGCTCGTCGTCCTGTGCGGCGACCGGGACGTGCAGCCCGTGGTCAACACCGGTTCCCTCTACCGCTGACCGTGGCGACCGACCGGAAGAGCATCCTGCTGCGACTGGACCCCGCCGTGCACGACGCGCTGGCCCGGTGGGCCGGTGACGAACTACGCAGCACCAACGCGCAGATCGAGTTCCTGCTCCGCCAGGCGCTGGCGGACGCGGGGCGGCTTCCCCGCGAGGCCGCCCGCATCCCCCGGCGCGGCCGGCCGCCCAGGACATCGGCTCCGCCCAACGGCTCCGCGGCCTCCCAGGAGCCCGACGAGCCCGAAGGCGGAGCTCCGCCCGGAGACGACTGAGAGAAGGCGACCTCATGAACGTTCCCGGCTCCCTGCCGGCCCGGCTCTACCTGCTCGGCTACGACCCCCGTAAGGAGCGGGTGGTGACGAACTATCGCTTCCCGTACCTGCTCCGCGCCGCCGCGCTCACCGAGCTGCTCCTCGAGGGCCGGATCGCCGACGAGCGCGGCAAGGTGCGGGTGGTGAGCGAGCAGCCGCTCGGCGATCCGGTCCTGGACGACCTGCTGCACCAGATCGCCGGGTCCCGCCCCAAGCCGTGGCGGCACTGGATCGACAAGGACGGCCGCGCGACGGTCCGGGCGGTCCGGGACGAGCTGGAGACGCGGCGCTGGGTCCGCGTGGAGCTGCGCCAGCCGTTCCTCCTGGTCTTCAACAGGACCCGGGTGCGCGTGCGCGATCCGCGCGTGGTGAAGCGGCTCACGACGCAGGTCGCCACCGCGCTCAACGGTCCCGTGTCCCGGGTCGGCGAACGGGAGGCCGCCCTGGTCGCGCTGGCCGCCGCGGGAGAGCTCCGGACGGTGCTGCCGCGGGCCAGGCGGAAGGCGTACAAGCAGCGCATCGCCGAGCTGGGCGAACGCGGCGGACCGGCGACGCCCGCCCTGCGCAAGGTCATCCAGCAACTGCACGCGGCGTCCGCCGCCGCCATGAGCGGGGGCGGCTGACCAGCCCGCACGACGCGGCCCCGGCGTTCCGGGGCGGCCGGTCCCGGCGGGGGCGTCACTGTGCGGCGAGGCCTGGGGCGATCGTGCGCAGCGCCTCGGCGAGGTCGGCGGCGGACGGCGCCTCGTCGGGATCGACGAGCCACTGCGCCGCCATGCCGCCGAGCAGCGCCTGGTAGAACGCGCCGACGGCCATCGCCTTCCGCGGGTCCGCGGCCGGGTCGAGGTTCTCGAAGAGTGCCGCGAGTCCCAGCTTCGCCTGGCGGTTGGCCGTCGCGAAGGCCTCCCGCAGCTCGGGCAGGCGGTCCATCTGCGCGATGAGCTCGAACTGGATGGCCCACAGGGGCCTGAGCCTGGCGAAGGACTCGATGATCCGGGTCCAGGTGGCCTCGAACCGCTGCGCGGGCGTCCCGCCGAGCGCCGGTCCGGCGGCGAGGGTCCGCTCGATCTCCTTGCCCCACTCCTCCATCGCATCGACGAGAGCCGCGTTGAGCAGCGCCTTCGTCGACCTGAAGTGGTAGCCGATGGAGGCGAGGCTGGTGCCGGCCGCGGTCGCGATGTCACGGGCGGTGGTGCCGGAGTACCCCTTCTCCATCAGGCATCGCCTGGCACCGGCGAGCAGGTCTTCCCGGTTTCCCATGCGCAGATCCTAACCGATTCACGGACTGATGTCTGAGACATATGTACTAGACAAAATATTGAGACGTTTGTACAGTCCGAGTCGTGACGAACATCCTGATCTCCGGCGGAAGCGTCGCCGGGCTGACGCTGGCGTACTGGTTGCGTGAGTACGGGTTCACTCCCACCGTCGTCGAGCGCGCTCCCCGCCTGCGGGAGGGCGGCTACAAAATCGACATCCGGGGCGCGGCACTCGACGTCGTCGGCCGCATGGGCCTGCTGGACGAGGTGCGCCGGCACAGCACGGACATGCGCGTCGCACGCTTCGTCGACGCCCGGGGGAAGCAGGTCGCGACGATGAACGCCGAGGTGTTCGGCGGCCGCGAGGGCGACGACGTCGAGATCATGCGCGGCGACCTCGTCCGGATCCTGCACGGCGCGGCCGGAGACGGTGTCGAGTACCTCTTCGACGACTCCGTCACCGCCCTGGAGCGGACGCCCGGAGGGGTGCGCGTCACCTTCGAGAGCGGCCCCCCGAGGACGTTCGACCTGGTGGTGGGTGCCGACGGCCTGCACTCCAACGTCCGCGCGCTGGCCTTCGGCGAGGAGTCCCGGTTCGTCCGCGACCTCGGGCACCACATCTCGATCTTCACGGTGCCCAACCACCTCGGCCTGGACCGCACCGAGATGATGCACCCCGCGCCGGGCCGGAGCGCCGGGATGTACGGCACCCGGCGAGACGCCGACGCCAGGGCGATGTTCCTGTTCTCCTCCCCGCCGGGGGCCGGCGACGGGCGGGACGTCACCCGGCAGAAGAAGCTGCTCGCCGAGGTCTTCGCGGACCAGGGCTGGGACGTCCCGCGCCTCCTCGACGCCATGTGGGACGCGCCGGACTTCTACTTCGACTCGATCAGCCAGGTGTGCATGGACGGCTGGTCGTCGGGCCGCGTGGCCCTCGTGGGCGACGCCGCCTACGGGCCCTCCCCCGCGTCCGGGCAGGGCACCAGCCTGGCCCTGGTCGGCGCCTACGTGCTGGCGGGCTGCCTCGCCGCCGCGGCCGGAGACCACACCGCCGGGTTCGCCGCGTACGAGCGTGAGATGCGGCACTTCGTCGAGGAGAACCAGAAGCTCGCGGCCGCCAACATCAAGGGCATGGTGCTGAGGTCCGCGGCGCAGATCCGCTTCCAGATGCTGATGCTGCGCCTGATGCCGCACCTGCCGGGTAAGGACCGGATGATCGAGCGGGTCACCGGGCCGATCCGCCGGGCCGCGACCGCGATCACGATCCGGGACTACCGGGTCCCGTCCGTATGAGCCGCCGGGCGTCCCAGGCCGGGCGGGGCTTCTGGGGCCGGGCGAAATGACGGTGCGCCCGGCTGCGCCCCCACGGCGGAACCGGGCGCACCGAGCCGGCCCCGGACTCTGGCGGCAGAACGGCGGCGAGATGGCATGGGGATGGCGGCGAACCCCCCGTCGCGAGGCCGGTGCTCGCGCGGGTCCGGTGGGTCCGCCGCCTCCTGGTGGGCGGCGCCGTCAGGGCGCCGCCGGTCTCACGAGCCGGTGCAGGTGACGGTGGGAGTCGACGCCGTACCGTTGGCGAGGAAGCCGAACGTCGTCGACGCGGACGGCGCGAGCGAGCCGTTGTACGAGGCGTTGCTCACGGAGACCGTCGAGCCGCTGGTGGTCAGCGTGCCGTTCCAGACCTGGCTGATGGTCTGGCCGCCGGCCAGGGTCCACTTGACGGTCCAGCCGCTGATCGCCTCGCTTCCGGCCGTCACGGTGACCTCTCCCTGGAACCCGCCGGACCACGTGTTGGTGGTGCGGTAGGTCGCGCTGCAGGCGCCGGTGACCGGCGGAGTCGGCGTGCGCGTGGGCGTGGGCGACGGTGACTGCGAGGGCGACTGCGACGGGGACTGCGACGGCGACTGGGAGGGCGACTGCGACGGGGACTGCGAGGGCGTGGCCGAAGGCGACGGCTGGCCGTTGCCGCTGAACTGCCACCAGTTCACGTTGAACAGGTTGCCGCTGCCGCCGGTGAACTTGAGGTACAGGTCGTGGGTGCCGGTCGCGCCGTTCACCGAGCAGGAGACGGTGGTCCAGGTCTGCCACCCGCCGGTGCCGGAGACGTTGCACGTGCCGACCAGGGTGCCGTTGACGCCGTCCAGGTGCAGCTCGATCTTGCCGCCGGAGTTGGCGGAGGCGACCCGGGCGCTGAAGGACGTCGCGCCGGAGCCGAAGGCGACCCCCTTGACCTTGATGTAGTCGCCGTTCTCGATGAACCCGACGTTCATGCCGCCCTCGGTGGAGGCCTCGGTCTCCACACCCGACTCCCACGCGATCGTCTCGGCCTCCTGCCGGACGTACGGGTTGAGCGTGCCGATCTGCGGCGCCCCGGTCGTGGTCATGTTGATCGTCGGGATCGAGCCGTCGGAGCCGTAGGTGAACTTCTCCACCGCCACCGACCGCGTGTAACCACCGCCGCCCGGCAACGCGCCGTTGTGGTAGAAGAAATACGACCCGCCGTTGTAGTCGATGATCCCCGGGTGGTTGGTGAAGCTGCTGCCCTGCGTCGACATGATCGTGCCGCGGTAGGTCCACGGCCCGGTCGGGCTGGAGGAGGTCGAATAGGCGATGAACTCCGAGCAGCACTTGGCCGCGAACACCATGTAGTAGAGGCTGCCCCGCTTGTAGAACCAGGGCCCCTCCTCGAACAGCGTCGGCCGGTTGGCGTCCCCGGTGCGGGTGCCGAAGCCCGACGTGGTCAAGGTGACCTTCGTCGCGCTGCCCGAGTAGGAGATCATGTCGCTGTTCAGCTTGACGTACCACAGGTTCGGGTTGCCCCAGTACAGGTAGGCCTGCCCGTTGTCGTCGATGTAGACGGTCGGGTCGATCTCCCCGTTTTCGACCAGCGGGCGCCCGATGGCGTCCTTGAACGGGCCGGTGGGGCTGTCGGAGACGGCCACGCCGATGGCCATCCGGCCGGTCGAGCGGTTGGTCGTGGGGACGTACCAGTAGAACTTGCCGTTGCGGTAGACCGCCTGGCCCGCCCACGCGTCCGACTTCGCCCAGCTGAAGGTGGCCACGCTCAGCGGGGAGCCGTGGTCGGTCCAGTTCACCATGTCGGTGGTGGAGAAGACCCGCCAGTCCTTCATCGTGAAGTAGGTCGAGCCGTCCTCGTCGTGACCGGTGTAGAGGTACACCCGCCCGTTGTAGACCAGCGGGGCCGGGTCAGCGGTGTAGATCGTCTGCACGATGGGGTTGTCCGCCTTGGCCGTCGTGGCCGGCAGCAACGCCGCCATGCACAACAGGCCCGCCATCCAGACGACACCACGCCTGAGCCGGGCCCGAAGGGTGAACGCCGATCCCATACTCACCTCCTGGGGTAGTGACCACGCGACTTGCGCATCGACACGTTCAGCGGCGACAAGTACTACTCAATTGTTAGCGTTAACAATCACGGGCGCACGATTCCGTTCGCCCGCTTGTACGGAATTCGTCTCCGTCAACGCGTGCCGCGGCGACCGTGGACATCGCCACGGCGCGGAGCCAATCCCATGCGGGCGGGATGGTCAAGGTTCCGGGCCCGCGCCCCGGCGGCGCCACGCGCCCGGGCCACCCGCCCTGAACTGTGTCCGGAGCGCCGCGACCGGGACCTCCGTACCCGTGCGGGGTGTGAAACTTTCAGCTCCGCGACGCGGCGGAAAACCCGCCCATCCGCCGGTCAGCCACCCGGGCCGACCTCGTTGTCCGGCGCGCCGTCGCCCACCGTGGGCAGGTCGCCTCGTTCCACCGGCACGCGGGGCGGTGCGGTGCCGGCCTTCCTGTCTCCGGTGGCGCGGCGCGCCCCGGCGACGGCCGCCTTCAGCGCCGCCCGGCTGACGTCCGTCACCCCTCCGCTCAGCTTGATGAGGACGTCTCCCCTGGGCGCGACGTACTCGTGGCGGTCACCGGCCATCCGATACCAGCCCACCTCGTCGTGGATGCAGAGGACCAGCGCGTCCGGAGGCGTGGCGAGGTTGATCGGAGTGCTCCGGCACATGTCGTCATCGAAGGCGCCCCGGTCGACCCGCAGTTCCACCTGACGTCCGCCGGGCGCGGTGTAGAAGACGCCGAACCCCTCCTCGCCGACCCCGCCCATGGACTGCTCGGCCATCTCGTATCCCGGCAGATCGACGAGATAGACGAGGTCGGGCGCGACCCCCAGCTCCCGCAGGTGATCCATGTCCACCCCGGAGGAGGCCGTCACCGACCCGCACGCGCCCAGGCAGGCGAGCCCGAGAGCCGCCGCCATGGCCCATCGGCCTCTCCTCACCCGGTCATCGTTCCCGGCCGGGAGCGTTCGACCACCGCGCGAGCCGCATCGTCGCTCCTTGATAGCCTGCAGGTGTCCCCATTATGCGCGGAAAGCCGCGGTTCGTCCTTGAGACGGTTCAGCGGGCGTCTCCGATGCGCCGCGTGGTTTCGCCCGGACGTGCATGCGTTCGCCCTGGGTGCCGAACAGGCTGAGGATCTCCACCGGCGCCTCGCCGGTGCTGCCGAACCAGTGCGGCAGCCGGGTGTCGAACTCCGCGGCCTCCCCCGCCCTGAGGACGAGGTCGTGTTCGGCGAGCACCAGCCGCAGCCTCCCGTTGAGCACGTAGAGCCACTCGTAGCCCTCGTGCGTACGCGGCTCGGGATCACAGCGCTCCACCGAAATGATCATCTTGTACGCCTGCAGCCCGCCGGGGTGCTGGGTCAGGGGCACGATCGTCGAGTCCCAGCGGCTGATGGGCTTCAACCGCACCCGGGGATCGCCGACCGGCGGCGCGCCGACGAGTTCGTCGAGCGGCACCTGGTAGGCCCGCGCCAGCGGCAGCAACAGCTCCAGCGTGGGCTTGCGTTCGCCGGACTCCAGGCGCGACAGGGTGCTGACCGATATGCCGGTGGACTCCGCGAGCCGGCTCAGCGTGCTGCCGTTCTGCCTGCGCAGCGCACGCAGCCGCGAACCGACGGAGGCCAGGACGGCGGCGTCGTCGTTTGCCATACCGGCAATCCTACTTGTCGTTTTCGCACGCGGGCAGGCCGATTCCACCGCGTCCGCGCCGGAAGTCGCGTGGCCGCCCGGTGAACGAATGTCCTCGATCGGACGTCATATGGGCGAACGGAGGGGAGCGTCATGCGTACCGCAGTCGTCACAGGGGTGATGGTTCTCGGCCTGGCGAGCGTGCCGCCCGCGGCGGCGTCCGGTGCGGCCCACCAGGGCCACCTGGGCTATCAGGGCTACCAGGCGGAGGCGCCCGCGCCCACGTGGAAGCCGGTCAGGGTGAACACGCTGCCCGGGGACGACGTGCTCAACGACGTGACGGTCCTGGGCAACGGGTCGGTGTGGGCGGCCGGGCACCGGGTCGTGAACGGCAGGCAGCGGGGTCTCGTCCAGCGGTTCGACGGCCGATCCTGGCGGGTCGTCCCGAACAGCCCGCCGTACGAGCTGCGGGCCGTGACGGCCACCTCCGGCACGAACGCGTGGGTCTTCGGCGAGGGCAGGGCAGCGCGCTGGAACGGCCGCGGATGGACCACGATCTCCCTGGGCAGTGGCTTCTCGGCGACGGACGCCGACTCGACGGGCGCGAAGGACATCTGGGCGGTCGCCGGAACGGCCGCCACGGCGAGGCACTGGAACGGGTCCTCCTGGAAGAGCGTCCGGCTGCCGGGCCGCGCCTCCGCCGTCGACGCGTACACGGCCGGCGTGGCCTGGGCGGCGGGCGTCAAGGGCAACCGTCCCTCGATCATGCGGTGGAACGGGACGTCCTGGACCCTGGTCCCGGCTCCGGCCCTCACCCTTCCCGCGCCGGACGCCGTCGTGACCATCCAGGACATCGCGGTCGTGGGATCGAAGAACGTGTGGGCCGTCGGCGGGGTCAGCTGGGAGGGCGCCAACGAGGAGGGCGACGACGTCGACTTCGGCCGCACCCTGGTGATGCACTGGAACGGCAGGTCGTGGACCGTCTCCATCGGGTCCGCCAACGCCCAGCCGTACACCGAGGTGGAGCCCGACGGCAGGGGCGGCGTCTGGGTCCTGCAGGGCAACTGGAACCCCACCCTGTGGCAGGTCACGGGCTCGACGTGGCGACAGGCCCGGCTCGTCCGGAAGTCCGGCACCGACGCCGTCGTGTTCTCCGTCGCCCGCAGGCCGGGAACGACGACGATGTGGGGCGCGGGCTTCACCGTCCCGCAGGGCGACCCCGACGACCCCTCGGCCAACGGCACGTTCTGGCGTACGCAGTGACCGCCTGACCTCGCCACGCCGTGCACCGGCGGCGTGGCCGGTGCTTCGGGATCGCCCGCGGCCGGTGGTAGACACCCGTCGGCCGGATGCGCACGCCTTGGCGACCTGCGGAAGGTCGATCGGCCGGTGTGATGAGCGTCACGTTTTCCGGCTACCACACCCGCCCTGACCTGTGACTCCTCGCTTTATGATCCCTTTATGCGGTCATAATCCTATTTGCCCCCTTTGCGGCAATATGGCGTGTCTTGGTAGTTTCCTTGCCCAACGAACCCGGCCAGCCCGTGTTCGGAAAGCGCATCCACTGTCACCGGCGCCATGTCCTCTCCCGCCCCCCTGGGCGCCGGTGATGCCGAATCCGTGCCAGCAAGGAGGCTCGGAGCCGGGGAACCAATCGACCTTCCATCCGAAGGTCCGGGGTGAATCGGCGCGCAAGCGCTGTAGGGCGACTTCCCTGCCCGAATCCGTCAGCTAACCCGGTAGGCGCAAGCGGAAGACCCTAGGAGAGATCCCCCTGTCCGCCAACCCCACCACTCTGCTTCGCGCTGCCTGCGTCACGCTGGGTAGCGCAGCGCTCACCGTCTCCCTGACAGGCTTCGGCGCCCTGCCCGCCGGCGCCGTCACGGGGACCGTGACAGCCCCGCCCCCGGACTCGACGGCCATTCCGCCCGAGCCCCCCGTCACGGCGTTCACCCCGTACGCCGGAGAGGCTCCCACGGCCTCCACGGCGGAGTCCTCCGTGAACACGAAGCTCACCAAGGCCGCTGTCCAGCAGGAGAAGGCCGAACTCGCTATCAAGGTGGCGAAAAAGCAAATCGGCGACCCCTACGTCTGGGGCGCCACGGGCCCGCGGTCGTTCGACTGCTCCGGGCTGGTCCAGTTCGCCTGGCGCAAGGCCGGCGTCAAGATCCCGCGTACGACGTGGTCGATGCTCAACGCCGTAAAGAAGAAGGTCTCCCTGGCGCGTCTCAAGCCGGGCGACCTCATCTTCACCAGCGGCGGCGGCCACGTGGGCATGTACATAGGGAACAAGAAAGTGATCAACGCTCCCCACTCCGGCGCGGTGGTCAGGGTCGACCGCCTCAAGGGCTACTGGAGGAGCAACTTCGTCACCGCCGTACGCCCCGGCGTGTGACCCCGGCGTCGTGGACGACACCCCGGCGGGGACGTCCGGTCACACGTGACCGCGTCTCCGCCGGGGACCGGCCAGGCCGGCAGCACGCCGGCGGTCGTCCCGGCGCCGCCCGTAAGGGCGGATTCGGCTTGCCGCAAGGGTTCGGGGATGCGGAAGGATTGGGCCATGGACCGCCAGCTGATCAGCCATCTCGCTCATCGGGACCACCCCATCGCCGCGCCGGTCTCCGGTGCCAACGTGACCCGGCTGCTGCGCCGGGCCCGGCTGGCCGAGGGGGCGAGGATCCTCGATCTCGGCTGCGGCGAGGCGGCCTGGACGCTGCGCGCGCTGGCGCTCTACCAGGACGCGACCGCCGACGGTGTGGACATCTCCGCGCTCGGCCTCAAGGCGGCGGAACAGGCGGCCGAGGTCCAGGGCGTCTGGGAGCGCATCCGGTTCCACGAGCGGCCGGCCGCCGACTTCCCGGTCGCCGAGCAGTACGACCTGGTGCTCTGCGTCGGGGCCACGCACGCGTTCGGCGGGCTCGTCCCGACCGTCGAGCACGTCCGCCGTTACCTGCGGCCGAACGGGCTGGCACTGGTGGGCGAGGGATTCTGGGAGCGCGAGCCGACCACGGAGGCGCTCACCCGGCTGGGCGCCGCGAAGTCGGAGTTCCTCGACCTGCCCGGCACCGTCGCCGCCGCCGAGTCCCCCGGTTTCGACGTGGTCCACGCGTACACCAGCGACCTGGCCGAATGGGACGAATACGAGTGGTCCTGGACGGGCACGCTGCTGCGCTGGGCCAACGAGCATTCCGGCCCGGACGCCGACGACGCTCGCACGGCGGCTCTGGAGCACCGCGACATGTGGCTGCGCGGTTACCGGGGCATCCTGGGGTTCGTCACGCTCCTCCTCCAGCGGAGGAACTGACCCGATCCCCTACAGCTGACGGAGCACCCGCATGGCGTCCTCCTCCACGCGTGAAAGATCGCGGAGGATGACCCCGGCCTGCTCCAGGTGTCCCGCGTCACCGCTTTCTCCCGCCTTCGCGATCAGGACGGACACCTCCGTCCAGAGGCCGGCGGCCTCGGCGTACAGGCGGTGACCGGTGCGGAGGCCGCCGTCGTCGATCAGATGCGTGCACTCGTCGAGGAAGTCGCGGTAGAGGGCGCGGAACAGGGCGCCGCCGGTTCCTCCCTTCTCCATGAGGAGAGCGGCCTGCGGCAGGTCCCGCCGCGGCTCGGCGGCGCGTAGCAGCCATCCGGGCACCAGCTTGCCGGCCTTCTCGATGCCGCGGTGGCCCAGGTTCGCGATGGGAGCGGCGAGGAAGGCGTCGGCGCAGTCCCGGATGGCGGGGATGATCTGTTCCTGCCAGTTGAGCGGGCGGGCCGGCAGGGTGAGGGTGAAGGACCGGTTCCTGGCGGTCATCGGGCCGCGTTCGGCCCGCGCCCTGGCGAGGCCGTCCCGGCCGGTGCGTACCGCTCCGCCCTGCTGGTCGGTGTCCACCAGGTAGACCTCGTGCTCGTCGTAGCCGTACATCGCGACGACATGACCACCGAAGTGCACCTTGGAGCGGAAGTAGTCCAGGTGGTAGCAGTCGAGCTGGAGGCCGACCGGCCGGCCCGCGTCGACGCGGGCGGCCACGTTCTCCCACGCCTTGCGCGACGAGGTGGTCTCCTCGGTCGCCAGCGTCAGTCCCAGCCGGGCGGCCAGGTTCCTGGTGAGTTCGAACGGCTTGACCCGGCCGCCGAGGAAGGGGATCGGCATGGCCTTGCTGTCCCAGTAGACGAAGGACAGGCCCGACCCCAGCCCGAACAGCATGGGCTCGGACAGATCGAGCCCCTCGTGCCGCAACAGCACCCCCAGCGCCGTCGTCTCGCAGTGGCGCATGCCACGGGTCTCGACGTCCTTCACGAAGGTCATGCGTCGCTCTCCTCATGCCGGCCGACGGTCACCCTGAGACCTCCATGATCGGCCATCCGGCCCGCCGCACCTGATGTGAGTAGGGAGGTACTCATGCGGAGCGTCAGAGGCCTGTTTAGCCTTCGAGCATGTCGATCGAGCTCGCCGTCGCGCTGGGCGCGATCGCCACCAAGGCGGCCGTCACCGCGCTGCTCCAGCAGGGCGCGTGGGACGACGCGAACTGGGCGATCGTCGCGCACCAGGTGATCGACGCCGTGGTCGGCGTGCGGAACCGGCCCGACGCGGGGGTTCAGCGGATCGGCCAGCGGTTGGACGTGCTGGAGCGGCAGATCGCGGCGGTGGGGCGGAAGGTCGACCTGATCCCGGTACGGGAGTTCGACGAGCACATGGCCGCGGGGCGCCGGTATATGCGGGACCTACGGGACCAATGGCGCACCGCCTACGACCGGTACGCGCTCGTCGAGCGAGCACAGCACGAGTTCGTCCGTGCGTTCGGCATCGCAGAGAACATGAAGGACGCGTCCCGGCAGGCGCTGGCGGACACCGCCATCGCGGGCTGCTGGTTGTGGGTGCCCTCCATGCCTGACGTGATCAAGACCATCGGGCAGGCACGGCTGATCCTGGAACAGGAGTTGCTGTTCGGCGCGACCCTGCCCACCAGCTCGTACGCCGACGTGGTCGGGCTCTGCAGGGCGTACGGCGAGTGTCCCGCGTGGACCGGGAATCCCGTCGTACCGGCGAGCGGTCCGCCGACGCCCGGCGCCCGGGTGGCCGTCAGGGCCGAGTACAACCGGTGGACCAGATGCGCGGGCGTCGACATGCGGGTCAACCCGGCAGGCGACGACGGTGCTCGGCAGCGGGCGGTCACGACGCGCGGCGGGCCGGTGATTCCGGTCGTCACGGCTCCGGGCCCGCAGGAGCGGGTGACGATCGAGCTGCACAACAGGCGCGCCGACTGGATCTCGGTGTCGGTGACGGCGGACGCCGTCGTCGTACGGCTGCCGCAGCACCACAAGCTGCCGGGCCAGAACAGGGTGGCCCCGGGAGGCTCGGCCGCGCTCACTCTGCCTCGGCCGGGGTTCCCGGTGTCCTTCTCACCGTACGGAAGCCCTTCAGGCCTGCCGTCGGATCAGTACTTCGCGAGCCCGCGGAACGGCCTGGCCTCGAACACGTCGCCGATACCGCCGATCCCCGCCATCGGTTTCGTCCTGCCCCAGCGCTCCAGGCGGCTCCAGGCCGCACCGCCGCCCTCGACGCCGCGGATCCCCCCTCCCAGGCGAAACCAGAGAACGTCCTGGTGGCAATCCGCCATGGACTGGTTCGAGGAGAACTGGTGACTCCGATTCCGCCGGTGTCGTGACGGCCGGCCTCGGCGCCGGAGGGGCCTGAAGCGCAAAGCTCCGAGATGAAATTTTCATCTAGGCGGCGACGGCGGTCACGGCCTTTTCCCTGGTCAAAACCGAAGGAATGGCCGCTCCCGGGCGCAGGGCCGTCGAGGAGAAGACAAGATCCTTGACATGCTTCATGACTTCCTATTTGCTCCGGTTCACCACCACTTCCAGTCGCCCGTTAGAGAGGAGCACTTGGCCGCCCCCGTCACTGTTAGCGTTAACAAGCCGTGGCCTCAAAAACACACGGCAAGCGCCATGCCGACGCTGACGGACATCTGAACTCGCCCTGCTCTTCCGCAGCAGGGAAGGGGCGAGCACGCACACGCCGACGAAGGTCGGTCACCGCGCCGCTCCGGGTCGACTGACGGTGGGCTCACCTGGCGTTTGAATCCGTCCGGCAAGGCTGCCCGGCCGGCATGCACAGGCCGGCCGCGGACGCCCCACCGGACGAAAAAACAAATGGCTTCCCTATCGACACACGTCCATTTTCGAATGGCAAGGGAGTTGCGGGAAATTGAGACAGAAATCCATTTTCGCCGCTGTCGCGGCGGCCGCGCTTCTCGTTCTGGCGACGGGACAGGCGGCGCTGAGCGACAGCCTTGGCGCGACCAAGTCGTCCTCGGCCACCGCCGTCGCGGCGGCGACCGCCGGATGCGGTAAGACCCCGACGCTGAGAAGCGGTTCACAGACGATCACCACCAGCGGCAAGAATCGTAGCTGGATCCTGAGGATTCCCGACAACTACGACAACACCCGCCCCTACCGGTTGATCATTGCGTACCACTGGCTGAACGGCACCGCCCAGATCGTCGACTCGGGCGGCTCGGACGGAGCCGTCTGGGCCTACTACGGGCTCAAGCAGCTGTCGAACAACAGCACGATCTTCATCGCGCCGCAGGGCATCAACAACGGCTGGGGCAACAGCAACGGTGAGGACCTGACCTTCACCGACGACATGCTGAAGCTTGTCGAGAGCAACCTCTGCGTCGACACGACGCAGCGCTTCGCCCTGGGGTGGAGCTACGGCGGCTCGATGAGCTTCGCGGTCGCGTGCGCCCGGCCGACGGTCTTCCGTGCCGTCGCGGTCTACTCCGGCGCGCAGCTCAGCGGGTGCAACGGCGGCACCCAGCCCGTCGCGTACATGGGCATCCACGGCACCCACGACTCGGTGCTCAACATCTCGCAGGGACGGGCGCTGCGCGACAGGTTCGTCTCGAACAACGGCTGCACGCCGCAGAGCCCGCGGGAACCCGCGCAGGGCAGCCTGACGCACATCATCACCGCCTACTCGGGATGCCGGGCCGGATACCCGGTCGTCTGGGCTGCGTTCGACGGGGACCACACCCCCTCTCCCAACGACGGGTCCACCTCCACCAGCGGCGCCAGGACCTGGACGACGGCTGAGGTGTGGAAGTTCTTCACCCAGTTCCAGTCCGGCCCGTCGCAGTCGCCCTCGGCTTCGCCGTCCCAGTCCCCGTCGCAGTCGCCCTCGCAGTCGCCGTCCCAGTCCCCGTCGCAGTCGCCGTCGCAGTCGCCGTCCCAGTCGCCCAGCAGCGGACCGGGCGCCTGCCGCGTCACCGCCACGGTCAACGCGTGGAACAACGGCCTGACCGAGAACCTCGCCATCACCAACACCGGTTCCTCCACCGTCAACGGCTGGTCGCTCGTCTTCACCCTCCCCGGCGGGCAGACCATCACCAGCGGGTGGAACGCCACCTACTCGCCCACCAGTGGCCAGGTCACCGCGAAGAACATGAGCTACAACGGCACGCTGGCGCCCGGAGCCACCACTGAGGTCGGCTTCCAGGCCACCCACACCGGCAACGCCGGCAAGCCCACCTCGTTCACCCTGAACGGAAGCCCCTGCACCGTCGCCTGATCGGCGAGGGTCACCGGGGGTGGCGCCCGGCCGGGCGCCACCCCCGGACGCGTCCGTGCGTACGGCCGCGAGAACGACGCGGTCCAGCGCGCGAGGCGCCGGAAGGGAGAGCCCACAGGGGCTCTTCACACCTTGCGATGAGGTCACGAAGGCGGCCAGGCGGCCTCACGTTGGCTAGCCTCACCGCATGCCCCTCGCCTCGATCCCCAGCCCTGCCCAAGGGGTCTGGCACCTCGGATTCATCCCGATCCGGGCCTACGCGTTGTGCTTCGTCCTCGCGATCCTCTTCGGCGTCTGGCTCAGCGAACGGCGCTGGCGCGCCCGCGGCGGCGAGAAGGGCGTGATCAGCGACCTCGCGGTGCCCGCGGTGATCTTCGGGCTGGTCGGCGCCCGCCTCTACCACGTCATCACCGACTGGCAGACCTACTTCGGCCCGCGCGCGATCAAGGAGCCCTACCGGGCGCTGTTCGTCTGGGAAGGCGGGCTCAGCATCTGGGGCGCGGTCGCCCTGGGAGGCGTGGGCATGTGGCTGGCCTGCCGCCGCCGAGGGGTGCCCCTGGGCGCCGTGGCCGACACGGTCGCGCCCGCCATCGCGTTCGGGCAGGCGATCGCCCGCTGGGGCAACTGGTTCAACCAGGAGCTGTACGGCGGTCCGACCACGCTGCCGTGGGGCCTGGAGATCGACCAGGCCCACGGCGGCGAGCCAGGCGTGCTCTACCACCCGACGTTCCTGTACGAGTCGCTGTGGGACGCGGCGCTCGGTTTCGCACTGATCCTGGCCGGCAGGCGGTTCACGCTGCACCACGGCCGCCTGTTCGCCCTCTACGTCGCCGGCTACACGTTCGGGCGGTTCTGGATCGAGGGGCTGCGGATCGACCCCGTGGGCGGAGTGGACCACGCGGTGACGCTCCTCGGGCTGCGGATCAACCAGTGGACCTCGATAGTGCTGTTCATCGGCGCGCTGGTCTATCTCCGGGTGACGCGTGACAAGGACGGCGAACAGATCCCGGTGCCGGCCGCACAACAGGGCCGGCCCGCACAGGATTGAATCCCTGTAGCCGCCTCACGGCCTGATGCCTGCTGGGAACCCGGTCCAGCGCAGGCCGGGCGGAAGGTGGCTCATGTCGTTGAACATCACGATCGTGGGCGGCAGGCCGCGCCGGTACTCGATGACCGTCAGCGCGGTGTTGGCGCTGTTCAGCCCGAGCCACCGGGACGGCGGCGCGTCCATCGCGTGCCGCACCAGCCACGCGATCGGGTAGGCGTGTGTCACCAGGACCTCGTTCACGTCGGGCCGGGTCCCTTTCGTGCCCGGATCGGGGACCTTCGCGAACCTGGCGACCAGGGCCTCGGCGAGCCTCCGGCCCGAAGCCGCCTCGGCGTCGTCGTAGCCGTCGAAGAAGCCCGCCCAGGAGGCAGGCGTCTCGGCCGCGCCGGGAACGTAGGGCACGTGGTCGACGAGTTCGGCGGCCTCGGCCACGGGCACGTCCGGTAGGTGACGGGCGATCTCGTGCGCGCTCGCCACGGCACGGGGCAGCGGAGAGTGCCACACGGCGTCGACCGGCAGGCCCGCGAGCCGTTCGCCCAGCAGGCCCGCCTGCCGGCGCCCGATGTCGGTGAGTTTCCCGAACGCGTCGGCCGCGCCGTGACGTGCCAGGTAGAGGCGTCGGATCGGCATCGGGATGCCTGCGTTCCGGTCGGCTTGGCGCTGCCCGGTCACGCGTTCACCGCCGTGACGGTGCCGTTGGTGCCGTCGACGGTGACGACGGTGTCGTCGCGGAGCCTGCTCGTCGCGTCCGGGATGCCGAGGACGGCGGGGATGGCGTGCTCCCGCGCGACGATCGCGGCGTGCGAGAGCACGCCTCCGGTCTCGGTGACGACGCCGGCGGCGATGCGCAGCAACGGCGTCCAGGCGGGGTCGGTGAAGGGGCAGACGAGGATGTCGCCCGGGCGTACGCGCGCGAAGTCGCCGGGACCGCGGACGATCCTCGCGGTGCCGGTCGCGGTCCCGCGACTGCCCGGCGTTCCGGTGAGCGTGGCGGACGGGATGCCGGAGACGCGGGAACGCGCTGCCGACGGTGGGAGTGCGGCGGTGACCGGCCGTGCCTGCAGAACCCAGGCACGGCCGTCGGCGATCGCCCACTCGATGTCCTGCGGTCCACCGAGTACGGCGGCGATCCGTCTGCCCAGCGCGGCCAGCCGCGTGGCGGTCGCGTCGCCGACCGCCGGCCGGTTCCGGGCAGCGGCGGGCACGTCCTCGACCACGAGCCGCGCGCCGCGCCGGTCGAGGCGCTGCCGCTTGTCCGCGATGGTACGGGTGACCGACCCGTCCGCGGCGACGAGGTAGGCGTCAGGGGTGACCCTGCCCTCGACGATGCTCGGGCCGAGGCCCCAGGACGCCTCGATCCGGGTCGCCTCGCCGGAGTCCGCGGGGGTGAACATGACCCCGGACGCCTCGGCGTCCAGATGGCGTTGGACGATGACGGCCATCAGAAGATCGTCGGAGGGATGGCCGGCACGGCCGGAGGCGGCCCGGTAGGCGACGGCACGCGGAGAGAACAGCGAGGCCCAGCAGGCACGTACGGCCTTGGCGACCTCGTCGGCTCCGTGCACGGCGAGGAAGCTCTCGTGCTGACCGGCCGCCGACGCCTGCCCGGTGTCCTCCTTCGCCGCCGACGACCGCACCGCCACGGGCGGATCGCCGATCTCGCCGAGCGCGCGTCCCAGCGCGTCGATCACGGCGGCGTGGACGGGGCGGGCCTCGATCGTCCGCCGGGCCGCGGCGACGCCCTCCGGCTCGCCGGCGAGCCGCCCTAGGTCCAGGTCGCGGACAGCGGCGAGGTAGGCGGCGAACGGGACGACGAAGCCGTCGGGCACCGGCAGACCCGCGCGGAGCAACGCACCGAGCGCGCCGGCCTTCCCCCCGCAGGTATCGGCGACGGCCTTCACGAGGGGCACGATCATCCGCCCGCCCTTCAACGTTTCATTGACAACAATTTGTTGATTGTGCATTGTGAGACCCATGCACCGCAAGGACGACATGGCGCACGGCGCGCACGCCGACCACGTACAGGCCCAGCGTGAGCGGGACGCGCGTGAGCATCTTCTGCGCCTGGGCGCGGACACGCTCGACGCCCGTCCGTGGCGACCCCCGCCCGCCCCGCCGTCGGCGGTCGACCTCGTGCAGTTCGCCGTCTGGCGCAACGCCGACCTGGACCCGGAGGACGTCCTGAGCGCGCTCGCCCTCCTGCCCGCGGCACGAGCCGAGGTCGAAGGACTCGAATCCGCCCTGCTGTTCATCGCCCGCGGCGCGGGACTGACCTGGGCGCAGATGGCGCAGGTGATGGGGTTCAACTCCCCGCAGGCGTGCCAGCAGCACTACACCCGCCTGACGGCGCGACAGGACGCCGAGTCGTGACGCGCGACTCCACGCCCGGCCTCCTGGTCCTGCACGCCGTGCGCGTCACCGGGTTCGCCGACACTCCCGTGATCGCCCGCCGGTACGGGCTCGACGCCGTCACGACGGAGCAGGTGCTGCGCGACGCCGAGGCACGCGGCTGGGTCGAGCACACCGCCTTCGCCGGCACCGAAGGCTGGTCGTTGACCGAACCGGGCCGGGCCGAGAACGAGCGGCAGCTCGCGGCCGAGCTCACCCGCGCCGGCGCCGCAGACGAGGTCCGCGACGTCTACCGCACGTTCCTCCCGCTGAACGCCCTCCTGCTGCAAGCCTGCACCGACTGGCAGCTCCGGCCCACCGCCGGCGATCGGCTCGCCGTCAACGACCACTCCGATCCCACCTGGGACGCCGGAGTGCTCCATGAGCTCGCCTGCGTCGAGCGGGCGCTCACGCCACTCGCGGACCGGCTCGGTCGCGTCCTCACGCGGTTCCGCGGATATGACACGCGATTCACCGCGGCCCTGGCGCGTGCCCGGGCGGGGGACGGCGCCTGGGTCGACCAGACCGGCCGGGACTCCTGCCATCGGGTCTGGTTCGAGCTCCACGAAGACCTCATCGCCACGCTCGGCCTCGACCGGCACGCGCAACCCTGACCCGCCGTCCCGGCTTAATACGCGGACGGCAACTGCAATACTTTCACACCCGTTTTTCCACTCTTGACACTTCCACGGCAGCCGCCACAATGACTGGTGTCGTCGCGAGTTGCGCCCTCTCGACGTGGACCATATTCCGTGGTTTTCGGGTCGAGACGTGGGAGTTCACACATGCACTCAGCATTTCGGCGTGCGTTCATGGCGGCGGTCATCGCCGCCGCGGCGATTCTCGTGCCGACGGGGCCCGCGTCCGCGGGGATCTGGCAGCTCACCGACGGGTTCGAACCGTCGACGAATCCGGCGTCCCGATGGACCTTCACCGCGAACGGGGGGTGCAGCGGGCCGGTGTTCGGCAGCGCGTCGAACACGCCGCGTACGGGGAGCGGCATGGCCGCCATGTCGGCCTTCACGAAGGGCGACTGGTGCGCGCTCGGGCGGACCATCAACCTCACGCCGGTGAGCGCTCATCCCGGGGCACGATGCACCGCCGGCGTCTACACGGACCTGTGGGGCGAGTGGGCCCAGTTCAACCTTGAGGTGATCGACCCCGACACGTGGACGTACATCGCGCTGAAGTCGATCACCCAGGACTGGGTCCACGGCTGGGAGCTCCAGACGGTGAGCTGGACGGCGCAACGCTCCGACGTCGTGCTGCGCTTCGCCGTCGTGCAGCGGGAGCCGTACTGGCACGCCGCGGAGATCGATCTCGACGACGTAGTGGTGCAGTGCGCCTACTGATCGGCTGAGCCGGCCGGGCCGTCCGGCCCGGCCGGTGCTAGCGGTCCGGGTCGTGGATGACCGCCCACTTGTCACCGCGCTTGAAGTAGATCATCTCCGTGCTGACGTAGAGGGTGGTGGACGCCTTGCGGTCGTTCCGCATCCAGAGCCTGCCGGCCTGTGCCGTGGCGAGATCGTAGATCAGTGAGGCCTTGCGCCCCTGCTTGTCGGTCTGGCTCAGGGTGACGAAGCGGTCGGCCACGATCGACCGGGGGTTGTCGCCCGGCAGGTCCAGAACCCGGCTGCCGTCTCGGCGGATCGCCTGGCTGTCGGTGACGCACCAGGTCACATGGCACACCGCCTGCGCTGGGTCGTCGAGCCGCTCCCCGGTGCTCAGGTTGAGCAGATTCACCATGGCCCCCGGACCGTCGAGGGGACGCCCCGCCCAGGGCCAGGAGAAGAGACGCAACCCCTTCGTGCCCGGGACGGGCGACGGCTTGCCACCCGTCACCGGAACCTGGTTGACGCCCCCCGACCTGGTCGACGACCAGAAGATCCTGCCGTCTCCGACGGCCAGGTCCACACCGTAGATGGTGTCCCCGTTCGCCTCGTCCACTTCCAGCTCGGCCGGGAACGTCACCACTTCGAGGGGTGTTCCCCCGGTCGCCGGAATCGCCATTATGCGAATGTTCCGGCCCACGTATTCGAACCAGACGATAAATCCATCGCCCGCCGCCGGCGAGTCCACCGGCGCGATGGGATAGCCGACGACGGTCAGGCGACGAAAGGTCCGCGATTCCAGGTGATAAATCCACAGTTCAGGCGCGGGATCGTAGCCCTTCTTCGCCACGTACCCGAGCATGGTGCGTGGATCGACGAACAGCTTCGGCGTGAAGGCCTCACCGTTGGGCGCCTCCCGCGGGACCTCCGCGACCACCGAAGGCAGCGCCTGTTCCAGCGGCGGTGCGATCTTCTCCACGATCCGCGGTTCGTGGATCCGCGGTTCGTGGATCCGTGGTTCGTGCAGGCGCGGTGCGGGCGTGGCCGTGACGGCGGGTGACGGGTGGGGAGCCCGCCATGTCAGGGCTGCCGCCGCCCAGATCACCAGACAGGTGGCCATCGCGGTCGCCGGCACCAGCCCACGGCGTCCGCGCCGGGTCCGCCCCTCGGTCACCTGGCGCAGCAGATCCGGCGGCGTGGCCGGGATCCGCGCCTCCGCGCGCGCGAACGTACGGCGCAGCGCCTCTTCGACGTCGTTCATCGCAGGCTCCTTAGCGGGGTGACGATCTCGCGCAACTTGCCGAGGGCGCGGGACGCCTGGCTCCGTACGGTCCCGGGAGAGATGCCGAGGATCTCCGCGATCTCGGCGTCCGACCGGTCCTCGTAGTAGCGCAGGACCAGTACGGCACGCTGCCTCTTGGGCAGTCTGGCCAGTTCGCCCCAGAGGTCCAGCGGGGGTTCCGCCACCGGTTGCGGCTGTTCGGGCACCTCCCATGCCAGGTGTTCACGCCTGCGCCGTCTCCATACGGAGATGTGCAGCCGGGTGATCGTGGTTCTCACGTAGCTCTCCGGGTTGTGCTTGCGCCGCACGCGCGGCCATGAGCCGCGCAGCCGTACCATCGCCTCCTGAACGAGGTCGGCGGCGTCGTGCGGGTTGCCGGTGAGCATGTAGGCGTAGCGGAACAACGCGTCGATCCGCTCGGCGGCGAAGTCCGCGAAATCCGGCGCGTCATCCACGGGCGGGAGTCCTCTCGTCCATCCCGGCTGAGACGCATCAGAACCCCGATATGTTGCATCATCTGGAATCCGCCCAAGCGGGGCAGGCCCGTACGCCGGGAAAGGCGGGCCGCACCTGCAGGGGGCGCGTCCTCGTAAGTAGTGCCGGATCGGCTGAATGAGTAGTGCCTGCTCTACCTGCACAGGCGCCCATTGCCGATGCTGAGGGCGCAAGAGTCGGTTCCCGATCGGGAGGAGTCACCGAGATGACGGTGCAGGACATGGCCAAGCAGGTACTGGAGATCTCCGACGGCGAGGGGCGGGAGCTGCTCGAGGAGTGGGCCGCCGTGGAGAACGCCACGTTCACGGCCTACGCGAGCAGGTACCTCACCGCCTTCATGCACCCGTGCGCCAAGACGCACTGCTGAGGTCGTAGCGGAATTCAGATCCACCTGAATCCGGGCGGGTGGGTCGGCGGGATCCCCGCCGGCCCACCCGCGTTTCGCGAACGGAGCCGATGATGGCGAAACCCGGCTTTCCCCTCCTGTTGAGAAGGCAGACGTTCAAGGCCGAACTGTCCGCGCAGTCCCTCGATTTCCAGTCGCTCGTGGGCCGGCCCGCACGATATGACGACGGCTGCATGCCGTGCGTCATGATCACCACGCGTGCCGACGACCGCGAGGCCGACTACATCTCCCTGCGTCTGGCGGCGGCGGGGATACCCCTGCTGAGAATCGACAGCGACCGTTGCGCGGGAGCCGAGCTGGTCTGGGACGTCTTCCGCGGGATCGTGAGCGTGGGAGGTGAACGGTTCCGGCCCAGGGTCTTCTGGTCGCGGTACTTCTCGGCGAGTTCCATCAACGCCCCAGCGCCGGACGGAATCGCTCACTATGTGCGGGAGCAGTGGGGCGCGTGGGCGGAAAGCATGCAGCCGCCCATGGACGTCGTCATGGTCAACCGCCTGACCGGACGGTGGCAGCCGAGCCGGATAGCGCAACTCGCGGCGGCGCGGAAAGCGGGACTGCGGGTCCCCGCCAGCGTGGTCACCACGTGTCCGGGCCTCGCACCAGATCTGATCCCGGGATCTGGTGATCTGGTGATGAAAAGCCTGGGCGAGCATCTGATCGAGGAGACTCCCGGCAATGCGATCGGGTTGTTCCCCCGGAGAGTGAGCCGGGCCGAGTTGTCGGACGACCGGACGGTGGA
This sequence comes from Microbispora triticiradicis, assembly GCA_003260025.2. Lineage (GTDB taxonomy): Bacteria > Actinomycetota > Actinomycetes > Streptosporangiales > Streptosporangiaceae > Microbispora > Microbispora triticiradicis. The sequence goes on along the minus strand of QFZU02000064.1, from coordinate 46,780 downwards.
GTCCGCCCCGGTGTTGGTCCAGGAGTTCGTGCCGTCCAGCGGGGAGCTGCGGATCAATTGGGCCGACGGTGAGTTCGTCGCTTTTCGTCTGGACAAGCGGTCCATGGATGTCGAACGGCTGGACGTCTCCGAGGTGTCGATCGAGCGGGTCCCGATGCCGCCCGAGCTGACCGGGCCGCTCACCCTGCTCTGCGAGCAGTGGAATCTACAGCTGGCGGCTTTCGACCTTCTCGACACACCGTGGGGATATGTGTTCCTCGAGGTGAATCCCGCGTTCGACTGGTTGTGGCTGGAAAATCACGTCGAGGGAAGGCCCGTCTCGTCGGCCGTGTGCGATTTCCTGATCAACGCCTTCGAGGAGGTCTCGTCATGAGGGTGCGGGTCGCCGAGCACGCGGTGCTCTACTGGGACGACGGGAGGTTGGTCTGGGACGACTACCTCCATCAGCAGCAGTTCGCCCTGACCGAGGACAGCTCGCGCGTACTGTGGTGGTTCGGGAAGTGGCGCGAGCTGCGCAGCATCGAACGGTTTGACGCCGCGCTCGTCCCGATCGCGGAGCGGCTGCTGGAGGCCGGGCTCCTCATCGCCGAGGGCTCCGACCGGCATGAGCGGCAGAACGAGCTCAAAAACCGATGGGGAGTGTGGGGGCCACCGGCCGCTTACTACCATTTCGCGACTCGTGCACGGTCCGGCAGCAGGATCCTGACCGCCGGAGAGGACAAGGCCAGAACTCGTGAGAAGGTCGGCGCCTCTCCCGCCCCGCCGCCGTTCAAGCCGACCGCCGGCCGACCGCTGATCGCGCTCCGCAAGCAGCGGCCGAGTGATGCCGGCTGGCCCCACCCGCGCCTGATGGACGCCCTGTGGACACGGCGCTCGACACGGGCCTATCTCGACAAGCCCGTCGCTCTCGACGACCTGGCGGGCATCCTGACGGCCGCCGGCGGCATCATCGCCTTCCGCGACGATCCGGAGTTCGGCCACAACGTCTTCAAGGCCAGCCCTTCGGCCGGGGCACGTGACCCCATCGAGATCTACCTGTACGCGGGCAACGTGGAGGGTGGTCTCGAACCGGCGATATACCACTTCTCGCCATCGGCCCACGGGGTGACGCGGATGGGGGACGCGCCCTCCCCCAAGAGGCTGGTGTCGGCGCTGGGCGGCCAGGCCTGGCTGGCCGCGGCTCCCGTACTGCTCATCTACACGGCGATGATCGAGCGAAGCCAGTGGCGCTACGAGGCCGCTCGTGCCTACCGGGACATCTCGCTCGGACTCGGTCACGTCAGCCAGACCGTGCTGCTGACCGCGACGGCCATGGGCCTGGGCGCCGTCTTCGCCACGGCCGTCCGCGACGAGGAACTCGAAGAGTTCATCGGCTGTGACCATATGTCCGAGATAGTGCTCGGCGTCACCGCACTCGGCCATCCCCGCGGTTCGACACCGTCGATCCCCGACGACACGGCTCTGTGACCGGCAGGTCCCTCGGGAAAGGGCCGCGCGGGGTGAGCCGCGGAGCACGGCCACGCGTACGCAGGGCCGGCCGGTCCGGGGGAATCCGAGCATGGACCTGATGCCGAGGCTGCCGCGATCCGCCTGGATGACGCTCGTCTCACACGCCTTGTCCGCAGTGGGCACCGGCATGACCATGCCCTTCCTGATCGTTTATCTCCACGACGTGCGCGGGATCGCCGTCGGAACAGCCGGGCTGGCGGCGGCCACGGTGGGCGTCGGCGCCCTGATGACCAACCTCGCGGGAGGTATGGCGATCGACCGTTTCGGCGCGCGTGCCGCCCTGATCGGCGGATGGTCGGTCGCCGCGGCCGGGACAGCGTTCATCGCCGTCGTGGGGGCACCGTGGCAGGCCTTCGCCGCCGCGGCCCTGGCCGGGGTGGGCGGAGCTGTGGCGTCTCCCGCTCAGGATGCCCTGCTGGCGCGACTGGCGCCCCGGACTCGTGCCTCGGCTTTCGCGGTCCGGTACGCGATCACCAATGCCGGCGTAACCGCCGGGGGCCTCCTCGCGGCCGTCCTCGTCTCAGGCGGACGGCCGGCGTCCTTTTTCCTGCTCTACTGCCTGGACGCCGGCACCTACATCCTTGCCGCCGTTCTCGTGGCGTGCATCGCCGTACCGCCACCCGCGGAACCGTCCCGGCCCCGCCCGGCACCACGCCGGCGCCTCGGCGAGGGTTACCGCGAGGTGGCGGGGGATCGCCTGTTCCGGAGGATCTGGGTCTTGACCGTGCTCCTGGTCCTGGCCGGCTACACTCCCCTGATCTCGGTGTTCCCGGTGTACGTCACCGAGTCGGCCGGGCTCGGCCCGCACGTCGTGAGCATCGCCTTCGTCGCCAACGCCCTGACTGTGGCCCTCGCCCAGCTGGCCGCGCTCCGGCTGCTCCGCGGCTGTCGCCGCACCAGCATGATCATCACCGCGTGCGGCTGGTGGGCCACCGCCTCGTGCCTGGCGCTCGCCACCGGCCGGCTCGGCACCGGCTTGACGATCGCCGCCTGCGTCCTCGCGGCCGTGATGGTCGGAATCGGCGAGACCATGCTGTCCCCGGCCCTTCTGCCTATGATCAACGATCTCGCCCCCGAGCCCCTGTCCGGCCGCTACAACGCCGCGACGTCGCTTGCCTTCACGGTCGGATTCACCCTCGGGCCCGCGCTGGCCGGGTTGATGCTCCAGCACGGTATGGGCGCTCATCTGATCACCGGATCGATCGTCATGTCCGGCCTGGCCGCGATCCTCGCTCACCGGCTGGCCCTCCGGCTGCCCGCATCCGCGAACAGGATGACGCAGGCTCCGCCCGCCACACCCCAGGTGTCCGCGCTGTAGGGAACCTCAACCCGCCCGGCCCGCCGTGCTGTGTGCCCGCGGTCGTCACAAACGGCATCACTACCGATGTGCGGTTTTTCGCACCTTCCCCTCCCCCGCCATCGGCTCCCGTCGGACAATCAGGAGGCGTCTCCGGCCGGCCCCGCCGACGCGGCCGGCTCCCGTACAACGCGCCCGATTGTCCAGCGGAAGGAGAAAGCTGCGGTGTCGACGGCTGAGATGGTGCCGAGACGATGGTCCTTGGTAGGCCGTGAACCGGAGCGGAAGGCGTTCACGACTGTCCTCGATGAAACCGGTTACAATGGTTTCCTCCTCTTCGGGGAGCCCGGCGTCGGCAAGACACGGCTGGCGGAGGAATGCCTCGCCGTCGCCGTCGGCCGGGGACACGCCGTGGGTCGCGCGGTCGCGACCGGCGCGGCGGCCCAGATCCCCCTCGGGGCGATAGCCCATCTGCTGCCGGACGGCGTGGACCTGTCGGATCCCGTCGCGGGCTTCGCGACGGCGGTCCGGCTCATGTCGCGGGCCTACAGCGCAACGGCCCGCCTCGTCCTGCTCATCGATGACCTGCACCTGCTCGACACCGCCTCGGCCCTGCTGCTGCGCCAGCTCATGGAGACCGGCGCCGTCTTCCTGGTGGGCACGGTGCGCTCCGACGCCTCGTCCGAAGAGAGCGTCGTGACGCTCGGGCGGGGCGATGCCGTCCATCACGCCGACCTCGCGCCGCTGACCTGGCGGGAGGTGCACGAGCTCCTCCAGTGCGCCCTGGCCGGGCACGTCCACCGCGAGACCGTCGACCGATTACACGCCGCGAGCGGGGGCAATCCGCTCTATTTGAGCGAGCTGGTACGCGGTGCGCTGGCCGAAGGCCGGCTGACGAACGATGGGGAGATCTGGCAGCTGGCCACCACCGAGCTCCTTCCGGTCACCCGCCGCCTCACCGATCTGATCCGCCACCGGCTCGCGACGGTGGCGCCGTGCGGCCGTCGCCTCCTCGACGTCCTCGCGCTGTGCGGCCCGGTGTCCGTAGCCGACCTGGAAAGCGACCCCGGCACCGACGCCCTCGACGAGCTGGAGCGAGCCGAACTCGTCACCGTCGTACGGGAGGGACGGCGCACGTACGCCCGCCTGGCACACCCTCTCTACGCGGAGGTGCTGCCCGCGGGCATCACCGAGGGGTGGCGCCGGGAGATCCTGCGCGAGCAGGCGAACAGGCTGGAACGGACCGGCTCGCGCCGCCGGGAGGACGCCATGCGCCTGGCCTCCTACCGGCTCGCCGGCACCGGCACCGCCGATCCGGCCCTCCTCCTTCAGGCCGCCCGGCTCGCCGCGTACGGCGACGACCATGCCCGCGCGCTCGTCTTCCTCCGGGCGATTCCCGAGCAGGCCCTCACCTTCCCGGCGCTGCTCCTGCTCGGCCGTACGTTGTCGGAAGCGGGCCGGCCGCAGGAGGCCGAGGAGGTGCTGTGCCGGGCCGACAGGTGTGCCGCCACAGAGAGCCGCGCGCTCGCGGTGGCGCTGGCGCGCACCCACAATCTCATCTGGTGCCGCGGTGCGAGCCGCGAGGAGGCCGTCGCCGCGAACGACGCGGCGCGCGACCGCGTCACGAGCGCCGCCGGGCTGTGGGCGCTGCGGGTGAACGAAGCCAACATGCTCTCCAGCCTGGGCCACCACACCGAGAGCCTCGGCCTGCTCGACGGCATGCCTGACGGGGAACCGCCGCCGAAAGACATCGCGGGTGTGGCGGCCTGGACGGCCGCCGCCGCGACGAGGTCCAGCGCGCTGTCCTTTCTCGGCCGGAGTGAGGAGGCGGTGCGGTGGGCCGAACGCGCCGTGGCCCTGTGTGCCAGGGCGGGGGCGGAGGGCAGAAGCCGCAGCCCGCATGAGGCGGCCGCGCGGTCCGCCCTCGTCCTGGCTCTGACCGAGAGCGGGCGCCTGGAGGAGGCACGCGTCACCGCGGAGCGCGCCTACACCGATCCGGGTGCGGCGCCGACCGGGTGGCAGCGTACGCTCCTGGTCTTTCCACTCGCCCGCAACGCCTTGATGGCCGGCCGTCCCGCCTCGGCGCGTCGGTGGTACGCGGAAATCGCGCGTGACACCCGCCCCCAGGCAGTGGTCATCCGTCCGCTCGCCCTCGCCGGGCTCGCCGCGGCCGCGGCCCTGCAGGGTGACGTGCGCGCGGCGGAGGCCGCCCTCGCCGAGCACGCCGGCCTCGCGGCGCCGGTGCACGTGCCCGAGGAACGGCTCGGCGAGGCGTGGACGCACGTCGCGCGGGGAGACCAGGAGGCGGCCAGGACGGTGCTCAGGGCGGCGGCGACCGAGGCCCGCGAGCGGGGGCAGTTCTCCTCCGAGACCGTGCTCCTTACGGACCTCGCGCGGCTCGGCGTCGCGGCGGAGGCGGCGGGCCGTCTCGCGGAGCTCGCGAGGACCGGAGGGCCCTTCACCGCCGCCCGGGCACGACTGGCGACCGCGCTGGCCACTGGTGACCAGGGCGGCTTGACAGCAGTGGCTGGAGACCTGGACCGGATGGGGGCGAGCCTGCTCGCGGCGGAGGCGGCGAGCGCCGCGGCGGAGCTGTGGCGCCGTTCCGGCAACCCCAGGCAGGCCTCCGCCGCGGCCGCGCGGGCGGCCGCCAGCGCGGCCCTGTGCGAGGGCGCGCGCACGCCCATGCTCCAGGCGGCCGACGCGGCCGTACCGCTCACCGCCAGGGAAAGGGAGGTCGCGATCCTGGCCTCCGAGGGGATGCCGAGCAAGGACATCGCGGCCAAGCTGACGATCTCCGTCAGGACCGTGGACAACCACCTGCAGCGCGTCTACGCGAAGCTGGGCGTCTCGAACCGCCGGGAACTGGCCGGCTGGCTCCGCCGCACGACGGCCTGACCCTGGAAGGGGATTCCGCTGTGGGACTGCCGGGGCGGAGCCCCCGCCTGGGGGTGTGGGGCGGGAGTCCCAATGAGGGCAGCCCGAGCGGAGCCACGAATCCGGCTACGGCCACACCCCGGTGGGTGCGGTCCACAGTCCGGTGGATCAGGCCCTCGCCGGCGCTCCGGCCGGCGGGATACGGGCCGCGATCTGCTCGCGGGCGTGCGCGCAGTCCGCGAACCTGTGCGGGCAGGCGAGGGCGTGCTCGATCAGGTCCTTGGCCGCACGCACCCGCGCCATGCGCTGTTCCAGTTCGACGACGTGGCGGCGCAACAGGTCCCGGTGGTCCATCGGATCAGGAGCGGACAGCACGGCGCTCAGCTCACGCAGCCCGAGGCCGGCCTCCTTACCCATCAATATCAGCGCCACTCGCACCAGCGCGTCCTGCCCGTAGCGGCGCTGACCGCCGGCACGCCGAGCGGGTTCGATCAGGCCCATGCTCTCCCAGTGCCGCAGCACATGCGTGGCCAGGCCGAACCGCTCTGCCAGCTCCCCTATGGTCAGTTCCCCACTTGACTTCATGCGTACATCAACCAGCACCGTCGGCCGCATGCTCAAGCAAACGATCGCGGTCACGAAGGTGCTGGTCCCGGTGCGCGACGCCCACGGGCGCGATCCGCTCTCGGCGTTGTTCCGCACCACAGGCACCGCCTCGGACGCGATCGCCCTGGGTGGAACGGATCTGACGGTGGTGGACCTGCCCACGGGCGAGCGCTGGGAGTGGGCACGATGATCTGGATCCTCAGTCCTCGCCGGGACGGATGAGTCCGCTCTCGTACGCGAAGGCGATGGCCTGTGCGCGGTCGCGCAGCCCGAGCTTGTCCAGCACCCTGCCCAGATGCGTCTTCACGGTGGTCTCCCCGAGGTAGAGCCGAGCGGCGATCTCCGAGTTCGACAGTCCCCGGCCGACGAGGGCGAACACCTCGGCCTCCCGGCCGGTGAGCCGGTCCAGCGCCGAGTGCCGGGGCTGCGGCGCCGGTGCCCTCGTGTACCCGCCGATCACCGACGGAACCACCGCCGGATCGAGCAGGCCGCGCCCGGCGGCCACCTCGCGCAGTGCCTCCAGCAACTGCTCGGGGGGCGACACCTTGAGCAGGAAGCCCGCGACCCCGGCGCGGAGCGCCCCGTCCACGATGGCCTCCTCGTCCAGCGTGGTCAGCACCAGCACCTTGATCTCGGGATGCGCCGCAGTGATCGCGCGGGCGGCCGCGATCCCGTCGAGGCCGGGCATGCGGGCGTCCATGAGCACCACGTCGGGTCCGATCGTCGCGGCCATCCGCACCGCCTCGTCGCCGTCGGCCGCCTCTCCGACGACGTCCATGTCCGGCTCCTCGGAGATCAGCATGCGCAGGCCGGCCCGCATGATCGCCTCGTCGTCGGCCAGCAGCACCCGGATCATCGTGTCCCCTCCGCGAGCGGGAAGCGCGCGTACACCTCGAAGCCGCCCTCGGCACGCGGCCCGGCCCGCAACTCCCCACCGAACATGCCCACCCGTTCGCGCATCCCCACCAGGCCGTGCCCGCCGCCGGGCCCCGGTCCGAGCGCGGTGGCACCCCGCCCGTCGTCCACCACCCGGACGCTGACTCCGGCCGGCTCGTATGTCACGGTCACCGTCGCGACCGCCGCCTCCGCGTGGCGCAACACGTTCGTCAACGCCTCCTGAACGATCCGGTACGCGGACATGTCAACACCAAGCGGCAACGAGGCCGGCGTACCGGACACTGTGGACGTGGCCTGGAGCCCTGCCGAACGCACCTCCTTCACGAGGTCGTCGATCCTCCGCAGAGACGGAGGCGGAGCCAGCCGGTCGGCCTCGTCGGGACGCAGGAGGTGGACCACCCGGCGCAACTCGGTGACGGAACGCCGGCCGAGCTCCTCCACCTGCGACAGCGCGTCGTGCTCGACCGGCCGGTCGGCCAACCGGCGCCGTACCACCCCTGCCTGCATGGTCATCACGCTGACCGTGTGCGCCACCGCATCGTGCAGCTCGCGGGAGATCCGGGCACGTTCCTCGGCCACCGCCGCCCGCGCCCGCGCCTCCCGCTCGGCGGCCAGCTCCGCGGCGAGCGCGGCCAACTGGCGAGAGCGCGACTGCTCCCGCCGCAGCAACGTGCCGAGAACCCAGGCGGCCCCGACCAGCGCGCCGAAGAAGACGAACTCCCAAGGCCCTTCGCCACCCCAGACCAGCGCGACCGCCGGAACCATGGCGGCACACACCGACGCGGTGAGGGAAAGACGAGGTTCGGCCCGGTAGGCCGCGTGAACCACGAGCACCAGTTCGGCGATGAGCTGGGCCCCGCCCACTCCTTCCGCACCGGTCAGGATCGCGTACGGGAACGACAGCATCGCCACGGACATCGCGGTGATCGGATAACGCGCCGCGAGTGGAAAGCAGATCACCAGCACCAGGCCGAGCCCGGCGGTGGTGAGCCGGTCACCGGCGCCGCGCGGGTCGCCGTACACCTCGACCAACGCGAGGACGGCGAACAACGCACCCGCCACAGTGCCCGCGAGCAGCCGTCTCCGGCGGCTCCATGGTGTTCCCACGCCCGCTCCCCTCGTCGTCGGCACACCGACGGTAACGAAAGGGGCCGACCCTCGGATCAGACGTGAGAAGGACGGCAGAAGGCCGCGGGTCGTCTCCGGAGAGGACCCGGCAGCCGACGGGGTGACCTGGGATCGCATCTGGGACGGCCCGCTAGGCCGATCCGGCCGGCAGGTGCGCGCTCATAGCGTTACGGCAGCTCAAGAGACAGCCGAAAGGACACCCCATGGACGCCACGTCCGCCGCCTCCGCTCCGCTGCGCCGCCTCGGCGGCCTCGCGCTCGTACTCGCCCCCGTCCTGATGTTCGGCGGCATGCTCACCTCACCGCCGCAGGAGGATGACTCCTCCGCAGGGTATCTGGCCTCGTTGGCCGCCGACCACGGGCTGTCGCTGCTTTCGGCGAACCTGCTCCACTACGCCTGGGTGCTCATCGCGCTCGGCGTACCGGCGACCCTGACGCTGCTCCGCGGCCCGAGGGGCCGGAACCTGACGGCCACCGGCGTGGCACTGTCCATGTTCGGCGCCATCCAGATGTCCGGCATGCTGCTGTCCGACTGGTTCACCGCCACCATGCCGAACGTGGTGCCTCTCGCCGACGCGGTGAAGGTGTTCGACACCGTCACGGCCGACCCGACCCTCGCCGTGTGGCGACTCACCGGAATCCTGTGCGGCGTCGCCATGCTCCCGCTGCTTCTGGCCGGGCTCGCCCGAGCGGGAGTGGTCGGCTGGTGGACAGTGCCGGTGATCCTGCTGCCGTTCGTGGCAGCCGCGACGCTACCCCCGGTCGTGGGGGCTGTGGTGGCCCTGGCCTGCTACGCGCCGCTGGTGCTTGTGGGGGTGCGGCTCCTGCGCCGCTCAGCCAGGGACGTGGTCCGGGCCGAGGCACTGGCCGCGCCGGCCCCGGCCGCTTGACCGAAACGAGGAGCCGACGCCGCCCAGGCGCCGGCTCCTCATGTATCCACCTGCTACAGCTCCGTTCCGCATACTGGTGATCACAGGTGCCGGCCGAGCAGGTTCCAGTGCAGGCAGAACCAGAGGAGGGCGAGCAGCCCCGCCAGCACGACCACCTGGTGGCCGCGGGCCAGGACGCCCGCGCACCGCCAGGCCCTCACGGTGGTGGCGAGCGCGGCGACGGTGAGGGCGAGGACCAGCAGCGGCAATACCAGGAGGACCTGGACGTCGGCCGGCACGCCGTACAGGATGCTCGTGTCGCCGGTCAGGACCAGCGTGAACAGCACCACGAACACCAGTCCGACCGCGGCGGCGAGCCCGGTCAGGAGACGCCCGGCACGCCAGAGACGCGGAACGGGACGCTTCTTGGCCCGGCGGACCACAGCGGCCACCGGCAGGCCGAGCACGGCGGTCAGGGCGGTGACGGCGAACAGCAGGACGATGGCGACGTTGACCGGCGGGGTGTCCCACCAGGGGACGCGTTGGTAGGCGGGGCCGTCCGTGGCCACGTACGCGACACCGCTCGCGCCGGTCACCAGCGCCAGCCGCTGCGTGCCGCCGTCCTGCTGATACAGCCCGGGCCGCAGCGGGCTCCACGTCGAGCCCCTGAAGGTGAGCTTCCCGCCCTCCACCCGCAGCCGGGTGGAACCGGTCAGGGCGACCACCTTCTCGATGCTGGACTCGGCGGACCGGGTGAGCTTGTAGAAGCCCTCGACAGGCGCGACGGAAGCACCGCCGTCGGGCACGGCGCGCCTGCCGGGCAGGAAGCGGTCGAAGAAGGCAGGAATGATCTTGGTCATGGCGTCGGCCCCGTCCAGACTGTTCGTGGAGACGAACAGGCCGAGGTCGGCGTCGGGCACCAGCAGCAACGCGCTCTGGAAGCCCTCCCAGCCGCCGTCGTGCATGATCACGCGATGCCCGTTGAGCGTCTGCTCCTTGAACCCGTGGGCGTACCCGTCGATGCGCGGATCGGCCGCGAACGTCCGCCGTTGCATGAGCCGGGCCGTCGGCTCGTCGAGGATGCGCTGGTCGCCGAAGCGTCCGTCCAGCAGGTGGGCGATCATGAAGTGGGCCATGTCGTTCGCGGTGGCACTGATCGACCCGTCGGGGGCGAGGTTGTCGAAGACGAACGGCTTGCGCCGATACGTCCCGCCCTCGTAGTCGTAGCTGCGCGCCAGATCCGTGGCCAAGGGGGCGGGGACGGGCTCGGCGGCCGTGCTGTGCCGCATCGCGAGCGGGGCGAGGATGTGGTCGCGCACGTACTCGTCATACGGCTGCCCGCTCACCCGCGACACGATGTATCCGGCCAGCGCCGCCCCATAGTTCGAGTACGCCGACACCTCGCCGGGCGGGCGCACCCGCGCGGGCATGTTGTCGGCGAGATAGTCCGCCAGGGGCGGCACGTCGTCCTTGCTCCGCGATCCCACGCCGATCGTGCGGTCCTCGAACCCGGCCGTGTGGTCCATCAGGTCCTGCAGTGTGATCGGCCGGGGGTAGGTCGCGGGGATCCGGAACGCGGTGAGGTAGCGGTTCACGTCCGCCTTCAGGTCCAGCTTGCCCCGCTGCACCTGCTGCATCACCGCGGTCCAGGTGAACAGCTTGGTGATCGAGGCGATCCGGACCATCGAGGTGTCCGGGTCGAAGGGCCTGCGGTTCTCGACGTCGGCCAGTCCGTATCCCTTGCTGAAGAGCGTCTTCCCACCGCCCACCACCGAGACGACCGCGCCCGGCACGTGATTGGCCGCCAGCCCGTCCGCCATCGCGGCGTCGAAGAAGTCCGCCAGCGCACGTTCGTCCGGAATATCGGTGGCTGCCGCGGCTCGACCCGGCACGAGAATCATCAGTGCCGCGCACACCGCGACGAGCATCGAACGGAAGAGATACACGGGACGGCTCCTGACCTTGTCGAGGCCATCCACGATGCGGCCGGCGAGGGTGCGGCCACATCGCCATCGCGGCCACAGGCGTCTCCGACGAAAGTCGGAGACCGTCCGGCGTACGGCATCGACGCCGGTATGAGGTGGCGCGCCGCCGCCATGGCTACGCTGAAGCGATGCTGTCGTACCGCGCGGCGCTGCGGCGGGTGGCCGCGCTCGGGCCACACGCGATCGGCGCGGCCTCCGTGACGCTCTCCCTGTTCCTCACCGTCCTGGCGGTCAAGACGCCGTGGGCGCCGCTGCCACGACCCGTCATCGCCGCCGCCGGGCTGGCGGGCACGGGTGCGGTGTGGTTCCGGGGCCGGTGGCCGGTCGCGGTGGCCGTCGCCGGGGCGGGCGCGTACGTGCTGTCGGGCAATCCGGGACCACTGCTGATCAGCCTGTTCTCCGGCGCGGGCACGCGTTTCCTGGCTCTGGCGGCGATCGGCATGGCGGGGTTCCTGGCCCAGCAGTGGGTGGACGGCGGCACGTTGGGCACGGACGCGCTGATCTCGGCGGTGACCGCCACCGGGGTCACGCTGACGGCGGGGGCGTACGTCACCACCCGCCGCGAGCTGACCCGATCGCTTCGCGAGCGCGCCGAACGCGCCGAGACCGAGCAGCGTCTGCGCAACGAGCAGGCGAGGTCCGCTGAGCGCGGCCGGATCGCCCGGGAGATGCACGACGTGCTCGCGCACAAGGTAACGCTCATCTCGCTGCACGCCGGCGGCCTGGAGGTGAACGCGAGCGCGGGGCCGGAGCGCGTCGAGCGGGAGGCGGCGCTGATCAGGGTCAGCGCGCAGGAGGCGCTCGAAGAGCTGCGCAAGATCCTTGGCGTGCTGCGCGCCGGGCCCGACGATGACGACGGCTTCCCCGACCTGCGGCGGCTGGTGGACTCCTGGGTATCGGCCGGCGGGACCGTCACCCTGCACGGCGATATCGGCACGTGGCCACCGGACACGGCCAGGGCCGCGCATCGCCTCGTCCAGGAAGGGCTGACAAATGCGCACAAGCACGCCCGTGGGGCCCCGGTCACGGTCACGGCGACCGGGAACAGGGAAGACGGCGTCACGATCGCGGTCACGAACGGACGATCGTCCCAGCCGAGTCTGGAGACCGGCGCCGGGGTCGGTCTGGAGGGCCTGGCGGAGCGTTTCCGGCTGATCGGCGGAACGGTGCGCGGCGGGCCGGACGATGCGGGAGGCTGGCGTCTTGAGGGCCGGCTGCCGTGGCACGCCGCGGACGCGTTCCCAAGGGAATCACATGATCAGGACACTGCTGGTTGACGACGAGTCGCTGATCCGCGCGGGACTGCGGTTCATCATCGAGTCCGCGCCCGACGTGGAGGTCGTGGGCGAGGCCGAGGACGGCAACCAGGCCGTCGACGCGGTCCGCCGCCTGGGGCCCGACGTCGTCCTGATGGACGTCAGGATGCCCCGCTACGACGGCCTGGCCGCCACGGGGGCCATCCGCCGGCTCGCCCGGCCACCCGCGGTGATCATCTTGACCACGTTCGACAGCGACGAGCACGTCTTCACCGCCCTGGAGGCGGGAGCCTGCGGGTTCCTGCTCAAGGACACCTCGCCGCACGACCTGATCCGGGCGATCCGTCTCGCGCACGGCGGCGACTCGATGCTGTCCCCGCGGGTCACTCGGCGGCTGATCCACCGGCTCACCACCGACCAGCCCATCCGGCGCCGCCGTGACGCGCTCGCCCGGTTGGAGACCCTGACCGGCCGCGAGCGCGAGGTGCTCACGGAGGTCGGGCTCGGCCACTCCAACACCGAGATCGCAGCCCGCCTGAACATGAGCGAGGCCACGGTCAAGAGCCACATCTCCCACCTGTTCGACAAGCTCGCCGTCACGAACCGCGTACAGGTGGCCATCGCCGCCTACCGCGCCGGCCTGGTCGACTGAGCCCCTGTTGTTCCTGCGGAAGCGCCGCGTGCGACGGCGTACTCGGTGAACCGGCCGCAGGTGTCGAATCCGAGGCGGCGGTAGACGGGCTCACCGTCCGGAGAAGCCTGCAGGACCGCGGTGCGACAGCCCTCGTCGTACGCGGTGTGCAAGGTGGCCAGGGTGATGGCGCCGCCGTAGCCGCGTCGGCGGTCCGTCGCGAGGGTCGCGATGTTGTAGATCCCGGCGACTCCCCCGTGGAAGAAGACCTCGGCCGAGCAGACCGGGCGGCCGCTCACGTAGCCGACCAGATACCGGGCGGGGCAGCCGGGCGCGAGGGCCCACTCGGCGGCGTCGGTGAAGAACCGGCGCACCGTCGCGGCCGGCGGGTCCCAGTTCGCGGCCAGGACCATCGCGTAGTCGGCGAGCCGCTCCGGAGTCGTCACCAGGCGGATGTCCAGGTCATCGGCGTGCGGCTGCGGCAGGGCGGCATGCAGGTCCTTCCACATGCCCGTCTCGGCCTCGGCCGCCCGCAGACCGGCGTCCATCAGGAGCGAGGCGAGGTCTGGTGGTGTGGAGGCGGGGCCGACCCACCAGGAGAAGGGGCGACCGGTTGCGGCCAGCGCACGGACGGTCTCCTCCACCCGCGCGGGGGCGGTGTCCGCGGTGAAACGCGCCGCCGCGACGATGTTGAAAGTGTCGTCGTCAAGCCCGCTGTCGGCGATCAGGAGGTCGTCCGTCTCCGTGACGGTCGAGCGATCCATGCGACGGTGCAGGTGGCAGGCATGCTCGGCAAGGTTCTGCTCCATCCTGACCAGCAGATCAGGATCGCCGGGAATCTGTGGTTTCGCCTCATTCACGTAGATCATCACATCATGCCGGATTGTGACTCGGGCGCTGTTTTCACGCCGCGATCGGGTGACGAATGCCTGGGCCACCCGTCCACGCCTACGGATGATGCTGCTGTTCGGCATTCGCCCGCGAGCGTGGATCTGCCCCGAGAGGGCGGCTGATAAGCCAGGCTGGACGTGTGAAGGACGACGGGCTCTACACGATCGGCCAGGTGGCGCGGCTCGCCGGGGTGCCGGTGCCGACGGTCCGGTACTACTCCGACGAAGGGCTGGTACCTCCAGCCGGTCGGTCGGCCGGCGGCTACCGCCTCTACGATCACGACGCCCTGGACCGGCTGGAACTCGTCCGTACGCTGCGAGATCTCGGCGTCGAGATCGCGACGATCACACGGGTGCTCGCCGACACGCAGACTCTGGCCGAGGTCGCCGACGGGCAGATCGCGGCCATGGAGGACCAGATCCAGACCTTGCGGGTCCGCCAGGCGGTGTTGCGCTACGCCACCACCCGCCGTACCGGCACGGCCGGAATCGCCCGCGTGAACCGGCTCGCCCGGCTACCGGCGGAGCGGCGCCGGCAGCTGGTGGCCGATCTCGTGGCCGAAGCGACGCGCGGGCTCGACATGGAGCCCGCGTTCGCCGCGCACCTGCGCTCGATGCTGCCCGACCTGCCCGATGACCCATCGGCCGAGCAGTTCGACGCGTGGCTGGAGCTGGCGCACCTGGTCGGCGACCCCCACTTCCGGGAGAGCGTACGCGAGGCGTTCGAGCGACACGCGACGGACCGTTCCTCCGGCGCCGAGCACGGCGACCACGAGAGCTGGGCGCGGGCCGAGCAGGCCGCGCTGGACCTCGTCGGCCGCGCCCTGGCCGACGGGATTCCGCCGGTCTCCGCCCTGGCCCGGCCCATCGTGAACGAGCTGGTCGCCGTCTTCGCCCAGGCCCACCGGCGGTCCGACGACGCCGGGTTCCGGCTCTGGCTCGCCGAGCGGATCCGCATCGGGGCCGACCCTCGGGTCTCCCGATACTGGCAACTGCTGGCCGTGATCAACGGTACGCCCCCGAAACCCGATCCGGTCCCTGCGGCCCGCTGGTTCCTCGCCGCACTCGACCCCCGCGTACCCGGCCTCTAGGGAACGGGATGGTGCCGGAGCGCCTGGGTGAACCAGTCGAACGCCGGCGCCAGGCTCGGCGGCACCGGCCAACCGTTGATCGTGTGCAGCAGGGCGAAGTACCGCTCCGTACGGGGATCATTGGCGATCTCCAGCCGAGTCAGCAGCTTCCGGCGGTATTCGGCACTGTCGGGATGGCCGAATGTCGCGGTGTATCCGGCGATCAACTCCACCAGCACCTTTCGCGCCGCCTGCGAACCCGGCTCGGCCCCGTCCGCCTGCGCCTGCCGCACCCGTTCCCGGACCAGCTCGGTCACCTCGTGATGCAGACCGGTCTGATCCCCGGCCGCCCTCTCGGCCGCCTGATGCTCGGCCATCCTGCGGACCCTGGCCCTGAAGTCGGCGTCGCGGACCAGCTCGGACAGCTCCGCCCAGGCGCCCAGCTGCTCAGGGCTGGGATCGGCGGGCATCTCGGGCACCACCGTACGCAGCATGGCGACGAAGTCCGGGTTGGCGTCCAGATCACCGAAAGTCTCGTCGATGAAGTCGTTGATGAGGCGCTTGCCATCCTCAGCGGACGGCGTCACGTATCGCGGCATGGAATGCGCTCTCCCGGAGTCGGATCGGATGGGTCGCGGACGGCGGAAACGAACAACGCGCCGCCCACGGCATCGATCCTGGAGTCTCCGGTTACTTGAGACTCAAGTGCCGTTCCGGACAAGGGCTCAGCCCACAACGCGAGTGGCGAGCATGCCGTCGACGGCGGCGAGGAACTCCGTCGGTTCGCCGGCATGTGCGTTGTGGCCGGCCGCGGCGGTGGTTCCGGGGCGGGCGGTCGTTCCGGGGTCGGGCCGAGACCGGCCTCAGGGATCAGGTCGCGAGGGCGGTGCGGCGGCCGCGGCGGGCCACCTCGCGCTCCAGGTACCACTCCACGGCCAGCAGCGGGATCGTCCAGCCGAGCCAGCCGGACAGGCCCGAGATCGTCCACGCCATCAAGTCGGGATCGCCGCGGAAGACGGTGTCCTGCAGCGGGGACAGGGCGATGATAAGGATCACGGTCCACACCCGGTTGGTGATGATGGAGTAGGTCAGCACGGCGCTGCGCAGCATCCAGCGCCGGTGGTCGGCGTACCGGCGGGCGCGGGCGGCGCGCCAGCCCGCCAGGGTGAAAGCGAGCCACAGCAGGGCGAGGAGCACGTCGCTGACCGCGAGGAACAGCCCGAACGGGGAACGCGCCCCGATGACCAGACCGGTCAGCCCGGCGGGCACCACCCCGGCGAACACGTAGACCCGCCCGGCGCGCCGGTGCCACACCCGGTGCCGCCGCCGGAACCACGGCCACACCTGGAAGAACGCGGTGACCATGGCGACCGAGGCGAACAGCACGTGCGCGACGAGCAGCGGGTAGTGCAGGCCGAACCCCTGTGGCTGCGGCACCCGGGACAGCGACGGATCCCCGGTCAGGTACGGCGGCAGCGAGAACGCGAGGAACCCGGCCGTGACCAGGCCGAGCGGCGCCGTCCAGCGGCGCCGCCACCACGGACGCCGGTGGGCCGATACCGGCGGAGGACTGTCGATCGTCGTGTGCATGACGGCTCCAAGAGGACGGTCGAGGATGCGTATCCCATACGCTCAATGCGTATCATATACGCAATGCGTAGGCCATACGCAAAGTGGTAAGCTCCCTGGAATGCCGGACGACATCGGGAACGAGCTGCCGCACGCGCTGAACGTGCTGTGGGGGCGGGCCAAACCGAAGGGGCGGGGACGCACTCCCGCGCTCAGCCTGGAGCGGATCGTGGCGGCGGCCATCACCCTCGCCGACGAGGAGGGCCTGGCCGCGCTGTCCATGGCCCGGCTCGCAGAACGGCTCGGCTGCGCGCCCATGTCGCTGTACCGGCACGTGACCGGCAAGGACGACCTGCAGCTGTTCATGCTGGCCGCCGCGCCCGGCACACCGCCGGAGTTCGGCACGGCGCCGGCCGACTGGCGCGGCTCACTCACCCGGTGGGCCGTCGAACTGTTCGGCGTCTACCTGCGGCATCCGTGGATTGCCCAGCTGGCGAACTCCCCGCCGATGGACCCCGGCCAGCTCGCCTGGCTCGACGCCGCGCTGCGCTCCCTCGGCGGCACGCCGCTGGACCCGCGGGCCCGGTTCTCGGTGGTCATGCTGGTGCTGCACTACGTGCGCGGCGCCGCCCAGCTCCTCACGTCCATCCCCGCCGAACCGGAGGAAGGGGCCGACAGGGCGTACGCCGCCCTGCTCACCGAGCTCGCCGACCCCGACCGGTTCCCGGCGCTGGCCCGCGCCGTCGAGGCCGGGGTGTTCGACCCCCAAGCGGGGGCCGCTCCGGACGACGACTTCCGCGCCGGCCTTGACCACCTGCTCGACGGGGTGGGAGTGGCGATCGAACGCGCCGCCGGGGCCTGAGCCGGGTCAGCGGGCCGGCGCTGCGCCAGGAGGCGCGGACCTTCGGCCCGGACAGCCGAGGCGGCCGGACCCTGCGCCTCGAAGCGGAGTGCGAGCGCCTCGTCGGTTTCGGCGCCGCCCGCTTGCTCCGCGACGAGCCGGCGCCTCCTGCCGGCGCGAGCTAGATCGTGTCGGCCGATCCGGAGAGCAACGAGTTCCGCCTGGGCTGAACGACGGGGAACCTCACCCCGGTGAGGTCTTCGGAGACGGCCCACAGCCGCTGCTGGACGGCTACCTCGTACGACTCCGAACTGGAGGTGACCAGCCGGGGGTGGCCCATGACCTCGAAGCGTCCGCCGGGACCGTAGTACTGGCCGCCGAGCACGGCGGGGTCGGTGGCGGCGCGCAGGGTCGGCAACGCGCCCATCGCCGGCGTCTGGGTGATCAGCGGCGCGAGCCAGGTGAGCGGAAGCCGGAGGGCCGCGGGGGTGTTGCGGGCGAGCTCGGTGCTGGACACGCCGGGGTGCGCGGCCACCGCGACGGTGGTGCCGTGCGTGGCGAGCCGGCGCTGCAGCTCGTACGTGAACATCAGGTTGGCCAGCTTGGACTGACCATAGGCGGCGACCCGGCTGTACGACCGCTCCCACTGCAGGTCGTCGAAGTGGATCGCGGCCCGGATGCGGTGGCCGGTGCTGCTGACCGTCACCACGCGTGAGCCGGGCACCGGCAGCATCAGGTCCAGCAGCAGCCCGGTGAGCGCGAAGTGGCCGAGGTGGTTGGTGCCGAACTGCATCTCGAAGCCGTCCCGGGTGGTCTGCTTCGGGGTGTACATCACGCCGGCGTTGTTGATCAGCAGGTCAATCCGGTCGAGCCGGGACCGCAGCGCCGCCGCCGCGGTCCGGACGGAGTCGAGCGAGGTCAGATCCAGCGCCTGTACGGTCACGTCGCCGGTCATACCGGCCGCGGCCTGCTCGCCCTTCTCGACGTTACGCACGGCGAGGACCACGGACGCCCCGCGCTCGGCGAGCGCCTTGGCGGTCTCGTACCCCAGTCCGGTGTTGGCCCCGGTCACCACGGCCACCCGCCCACGTTGGTCCGGAATGTTCGCCGTCGTCCACTTCTCACCCATGCCAGGCCCCCAACTAACGTACCGAAGGTATCTTCCTCCCGCAACGCTAAAGTACCTTCGGTACGTTGTCAACGTACCGAAGGTACTTAAATTAAGCTGGCGACCGTGACTTTCCAGCGGGCGCGAACCGAAGAGCAGCGGGAGATCCGCCGGCGGGCGATCCTCGACATGGCGTCGGCGATGCTCCACGAGATGCCCGTTGCCGCGGTCACCCTGAACGAGCTCAGCCGCCGGGTAGGCCTGGCGAAGCCGAACGTGCTGCGCTACTTCGAGTCTCGCGAGGCGGTGCTGCTGGAACTGCTGGATCGCTTCCTGCAGGAGTGGCTGACGGAACTGGCGGGCGAGCTGGCCGCCGGCATCGACGAAAACCTACCCATGGCCGAGCGAGCGGCAGCGGTGGCAGAGATCCTCAGCCGCTCGCTCTCCAGTCGAACGGTGCTGTGCGACCTCTTCGGCGCACAGGGCAGCGTCCTGGAACACAACGTCTCGGTCGAGGTCGTAGCACGCTACAAGCGCGCCTCCCTGGACCGCCTGACAACCATGACCGCCCTGATCCAGAACCACCTGCCGGAGCTGGGCGAGAACGCGACACTGTTCAGCCTGCAAACCATGGTCATGGCCGGCGCGCTGTCGGCGTACAGCACACCCCCACCCAGCCTGCAGGAGGCCTACCAGGCCGAGCCCGACCTCGCCCGCTTCCACCTGGAGCTGAAGGACTCTCTGAAGCTGGCCCTGACCGCAACCCTCCTGGGCGTGCTACCCCGCGGCTGACCTGCCTTGCACTGGGCAGGTCCTGGAGCCTCGATCCTCGGTCGAAACCAGGCCCGTCGGGCAGGCGGCCCACCCGGATTGGTCACCTAGCTCGACGTTGGTGCCGCCGATGCCGCAGTAGCCGTCTGGCACCTTGAAGAGGGATTGCTGGCGGTAGCGGTTCACTCCAGGCAACAAGTCGTGCTACGACCTTGCGACATTCCGCTGTCCATGGTGGACCAGCCACAGTCCGCCGTCCGCTGGATCGCCGGCTGGGCCAACGGCGGAACACGGTAAGGCGGCGGTACTGATGGCGGCCTCCATCCCCGCACCTGGACGAGTGCCTGAGTCCGCACTGGGAGATGCGCCAAGTTCCGGGAGCGGGAGGCTGGAAACCGACGATCGTTCCGGAACGCGCTTCCAAGTATCACATTGGGCCGGACCAAAGCCGTGGACGAGCTGCCGTATCACAATGTGGTCGCGCCCTTGTGCGCAGCCGCGCGAGCCGTGCCAGGGCGGCGGCCGGCAACGCGACGGCCGGCGCCAGCAGCGCAACGAGCACGGCGTTCCAGTACGGCAGCGCCTGGGTGGAGTGGTCATAAAGACGGGAACCGATCGTCGCGTACACCGACCAGACGAACAGCGGCCCCGCCATGCCCGCCAGCACTCCCGATCCGACGTCCGCGTCCTGTCGTGCCGCAACCCACGCGGCCACTGCGGCGGCCAGCGCGATCGACACGAAGACTCCCGCCGGGAAGTCGTCCAGCCGGTGGGTAGCGTCGCCGGCGGTGAACAGCAGGACGAAGCAGACCAGTCCGAGGCGCGTCCCGGTGTGCCGGAGCGCGGCGGCGCCTGCCGCCGCGCCGACGCCGCCACCCGCGAGGGACGCCATGAGCGCCACGGCCGGGGGGTCGTACGACGCGCCGAGCGCCTGGAGGTACTGCAGCGGCCCGGCCGTCACCGCACAGCCGAGCCACGCGGCCAGGGGCGGCACCAGGAAACACCCCCGGCCGGCGGGCATCCGGGACGCGACGAGCGAGGCCAGCACCACCGAGGCCGCGGGATACCAGAGGGCGTGGGTCAGGTCGCGGTACCAGCCCGGCCCGTCGTACTCGTGGTAGGCCTCCCACAAGGTCATGCCCAGTGCCTTGCCGGCGACGATCTGGCCGCAGGCGAGCACGGCGGCGAGGGCAGCCGTTATTACGATCGCGAGCATGGGGTGCCCGGCCTCGCCGGGATCGGCGTGCGGCAGCCCACCGATCCCGGTCGGGTGCGCACGAGTCACTTCAGCGGGATCGGCATGCGGCACCGTGACCGGATGCGCGGGGGCCGCCTGATCGGCCTGCGCCCTGGGCAGCCTCCTGGCCGCGATCACGTAGGCGAGCACGGCCCCGATCACCCAGCCTGGCCAGCCCGGCCGGACGGCCATGGCGTCGGCGAAATCCGGACCGCCGCCGAAAGCGTCCTTCAGCATCTCGCCGATCAACACAGCCGAGGCGCTGCCGTACAGGGTCGCGACCGCGGCCCTGGCTGGTTTGCCCCGCAGGAGGCCCCCCGCCACCAGGCCGGTCAGCACCCCCGCCGACTCAAGCCCGCCGGTCACCCTGAGGAGCAGAGACACGCCCGGGCCCACGACCGCTGCCACGATCACCGCGAGCACGATGCCCCGCACCTTCGACATCCACCCAGAAAATCACGACAAGACACAGCGTGAGGGCAGATTTCGGGGCTCCACGCCGAGCGGCTCAGGCGGGGCCCACGGCGGCATCAGAAACATGAAACCTCTGAGTGACGCGACGCCGCCCGGAGATCTCACGAGCGCGCTGCTCCTCACCGGAGATCATCAGGCCGAAGGGGCGGGAGACACCGGTGCCACCGATGCCGCAGTAGCCGTTCGGCACCTTGAAGAGCTGGTGGTAGCGATGCACTTCAGGCAATAGATCAGCTCACGCCGCCGGAGCACGCGGAGTGATCCGCACCTGAAGACCGGCGTTCAGCGCCCTGGCCAGGCGCTCAAGAACCGGCAACGTCGGGACGATACCTTCGGCCTGGAAGCGCGCACCGCTGACTGTGTCATCCTCAGCCGCACGGGCCTACTCGCTCTGGCTCCAGCCACGAGCTTCCCGCATCTTCCGCACCGTCCGACCGAGTCCGACGGCAAGGTGAGCCGCCTCATGGGTCTCCGCGGCACGGTGCTCGGCCATCCGCTGAACCTTGAGATCCGTCCCGCGGCCGATGCCCCGATCCCGGCCGCTCGCCATACCGCCGACCGGTGCGCCGATCGGCGACGTCTCAAGCCGATGAGCGGGCGTGGCGGACTCCGCTGCCACGACCGCCGACTATCGGATTTCGATGATGACCTTTCCGAACGGGCTGGTCGACTCGTAGTACCGGAACGCCGCGCCGGCTTCCTCGAACGGGAACACTCGGTCGATGACGGGCCGAAGCCGCCGTGCGGCGATGATCTCGTTCATCTGGGTGAACTGTGCGTGGCTCCCGACGGCCAACGCCCGGACCGTCGCGGCGACACCGAACAACAGGCGAGGGTCGAGTGGCCGCCAGTCACCCGAAACGGACCCGACGAACGCGACGTGTCCGTTGATGGCAAGCGACTTCAGTGACTGCTCCAGAGGTCCGGCGGTGTGGACGACCCGATCCACCCCGCGCCCGCCGGTGATGCCGCGGACCGCGGTGTGCCAGTCGGGAACGGCGCGGTAGTTGACGACCTCGTCAGCGCCCAGGTCGCGGAGGCGCTGGTCTCTTTCCGTCCGGCCGGTCGTAGCGATCACTCTCGCGCCGAGAAGTTTGGCCAGTTGTACCGCGAACAGTGACACGCCGCCCGAGCCGGTGGTCAGCACTGTGTACCCGGGCTGGATCCCAGGACCGTCCCCGGTCAGCGCGTTCCACGCGGTCACCGCGGCACACGGCAGCGTCGCGGCCTCGGCGTAGGAGAGGTGGTCGGGAATCGGGACGAGGGCTTGCTCCGGGAGGACGGCGAGTTCGGTGAGCATGCCGTCGAGGGAACCTCCCAGTTGTGGCAGGTACGACGGTTGCAAGGGGCCGTCCAGCCACTGCGGGAACAGCGTGGCGGTGACCCGGTCACCCGGTCGTACCCGCTGGACGCCCGGCCCCACGGCGATGACCTGCCCGGCACCGTCGGACACCGGGATGACATCCGGCTTGACGGGCAACACGTACTGCCCGCGCAGCACCAGCAGCTCGCGGAAGCTGAGCGAGACGGCGTGGACCATGACCGCGACTTCGCCGAGGCCTGGCGTGCGCGGTTCGCGGGTTCGCAGCGACAGCCCCTCGATGCCGTCGCCGCTGTTGACGTGGTAGCTCCGTACGGACGATGGCAGTGCAGCCGTCATCGCGGTCATCCCTCGATGAACTGGTAATCGCTGACGATGCGACCGTCCGCGCCCAGCATGAGGATTTCCAGCCCGATACCGGACGCATCGCCACCGCCGCGAGCCACCATCTCCCAGCGAAACTTGACCACGTCGTGGAGCCGTTCGGCATCGCCGCGGGACCGGAAAACGAAGGCGCCCGGGGCGACGAACTCCTCGTACGCGCGCGTCACCCGCAGTTCCAGTGCGTCATAACCTCGAGCCTCCAGTACGAGACGATCGAACCCCAGCCCTTCAGCGGCCTGTCGCATCTCCTGAGGCGGCTGCAGGATATGGACCGCGTCGGGGGACCACAGCTCGCGAATGGCGGCGCGGCGACGCTCCGGGTCGGGTTCACTCCACACCGCGACATAGCGGTCGGTGAGATTCTTCAGGTCGGTGTCGGCCATGACGATCCTCAGGTCGTGGTTGATCGTTTGCGACCTCGAATATGCTGCGCCGGACGCACCGCGACAATTCCTCGAAGGGAATCGCCGACTGGTGCCATGCCCGGTAAACAGGAGGAATGATCACCGAATCGGCAAGCGGCGGACTCGCGGGGGCGCTGCGTGAGTGGCGCACCCGCCGACGCGTCAGTCAACTCGAACTGGCGGTGCGCGCCGGCACCACGCAACGGCACGTCAGCTTCATCGAGAGCGGACGCTCGGTCCCTGGCCGGTCGATGATCATACGGCTGGCCGAGTCACTCGAGGTGCCGATCCGCGAACGCAACGAACTGCTCCTCGCCGCGGGGTTCGCGCCCGCGTACCCACAGACCGACCTGGACGATCCCCAGTTGGCAGCGGTACGAACCGCCCTCGACCGCGTCCTGCACGGCCACCTGCCGTACCCGGCCGTGATCGTCGACCGGCACGGCGACCTCGTCTCGGCCAACGCCGGCTTCCAGGTGATCATCCGCGGAGTGGACCCGCACCTGCTCACCCCACCGGTGAGCGTCCCCCGAGTCCTGCTGCACCCTCAAGGACTCGCGCCGCGCATCCTCAACCTCGACGAGTGGGCATGGCACATCATCGAACGCATCCACGCCGAGAGCACGCGGAACCCGAGCGATCGGCTCCAGCTGCTCGCCGCGGAACTCGTCGACATGGCGCCGCCGCGTCCACGCCAACTGCCGCCGCATCATCTCGGCTTCGCGGTACCGCTCCACCTCCGCATGAGCGAGCCGGAGAACCGGGAACTGCGACTCATCACCACACTGACTCACTTCGGTACCGCCACCGACGTCACCATCGCAGAACTGCGATTGGAAGCATTCCTACCGGCCGACGAAACGACCAGCACCGCGCTGACCGAGCTCGTTACGTGGTGAACGCCATCTGCTAAGGCCGCGTATCGGATGTTGCCGGCGGAATCTCGCCTGCTCGCACGGCTCTGGCCCTCGATCGGCACCGGGCTTGCCGGGCGACCGAGGGCCAGGATCAGTCAGTTGCCGCAGATCAAGCGTCACCGGCAGTCAGGCCGACCGGGCAGCTCACACCGGTGCCGCCGATGCCGCAGTAGCCGTTTGGCACCTTAAAAAGGTATTGCTGGTGGTAGCACTCCAATTCAGGCAGTAATTCGCAGCTAGCGCGGGTTGGACCGAAAGTCAGCCCAGAGGTCGACCGCCTGCTGCAAGTCGAGAGCGGCGACGTCCTCGCGAGACATACCGACCGTGTAGATCAGGCGATCCGCGAGCCAATCCGGCACCGGCTCCCTGGAAGGCGGTTGCTCGACACGAATGTGAGCGGCCAGCGCGCCCAAGCGTTCGATGACCCGGCCAAGCTGCACCACCTCGGGACGCCCCCCACCGGCAGCCCGAACCCTGGCTGTGGCCTCGGCGTAGACCTCGCCATCGGCCCTCTCGCCCACAGCCCATACTTCACAGATCTCGATCGACTTGTCGTCCGTGATCCGATAGACGACCCGCCAGGTGTTGCGCCCGACCACGAGCTTGCGAAAGCCGGTCAGCTCCCCGCCCAGCGGATAACCCGCCTCGGGATTGTCGAGCAAAAGAAGGATCTTCTTGAGCACCTTGGGCGCGGCGTCCGGACCGATTCGCCGCAGATCATCGACCGCCGGAGCCGTGAAGACGACGTCAGACACGGGCTACTCGTCGTCCGGCAGCGCGGCCAGCGACTCCCGCGTGTGCCCGAAAGCGGAGAGCACGTCATCGAGCGGGACACGCTCTCCGGTGTCGGTGACCGAGCGTGCGAGCACGAGCGCCAAGTCCCGGAGATCGGCGGCGGCCTCCTCCAACTCTTCCAGGCGCCGAATGCTGACAACCGCCGCCACCGGCTGATGCCGACGGGTCACCACCAGATCGGTCCCACGCTCAGCGTCAGCGACGAGACGCGCCACCCCACGCTGAGCGGCTTCTGTGACACTCAACTCGGCAGCTTCATGCAGCACGGCCATACCACTACTGTACAGGAGCCTGTATAGAAAATGCAGGAGGCGCTCAGTTCCCGTAAGGCGATCACCGTCGGCAGCGCGAATCCGATCTCATCGTTGCCCCTCGTCACCTTCCCAAGGGGCAACGACTCACAGTCCTGCCAGGCGACTGATCAGGCTTCGCCGGCGGTCAGGCCGACGGGGCAGCTCACATCGATGCCGCAGTAGCCGTTCGGCACCTTAAAAAGGTATTGCTGGTGGTAGTCGTATCGCTGGGGCAATAATTCGGCGCCTACACCCGCACGAGGCGGACTGCCTTTCCGCAGAGCTTGCTCATGTCGTCCTCGTCCAAGGTGAGGACGATGACGGGCCGGGTGGAGCGAAGCGCCGTGGCGGCCACGACGGCATCGATCGCGTACTTGTGGCCGTGGAGACCACTCTCACGGAGCAGATCCAGCGCGTGGACGGAGACCTCCTCGGTCACCGGCTCGACACGCAGCCGGGACAGATGCCAGCGCAACCGGTCGTTTGTCACCCGGCCGTCGAAGGCCTCGATAGGCGTCAAGGCACTGATAACAACGCGGAAGTCGTTGTTCTGTGCCTCTCGGACGATCGCCGTGACTCGCTGGTCGGCCGCGCACCACTTCGAGAGTCCCTCGGAGTCAAGGATGACCGTCCCCGCACTCAGCTTGCTTCGTGCGCGTGCCATCCACGCTCCTCCTGTAGCTCCGGGGCGGACTTCACGCTACGGAACAGCTGCTCGGCCTCGTCCCGCAGGTGCTGCGGGATGGGACCGCACTCGTTCTCGTTCGCCTGCAGGGCCTCCTCCAGCAGGTCCCGCTCGATCTGCCGCTCCACAGCGGCGTCGACGTACGCGGAGAACCCGCGCGCGCCGACGCGCTCCTTGATGGCACGGATGTTGCCGGCCCGCAAGGAGACGCTCACCTTGGCCGCGGGCCCGTCCCCGGGCGGGAAAGCCTGTTCAGGTGTACTCATAGCGGCAGTTTACTACTTCAAGTAGCAAACCACCGGCACCGGACGCAGGAAACCTCCGAGTAGCGCCAGGCCGCTATTAGCAGCGAGCTGTTCTTCTCGGCGGCTCCCGATCTGGAGAAGCGCATATCCCGCCTTCGCACGGACGCTCAGAGCTTCGCGGCGACGGCTCAACGACGACAGGCCCGCTCCGCTACCGACGTGGCCGAGATACGGCGGCGGTGGTTCCTGTCGGAGAGTGAGGGCGGTCTACCGCTCTCGTTGAAGCGGTCCTACATCCGGGAGGCGCTGCACGCAGTGATCATCTACCCGAGCGGCAAGGGGCGCAGGCGCTTCGATCCCGACCTTCTTGAACTGGTCTGGCGTGAGGACTGAGGACACGAGAACGCCCAAGACGTCCAGGACGTCTCGCGGTCGGCGGTAGCTCCTCCAGCCTTACCGCCAGGCGACAACCCCCTTACCAGCCTCCCGCCACAGCCGGACGTCTACGGACGCCGCTGGACGCCAGCGGACACCTTGGGACGCCGTCAAAGACGTCATGCCAATTCCGGCTTCGGAACTGACCGGTACGCATACGCGTCCTACCGGGGTAGAACAGAACTGTAAGAAGTCACCGTCTCCCTGACGGAATGACACAGGCGAGAAGCTACGCGACCCATTTTCCGGCGTGCATGAGATCCGGGCGGCAAACAAAACAACTAACGCCGTACCGCTGGAGGGACCCGGCCCAGCGGCAGGCGTCACGCCCTTTCACTTTCTGGTCGCACACTCCCAGGTTCTCTCGCTGACGTGCCCGTGTTCGGCCGTTCGGCTGCTGGCTCACGGTGCTCGGCGTCTGTTCCGCATGCGCGGCGGTGGCTCCACCCGCGAGGAAAGGAGCCCACCTGACCACACAGACCCCCATGTCTGCCCAGGAGTGGGGCAGACGCAAAGCCGCCGAGTCTCCTCGTTGGTCTGCCGACAAGTGGCACCGGGTGGCCACCGTTCTCGGTGCCGTGCTGGCCGACGAACCTGGCCGTACCGAGCCCGCCGACGAGAAGAGCGGGAGGGATGCCGCGTGAGCGAGCTTCCTCCCCTCTCCCCCGATGTCCTCGCTGCTGCCCAGCGCGCCGCCATGCCGGACTTCACCCGGTGGCAGGAGATGGTGCGCGCGACGGGTGGCTGCGCCCAGCCGATCCGGCTGCAAGGTCACCGGATCACCTTCGATGCCGGGTTGGAAGTGCTGGACGTCTACCGGACGGCCGACGAGCCGACCGGGTACCTGCTGACGGCGTGCGGCAACCGTCGGGCGTCCCGGTGCCCGGCCTGCTCGGAGGTCTACCGGGACGACACCTACCACCTGATCCTGTCCGGCCTGCGCGGTGGCAAGGGCGTCCCCGAGGACGTGAGCGCGCATCCCCGCGTGTTCGCCACGTTCACCGCCCCCTCATTCGGCGCGGTCCACGCTCGTCGTCAGAAGGGTGACAAGGTGCTGCCGTGTCGTCCTCGGCGGGACAACCCGGTGTGTGAGCACGGCAGGCCGGAAGGCTGCGGGGTCCGGCATGCCGACGATGACCCCCAGGTCGGGCAGCCGATCTGCGTGGACTGCTACGACTACCGGGGCGCGGTCCTGTGGAACGCGCACGCGGGAGAGCTGTGGCGGCGCGTCACCCAGGCGCTACCGGCGACCTTCGCCCGGCACCTCGGCATCTCTCGGGCCGAACTGCGGCGGCGGCTTCGGCTGTCGTACGCCAAGGTGGCCGAGTATCAGGCGCGGGGCTTGGTCCACTTCCACGCGGTGATCCGTCTCGACGGGCCGGATGGTCCGTCCGATCGTCCGCCGGACTGGGCGACCGTGCCCGTGCTTCAGGAGGCGATTCGGGAAACCGCGGCTGCGGTCTCGGTTCCGGTGCCGGACGATGATCCGTCGTTCGTCGGCCGGTGGGGCACGCAGCTCGACGTGGACCCCATCTATGTCGCGACGGGGTTGGAGGGCATCGCGGATCAGCGGGTGGCGGCCTACATCGCGAAGTACGCGACGAAGGGGGCCGAGTCCGCCGGAACCGTGGACCGGCCCATCCGGGAGGTCGCCGACGTCGCACGGCTCGATGTCACCGAGCACGCGCGGCGCATGATCTACACCTGCTTCGCGCTCGGCCACGATCCGGCCTATCGGCTGATCCCGCTGCGGCAGTGGGCGCACATGCTCGGCTACCGGGGCCACTTCTCGACCAAGAGCCGCCACTACTCGACCACTCTCGGCGCGCTGCGTCAGGTACGGGCCGATCACCAGGCCGAGCGGGCGCGGGAACGGCGGGGCCTGCCTGCTCGTGATGAGCGGGAGACGTTGACGGTCGGCCAGTGGCGCTTCGCCGGGAGCGGCTACCGGAACGGCGAACACCTGTGGGCCGAACTGATCCGGCAACGCATCGCCACCGCTCGCCGGATCGCCCGTGAACGGGGAAAGTCGGCCTGACCTTGCGGGATGTGCGGCGCGAGTGGTGCGGCCGGCGCAATGCCGTAGGCACCCGAAGGGCCGCGAAGCGGTTGGGCCGGCGGCGCCACGGCGGAACGCTACTGCCCTCGGCTCATCGGCTCTACGCTTGATGCGCCTTCCGTCGTCTCGCTGACAACCGATAGAAGGCAGAAGGCCCCCGATTCGTTCGGGGGCCTTCACTCGTCTTCGGTGTCGCGCCGGGGCGGGCCGCCGGTCTCGGGGTCGGCGACGAAGGTGCCCTTGCCGAGCACGGTGTAGACGTCTCCGGCTTTGAGCAGTTCGTTGATGACGCGGCGTGCGGTGCCCTTGGCGATGCCGAACTCCTCGGCCATGCGGGGTTCACCAGGGATGGGGTGACCCACCTGGTATTCGCCCGTCCGGATACGCCGTCGTATCTCTTCGAGGACGGCTTCCCATTTGAGCTGGTCAGGCCGGAACTCGATCACGGGCTCAAGAGTAGGAACGAAAGCGTTCCATGTCGTTACCACAGGTACCTAGAGGTACCTATGAGAAGGGCTAGGTAGAACTAGGAAGGTTGGCGTACGCTCAACCCGTCAGCGAGACAGATGGGAGAGCCATGCGTCAGAACATGATCCGCAACCGGACCGCCGACCAGCAGGCGGGCATCCTGGCCGCCCTCGGCGACCTACTCCGATCCCAGGAGGTCCGTACCCGGCTCATCAGCCACATCACCCTGCGGATGACCGGGCTCCCCGTCTGGGACCCGGCAGTCTCGGAGCTGGACATCTACGGCCTCGGCGGACAAGTCGCGACGGTCACCATCGACCAGAAGCACAAGCCCTGCCGCTTCCTGATCAAGCTACCGAAGTCCGGGACCGTCGTTCCGCTATCCACGGTGGACCAACCACAGTCCACCGTCCGCTGGATCGCCGGCTGGGCCAACGGCAGGACACGGTAAGGCGGCGGTACTGATGGCGGCCTCCATCCCGCCCCTGGACAAGTGCCTGAGTCCGCACTGGGAGATGCGCCAAAAAGATCACGTGAAACTCGTCTGGCATGAGCCCTTCGAGGGGGTCCGGCGGTCGCGAGCACTCGCCTGGACCTGCGACTGCCGGGCTGTCGTCTACGAACTCCTCCAGGCCGGTGGGCAGGCGTTCATCCGCAAGACCACCCAGACCGAACCCACACCGGGGATCGAAGAGAGCACCGCTGGCCCATGGAGGAGGCGCGCAGAGTGTGGCATGCCCTGCTCCTCGGCGAGATGCGATAGACGGTCCAGCCCTCGCGCGGCCCCGCTCACCTCCGGCGGGGCCGCACTCGCGTTTACGACCCGCGCCACTCCTCCCCCGCCCCCGATAGCTGCCGACATCAGTGGCCCGACCGAGGTGTCAATGCCGTCTTCGCGTGTCCGTCCACCCACGACGTACACCGCAACCCCACACCCAACCCGCACAGACGGCGTTGACACCGACCAAGGGCCACGAACAATCGAGCAGCGGGGGCGGACCATGAACCGCCAGTCAGAGGTAACCATTCAGAAGTTCGTGATCATGGTGGCGTGAGGATCGCCCGGGCGGTGGGATGATCTTTGGGTGTCGAAGACCCCGGATCGCCGCCCGTCGTATGACGAGCTGGCCGCGCTGGTGGTCCGGCAGATGGCCACGATGGAGGCCCAGCGGCAGACGATCGCGCAGCTGGAAGCGACAGTGGAGCGGCTGACGGCGCGGGTCGCCGAGCTGGAACGCAGGCAGAACCGCAACTCGGGGAACTCGTCGTTACTACCGTCCAGCGACACCTTCGTCCGGCCGGATAAGACGCCGGCCAAGAGCGGGCGCAGACGGGGCCGCCAGCCCGGCGCGCCGGGAAGCGGCCTGGCCATGGTCGAGGTCCCGGACGAGGTCGAACACCACGTCCCGGCCGCCTGCGGCGGATGCGGGAAAAAGCTGTCGGCCACCGACAGCGTCGGGTACACCCGCCGCCAGGTTCGCGACATTCCCCTGGTCACCGTTACGGTGACCGAGCATCGGGCGCATCGCTGCCGTTGTGGCGGGTGCGGTGCTGTAACCAGCGCGGACATGCCCGAGATGGTGGCGGGCGCGCCGTCGTCGTACGGGCCGAATCTACGCGCCCTGGCCGCGTACCTGCTGGTGTTTCAGCATGTGCCGGTGGAACGCTGCCCCCAGCTGATCGCCGACGTCACCGGAGCACGGGTCTCGCCCGGCTGGGTATCGTCCGTCTTGGCCGAGGCCGCCATCCTGGTCGCCGACAGCATCACGCTGATCCGCGCGCTGTTGACGCTCACGCAT
The DNA here is from genome assembly GCA_003260025.2 of Microbispora triticiradicis. Classification (GTDB taxonomy): domain Bacteria; phylum Actinomycetota; class Actinomycetes; order Streptosporangiales; family Streptosporangiaceae; genus Microbispora; species Microbispora triticiradicis. Next base: position 15,960 of record QFZU02000064.1, on the reverse strand, counting down.
GTGCTGCACGTCGATGAGACCACCACCCGGATCGGGGCGAGGCGCCGCTGGCTGCACGTGGCCTGCACGACCACCTTGACCCTGCTCGGCCTGGGCGAACGCTCCCGCCAGGGAGCCAACTCCCTCGGTGTTCTGCCACAGTTTCGGGGCGTGCTGGTGCACGACTCGCTGTCGCTGTACAACGGCTACCCGCACGCCCGGCACCAACTGTGCGGAGCCCATTTGGTCAGAGAGCTAAGCGCCGCGGCCGAAGACCACCCCGGGCAGCGGTGGCCGGCACAGATCCGCTGGGCACTGGCCGAGCTGAACAAACAGGCCATCAAGGCCCGCGACAGCGGGTTGACCGAGATCCCACCCGAGCGTGTACGGATCTACCTGCAAGCCTTCCACCGGGGGATCGCGGTCGGGCTGTCGCTGCATCCCCGCACGCCGGGACGCGAACAATCCCAGGCCCGTAACCTGCTGGAACGCCTGCGGGACCGGGCCGGTGACGTGCTGCGCTTCGCCGACTTCCCCGGCTGGGTGCCATTCACGAACAACACGGGCGAGCGCGCGCTGCGCCCGGTCAAGACCCAGGTGAAGATCTCCGGCTGCCATCAATCGGAAGACGGCGCCGCGCACTGGCTGACCGTCCGCTCCTACCTCGACAGCGCCCGCAAGCACGGGCTGAGCGCCTTCGAAGCGATCCACCGCGCCTTCACCAGCAACCTCTGGATGCCACCCGTCGCACTCGACGCCTGATCAGCGCATATCACCCAGCGTCACAGAACCTTCTGATTGCTTACCGAACTTCTGAATGGTTACCAGGTATGAACGACGACCAGCCTCCTGTCATCACACCGTAACGATACAACTGCATGACGTCATTCGTTAAAGCCCTCTAGCGGTTCTGAGGGCCGGATGATATCTCTATATTCGGGAACCACGCGACCTCGGAAATAGACGTTGATGGAGGACTCAGTGGTCAGAGCCAGATTTATCGTCACTGCAGCATCGGTCATGGCTGCTATGGCGTTGATGCCGACTGCGCACGCCGCTGGGAAGGCACCCGCAGTCGCACCTGCATCCCAAGCCACCGTGGGTGGATGTAACTGGTGGCCAGCTGGTTCCAGCCCGGGAAGTGTTCACGTCATAAAAACCACGCCGGCTGCGACCCATACCGGACCAGCTGCAGCGTGCGACATCGTCGGTTATTATGGTTATGGTGAGGTGCTCTGGATCAGGTGCAAGTGGGTGAATTCGGCTGGAAACCTGTGGTACTACAGCGACCCTACCGGGTGGATCTATAGTGCCTACGTCGATAATCCCACAAAAGCCATACCTACCTGCCCCTCCTAGTTTCTAGACGGAGAGAAATCCAGGCGGCCCCCGGGAAGTGTCCCGGGAGCCGCCTCGCTATCACTTGGCGTCGTCGAGGACTTGCTTCCGGCGCCCTTTGAGGCCACGTGAGACTAACCAGGCGAACAAGGGCCGCGCCCGCGAAGAAGAGTACGAGAGAAGCACCGAAGCATGTTGGACGACCTCACCGCTGCCTGTCCCGAGGTAAGCATTCACGTCCGACGCATTCCGGTGTTGAGTGATCGCGTTATGTGATCGCTGATGGGCGTACGTGATTGCGGGTGGTAGCCTGCGAATCAGGCCGGGTCGGGGGGGATCCAGGCGCGGCCTCGCAAGCGCCGCCTCAAAGGATCGCACAGTCAGCGTAATGCCTGCAGATATGGCGGAGCGGTCTCGACCAAGCCTTGGACAAGATCATCGAAGGCGCCCTTACCCAAAAGGCGGACACGCGGATAGAACGCAATCGTCGCCTTCCGGCCCGGACGCGGGCGGCGGCGGGCGCGTACGGCCCTCCAGGGCCGCATGCGCAAGCCCGCCAGGCCGCCGAGCGGCCGTGGGCGAGCGAAGCGAGCCCCTTGACCCTGTAGTGAAGGTTCTCGCCGGAAACGACTCTGGCCCTCGATCGGCACCGGGCTAGCCGGGCGACCAAGGGCCAGGATCAGTCAGTTACCGCAGGTCAGGCCTCACCCGTGGTCAGGCCGATCGGACACGCGACGCCCGTGCCTCCGATCCCGCAGTACCCGTTAATGTTGCGGAAAAGGTACTGCTGGTGATAATCCTCGGCGAAGTAGAACTCGCCGGCGGGGGCTATATCGGTGGTGATCTCGCCGTACCCGGCGTCGGTCAGCACCTTCTGGTACGCCTCCTGGGACGCCAGGGCGGCCTCCAGTTGCTCCGGGCCGTGGGTGTAGACGGCCGACCGGTACTGCGTGCCGACGTCGTTGCCCTGGCGCATGCCCTGGGTGGGGTCGTGCGCCTCCCAGAAGACCTTGAGAAGCTCCTCGTACGACACCTGGGCCGGGTCGAAGACCACCCGGACGACCTCGGTGTGCCCGGTGAGGCCGGAGCAGACCTCCTCGTACGTGGGGTTGGGCGTATACCCGCCCGCGTAGCCCACCGCGGTCGAGACGACGCCCGGGGTCTGCCAGAACTTGCGCTCGGCACCCCAGAAGCAGCCCAGCCCGAACTCGGCGATCTCCGTTCCCTCAGGGTACGGCGGAGCCAGCGGCGCGCCGAGGACCTGATGCCGGGTGGCCACCGGCATGATCTCGGCCCGGCCCGGCAGCGCGTCCGTGGGCTCCACCATCGTCGTCTTGTCCCTGCCGAACAGCCAGCCCATCGTGAACCTCCCCTTCTGTTCTGCCAACACCAACCACCCACCCGGCCGCGTTGTTCCTCCCGTAAGGATTCCTAAACGTCAGGCGTAGAGCTCCTTATTTGTCCTGAATCCAGGTAAGCAGCGAAGATAGGCGACATGCCTGATACCCGCCGTGGCCTCCTGTTCGGCGTCGCCGCCTACACGATGTGGGGTCTGTTCCCTCTCTACTGGCCCCTGCTCAAGCCGTCCGGCGCGGTGGAGATCCTCGCGCACCGGATGGTCTGGTCGCTCGTCGTGGTGGTCGCGGTCCTCGCCGTACGACGTCACTGGTCGTGGATCCGCACCATCACCCGACGCCAGCTGATCCTCCTCACCGTCGCGGCCGTCACGGTCTCGGTGAACTGGGGCACCTACATCTACGCCGTCAACACCGGCCACGTGGTCGAAAGCGCCCTCGGCTACTTCATCAACCCCCTGGTCAGCGTGCTCTTCGGGGTGCTGGTCTTCCGTGAGCGGCTGCGCGTGTGGCAGTGGGCCGCGGTCGGCCTGGGCGCGGTCGCGGTTCTCATCCTGACGCTCGACTACGGGCGCCTGCCCTGGATCGCGCTCGTGCTCGCCTTCAGCTTCGGCACGTACGGCCTGGTCAAGAAGAAGGCGGGGGTGGGCAGCGCGGAGAGCCTGACCATCGAGACCCTCGTGCTGCTGGTGCCGGCCCTGGCCTACCTGCTCGTCCTGGAGGCGAACGGCACGGGCACCTTCGCCCACCACGGCGCCGGCCACGCCCTGCTGCTGGTGGCCGCCGGCCTGATCACCGCGGTGCCGTTGCTGTTCTTCACCGCCTCGGCGCTGCTGGTCCCCCTCACGGTCATCGGCCTCCTGCAGTACATCGCGCCGATGCTGCAGTTCCTCTGCGGCGTGCTGATCGTCCACGAGACCATGCCCGCCAGCAGGTGGGCCGGCTTCGTCGTCGTCTGGCTCGCGCTGAGCGTCTTCACCTGGGACAGCATCCGCGCCGCCCGCGTCTCCCGCCGCGAGCGCGCCGCCGAGCTCCAGACCGTCTAGTACGCCCCCGGGAGTACGGCTCCCGCCACCGACGGGGGGACGACCTCGACCGGCCGCAGCGGCGAGGATCGGCCCATGAGCAAGGACTTCCGCTTCGGGATCGTCGCCGGCCTGGCCCCCGACGCCGCCGCGTGGACGGCCACGGCCCGCCGGGCCGAGAACCTCGGCTACTCGACCCTTCTCGTCCCCGACACGCTGGGGACGCTCCCTCCGCTGCTCGCCATGACCGCGGCGGCCACCGCCACGACGACGCTGCGCGTGGGCACGTTCGTGCTGGCCGCGCCGTACCGCAATCCCCGGTTGCTGGCGCACGAGCTGGCCGGGCTCGACTTCCTGTCCGGCGGACGGCTGGAGGTCGGCCTGGGAGCCGGCCGCCCCGCCGCCGAGCGGGACGCCCACGCGCTCGGCATGCCGTACGGCACCGCGGGCGAGCGCGTCGCGCAGGTCAGGTCGGTGATCGACGAGGTGCGGACGGCGTTCGCGGGGGGCGGCCTCAGCGTGCGCCCTCAGGGGCCGCCCATCCTGGTCGCGGGCGCCGGTCCCCGCATGCTCGCGCTCGCCGCGGAGGCGGCCGACATCGTCGCGCTCGCGGTGCCCGCCCACACGCCCGAGGAGGGCCTGCGCGGGCCCGTCGGCATCCTGCGGGAGACGGCCGGGGCGAGGTTCGACGACATCGAGCTGAGCATGAACCTCTTCCAGGTCGGCGACGCGCCGGCCCCGTGGCTGCCCGAGGGGTCCCGCACCATCCCCGACGGCGCGGCCGCCGTGCTGCGCGGTTCGCCCCGGGAGATGGCCGACACGCTGCTGCGCCGCCGTGACGAGCTGGGCGTCTCCTACGTCACCGTCAACGGCTTCTACGCCGACGCGTTCGCCCCCGTCGTCGAGATCCTCACCGGCCACTGACACGCGCCTCTCGGCGGCGTCAGCGCGTGGCCCCGATGCGCGACCGGGTGCGTGCGGGCGCCGACTCCGGCAGCGAGGCGAGGATGTCGGCGAGCGTGACCCCCGCGAGGCTGCCGCGCCACGCGGCGTGCGCCTCGCCCATCTTCTCCGCGATCACACAGATGCTCCGGCAGTCCTCGGGAGGCAGCGCCCCGCGTCCCCTCTGGCGGATCTCACGGCACTCGTACGGCGAAGACGCGCCGTCGACGGCCTCGACGATCTGCAGCAACGTGATGTCCGAGGCCGCCCGCCCGAGCCGGAAGCCGCCCCGCGGGCCGGTCATCGCGGCCAGCACACCGGCCTTCACGAGCGCCTGCAGCTGCTTGGCCAGGTAGGGCGCCGGGACGTCGTAATACTCAGCCAGCTGTGCCGCCGACGCGGTGGCGCCCGGCTCCAGCTGCGCCAGCGTGGTGGCGCAGTGCAACACCCACTCGGTGCTCGCGGGCAACTTCATAGGCCGTAGTATATTGCAGACATTACGGACCTTTTTTGTCCGAGATAGCATGGCATCGAGTGAAGGAGAAGACCATGCGAATCGCAGTCGCCGGCGCCACCGGGAACATCGGGTCGCTCACCGTCGCCGCCCTCGAACGGGACGGGCACGACGTCGTACGCATCAGCCGGTCCCTCGGCGTGAACCTGCTGACCGGTGAGGGGCTGGACGACGCTCTGGCCGGCGTCGAGGCGGTGGTCGACGCGATCAGCTCGGAGGCGACCGACCGGGACGAGGCGGTGGCGTACTTCGGCACGACCACCCGCAACCTGCTCGCCGCCGAGGAGCGGGCGGGCGTCCGTCACCACGTGCTGCTGTCGATCATCGACATCCACCGGGTGGAGGGCAACGCCCACTACGCCGGCAAGCGGGAGCAGGAGCGCCTGGTCTCCGCCGGTCCGGTGCCGTGGACGATCGTCCCGGTCGCGCAGTTCCACGACTTCGCCGAGATGGTGGTGAGCTGGACCGAGCAGGACGGCGTCGCCACGATCGCACCGCTGCTCGTGCAGCCGATCGCGCCCGCGGACGTGGCCGACGTCCTCGCCGAGATCGCCGTGGGCGAGCCCCAGGGGCGCTACGCCGACGTGGCCGGTCCCGAGCCGCAGGACCTCGTCGACATGGCCCGGCGCACCCTCGCGGCGCGGGGCCGTACGGTCAAGCTCGTGCCGACCTGGTCGGGACTCTTCGACACGTCGATGGCCGGAGACGTGCTCCTTCCCGGAGAGGGCGCCCGCATCGCGCCGACCACCTTCGACGAGTGGCTCGCCGACCAGAAGTAGATTTCGTGCTCGGCCAGCGGCCGGACGGGGCGGCCCCGGCCCGCGGAGACGTCAGGCGAGCGCCGCCTCGGCTCTGGCGTACGCCGCCTCGGCGAGGTGTCAGCCCGTGCGCTCGACGACGTAGTCGCACAGGGCGACCAGAGCCGCACGGGCGGGGATGTCGGGCAGGCCGGCGAGGGCGGTCTTGGCCCGGTCGGTCCAGCGGATCAGCTCGGCGCGGGCCTGCGTCATCGCGTGGTTGGCCCGCAGCAGCGTGAGCGCCTCCTCGACGTCCTCCTCCGCCACCGGCCCCGACAGCAGCGTACGCAGCCGGGCGTCCGCGGGGTCGTCCGAGGCCAGGGCGTGCAGCACGGGGAGCGTGCGGATGCCCTCGCGCAGGTCGGTGCCGGGCGTCTTGCCCGAGTCGGCCGTGGGCGCGGCCACGTCGATGAGGTCGTCGCCGAGCTGCCAGGCCACGCCGATCGCCTCGCAGGCGTCGGTGAGGCGGTCCACGACGTCGGCGGGGGCCCCGGCCAGCATGGCGCCGAAGCGGCCCGAGGTGGCGATGAGAGAGCCCGTCTTGTCGGCGAGCACGCTGATGTAGTGGGCGACCGCGTCGCGGCCCTCGGCCGGGCCGATCGTCTCGCGGATCTGGCCGCGCACGAGACGGGAGAACGTGCGCGCCTGGATCCGGATCAGCTCGCTGCCGAGGTCGGCCAGGATCTCCGACGCCTGGGCGAAGAGATAGTCGCCGGTGAGGATGGCCACGGTGTTGTCCCACCGGGCGTTGGCGGACGGGGAGCCCCGGCGCACCGGGGCCTCGTCCATCACGTCGTCGTGGTAGAGCGTGGCCAGGTGGGTCAGCTCGATGACGACGGCCCCGGGCACGACGCCGGGAGCGTCGTGGGTGCCGAACTGGGCGGCGAGCAGCACGAGCGTGGCCCGGAACCGCTTGCCGCCCGCCTCGATGAGATGCCGGGACGCCTCCGTGACGAAGGCGTCCTCGCTCTCGACCGACGAGCGCAGCAGCTTCTCCACTGCCGCGAGACCGTTCGCCAGGTCCTCGGCCAACCGCTCGTCGACGAAAGGAATGTCCACTACGGGCGGCGCGGCCATACGGAGATCTCCTATCGGACGAACAAGGACTGCGCAGCCGTGTGCGCGAGGTCAAGCACGGGCTGAGGGAACACCCCGAGAACTACCGTAGCCAATGCCGCGATACCTACCACAGCCGCGGTCCCCCGGGAGGGCAGGACGACGGACGGACCGTCGGCGGCCGGGTCGCTGAAGAACATCAGCACGATCACCCGCACGTAGAAGAACGCGGCGACGGCCGAGGCCACCACGCCGACGATGACCAGCGGCAGCGCGCCCCCGCTGACGGCCGCCTGGAAGACGGCGTACTTGCCGAAGAACCCGCTGGTCAGCGGGATACCGGCGAAGGCCAGCAGGAAGAAGGCGAACGTGCCGGCCAGCAGCGGCGAGCGCTTGCCGAGCCCGGCCCAGCGGGACAGGTGCCACGCCTCGCCGCCCGCGTCGCGCACCATCGTGACGACCGCGAACGCGCCGACCGTGGTGAAGCCGTACGCCACCAGGTAGAACAGCAGGCCCGACAGGGCCGCGGTGTTCTGCGCGGCGCTGCCGGTGGCGATCACGCCGATGAGCAGGAAGCCGCCGTGGGCGATCGAGGAGTAGGCGAGCATCCGCTTGATGTCGGTCTGCGTGATCGCGAGGATCGCGCCTACCACCATCGTGAGAATCGCCACACCGTAGAACACCGGGCGCCAGTCCCAGTCGAGACCGCCGAGGCCGACCCAGAACACGCGCAGCAGCGCGCCGAAGGCGGCCACCAGGGTGCCGGAGGCCATCAGCGCCGTGATGGGCGTGGGCGAGCCCTGGTAGACGTCCGGCTTCCACGCCTGGAACGGCGCCGCGCCGATCTTGAACAGCAGGCCGACGCCGAGCATGGCCGCGCCGATGTAGAGCAGCGTGTCCTGGCCGCCGACCGAGCCGAGCGCGAGGTTGATCTTCGCGAGGTCGACCGAACCGGCATAGCCGTACAGCAGGGCGGTGCCGTACAGGAAGAACGCCGAGGAGAAGGCGCCGAGCAGGAAGTACTTGACCGCGGCCTCCTGCGACAGCAGGCGGCGACGGCGCGCGAGGCCGCACAGCAGGTACAGCGGCAGCGACATGACCTCCAGGGCGACGAACGCCACCAGCAGGTCGTTGGACGCCGGGAAGAGCAGCATGCCGCCCACCGCGAACAGCAGCAGCGGGTAGACCTCGGTGTGCGCGGCGCGCTCCACCAGCGACTGCTCCTCCTCGGCCGACCCGGGCAGGGCCGCCGCGGAGCCGACGAAGTGCTCCTCGTCCTTGATGAGCAGCACGCTCACGAAGGCGAGCACGAGGATCGTGCCCCAGATGAACAGCGCCGGGCCGTCGACCGCCACCGCGCCCATGGCCGCGGGCTTGGTCGGCACGCCCTTGACCGCCTGCCACACGGTCAGCGCGAACGCGCCGGCCAGCGAGAGGAGCGTGAGCGGCAGGTGGACCGCCGATCGCAGGTAACGCGGCGCGAACGCCTCCACCAGCACACCGGCGATCGCCGCGCCGAAGACGACGAGCATCGGCGCCAGCAGGGCGTACTCGATGGTGGGCGCCTCAATGGTGCCGTTCACTTGCCCTCCTGAGCAACGGGTACGGCCGGCTTCGGGTCCGTGACCGAGACGCTGGACAGCGTGTCCTTCACGGCGGGGTTGATCACGTCGAGCAGCGGCTTGGGATAGAAGCCGAACACCAGCAGCAGCGCGATCAGCGGCGCCACCACGAACTTCTCCCGCGCGTTGAGGTCCGGCAGCGCCTTGACCGACTCGGCGGTCGGGCCGTTCATCGTCCGCTGGTACATCCACAGGATGTAGATCGCGGCGAGGATGACGCCGGTCGTCGCGATGACGGCGGGCACGAGGTACCGCTCGTAGGTGCCGATGAGGACCATGAACTCGCTGACGAACGTGCTCAGGCCGGGCAGCGAGAGGCTGGACAGACCCGCCACCAGGAACGTCCCGGCGAGGATCGGCGCCACCTTCTGCACGCCGCCGTAGTCGGAGATGAACTGCGAGCCCCTGCGGTAGATGAGGAAGCCCGCGACGAGGAACAGCGCGCCGGTCGAGAAGCCGTGGTTGACCATGTAGAGCGTCGCGCCCGAGCCCGCGTTGGTCGTCATGGCGAACACGCCCATCGCGATGAAGCCGAAGTGCGACACCGAGGTGTATGCGATGAGCCGCTTCATGTCGGTCTGCCCGATGGCCACGATCGCGCCGTACACGATGCCGATCACCGACAGCGTGATGACCAGCGGCGTGAAGAACTTCGCGGCGTCGGGGAACAGTTCGAGGCAGAAGCGCAGCATGCCGTACGTGCCGACCTTGTCGAGCACGCCCACGAGCAGCACGGCCGCGCCGGCCGGGGCCTGGGCGGCGGCGTCCGGCAGCCAGGTGTGGAACGGCCACAGCGGCGCCTTGATCGCGAAGGCGACGAAGAAGCCGAGGAACAGCCACTTCTGCGTCGTCACGTCCTGGATGGTCCCGACCAGGTCGGTGAACATGAACGTGCCCTTGCCGGCGATCGAGTAGAGCGCGATCACCGCCACCAGCATCAGCAGCCCGCCGAACAGCGAGTACAGCAGGAACTTCACGGCCGCGTACGACCGCTGCGCCCCGCCGTACGACCCGATCATGAAGTACATCGGGATCAGCATGGCTTCGAAGAAGACGTAGAAGAGGAAGACGTCGGTCGCCGCGAAGACGCCGATCATCATGGCCTCGAGCACCAGCAGCAGCGAGAAGTACGTGCGGACCGAGCGCTTGCCGGCCTCGGCGTCGTGCCACGAGGCGAGCACCACGATCGGCACGAGGATCACCGACAGCAGGATCAGCACCAGGGCGATGCCGTCCACCGCGACGCCGTAGTGGACGCCGAACGCGGGGATCCAGTCGTACGTCTCGGCGAACTGGAACTTGTCGCCGTTCGGGCTGAACTGGACCGCCATGGCGACGGTCAGCGCCAGCACGATCAGCGACACCACGAGGGTGAACTGCTTGGCGAGCTTGTCGTTCCGGACAAGGGTCACGCCCAGCGCGCCGAGTACGGACACGCCCATCAGGGTTGAAAGCCAGGGCATCACAGGTTCCCTACGACGAGCCAGGCACCGGCCAGGACGGCCGCGCCCAGGAAGATCGACAGCGCGTACGAGCGGACGAACCCGGTCTGGATCCTGCGCAGCCGCCCGGAGGTCCCCCCGATGCCGGCGGCCAGGCCGTTCACCAGGCCGTCGACGCCGCGGTTGTCGAAGAACACGGCCAGGCGGGTCAGCCACTGGCCGGGGCGCATGAACAGCGCCTCGTTCAGGGCGTCGCCGTACAGGTCACGACGGGCGAAGGTGGTGAGGAACGAGCCGCGCGGGGCGACCGCCGGCACCTCGGCCGCGCCGTACCGGAACCAGGCGAACACCGCGCCCACCGCGACGAGCGCGAGCGTGGCCAGCCCGGTGAGGCTGAACGGGTGGAAGGACGGCATCTCCTCCGGCGCGCCGACGGCCGGCGCGAGGAAGGTCATGAACCGGTTGCCGAGGACCAGGAACGCGCCCAGGCCGATCGCGCCGATCGACAGGATGATCAGCGGCCAGGTCATGACGGCGGGCGACTCGTGCGGGTGGGCCGTCGGCTCCCAGCGCTTGGCGCCGAAGAACGTCATGAACACCAGGCGCGACATGTAGAAGCCGGTGATGCCGGCGCCGAGCACGGCCAGCCAGCCGAGGACGGCGTTGTGCTCCATCACGGTCTCGATGATGCCGTCCTTGGTGAAGTAGCCGGACAGCAGCGGGAACCCGATGATCGCGAGGTAGCCGATGGCGAACGTCGCGAACGTGACCGGCATGACCTTCCGCAGCGCGCCGTACTTCCTCATGTCGACCTCGTCGTTCATGGCGTGCATGACCGAGCCGGCGCCGAGGAACATGTCGGCCTTGAAGAAGCCGTGCGTGATCAGGTGCGCGATCGCGAAGGCGTAACCGGCCGGGCCGATGCCCGCGGCGAGCACCATGTAGCCGATCTGCGACATCGTCGAACCGGCCAGCGCCTTCTTGATGTCGTCCTTGGCGGTACCGATGATCGCACCGGCGAGCAGGGTCGCCACACCGACGATCGTCACGACGAGCTGCGCCGTCTCGGCGCCCTGGTAGATCGGGCCGGACCGGACGATGAGGTAGACACCGGCGGTGACCATGGTCGCCGCGTGGATGAGGGCCGAGACCGGGGTCGGGCCCTCCATCGCGTCGAGAAGCCAGGACTGCAGCGGCAGCTGGGCCGACTTGCCGCACGCGCCGACCAGCAGCAGCAGGCCGATCGCGGTGAGCGTGCCCGAGGACGCCTTGTCCGCGTTCGCGAAGACGTCGTTGAAGGCCAGCGTGTGGAACGTCGCGAAGATCGTGAAGAGGCCGATCAGCAGGCCGAAGTCGCCGACGCGGTTGACGATGAACGCCTTCTTGGCCGCGGTCGCCGCCGAGGGCTTGTGCTGCCAGAACCCGATCAGCAGGTACGACGCGAGGCCGACGCCCTCCCAGCCGACGAACAGCGCGACGTAGTTGTCGGCCAGCACCAGCAGGAGCATCGCCGCCACGAACAGGTTCAGGTAGGCGAAGAACCGCCGCCTGTTCGGGTCGTGCGCCATGTAGCCGATCGAGTAGATGTGGATCAGCGAGCCCACACCGGTGATCAGCAGGCAGAACGAGATCGACAGCGGGTCGACCAGCAGGCCCACCTTCGCCAGGCCCGGGACGAAGTCGTACAGCTCGATGCCCCGGCGGCGCTCGCCGGGGGCGAAGCCGAGAAGCTGGACGAACGACAGCGCGGCCACCGCGAACGAAGCCACGGCCATGAGCACCCCGAGCAGGTGGCCGATCTTGTCGGTCCTCCGGCCGCCCAGCAGGAGGATCGCCGCTCCCACCAGGGGCAGAGCGATCATCAGCCAGGCGGCCCCGATCGCTCCACCGGAGTGCTGGATGATCTCAGCGGGTTCCACGGCCACCTCTTAGTACTTCAGCAGGCTGACGTCGTCGACCGACGCGGACCTGCGGGTTCGGAAGATCGTCACGATGATGGCCAGGCCGATGACCACCTCGGCGGCGGCCACGATCATCACGAAGAACGCGATGAGCTGGCCGTCGAGGTTGCCGTTCTGCCGGGCGAAGGTGACGAACGCCAGGTTGCAGGCGTTGAGCATGAGCTCGACGCACATGAACACCACGATGGCGTTGCGCCGTACGAGCACGCCGACGCCGCCGATGGCGAACAGCAGCGCGGAGAGCACCAGATAGTGGGTGGTCACTTGCCGTCCTCCTCGGTCGCCGCGGACTCGCCGCGGGGACGGACCACGCGACCGGCCACGACGGTGTCCTGCTCGGTGCCCTCGGGCAACGGCTCGGTGTCGGGACCGCCGTCCCTGGCCTCCTCGGCCACCGTCGGCGTGCTGTGCCCGCCGTGCCCGTTGGCCTGGGCGGCGGTCCGCTGCGCGGCCTCCTCCTGCTCCAGCACGTCGGCGACCTCCGGGGGCAGGATGCCCTTGGACTCCTCGTACCGGGCGATGTAGCGGTTGACCGACAGCGGCGAGATGGTCCCGTCGGGCAGCAGCGCCGGCATGTCGATGGCGTTGTGCCGGGCGTAGGTGCCGGGCCCGGGCAGCGGCGCCGGGTTCTTGCCGGTACGGCCGAAGGCGGCGAAGCGCTGCCGGGACAGGTCCCGCTGGGTCGGCTTGGCCTCGGTGCGCTCCCGGTGCGCCAGCACCATCGCGCCCAGGGCGGCGGTGATCAGCAGCGCCGAGGTCACCTCGAAGGCGAACACGTGACGCGTGAAGATCAGCTGGGCCAGGGAGGACACGTTGCCCCCCTCGGCGGCCGCGGTGAGGCCCTTCGGCGAGCCGACCACCGCGTTCCCGATGCCGAGCGCGAGGAGGACGGCGAAGCCCAGCCCGCCCACGACGGCCCAGAAGCGCTGCCCCCTGATCGTCTCCACGAGGGAGTCGGAGGAGTCCACGCCCACGAGCATGAGCACGAACAGGAACAGCATCATGACCGCGCCGGTGTAGACGATGATCTGCACGGCCGCCAGGAACGGAGCGTCCTGGACGGCGTACAGCACCGCCAGCGAGAGCATGACGACGCCGAGCATCAGGGCCGAGTAGACGGCCCTTCGGCTGAAGACGAGTCCGAGTGCGGCGATCACCGAGACGACCGCGAGCACCCAGAACGTGATGGACTCACCCATTGCTTCGACCCAACCGGTAGTAGTCCTCCTCGGTCTCGCCGAGGCGCATCGGGTGGGGCGGCTGCTCCATGCCCGGTCCGAGCGGCGCGAGGAGCATCTCCTTGGTGAAGATCAGCGACTCGCGGCTGGAGTCGGCGAGCTCGTACTCGTTCGTCATCGTGAGCGCCCGGGTCGGGCACGCCTCGATGCAGAGCCCGCAGAGGATGCAGCGCAGGTAGTTGATCTGGTAGACGCGGCCGTACCGCTCACCGGGCGAGAACCGCTCCTCGTCGGTGTTGTCGCCGCCCTCGACGTAGATGGCGTCCGCCGGGCAGGCCCAGGCGCACAGCTCGCAGCCGACGCACTTCTCCAGGCCGTCGGGCCACCGGTTCAGCTGGTGCCGTCCGTGGAAACGCGGCGCGGTGGGCCGCTTCTCCTCGGGATAGTTGACCGTCACCGGCTTCTTGAACATGTGGTGGAAGGTGACGCCGAATCCCTTGATCGGATTCAGCCAATCAGTTGCTCCCACTGGTCACCTCCTTGGCGTCGGTAGGGACACGCGCGGCGGGCACGGCGCCGTGGTAGTGCGGGAGGTCGAGCGCCGGCACCGGGAACCCGCCCGCCGCCGGCTCCTCGCGCAGTTGCTCGAACTCCTCCTCGACCTGGGCGGCCCTGGCCTCCCTGCGGCGCTGGTTCACCGTGTCGAACCGCAGCCAGACCACGAACGCGACGATGATCACCACCGCGCCGAAGGCCATGATGCCCATCCGGTCGGTCTCCGGCAGGCGCAGCGCCTTGAAGGTGGCGGCCAGCAGGATCCAGACCAGGTTGAGCGGGATCAGCACCTTCCACCCGAAGGCCATGAGCTGGTCATAGCGAACGCGTGGCAGCGAGGCACGGACCCAGACGAAGAACCCGAACGCGATGACCAGCTTGGCGAAGAACCAGAGCATGGGCCACCAGCCGGTGTTCGCGCCGTCCCACAGGGAGATCGGCCACGGGGCCCGCCAGCCGCCGAAGAACAGCGTGATCGCCATGGCCGAGACCGTGAACACGTTCACGTACTCGGCGAGCATGAACATCGCGAACTTCAGCGACGAGGAGTATTCGGTGTGGAAGCCGCCGACCAGTTCGCCCTCGCCCTCGGGGAGGTCGAACGGCACGCGGTTGGTCTCGCCGAGCATGCAGACCGCGTAGATCAGGAACGACGGGATCAGCGAGAACACGTACCAGGACGGCGTCGGGATGTGCAGCCCGAGGATGTCCCAGGTGCCGCCGCCCGCCTGCTTGGCCACGATCTCCGAGGTGGACAGCGTGCCCGCGTTCAGGAACACCGCGACGAACGACAGGCCCATCGCGATCTCGTACGACACGACCTGGGCGCTGGAGCGCAGGCCGCCGAGGATCGCGTACGGCGAGCGGGAGCCCCACCCGGCGAGCACGATGCCGTACACGCCGATCGAGGCGGTGGCCAGCACCAGCAGGACCGCGACCGGCAGGTCGGTGAGCTGCAGCGGCGTCCGGTGGCCGAACATCCAGACCATCGGCCCGAACGGCACGACGGAGAAGGCCAGGAAGGCCGGGACGGCGATGATGATCGGGGCCAGGAAGTAGATCACCTTGTCCACGGTGCGTGGCATGAGGTCTTCCTTCAGGCCCATCTTCAGGCCGTCGGCCACCGTCTGCAGCAGGCCGAACTTACCGGCCCGGTTGGGGCCGTAGCGGTGCTGCATGCGCGAGATGAGCTTGCGCTCGGTCCACACGCCCATCAGCACGCCCAGCATCAGGAACACGAAGATCGCGACGGCCTTGATGATCGTGATCCACAGGGGATCGTGGCCGAAGTCGCTCAGCGTGGGTCCGGGGTTGTTCACGAGACGCTCCCGATCTTGACGACGTCTCCGGCGACCGCGCGCAGGTCGCGCGTGACCGACAGGCCGGCGGAGTTGGACGGCACCCACACGACACGGTCGGGCAGGTCCGCGACGCGCACCGGCAGGACGACGCCGTCACCGATGGTGATCTTGCCGCCGTCCACCGCGCCGATCTCGGCGGCGGTGGCCTCCGACAGCAGCGCCGCCGTCGAGCGGGCGGTCCCCGCCAGGTACGGCTCGCCGTCCTGCATCCGGCCGTCGTCGAGCAGCAGGTGCCAGGTGGCCAGCACCGCCTCGCCCGCCTGCGGCTCCGCGACCACGAGGCCGCTGACCGCGGGCGCGGCCGGGCGCGGGCCCTTCCAGGCGCCGAGCGTGGCCATCTCGCGCCGCGCGGCGGCGTCGTCGGGCAGGCCGAGGTGCACGTCCATCAGGTCGGCGATCGAGCCGATCGCCCGCAGGTCGCTCATCAGGCCCGGTACGGCGGTCGCCACGCCGAAGGAGCGGCCCCTGCCCTCCCAGTCGACGAACGTGCCGGACTTCTCGGCCACCGCGGCGACCGGCAGGACCACGTCGGCCCGGTCGGTGACCGCGCTGGCGCGGATCTCCAGGCTGACGATGAACGGGGTGTTCTCCAGCGCGGCCAGGGCCCTCGCGGGGTCGGGCAGATCGTAGGGGTCCACGCCCGCCACGACCAGCGCGTCGACCTCGTCGTTCAGCGCGGCCTCGATGATGCCCGCGGTGTCGCGGCCGGGCGCCTCGGGCAGCGCGGCGACGCCCCACGCCCTGGCGACCTCCGCGCGGGCGGTCTCGTCGGCGGCCGGGCGGCCGATCGGCAGCAGGCCGGGCAGGGCGCCCGCCTCCAGCGCGCCGCGCTCCC
>QFZU02000063.1 GCA_003260025.2 Microbispora triticiradicis | reverse complement strand
CCGCGAGCGTTCGCGGCGCAGCCGCCGGGCCCGGGCCGTGCCGACCTCGGCGAGCGCGTCCGCCGCCGCGCGGCGGCGCGCGTCCCACTCGTCCCGGCCCGAGTCCCGGCCCGAGTCCGCTTTACGCACCGCGGCGGGGTCCGCGTCCGAGTGCGCGTCCGGGCCTGTGTTCCGGGCTGCGGCATCGGCGGCGGGGCCGGTCACCGAGCCTGTCCCTGGGCCTGTGCCTGGGCCATGTCCTGGGCCTATGCCTGTGCCTGGGCCGTTTCCTGGGCCTGTGCCTGTGCCTGGGCCGTTCACCGGGCCGGTCCCTGGCGCTGTCCCTGGGCCGGTCACGGCCTCGGCCAACGCGGCCAGGGCGGCGGTCACCTCGTTCAGCGTCGTGATGACCGGGCGGGTGCGCCGCCACGGCCAGGGCAGCGTGAGCAGGACGGCCGGCAGCAGCCCGCCGAGCAGTTGCAGGCCCGTGTGCGGCACGGGGTCGAGCGGCAGCGGGTTCGCGGCCGTCAGCAGCAGCGTGAGCGCCGGTGTGACGCCGATCGGCCGCACCAGCCCGCCGAGCCCGGCCAGGGCCGAGGCGGCGCCGATCATGAGCAGGCTGCTGCCCGACACCAGGACCCCGAGCGCCGTTCCCACGCCGACCGAGACCACCACGCCGAGCAGGTACGGCGTCCGCACGCTCGCGGGGTTCGCGATGGCCCGAGCCGCCACCAGCCACGCGCCGAGCCCGGCCGTCGCGCCGCCGGCCGGATGGCCGGTGAGCAGGCCCACGAGCAACGGGACCACCAGGCAGCAGGCCCCGGTCAGGCCGAAGCCGAGCGCGAGGCGCGGATCCTCCAGCCTCAGCGCCCTGGCGAATGCGATGTTCCGGAGCGGCAGGAGCAGGTCCCTACCCACGATCCGCGGGCGTTATCACCCCGGGACGGGCCGGAGCCGGTTCGCGTCAGGGACGGGGGCCGGGCGCGTCAGGGACGGAGGGCCGGGCGGGTCAGGGACGGCCGACGCGGATCAGCCGTCCCGTCTCCGGCCCGGCCTCCTCCCACGGCACGCCGATCTCGATCACCGCGTACGCGCAGGTCGGGAAGCCGTCGAGCCGGGTGCCGGTCAGCGCCGTGACCAGTTCGTGGACGCCGGGGTTGTGACCGACGAGCACGAGGGACGCGATCTCGGCGTCCGTACGGCGCAGCACGCCGACGAGGTCGTCGAGATAGGCCTCGTAGATGTCCCGCTCGATCTCGGCCGGGACGCCGGGGGCGAGCAGTTCGGCCGTCCTGCGGGTGCGGACCGAGGGCGAGCAGAGGACGAGCGCGGGGGCGAGCCGCCGGATCTCCTCGCCGGCCGCCCGCGCGTCCCGCTCGCCGCGGGGGGTGAGGGGACGTTCGCTGTCGGGGAGACCGGGCGCGTGGCCCGCCTGGGCGTGCCGGACCACGACGAGCGTGCGGACGCTCACGGCTTCGGTCACGGCTTCACTCAGGGCATCGCTCACTGCTTCACTCAGGGCATCGCTCACGGCATCGCCCAGACGGCGAGACCCACGATCAGGGCGAGCATCGCCACCATGGTCAGCAGGATCAGCGCGAGCGTCCTGCCCCCGTTCGGCTTGTCCATAACGGCCCAGTGTACGGACGAAGGTCCCCCGCTTGACCAAGCAGGGGACCTTCGGACGAGCGCGCCGTACGGGCCGTCAGCGTGACGGCCCGCTCGGGCGTCAGTGCGCGACGGGCTCGCTCGCGCGGGCGGCCGCGTCGGCCTCTCCCGACGGGGCGATGGCCGTCGCCCGGCGCTTGGAGACGACCACGGCGCCCACGACGACCGCCACCGCGGCGACCGTCGCGACGACGCGCACCGGCACGTTGTCGGCGTACGTGACGACGGCCGGGGCGATCAGCAGCGCGACCAGGTTCATCACCTTGATCAGCGGGTTGATGGCCGGGCCGGCGGTGTCCTTGAAGGGGTCGCCGACGGTGTCGCCGATCACGGTGGCGGCGTGCGCCTCGGAGCCCTTGCCGCCGTGGTGGCCGTCCTCGACCAGCTTCTTGGCGTTGTCCCAGGCGCCGCCGGAGTTGGCCAGGAACACCGCCATGAGCGTGCCGCACGCGATGGCGCCGGCGAGGTAGGCGCCGAGCGGCGCGTACCCGAGCGCGAAGCCGACCGCGATCGGGGTCAGCACGGCCAGCAGGCCGGGCGTCGCGAGCTCGCGCAGCGAGTCACGGGTGCAGATGTCCACCACCCGGCCGTAGTCCGGCAGCTCGCTGCCGTCCATGATCCCCGGCTTGGTACGGAACTGCTCGCGCACCTCGTAGACGACCCGGCCGGCGGCGCGGCCGACGGCGCTGATCGCGAGGCCGGAGAACAGGAACACCACGGCCGCGCCGATGATGAGGCCGACCAGCACGTTCGGGGCGTCAACCGAGAGGCTGAAGTCCGCGAACGAGCCCAGGGCGTTCTTCACGCCCTGCGACGCCTTGGCCAGCTCGCCCTCGACCGCCGTACGGAACGACCCGAACAACGCGGTCGCCGCGAGCACGGCGGTCGCGATCGCGATGCCCTTGGTGATGGCCTTGGTGGTGTTGCCGACCGCGTCCAGGGAGGTGAGCACGCGGGCGCCCTCGCCCTCGACGTCGCCCGACATCTCGGCGATGCCCTGCGCGTTGTCGGAGACCGGGCCGAAGGTGTCCATGGACACGATCACGCCCACCGTGGTCAGCAGACCGGTGCCGGCCAGGGCCACCGCGAACAGGGCCACGGTCACGTTGCCGAAGCCGAGCAGGAAGGCGCCGTAGACCGCGCCGCCGATGAGCAGCGCCGAGTAGACCGCCGACTCCAGGCCGACCGAGATGCCGGACAGGATGACCGTGGCCGGACCGGTGAGCGAGCTCTCGCCGATCTCCCGGACCGGGCGGCGGTTGGTCTCGGTGAAGTAGCCCGTGAGGATCTGGATGGCGCTGGCCAGGACCAGGCCGACGAGCACGGCGCCGATGGCGATCAGCCGCGGGTCGGCGGTGAGCGCGGCGACGTCCGGCGACGCGCCGGACAGGCCGGCGAAGCTCGACGGCAGGTACGCGAACGCCGCCACGGCCACCAGCACCGCCGAGATCGCGGCCGAGATGAAGAAGCCGCGGTTGATGGCGGACATCCCGGAGCGGTCGCTGGCGCGGGGGGCGGTGGTGAAGATGCCGATGACCGCGGTGATCACACCGATCATGGGGACGATCAGCGGGAAGACCAGGCCCTCGGTGCCGAAGGCGGCCCGGCCCAGGATCAGGCTGGCGACCAGGGTGACGGCGTACGACTCGAACAGGTCGGCCGCCATGCCGGCGCAGTCGCCGACGTTGTCACCGACGTTGTCGGCGATGGTGGCCGCGTTGCGCGGGTCGTCCTCGGGGATGCCCTGCTCGACCTTCCCGACCAGGTCGGCGCCGACGTCGGCGGCCTTGGTGAAGATGCCGCCGCCGACCCGCATGAACATCGCGAGCAGCGCGGCGCCGAAGCCGAAGCCCTCCAGGACGTTCGGCGCGTCGCCCTTGTAGACCAGCACCACGATCGCGGCGCCCAGCAGGCCCAGGCCGACCGTGAACATGCCCGCGACACCGCCGGTCCGGAAGGCGATCCGCATCGCGACCCGCTCGCCCGACTCCCGGGCGGCGGACGCGACACGGACGTTTCCGCGTACGGCGAGCCACATTCCGATGAATCCCGTCAGGGCGGAGAACACCGCGCCGACGACGAAGAACACGGATCGGCCGATCCGCTCGCCGGTCGAGCCGGCCGGAAGCAGCAGAAGCAGGAACGGAATGATGACGACGAATATCGCGAGCGTCCGGAACTGCCGCGTCAGATAGGCCGCGGCGCCCTGCTGCACCGCCCGCGCGATGTTCTGCATCCGCTCGGTGCCCTGCCCGGCGGCGAGCACCTCTCGTACCAGTCCGCCCGCTACGGCCAGAGCGAGCAGCGCCACGACGGCGACGACGATGACAAGGGTGAGATGGGAACCGTTCAAAGCTACCGCTGTGCTTTCGCCAGCGGCGTGATAGGCAGACATCCGTCCTCCTCGGCCAGACGGGGTTTCGGTCCTCCTGCCCGGACGACGCTACGGACGAACCCTCTGGCCGTGCGGCGCACTCCCCGGGCGGTTGGCAAGTGCCGCTTCCGGTTGCATCCGCAATACCTTGGCCGGTGCCGGGAGTCTACGCAGCGACGCCGCGGATATGAAGGCCCTCGTGCCCGGGAATCGGGTCGGCGTCCGATGATGAGCGAACATTTGCACCACTATGAAGGTGCTTTGACCAGCGCGGTCAGGATCTTGTCCGGCGGCATTCCCCTGGTTACGACACATCCTTGCTCTGGATTTCGGACAACCAGAACCTCTGCCGACACCTGCCGGCGGACCCATCGGAACGCGGGCATACCAAAAGATCGAGTGTCACGCCGGGGGCGACACTCGATCTGTACGGTGGTCGGCGCGCGGAGCCGGAGAGCCGGAGCCGGAACGCGGGAGTCAGAACGCGGCGACGCCGTTGGCGGAGGCGGGCCAGCTCATGCGGATGCGCATGCCCTTCGGCCCGGGAAGTACCTCGACGTCGTCCGCCAGCCCCGCGATGACCGCGATGCCCAGATTGTCGATCTCGGGCATGAGGCTGCCGTTCGCCTCCAGGACCTGAGGCATCACGTCGTCGCCCGGAGCGGCGTCGGTGACCGTCACCTCGAAACGCCCCGCGTCGTCACGTAACTCGATGCGTACGGGCTCCCCGGGGCAGTGGAGGCGGTGCGCCTCCACGGCCCGCGAGCACGCCTCTCCGACGGCGAGCCGCACCTCGTCCAGGATCGCCTCCGCCACCCCGGTGCGCCTGGCGATGGCCGTGGCGACCAGCCTGGCCGTACGCACATGGGCGGGCAGGGCGGTGAACGTCAGCTCGACGGTGGCCATGGTGCTGGTTCCCCGGCCCTCACTTGTCCCGGCCGTGGGCTTCCTTGGCCTCCTCGACCGAGGCGTAGATCCCGAAGACCTTCGTCAAGCCCGTGATACGGAAGATCTTCAGAATGCGCTCCTGTGTGCAGACGAGCTCCAGGGAGCCGTCATGCGCCCGCACGCGCTTGAGACCGCCGACCAGCACGCCAAGGCCCGTCGAGTCGAGGAAGTCCACCTTCTCCATGTTCACGAGCAGGTGGAAGTTGCCCTTGTTGACCAGGTCGATCAGCAGCTCACGCAGTCTGGGCGCGGTGTAGACGTCGATCTCACCCTCGACATCGACGATGGTGAGGTTGTCCTCGGAATGGTGGTCCAACTTCAGATCCACAGATCCTCCAGCGCCTTACTTGCGTAGGTCTCCATACGGGTCCTGCATCCTGGTAGTCCAGAAGCACGACCCCGACGCGCGGCATTCAACCACGCTACGACTCCGTGTCTATACGAAATCACGACTCCGGGCGACTCTCCCCGCAGATGCCAAACTGGAAACCAGTGACTCCGACTTCTTCGTCCTCTGCCCGAACAGGCGACCTTCTCACCCGTCTGCTCGCGGTTCCCGCACGCCGGGGGCGCGTGACCCATGTGGAGCATGTTCCAGCACGTCACGCGGGTGAGGCAAGATGGCCCGACTGGGCCCCCGATCTCCTGGTCGCACGACTGAGCCTCCAGGGGGTCGAAGGGCTGTGGGAACATCAGCTTCACGCCGCCGAGCTGGTTAAACGTGGCCAAAACGTGATCATTGCCACAGGGACCGCCTCCGGAAAATCACTGGCGTACGTCGTCCCGGCCGTCACGGAGATCTTCTCCGGCGGCACCGTGCTGTACCTCACCCCCACCAAGGCGCTCGCCGCCGACCAGTTGCGAGCGTTGCGGAGGTTACGGCTGACCCAGGTGCGCGCCGCGACGTACGACGGGGACACCCCGCCGGAGGAACGCCGGTGGGTCCGGCAGAACGCCAACTACGTGCTGACCAACCCCGACATGCTGCACCGGTCGATCCTGCCGAGGCACGCGTCCTGGTCGTCCTTCTGGCGGCGGCTGCGCCTGGTGGTCGTGGACGAGTGCCACGGATACCGGGGGGTCTTCGGCTCGCACGTCGCCCAGATCCTGCGCCGGCTGCGCCGGGTCTCGGCCAAGTACGGCGCGTCCCCGGTGTTCCTGCTGGCGTCGGCCACCGCGAGCGACCCCGCCGCCGCGGGAATGCGCCTGACCGGCCTTGAGATGGCCGAGGTGACCACGGACGCGTCGCCGAGGGGCTCGACCACCTTCGCCCTGTGGGAGCCGCCTCTGACCGATCTACGCGGGGAGAGCGGCGCCCCGGTCCGCCGTACGGCCACGGCCGAGGCCGCCGACCTCCTGGCCGACCTCGTGATCGAGGACGTCCGCACGCTCGCCTTCGTCCGCTCCCGCCGCGCCGCCGAAGCCGTGGCCCTGTCCGCGCGGCACACCCTGGAGGAGGTCGAGGCCCTCGTCAACGACGATCCGCCGTACGGGGAGGACCACCCCTGGGCGTCCCCGCTGCCGGACGAACCGGGCGAACCGGCGGAGGCGGAAGAGGCGGAAGCGGCGGCTCCTGCGGTCGCTCGGAGAGTACGGCTGGCGGACCGGGTGGCGGCCTACCGGGCGGGCTACCTCGCCGACGACCGCCGGGTGCTGGAGAAGGCCCTGCGGTCGGGGGAGCTGACCGGCCTGGCGACCACCAACGCACTCGAACTCGGCGTCGACGTGTCGGGGCTCGACGCGGTCCTCATCGCGGGATGGCCGGGGACGCGCGCCTCACTCTGGCAGCAGGCGGGCCGGGCCGGGCGCGACGGGCAGGACGCGCTGGCGGTCCTGATCGCCCGGGACGATCCCCTGGACACCTACATCGTCCACCATCCGGAGGCGGTGTTCGGGCGCCCGGTGGAGGCCATCGTCCTCGATCCGGACAATCCGTACGTGCTGGCTCCGCACCTGTGCGCCGCCGCCGCGGAGATCCCGCTCGGCGAGCAGGACCTGGAGATCTTCGGTCCCTCGGCGCGGGACGCGCTGGACGACCTCGTGAACCAGGGGCTGCTCCGCAGAAGGCCCGCCGGCTGGTTCTGGACCAGCCGGGACAACGCGGCCGACCTCGCGGACATCCGGGGCTCGGGCGGCGCCCCGGTCCAGGTCGTGGAGGCGTCGACGGGCCGCCTGCTGGGCACGGTCGACGAGCCGTCGTCGCACACGATGGTCCACCCGGGCGCCGTCTACCTGCACCAGAGCGAGACGTTCGTGGTCGACCTGCTCGACCTCGACGCCGGAGTCGCCCTGGTCACCGCCGCGGAACCGGACTACGCGACCTTCGCGCGGGACGTCACCGACATCCGGGTGATCGAGTCACTGCGTTCGAGGGACCTCGGCCCGGGCACCCTGCACTTCGGGTCCGTGGAGGTCACCCGGCAGGTGGTCTCGTACCTGAAGCGCCGCACCCAGACCGGGGAGGTGCTCGGCGAGGAGCCTCTCGACCTCCCGCCCCGCACGCTGTGCACCCGCGCGGTCTGGTGGACGCTGCCCGACCCCGCCCTCGCCGGCCTGCGCGGGGAAGGCCGCCCCGCGAATGCCGGAGAAGCGGAGCGTACGGCGGACGCCGGGTCGCGGTCCGCAGGACGCACGAAGGATCCCGGGTCGGGGTCGGCCGGACGCTCGGCGAATCCCGGGTCGCGGTCCGCGGGGCGCTTGGCGGACGCCGGCGGCTCCGCGGCCGGGCGCGCGGTGGACCTCGGCGGGGCGGCGCACGCGGCCGAGCACGCCGCCATCGGTCTCCTCCCCCTCTTCGCGACCTGCGACCGCTGGGACATCGGCGGCGTGTCCACGGAGCTCCACCCCGACACCGGCCTGCTCACGGTCTTCGTCTACGACGGCCATGACGGAGGCGCGGGGTTCGCCGAGCGGGGGTACGCCCGGGCGTCCGACTGGCTGACGGCGACGCGGGAGGCGATCGCCTCCTGCGAGTGCGACCGCGGCTGCCCGTCATGCATCCAGTCCCCGAAGTGCGGCAACGGCAACGAACCACTCGACAAGGCAGGGGCCATCCGCCTTCTCGACGTCCTCCTGGGCCCCTGAGATTCCCTGGTCGCCCCGCCGGTCCCGCTGTCCCGGCCCGCGGGCCGGAGCCTCGCTGGAGCGGTGAGCCGCGCGCGGGCGGCGGGGACCGGCGGGGCAGCGGAAGGCGGTCACCACCCGAGGTCACCGCCCGAGGTCACCGCCCGAGGTCACCGCCCGAGGTCACCGCCCGAGGTCACCGCCCGAGGCCACCACCCGAGGTCACCGCCCGAGGTCACCGCCCGAGGTCACCGCCCGAGGCCACCACCCGAAGCCACGGCCCGAGGTCACGGCCCGAGGTCACGGCCCCTGGTGGGGTCACAGGCCGCGGTCCCGGGCGGCGGCCGGAAGTCACGGCGGCGGTCAGAAGTCGCGGTGGCGGTCACAAGTCGCGGTGGCGACCGGAGTAGGGATCGTCGTCCTCGTCGGTCCACACGTCGGGCTCGGGCTGGCGCAGCGGCCGATCCGGAAACTGACCGCCGGCCATCGCGCCCGCCGCCACCGTCCCGGCCGGAACCACCGACCCGGCCGGTACCGTCGCCGCCGGAACCAGCGGGACCTGCTCGACCGGCACGCGTGCCGGGGTGGCGCGCCCGTCACCCGGCTCACGGTGCTCCCGGTCCGTCTCCGTCCCCTGCTCCGTCTGCGTCCCCTGCCCCGTTTCCAGCGTCGGCTCCGGCTCCGTGTCGGTCGGGGACACGGCGAGGCCATGGCCGGGCAGCGTGATCTCGCCGCTCGTGTCGGGCGTGTGGGCCGCGTCCGAGCCGGACCGGGTGTCGGCCTCCGCCTCCGGTTGACCTCCGCGGCTCTTCGGCGTCGCCAGGATCACGGCGGGGCGACGGGTGGGTGCGTTCCCCCGGCTCTTCGCGGTGGCGACGCCGCCGGCCGTCGCGGCACCGCCAGCGTCAGCTGCGTCCCCAGCCCCGGCGCTCGATCTGCCGATGATGGGCTTCGGCCGGGCGGCGGCGGGTTCTCCGTCTCCCGTGGTGTCGCCGGTCACGCCCTTGCGCCGCAGCCACGCCCCGAGATTGGCGCCGATGAGCAGCAGGACGACGGCGATCGCCACGTACACGCCGAAGTTGAGGCCGCCGAGCGGCAGAAAGGACGACTGGGCGGTCGTCTTGGGCGCCTCGGTCTGCTCCGGCACCAGGACCGGCTCGGTCTGGTCGCTTCCACCGTTCGCCTCCGGCAGTGTGAGCTCCCCGTCCTTCGGCAGTTTGGGCTCGGGGTTCGGCACCGTGGTGGGAAGGTGGGTCTTCGGAGTCTTCGCGGCAGGTGACGTGACCGCCGACTGATCGGGCCTCTTCGACGGCGACGGTGTGGCAGAGGGGCTCCGGGACGCCTTCGGCGCCGGAACCGTCACATAGACGGGGGCGGAGGGGGAAGAGGCGATGGTGCCGCCGACGCCGTCCGCGCGCACCGCGCGCACGCTGACGTCCACCTTCTGCCCGGCCGTCCTGGCCGGGAGCGTGAGGCTCGCCCGGCAGGTGGAGCCGGGGCAGGCGGACTCTACGGTCACGGAGCCGGCCTTCCCGGCCTTCGCCGAGGTGATCTCGTACTTCTGGAGGTCGGGCTCGCTGCCCTTCGCCCAGCTGACGAGGACGGTCGTGGCGTTCTTCAGTTGCGCTCCGACGCCGGAGGGAGCCTCGGGCGGACGGCTGAGGACGAAGGTCGAGGTGGCATAGGTCTTGTGCGTGACCTCGCCGAGAAGGGTCACCGTGAAGGTGCCGTTAGGGGCGTCACCCGGGTCGAACGATCCGCTGATCGTCTGGTTCGCTCCCCCGGAGGCGATCTCCTGCCGGGACACGGAAGGGCCCTCGACGAACAGGGACATCTTCACCTGGTACCAGTCCGTCTTGGCGGACACGGCCACCGGGCCGGGCGCCTTGACGACCTGCCCGTTCGAAGGAGACAGGATCTCGCCGTCCGCCGCTGCCGGGGAGGCGCCCGCCAGCAGCGCGGACACCACCGCGATCGGAACGATCAACGCCGCGGTACCAAGCCTGGGAACCCCGGTCACGACGCATCCCTTCGTGGAGAACCGTCCACCCCTGCCTCGGCCGGCCGAAGGCGTGGGGCGACTGAGAGTACGGGGCACTTTATGCCAGCCGCCCCCTCTTGGACGTTATGTCTAAGAAGATGTGATTCTATTGCGACACAAGTAGTTTCATATCGCGGAAGATCTGAAAAGCGCCGCGTGCCGTCCGTCAAGTAAGCCGCTGGTCGACGGCCTCGATTCGCGTGGCCGTGCCGACTACGCCTCACCGAGTGCCACCACCGTCGTGGGCGGCGACTTGTCCGCCCGCTCACTGACACCCGCTCCCACCTCATGCCGTCGCACCGGCCGGGCCGGCCGTCGCGGACGCGACAGCCGTCGCCGTGCCGAGGAGCGGCACCTCGAACCGTATGGACACCGCGACCTCCGCGACGCTCTCCGAGATGGTGCAGGACCGCAGGGACGCATAATTGGCCACCGCGATGACCTGTGCCCGGCCACACGCCTCCCCCGGATCGGCGAGGGTCCAGCGGGCGGCGCCGAGCGCGGCGAGGTCCGCGGCGCTCTGCGCCCGGTGCCGCGCGACCCGCGCGAGGCCCACCTGAACGACGACCATCGCCGCCAGCCAGACGACGGCCATCAAGGTGATCGACCAGATGGTCGCCGAGCCCCGCTCCCGGGCAGGACGCCCCACGTCCGCACCGGCGGGCGAGCCCCTCATCGGCGTTCCTGCGTTCCGACGTCGTCCAGGAGGGGCGAGGAGCGGCCGCCACCGTGCGCTTCGCCCGGGCCGGCGTCCCCCTCCCGTCTCGTCAGCGCTCCGGACGTTCTGGGCGCACCCGACGACATGGACAGCGGCGGCAGAGCCGGGGTCGCGGGCCCTGGCGCTCCGCGCGGAGTCGACGGCATGGACCGAGCGGGCGTGCGGTTGGTGGAGCTGAGCGACCCAGGCGGAGTTGTGAACTGGGCGGGCGTGCGGTTGGCAGACCCGAGCGATCCTGGCGGGGGCGGGAGGACACCGGGTTCGGTGTCGGAGACGGCGCTCGCCCTGAGGCGAACCGGGGGCAGGAACGACCTCCACAGCGGCCGGACGGTCGCGGTCACCTCGACCCGGACGGTGCCCGCTCCCGCAGCGACGGACACAGTGGTGTCCGCCGGAGCCAGTCGCAGGACCACCGCATGCACCTGTTCCGGCGCCTCGCCCCGGGCAGCGGCCCGGGCGCCCGCCCGGGCCGCGTCCACACATCGCAGTTGGGCGTCCGTGGCCGCCACCGCCCACAGGGAGGCGGTCAGGACCAGAACCAGTGCCGGAAGCGCGACAGCGGTTTCCGCCGTCACCGAACCCCGCTCCCGCCGGCGCGTCGTCCCGGGCATCTCAGGCGGCCAGCTTCAAGGCCTTCTGGATCAGCGCGGCCAGCATGGACCGCACCTCCGCGCTGGTAACGATCTTGTAGAGGAGTGCGGCGAAGCCGCAGGCGGCGATCGTCCCGACGGCGTACTCGGCGGTGGACATGCCCGCGTCGGCCCTCGTCCTCGCCTGCACCACCCACTGGATGCCCAGCTTCCGCGCCCGGCTCGTGGCCCTTCCGACGGCTCGCCGCATACCCGGCCATCCTCGCTTCGGCCCGGACGCCATGGCCGCGACGACGGCCGGGCCGACGAGCCACGCCCCTCGCCCACAGGCGAGGTCGAGCACCCGCCACACGGCATCGCCGAGCGCCGCCCACCATCCTGAGCATGCCCGGTGCCGGCCCGCGCCCTCCGCCCATCGCCGCCGGGGCTCGCTGTCCGTCCGGCTCGTCCGGCCGGTCGCCGCCGCGTGCCTGCTCATCGGTCCTCCTGACCCGTGTGGGGCGGCTCGTCCGCCCTCGTCCAGGCCAGGTTGCGACAGGACGGACGACCACGTTCGGGCCGAACGCGGTTCTGTGGACAACGCTCCCGCCGAGCGCGTTCTCCACAAGGACCGCAGCCCTGCATGAATGCCGATCACGCTGGTCATGACGGCCTCGTCGAACCGCCGCACCCCGCACTGTCCACAGGTGTGGATGGCGATGTCCACAGGCTGTTCACGGCAGGAGGATCTGACCCGCCAGGCCCGCGACCATGGGGATGACTCCGAGGAGGACGAAGGCCGGGAGGAAGCAGAGCCCGAGCGGAGCCACGGCGTGGACGCCCACCCGTCGTGCCGCCGCCGCTGCCGTCGCCCTGGCGGTTCGTCGGGCGTCGTCGGCGAGCCTGGTGAGGACGTCGGCTACCGGCGCGCCGCTCGCAGCGGCACGGACCATGGCCCTGGACAGGGCGGCGAGCGAGGGTTCGGCCGAAAGCCCGGCCCAGGCGTCCTCCGGGGCCGCGCCGAGGCGCAACTGAGCGCCCACCCAGGTCAGCCGCTCGCCCACCGGACCCGGCATCGCGGCGGCGGTCGTCTCCACGGCCCCGCTCATCGGCTGCCCTGCCCGCAGACAGGCGACCATGAGGTCGACGGCGAACGGGAGATCCGCCTCCATGCGTGCCCGCCGCCGCCCGGCCTCGGCGGGCTCCCGACGACGGACGGCGATGAAGACACCCGAGGCCGCCGCCACTCCTGTCACCAGGCCTGCGGGCCCTCCGACCAGCAGGAAGAGCGCGAACCCCACGGGCAGTGCTACGGCCGCTCCCCGGCGGGACATGCTTTCGCCCTCCGGCGGGCGCGCCGTCGCGCCGGCCTCCCCGCGTGTACGCGGCGACGCGATGGCGGCGAGACGCCCGGCGGCCGAAGGACGAGCGGGCCACGTCAGCACGGCCAGCGTCGTCAGAACCCCGGCCAGCACGCAGATCATCCGTCATCGCCCTTCCGCCGGCGGCATGCGTCGCCGCCTCTCCCTGCAGGAACACCCGCTCCCCTGCGCCCGACCCTGTTGCCGATCAGCGCGGGCCGGAGCCCGGGGGCTCCTCCGCCCGCGCGACGAGCCTGTGGGTCCACCACAGGCCGGCGGCGTCCAGGGCGAGCCCGGCGACCAGGCAGGCGAGACCCGCCGGGCCGCCGAGCAGGAACGACAAGGGGTTCATGCCGAGACCCGCGGCCATCAGCAGCCCGAGCGCGGGCAGGCCCGCCAGCATCCGGGCGGTCGCCCGGGGTCCGGAAAGCTGGGCCGCAACCTCCTCGCGATGCGCCTGCGCCTCCCGCAGCGACACGCACACCCGTTCCACCAGCGCGGTCAGACCACCCCCGGCGGACACGCTCACCCGCCAGCACGCGGCCAGCCGGACCAGCCCCTCCCCGCCTCGGGCCGGCGCGGCGGCGAGCAGAGCGGCCGCGACGTCACCGCCGTCTCTCGCGGCGGCGATCACCGGGTCGAGCGCCGCGAGGTCCGGCGGCCGCACCGACGAGACGGCCCGCGCCAGGGCGTCACCGGGAGGCCGGCCCGCCGCCAGTTCGGCCGCGAGGCCCTGGCACAGCTCCAGGGACACCGCTCGCCAGGCCGCGGCGGTCGCGCCCGGACGCGGGGGCCTGGCGAGTGCCGTCCACAACCGGCCGGGGGCCCTCGTCCCCCGCCGTGCGCCGGTAAGACGGGCCAGCCGCGCCGCCGCGGGCTCCGGCCCGGCCCACAGCCAGGCGGCGAGCGCCGTGGCGAGCACCGCGACCAGCCCCAAGGGCAGGAACCGGCCGTCAGCGGGCGGCACGTCGGCCTCCCGGCTCCGGGCAGAGGTCCCGCAGCGTGCCGAAGGACGGCCCCCGGCTCACCCGGCCCTCAGCGTCGAAGGCCAGCGCCGGCACCGCCGTCACCAGGCCGGACGGCCCACGTTCGAGGACGCAGACCTCCGCGACCCGGCGCCGGCCGCCACCTGGTTCCCGTACGAGGTGGACGACGAGGTCGAGGGCGGCGGCGATCTGGCTGTGCACCGCCTCCCGGGACAGCCCCGCCGCGCAGGCGAGCGCCTCCAGCCGGGCGGGCACGTCCGCGGCGTTGTTGGCGTGCAGCGTGCCGCAGCCTCCCTCGTGACCCGTGTTGAGCGCCGCCAGCAGGTCGACGACCTCCGATCCGCGCACCTCGCCCACGACCAGGCGGTCGGGCCGCATGCGCAGGGCCTGCCGTACGAGATCGCGCAGTCCCACGCCGCCCGCGCCCTCCAGGTTGGGCGGCCGGGCCTCCAGCCGTACGACGTGTGGGTGGGCCGGGTGGAGCTCCGCGCTGTCCTCGACCAGCAGCAGGCGCTCGTCCGGACCCGCGAGGGAGAGCATGGCGCTGAGCATGGTCGTCTTGCCGGTGCCGGTCCCTCCGGTGACCAGGAACGCCAGCCGCGCCGCCATGATCGCCCGAAGGAACGCGGCGCCCTCCTCCTCGGCGAGTTCCTCCACCGCGAACGTCCGCCGCGACGGCAGCCTGAGGGACAGGCAGGTCCCCTCGGCGGCGATCGGGGGAAGCACCGCGTGCAGCCGCACGCCACCGGCGAGCCGGGCGTCCACGTAGGGGCAGGCGTCGTCGAGACGCCGTCCGGCCGCCGCGGCCAGGCGCTGGGCGAGGCGGCGCACCTCGTCGTCCCCGGAGAACGTCACGCCCGTGCGGCGCAGGCCGTCCCCGTCGTCCACCCACACCTCTCGCGGCCCGTTGACCAGCACATCCGTGACACCCGGCTCGGCCAGCAGGACTTCGAGCGGCCCGGCGCCGATGAGATGGGCACGCAGGGTGCGCGCGACGGCGAGCACCTCGGCGTCGCCGAGCACCGCGCGTTCCGCCCGTAGGGCCGCGGCCACCTGGGCGGCGGTGGGCGCGGCGTGGGCGTGCGACAGCCGTACCCGGACGGCCTCGACCAGGTCGGCGCTCACGCCGGGCACGGTCGCCGGGCCCTCGCGGCTCATCGGCCCTCCGTCCCCGCAGGCGACCACCCGGCCCGGCCGGCGCCGAGCCCGCCCGGCAGCGAGTCGAGCAGATGCGCGCAGAAGCGCCCGAGCGGGGCGCGGCCCAGCGGCGGCGGGTCTCCCCGATCCAGGATCTCGGCCAGTCCGCGTACCTCGGGGAGCACGCCCGCGCACGGAACGGCGAGGGAGGCCGCGACGACCTGGGAGTCCAGCGATCCGGCCCGCATCACCAGGCGCAGGTCGCCCGTCCCGGGGCGCAGCAGCGTCACGGTCTGGGCGGCGGCGAGCGCTCCCCGGAGGTCGGCGGGGACGACGACGATCGTCGCCGCCGCCCTTGTCAGCGCCTCCGCCTCGCCCTCCCCCACATGGCGTGGCAGGTCCACGACGACCAGGTCGCACCCGCGCCGCGCGGCGTCGAGCACGGCGCGCATCGCCTCGCGGGGGATACGCACGGGTTCCCCGCGGTGCGCCGAAAGCACGGTGAGCTCCCCGAAGGTGGGCAGCGCCTCCTGGAGCGCGGCATAACTCACCCGGCCCTCCCGTCCTGCGACGTCGGGCCAGCGGGCGCCCAGCGCCTCCTCCTGTCCGAGGAGCACGTCGATGCCGCCGCCGAGCGGGTCCGCGTCGACGAGCAGCGTGCGGAGCCCGCGACGCGACGCCGTGAGCGCCAGGGACGCGGCGAGGACGGTGGCGCCCGCACCGCCCTTGCCGGCGGCGACGCAGACGACCGTCCCGGCCCGGGTCTCCGGCTCGGCCGCGTCGCCGAACTCCTCGACCAGAAGCCGCTCGGCCTCGGGCAGCTCCAGCACGGTGCGCGCGCCCACGGCCACGCACCTGCGCCACATGTCGGGATCGCCGGCCGCCCGCGTGACGACGACCACGTTCGGCCGGGGCGGCGGGCCGGTCACGGCGAGGTCGTCCGCCAGGTCGGCCCCGACCACGACCAGCGGCGCCCGGATCCAGTACGGCCGGGCATGGGCGGCCACCTGGGCGACGTCCAGTTCGACGCCCGCCGCGGCGGCGATGCGGAGCAGATCGTCGAGGAGTTCCTGATCGTCGGTTACGGCCAGCGGGCGTGGCATCGGCTTCTCCCTGTCGTCCGGGAGCACCACGATGCGGCAGGACCGGAACCCCGGCGGGGCGCGGACGGGGTCCTGTGGACGACGCGCGTTCTGTGGACGACGCCGCGACCATCCGGACGCGGGGCCACAGCGGAGACCGATGGGAGACCGATCGGAGAGCGCACGAAGACCGGTCGGAGCCGACTGGAGAAAAAAGGCGACCCCCGCCGGGGGGGATAGCGGGGGTCGCCGTGGGTCCGGCTCTGGGGGGGTAGAGCCGGGCCGTTATTCCGAAAGCTTTAAACACGAAGCCGGGGCGTGGCAAGAGGTCCGCCGCTCCGATGACACAGATGCCGCCTCTGGGGGGAGACGCACCCGTATGCTGCCTGATCGGGAGAGGTAGGTCGAGCCCGCCGCCGATTTGAGTAAAATTTTTTCTCCGAGTCAGTGTTACATGTGAACACGCGCAATCGCAACGGTGCGCCAGGGGGCGCATCGCATCACGCGCCCCGCTTCGCCTCATCCTTCACAGGCGTCACAATCAGGAAAAAAGACCCTAAAGAGGATGAAGTACCATGAAAGTCGCATACTCTCGGTAAAGCTTCCGCGCCCGGGGCTTTCCATCCCGAGGATTCGGACGTAAAAAGGGATTACGGGCCTGAGGGTCCGCGTACCGCATCGGGTACCCACGCGCGACCAGCCGCGGGAGGCGTGTCGAGACGGGCTTGACCCGCTCCGACAAATACGAGGTGCACGCTTGGTAACCCGGTGACGTGTACTTGCGACGGCGTTCCACACCAGGGACGCCGTCCGCTTTGTCGGCCGCCTGAACGCCCGAAACATCCGCGTGCCGGACACCCCCGGAACATCGGCGTGCCGGACACCCCAGAAGATGCGCGGCTCCCCCCCGGCTTCCCCCGGAGAGACGCCGGACTCCCCCGCAAAACAAAAGGGGTCACTCAGCGGGACATGGCCTCGCAGATCGCCGTCGTCTCACGCACCCCGAGCACGACGGCCGTGGCGCAGTGCCGGATCCAGGTCCCGACGCCCTCGCCCGTCCCCTTCAGGTACGACCTCAGGGCCTCCGCGTACGCGTCGCCCAGATCGGCGTGCCCCACCTCGACGGCGGCGAGCGACTTGGGATCGAGACCGAGGCCGACGAGCGTGAGCCGTTCGGCGGCGCGGGCGACCAGGCCGTCGGCGACGCCGAAGGGCCGCAGCACCACCAGTTCGGCGTGCACGATCGCGGCGAGCACGAGCGCGGGCACCGTGGACGAGCCTGTCACGAGCCCGGCCAGCGCCGACATGCGGGCCGCCGTCTCCTCCGGGCCGGGGGCCGGGCCGAGACCGAGCGGATCGGCGGTCGTGGGAACCGTACGCGGCCTGCCGGGGTCGGCCGTCAGGCCCGCGGCCGCCAGCGTGTGCAGCCGCGCGAGGACCTGACGCGGGGCCGGCCGCCACGTGGCAGTCAGCCGTCCGAGCTCGGCCGACGCGCGCAGCGCGCCCTGCGCCACCGGGTCGGCCACCTCCCCCGTGCGCAGCTGCTCAAGAGGCACGTCGACGCCTTCGAGCGCGGCGGAGGCGCGGGCCCCGCGCAGCGCCGACTCGGCCGACACCTCGGGACCGCGCCGCCGCAGCACCCGGTGCCGGTAGAGCCGGTCGACGGCCTCCCGGGCCTCCTGTACGGCCTCGGGCACGCCGGGCAGCCCGGCGACGACGGCCAGCGGATCGCTCACAGCCCCCGACCATACCGGCCGGTAGGACGTCGTTCGCCGAGGAGGTGCGCCCGTTCACCGCAGACGCGCGTACGCGATCTCGGCGGGCTTCCCACCTGTCACTAAGTTTGCCGGTCATAGCCCTGTTACCACGGACAACGCGAAGCTACGGCGTGCCTGCCCGGATTACTTGTACTTGACGCCGCTCGCCTGGTGAAGTGGGACACGACATACCCCAGCTTGGCCGAGGCGGCCGAACGAGAGACAACCCGAAGACGCTGTGAAGGAGTACGGAGTGGCCACCGAGACCCCTGGTCAGGAAACCCAGGAGACGCTGTCGAACCTGCTGAGTGAGACGCGCCGGTTCGAGCCTCCCGCGGACCTGGCGTCGGCCGCCAACGTCACGGCGGACGCCTACGAGGAGGCCGCCCAGGACCGGCTCGCCTTCTGGGAACGCGCCGCCGAGCGCCTCACGTGGGCAGAGCGCTGGAACACCACACTGGAGTGGAAGCCGCCCTTCTCCAAGTGGTTCGTCGACGGCAAGCTGAACGTCGCCTACAACTGCGTCGACCGTCACGTCGAGGCCGGCCGGGGCGACAAGGTCGCCTACCACTGGGAGGGTGAGCCGGAGGGCGACACCCGTACGATCACCTACGCCGACCTGCAGAAAGAGGTCGCCAAGGCGGCCAACGCGCTGGAGGAGCTGGGCGTGCGCAAGGGCGACCGGGTCGCCGTGTACATGCCGATGATTCCCGAACTGCCGATCGCGCTGCTGGCCTGCGCCCGGATCGGGGCGATCCACTCGGTGGTCTTCGGCGGGTTCTCCGCGTCCGCCCTGAAGAGCCGCATCGACGACGCCGACGCCAAGATCGTTATCACCGCCGACGGCGGATACCGCCGCGGCGCCCCGAGCGCGCTCAAGCCGACCGTGGACGAGGCGGTCGCCGACTGCCCCGGCGTCGAGCACGTGCTCGTCGTACGCAGGACCGGGCAGGACGTCCCGGTGAACGAGCGCGACGTCTGGTGGCACGACCTCGTCGAGCGCCAGCCCTCCGAGCACGAGCCCGTGCCGCACGACGCCGAGGACCCGCTCTACATCCTCTACACGAGCGGCACGACCGGTAAGCCCAAGGGCATCCTGCACACCACCGGCGGCTACCTCACCCAGGTCGCGTGGACCCACCACGCCGTCTTCGACCTCAAGCCCGAGACCGACATCTACTGGTGCACGGCCGACATCGGCTGGGTCACCGGGCACTCCTACATCGTGTACGGCCCGCTCGCCAACGGCGCGACCAGCGTGATCTACGAGGGCACTCCGGACACCCCGCACCGGGGCCGCTTCTGGGAGATCGTGCAGAAGTACCAGGTCACGATCCTCTACACCGCCCCCACGGCGATCCGTACGTTCATGAAGTGGGGCGACGACATCCCCGCGAAGTACGACATGTCGTCCCTGCGCGTGCTCGGCTCGGTCGGCGAGCCCATCAACCCCGAGGCGTACGTCTGGTACCGCGAGCACATCGGCGCGAACCGCTGCCCGGTCGTGGACACCTGGTGGCAGACCGAGACGGGCGGCATCATGATCAGCCCGCTCCCGGGCGTCACCGCCGCCAAGCCCGGCGCGGCCATGCGCCCGCTGCCCGGCGTCGTGGCCGACGTCGTCGACGACCAGGGCGAGTCCGTGCTGAACGGCGGCGGCGGCTTCCTCGTGGTCCGCGAGCCCTGGCCGGCCATGCTCCGCACCATCTGGGGCGACGACCAGCGCTACATCGACACCTACTGGTCGCGGTTCGAGGGGATGTACTTCCCAGGCGACGGCGCCAAGCGCGACGAGGACGGCGACCTGTGGCTGCTCGGCCGGGTGGACGACGTAATGCTCGTCTCCGGGCACAACATCTCCACGACGGAGGTCGAGAGCGCGCTCGTCAGCCACCCGAAGGTGGCCGAGGCGGCCGTCGTGGGCGCCACCGACCCGGTGACCGGCCAGGCCATCGTGTCCTTCGTCATCCTGCGCGGCGGCGCGGAGGAGAGCGAGGACATCGCCTCCGAGCTGCGCGCCCACGTGGCGAAGACGCTCGGCCCGATCGCCAAGCCGCGGCAGATCCTGGTGGTGCCCGAGCTGCCGAAGACCCGCTCGGGCAAGATCATGCGCCGTCTGCTGCGCGACGTCGCCGAGAACCGGTCGCTCGGCGACGTCACCACGCTCACCGACAGTTCCGTGATGAACCTCATCGCGGAGAAGCTGCCCAGCGCCAAGAGCGACGACTGATCCGCCGGCCCGGCCCCCGGGCGGTTCGGTGATCGGGGGCCGCGGACGGATCGTGGAAGGCGTGGACGGAGCCTGCGTCCACGCCTTCTCCGTCCCGACGTTCATGCGGCCCGGCTTTCCTGTGGCCCGGCTTTTCCGCGGCCCGGCGGCGGCGATTCGCCGTGACGGGGAGACGCCGGATCGCCTTCGGCGTCATAATCCAGCCGCCTGTGGGCAGGTCCCCCGCATGCCCGCCGGGCGGGCTCAGGTTGTCCACAGGCGGGGGTCTTCCTGTTCGCGTGCGCGGACGGAGACGAGATGATGTTTGATAGTCGCAGATAGGAGATCGCTGATGCCCGAGGACGAATCGCTCGGCGCGCTGGTCGCCCAGGCGAGCCATCACATCTCGACCCTCGTACGGTCGGAGATCGAGCTGGCGAAGGCCGAGCTCAAGTTCGACGCGAAACGGGTCGGGATGGCCGCCGGGATGTTCGGCGCCGCGGCCTTCATCGGGCACCTGTGCCTGATCCTGGCCTCGTTCGCGATCGCGTACGGCCTCGTGGCGCTCGGGCTGGCCACCTGGCTCGCCTTCACCATCGTCACCGTGTTCTACCTCCTGATGGCCGGGCTGCTGGTCTTCGTCGGCTACCGCCGGCTCAAGGGGCTGGCCGGGATGAAGCGCACCATGCGGAGCCTGCGTGGCCTCGCGGGTCCCGAGGAGGCGGAGGCGCCGCTGCCGGAGACGGCCCCCGTCCCCGCCATGGCGGCCGAGACTCCCGCACCGCCGCCCTACACCGGCCCGACGGCCGGGCAGGTGGGCGCTCACCGGGAGTCCATCCGCGATGTCCACTGACGAGTCGCTGATCGAGGCCGACGGCCCCTGGACGCACCGGGTCGTGTACGCGGGCGGCGTGCGGTTCCACGTGGCGGAGGCCGGAGACGGGCCGCTGGTCCTGCTGCTGCACGGGTTCCCCCAGTTCTGGTGGACCTGGCGGCACCAGCTTCCGGCGCTGGCCGAGGCCGGCTACCACGCCGTCGCCGTCGACCTGCGCGGCTACGGCGGCAGCGACAAGCCGCCGCGCGGCTACGACCTGCCCACGCTGGCCGTGGACGCGGCGGGCCTGGTGCGGGCGCTGGGCGAGACGAGCGCGATCGTGGTGGGTCACGACTGGGGCGGCCTCCTCGGCTGGACCATGAGCGTCCTCGATCCCAAGGTGGTGCGACGGCTGGTCCCGGTGTCGGCGCCGCACCCGCTGCGCATGCGCGCCGCCCTGTTCACCGATCCGCTCGGCCAGCTCAGGGCCAGCCGGTACGGCCTGGGCTTCCAGCTTCCCTTCCTCCCTGAGCGGAAGCTCACGCGGCGGAGCGGCGCCGCCGTGGGGCGGATCATCGACAGGTGGGCCGGGCCGCAGTGGCCGGGCGACGGGGCGACCCGCGTCTACCGTGACGCGATGCGGATCCCGACCGTGGCGCACTGCGCTTTGGAGTACTACCGCTGGTTCGCCCGTTCGCAGATCCGCCCGGACGGCTTCCGCTACGCGCGGCAGATGCGCGCCGAGGTCGAGGCCCCGACGCTGCAGATGCACGGCGCGCTCGACCCCTGCGTCCTGCCGCGGACCGCCCAGGGATCCGGCCGGTTCGTCGCCGCGCCGTACCGGTGGCGGCTGATCGAGGGCGCCGGGCACTTCCCGCACGAGGAACGCCCCGGCCAGTTCAACACCGAGCTGATCTCCTGGCTCGCCGACCCCGAGCCCGACCGCTGATCCCGCCCCGCCGTTCGTGCGTGCCACCCGCGGCCAAGGGCCGGGAACCCTACCCGTGATCTTGCAGAAGATAGTAGAAATGTGCCCTGAAGTGGCCCAACTTCTTGGTTGATCTATCGCGTCCGCCGGGAAGGTCGCTGGTCCTTCGGTCGCCGTGAACCGCCCACGCGCCCTGAGGAGAGACCATGCGTGACCGTGACGAAGCGGGACGTCCCCGCAACGCACGCCCTCGTGACGAGTACGGCAGGCCACTGCCCCGGGGGGCCGAAGGGGTTCCCCGCGTACCCGACGACTACGCCCCCGGCCCGGAGGAGGCGCTGGAGCAGGCCAGGAGCCTGCTCGCCGACGGACGGCCGTTCCACGCGCACGAGGTGCTGGAGGCCCGCTGGAAGACCGGCCCCGACGAGGAACGCGAGCTGTGGCAGGGACTGGCCCAGATCTGCGTCGGTCTCACGCACCTCCAGCGCGGCAACCTCTCCGGCGCCGCCGCCCTGCTGACCCGTGGCTCCGCCCGCCTCGGCGCGTACGGGTCCACCCGGCCCTACGGGCTCGACCTGCGGGCTCTGGCCGTACAGGCCGACGCGATCACGACCGCGATCGACGAGGGAGACGCCGGTGCCGGCACGGCGATCTCCGCGGTCCGCGCCCTCCTGACCCCGGCCGAGCCCTAGAAGCGCGGAGCTCAGTCGCAGCCCTCGGTGCTCACCGGGCCGACCGCGTGGCTGCCGTCCTGGGCGTCGGGCAGGACCTCCTCGGCCGTCATGGCGAAGCCCGTCTCCGGTGTGTCGGTCGCCGCGGCGAAGATCACGCCGAACACCTTGCCGTCCGGGCTCAGCAGCGGCCCGCCCGAGTTGCCCGGCTGCACCTTGCCCCGGATGGCGTAGACCTCGCGCTCGACCTTCCGCTTGTTGTAGATGTCGTACATCTCGGCGCGCTGCTTGACCCTGATCCGCGCGGCGAGCGGGGTGAAGCCCTGGTCCTTCGGATATCCGGCGATGATCGCGCTGTCGCCCCTTCTGGCGACCGTGTCGAAGCGCAGCGTGCCGATCTGGAGGTCGGGGACGAACAGCACCGCGATGTCGCGTTCGGGGTTGTACAGGACCACCCGGGCGTCATGCTGGTCACCGCGGTAGTCGGTCACCCGCAGTCCCTCGGTGACCCCGGCGACGACGTGGGCGTTGGTCATGATCCGCTGCCGGGAGTAGACGAATCCCGTCCCCTCGATGCGCTTGCGGCAACTCGGCGCGGTGCCCTGCACCTTGACGATCGCCCGGCGGGCCCGGACCAGGGAAGGGCTGGCGTTGATCAGGGTCTGGTCCGGCGGCGCCACGTTCTGGCCGCCGATGGAGGTGATGACCTGCGGCCAGTCGGAGGTCTCCACGAAGTCCCTGAACGGCTTCTGCAAGGCCCGTACGCCGTCCGGGATGGCCTCGTCGACGGTCTGCAGCACCAGCGAGCCGTTGATCTGCTCCTTGATGAGCGCGAAGCTCATCGAGACCATGAGCGAGCCGATGAGCCAGGCGATGACCAGGACCGACAACCCGCTGGCCACCGACCCGCCGAAGGCGTCGACCATCCGGGCGGGCTCCCAGGTGACGTGGCTGCGGGCGACGGCGCCGATGGTCGAGGACGCGAACTGCCCGATGGTCGCCGCCAGGAAGACGATCACGATCGCCAGCAGCGCCCGCTCGGTGTCACCGCTCACGATCGCCCCGGCCAGCGGAGGCGCGATGAACATCCCCAGAACGGCGCCACCGACGAATCCGATGAAGCTGAAGGCCCCGATGATGAATCCCTGCCGATAGCCGGATACCGCGAAGGCCACAACCAGGCCGATCAGGATGAGATCCAGAAGATCGCCGCTCACAGCTACCACGGTATCCAGCCACGCCATTCGTCGTGCGGGCGTCCCTGGAGTCTCATCGATATCGTGACGACATGGGGGTATCGGAACGGCCACCCGCGGCTGGGGACCGCGACGACGGCGCGCGGGGCCCGGAAGACGCGAAGGACACGGCGGACGCGAAGGACACGCCTTACGAGGCCGCGGGGCGAGGCGACGACGGCGGGGAGCCCGCGCACGAGCTGATCAGGATCGCGCTCACCGACACGGACCCGGACGGGCCGGTCAGGTGGCGGGCGATCACCACGCTGCAGGCGCGGGGCGACCCGGAGACCTTCGCCCTCGCCCAGCGGCTCTGCGTGAGCGCGGACCCCGCCGAGCGGGTGCTGGGAGCCGACATCCTCGGCGAGCTCGGCCGGGACCATCCCTTGAGGGACCGCACGCTGCCCGTGCTCCGCGCGCTGGCGGCGGACGAGGACGATCCGAGGGTGCTCTACTCCGTGCTGATCGCCTTCGGTCATCTGCGCGACGGGAGAGCGCTGCCGTCCGTGATCGACCTCGCGGCGCACGAGCACCCCACCGTCAGGTACGGCGCGGCCTACGCCCTTCCGCATGTCATGGGCGATCCGCCCGACACCGCAGGACTGGCGGCACTGCGCCGCCTGGCGGCCGACGCGGACGAGGACGTCGCCGACTGGGCCGCGCTCGGCCTGTCCCTGAACGGCCTGGCGCCGAACGCCGCGCCCGCGAAGCGAAGCTCAGCCTCGCGCGGCCAGGTCGACGACCTCGGGGGGCAGGTCCTCGATCCGTGAACGGTCCCAGGGCCGCTCGAAACCGGCCGCGGTCAGCACGCCGTCGAGCACGCCGGCGGTGAAACCCCACACGAGCAGGCCCCGTACG
Source organism: Microbispora triticiradicis (assembly GCA_003260025.2). GTDB lineage: Bacteria > Actinomycetota > Actinomycetes > Streptosporangiales > Streptosporangiaceae > Microbispora > Microbispora triticiradicis. Next base: position 232,745 of record QFZU02000063.1, on the reverse strand, counting down.
CGGAACGCCACGGACGGGACCACTCCGCGCGGGTGACGCAGCCGCAGCCGGTTGGCGGGGTCCACCAGCTCCTCGATCGGGACCCGCTCGACGGTCTCGACCTCGTCGGGAGAGGCCGCGTGCACGGCGCACGGCGTGTGCCACCAGCCGAGCACCGGTGTCACCCGGTTGTCGCTGTGCCAGATGTAGAGCTCGGGCATGGTGCCGACGACCTCGACGCCGGCGGGGTCGAGGCCGGTCTCCTCCCGGGCCTCCCGCAGGGCCGCGCCGACCGGGCCGTCGTCGCCGGGGTCGACGCCGCCGCCGGGGAACGCGGGCTGACCGGCGTGCACCCGGCCCTTCGAACTGCGCTGGATGAGCAGGACGTCCGGGCCCTGCGGCCCCTCGCCGAACAGCAGCAGGACCGCCGCCGATCGACCGGCGCCGTTCGCGGGCGGCCGCAGCGCGGTGGGGACAGGGCTGTGCGCGGCCTTCGCGGCGAGCCGGGTCAGCCAGTCGGGAGCCGCGACCACCTCCACCACGACCACCTCCACATCGTCGGGGCGGCCGGGCACGCGGACATGCGCCGGCCGGGTGTGCCGTACAACCATCGGCGTGGGCGCGAACTTCCCGCCGGCTTCTCGCCGCTTTCCCGAACGGCTTTCCACCGGGGACGCACCGAAGGCGCCAGGACGCACCGGGGAGGCGCCGTTCACCGGACTCCCGCCACCGGGGCCGGGAGACGTCAGGAGAACGGGCCCGCCTTCACAAGCTTGCGGGCCTCCTCCGGATCGGTGGGACCGGTGCCGTACGCCGGGCAGAGCTCGGCGAGAGGACACGCGCCGCAGGCGGGCCTGCGGGCGTGGCAGATGCGGCGACCGTGCCAGATCAGCCGATGGGACAGCATGGTCCACTCCGACTTCGGGATCAGCTCCCCGACCTCGTGCTCGATCTTGACGGGATCGGTCTCGGCCGTCCAGCCGAACCGCCGCGTCAGCCGCTGGAAGTGCGTGTCGACGGTGATCCCGGGCACGTCGAAGGCGTTGCCGAGCACGACGTTGGCCGTCTTGCGGCCCACGCCGGGCAGCTTGACCAGGTCGGCGAGCCTGCCGGGGACCTCCCCCTCGTGACTCTCGCAGAGGGCCTGTGCCATCCCGATGATGCTGTTGGCCTTCGCCCGGAAGAACCCGGTCGACTTGATGATCTCTTCGAGCTCCGCGCGGTCGGCGCCCGCGTAGTCGGCCGCCGTCCGGTACTTGGCGAAGAGCACCGGCGTGACCATGTTGACCCTCTTGTCGGTGCACTGCGCCGAGAGGATCGTGGCGACCAGCAACTCCAGGGGATTGCCGAAGTCCAGCTCACAGTGGGCGTCGGGGTAGGTCTCGGCCAGGATCCGGTTGATCCGCCGCGCTCGCCGCACCAGGCCCAGGCGGGTCTCGGCCTCGCGTCGGCGCCGTCGCGGGACAGCCGTGTTCACGGCCGGGTTCGTCGCCATGCCGCAAGCGTAGGCCCTCCGGCGACCGTCCACCTCCCGTCCCGCCGGGTCGACCGCCTTGTCATACATGCCGCATATGCTGCCTGTATTTGCCAATTTGTCCGTACGCAGCGCAATACACTGTGCCCGTAGGGGGACGGCCGGCCGCCCGAGCCGGTCGAGCGCGGGATGGGCGTAAGAATAGGTTTCGCGAAGATTGTCTAGTTTCGCCAGGCGCGACGCACACGACTGTGAGCCGGGGCCGGCGCTCGTACGACGCAACAGGACACCCCGTAATGCGCCGGGAAGGGCGTGGGTCACAATGGCTAGCACGGAGCCGGCGACCGAGCGCGCCCGCAGCAAGGAGGCACCGTGAGCACCGAGGAAGTACTGAGCAAGGCGCCGCTGTTCTCCGCGCTCGACCGCGAGAGCGCCGCGGCGCTGCGTACGAGCATCACCGAGGTGGAGCTGCCCAAGGGGCGCACCCTCTTCAGTGAGAACGAGACGGGCGACCGGCTCTATGTGGTGCTCGAAGGCAAGATCAAGCTGGCGCGCACGGCCCCCGACGGCCGGGAGAACCTGCTCAGCGTGCTCGGCCCGGGCGAGATGTTCGGCGAGCTGTCGCTGTTCGACCCCCGCCCCCGCACCGCCTCGGCGATCGCGCTGACCGACGTCCGCCTGGCCGGGCTCGGGCACGACGACCTCCGCCCGTGGCTGACCGGGCGGCCCGAGGTCGCCCTCCACCTGCTGCGTGCCCTCGCGCAGCGGCTGCGACGCACCAACGACGTGCTCGCCGACCTCGTCTTCACCGACGTGCCCGGCCGGGTCGCCAAGCAGCTTCTCGACCTCGCCGACCGCTTCGGGCACAAGACCGACGACGGCATCCGGGTGCACCACGACCTCACGCAGGAGGAGCTGGCCCAGCTCGTGGGCGCCTCGCGCGAGACGGTCAACAAGGCCCTCGCCGACTTCGCCCAGCGAGGCTGGCTGCGCATCGAGGCCAAGGCCGTCGTGATCATGGACAGGGAACGGCTCTTCAACCGCTCCCGCTAGAGGGTGGTCTTGAGGTAGTCGAGCTGGGCCGCGACCGACATCTCGGCGGCCGGCCACAGCGCCGGGTCGACGTCGGCGTAGATCATCTCCACGATCTCCCGCGTGTCCCTGGCGCCCCTGCGGATCGCCTCGCGGACCTGCTCCAGCCTCATCCGGCGGTGCACGACGTACGCGTTCAGGACCCCGGCGGGATCGGGCAGGACGGGGCCGTGGCCGGGCAGCAACGCGGTGGCCTCCAGCATCTCCGCGCCCTGTCTGAGCCGGTCCAGGCTGCGCAGGTAGTCGCCGAGGTCCCCGTCGGGGGCGATCGTCGTCGTCCCCCGGCCGAGGACGGTGTCTCCGGTGAGCATCGCCCGGTCGCCGGGCAGCCAGAAGCACAGCGAGTCGAACGAGTGCCCCGGCGTGGCGACGACCCTGACCTCCACGTCGCCCGCCGTGACGACGTCGCCGTCGTCCAGGCCCTCCTCGCCCAGGCGGTGCCGGGGGTCGAGCGCCCGCACCGGAGCGCCGAGCAGGCGCGCGAGCGGGCCCGCCCCCTCGCTGTGGTCGGCGTGCCCGTGCGTGAGCAGTACGGCCGTCACCCGGCGGCCGTCCACCCGCTCGGCGACCCGCCGCAGGTGCGCCTCGTCGTCCGGCCCGGGATCGACGACCAGTACGGCGTCCGCCCCGCCGACGATCCACGTGTTGGTGCCGTCGAGGGTCATCGGCGACGGGTTGGGCGCCAGCACGTTCACGGCGGTCGCCGTACCCGCGCCGTCCGGGCCCTCCGCGCCGTCCAGGGGAATGCGCAGGCCGCTCACGCGCCCGCCCTCCCCGCCTCGGGGATCTCCTCGGGGATCACCAGCACCATCCGGCCGTCCACCTCGGCGGGGGCGGGCATGATGGTCGTGATCGACCGGGAAGAGGACAACACATCGCTGATCGTCTCGAAAGCGGCGATCTCGGTCAACGTCCGCAAGGTCGGCGGCATCAGGAACGCCGTACGGTCCCGCGCGGCGGCCAGGGCGTCCCCGGGCCGCATCCACGCCACCTCGGCCGCCTCGCCGCCCACGTCACGCGTACGCTGACCGGACGGCAACGCGGCCACGAAGAAGCGGGTGTCGAACCGCCGGGTCTCCATGACCGGGGTGATCCAGTGTCCCCACGCCTTGAGCAGGTCGGACCGCAGCACCAGCCCCCGCCGGTCGAGGAACTCGGCGAACGACAGCGTGCGCGCGATCAGCGCGAGGCGGTCGGCCTCCCAGTCGTCGCCGGTGGTGTCGGTCACCACGGTCCGCGGGCCCGGCCCGGCGAGGAGCACGCCCGACTCCTCGAACGTCTCGCGTACGGCGGCGCAGACGAGGCCCCGCGCCGTGCCCTCTCCGGTCCCCAGGAGCGCACCCCACTCGGCGGGCGAGGGACCGGCCCAGGCCACGGCCTGGTCGGCGTCCCTGGGGTCGACCGACCCGCCGGGGAACACGTACGCGCCGGCCGCGAAGGCCATCGTCGCGTGCCGCCTGAGGAGATACACCTCAAGGGGGTCGTCGCGGAGCAGCACCACCGTGGCCGCGTCACGGGCCGGGACGGGAGCCAGACGGCCGGCCAGGATCTCCCGCGCCCGCTCGCCGAGATGACCCGGCAGCGGAAACCCCATGGAGCCCTCCCAACCAGAACAAGGATCGGTCCGACCGGCTCCATGCTCCCGTACGCCGTCCCGTGACCGCAATCGACGGGTCTCCGACGCGCCACCCCGCGGCGGTCAGCGGACCTCCGCGACGATCTCCACCTCCACGGCCGCGTCGAGCGGCAGGACCGCCACGCCGACCGCGCTCCGCGCGTGCCGCCCCGCCTCGCCGAACACCTCGCCGAGCAGTTCGCTCGCGCCGTTGACGACCTGCGGCTGCCCGGTGAAACCGGGAGCGCTCGCGACGAACCCGACCACCTTCACGATCCGCACGACCTGCGACAGATCGCCGACGAGGGACCGGATGGCCGCCAGCGCGTTGACGGCGCAGATCCGCGCCTGCTCCTTCGCCTCCTCGGGCGAGACCTCCGCCCCGACCTTGCCGGTGACGCTCAGCTCGCCCTTCACCAGCGGAAGCTGGCCCGAGGTGTAGACGTGGCCGCCCGTCCGTACGGCCGGCACGTACGCGGCCAGCGGAGGCACGACCTCGGGCAGCGTGATCCCGAGCTCGGCGAGGCGCTCCTCCGGAGTGGCCATCACTTGGGCCGCTTCATGTAGGCGACCAGCTGCTCCGGGTTGGGCCCCGGGATGACGGAGACGAGCTCCCACCCGTCTTCACCCCAGTTGTCCAGGATCTGCTTCGTGGCATGGGTGAGCAGCGGCACCGTGACGTATTCCCACTTGGTCATGGGCAAAGGCTATCGAGGCACAGCCTCTCCTCGCTCGGGGACGACCGGCGCGAATCGGCAGGTGAGCCTTGGGTAGCCTTCCTCACGTGGGCGAGTGGAGCAGGCACGCCGACGGGAACTACCGCGCGACGATCCGCGGAGGCGATCTCGCCGGCCGGCCGGAGGAGGCACGGTGAGTCAGCCGACCAGCAGGCGCGGCGGAGGCGGGGAGACCCGTGACACCGACTGGGACGGCGTGCGGCTGCACGTGGTGAGCGGCAAGGGCGGCACCGGGAAGACGACGGTCGCCGCGGCGCTCGCGCTGGCCCTCGCGGCGGGCGGGCGCAAGGTCCTGCTCGTCGAGGTCGAGGGACGGCAGGGCATCGCCCAGGCGTTCGATCTCCCTCCGCTGCCGTACGAAGAGCGCAAGATCGCGGTGGCGCCCGGCGGCGGGGACGTGTACGCGCTGGCCATCGATCCCGAAGAGGCCATGCTCGAATACCTGGAGATGTTCTACGGCATCAGGCGGGTGGGCAAGGCGCTGACCCGCATCGGCGTGGTCGACTTCGCCACCACGATCGCCCCCGGCCTGCGGGACGTCCTGGTGACGGGCAAGACCAGCGAGGCCGTGCGGCGCCGCGACAAGCTGGGCCGGAGGGTGTACGACGCGGTCGTCATGGACGCGCCGCCGACCGGCCGCATCTCCCGCTTCCTGAACGTGACGCAGGAGGTCGCCGGGCTCGCCCGGGTCGGCCCGATCAAGAACCACGCCGACCTGGTGAGGGGCGTCCTCGCTTCTCCGGAGACGGCGGTCCATTTCGTGACGCTCCTGGAGGAGATGCCGGTCCAGGAGACGCTGGACGGCGTCGCGGAACTCCGGGAGACCGGGCTGCCGGTCGGCGGGGTGTTCGTCAACATGGTGCGCCCGGCCCTGCTGCCCGCGCGGGCGCTGAAGGCCGCCGCCGAGGGCCGGTTCGACGCCGCCGAGATCGCGCTCGGCCTGAAGGCCGCCGGGCTGGCCGACGCCTCCGCCGGCGCCTCGGCCATCGCCGAGGCGCTCGCCGAGGAGGTCGCCGAGCACGCCCTGCGGGCGGAGCTGGAGAAGCGGGAGCGCGCGGAGCTGGAGGAGGCCGGAACGCCGCGGTACGACCTGCCGCTGCTGCCCGACGGCGCCGACCTGGCCGGGCTCTACGAGCTGGCCGACGCGCTGCGCGCCCAGGGCGCCGTGTGACGCCCGCCGACCGATTTCCCGCCCACCGACTGAGAGGCTGAGCTGTGACCAGGACGGCGCCCGCGCTGGACATCGACGCGATTCTGGACGACCCGGACACCCGGATCATCGTGTGCTGCGGCTCCGGCGGCGTCGGCAAGACCACGACGGCCGCGGCCCTCGGGCTGCGCGCCGCCGAGCGCGGCCGCTCCGTGGTCGTCCTGACCGTCGACCCCGCCCGGCGGCTGGCCCAGGCCATGGGCCTGACCGAGCTCGACAACACGCCCAGGCGGGTGGACGGCGCCGACGGCGGCGGGGAGGCCGGCGGCGAGCTCCACGCGATGATGCTCGACATGAAGCGGACCTTCGACGAGATCATCGAGGCGCACGCCGATCCGGAGCGGGCCGAGCAGATCCTGACGAACCCCTTCTACCAGTCCCTTTCGTCCAGCTTCTCCGGGACGCAGGAGTACATGGCGATGGAGAAGCTCGGCCAGCTCCGCCGCTCGAACGAGTGGGACCTGATCGTGGTGGACACCCCGCCCTCGCGGTCGGCGCTCGACTTCCTCGACGCGCCGGAACGGCTCGGCCGGTTCCTCGACGGGCGGCTCATCCGCATCCTCACGGCGCCCGCCAAGGCCGGCGGGCGCAGCGCGTTCAAGCTGCTCAACGCGGGCTTCGGCGTGGTCGCCGGCATCCTGACGAAGGTGATCGGGGCCCAGGTGCTCCGGGACATCCAGTTGTTCGTCACCGCGCTCGACGCCGTGTTCGGCGGATTCCGCCAGCGGGCCGAGCAGACGTACCGGCTGCTCCAGGCGCCCGGCACCGCCTTCCTCGTCGTCGCCGCGCCCGAGCGTGACGCGATGCGCGAGGCGTCCTACTTCGTCGAGCGGCTCGCCGAGGAGCGCATGCCGCTGGCCGGGCTGGTCGTCAACCGGGTGCACCGGTCGCCGGCGCCCTCGCTGTCCGCGGCCCGGAGCTCCGCCGCCGCCGAGGACCTGGAGGCCCGGGGCGAGCACGAGCTGACCGCGGCCGTACTGCGGCTGCACGCCGGAAGGATGCAGCTCGCCGCACGGGAGCAGCGCCAGCGGGAGCACTTCACGTCGGCCCATCCCACGGTGCCGATCGCGCAGGTGCCCGCGATGCCGGAGGACGTGCACGATCTGGCGGGACTTCGCCAGATCGGGCAGCTCCTCGCGTCGTGACGTCCGGCGCCCCTCGGGGAGGAGGCCGGCCGCCGGTCAGCCGGCGATCAACTCGTTGGTCCGCTCGTACTCCTCTTTGGCGGACTCGAGCAGGTCCCGCCAGGACTCCACATCGGGCCGGCGCCTGAGCAGCGCGCGGCGTTCCCGCTCCGTCATCCCGCCCCACACCCCGAACTCGATGCGGTTGTCCAGCGCATCGGCGAGGCATTCGGTACGGACGGGGCATCCACGGCAGATGAGTTTCGCCCGGTTCTGGGCGGCGCCTTGCACGAAGAGCGCGTCAGGATCCGCACCTCGGCAGGCGGCACGGGAGGTCCAATCCGTGATCCACATGTGCGACCCCACTCCCCTTAGGTGGTCAGTCGTTGTTTCGGCCGACGGGCGCGGGCGTCGGGCCTCCTGTATTGCAGTAGCCGCAGAGGAGAACGTACGCAACGAAACGATCGATCCGACATACCCCGGGGGGACCAAATTCGTACATGGTCAAGTCAGGCCATGTGGCCGGGAATGACTAGTCCCCCCCTCCCCGGGGTAATGCCGAGCCGTGAGGCCGATGCCTGGTGAGGCACCAAACGGACGTACCCTTGGTTCCGTGCAAGCTCACGGTAAAACACTGGCATCTCGGTCAGCCGCCGTCCTGCGCCTCGTGGGCGCCGCGGGAGTCGCGGGCGTGCTGGCGGCGGCGATTGCACTACCCGCCGTGGGCGGGGCGGGGGTTTCGGTCAAGTCCGGTATCGAGACCCTGAGCCTCAAGCCGGCCGACCTCGACGAACCGCCGCTGCCCGAGAAGACCGTACTCCTCGACGCGGACGGCAAGCCGTTCGCCCAGTTCTACTTCGAGAACCGGGAGTCGGTCCCGATGGACCGCATCGCCCCGATCATGCGGAAGGCGATCGTGGCGATCGAGGACTTCCGCTTCTACGAGCACGGCCCGCTCGACCTGGAGGGCACGACCCGCGCGCTGGTCAAGAACATCACCACGGGCGGGGTGACCCAGGGCGGTTCGTCCATCACCCAGCAGTACGTGAAGCAGGTGCTGTTCAACAAGGCGGAGACCGACGAGGAGAAGGCCGCCGCCGTGGCGCCGACCGTGGGGCGCAAGCTCAACGAGATCCGGTACGCCATGACGATGGAGCAGAAGTACAGCAAGGACGAGATCCTCAACCGGTATCTCAACATCGCCTACTTCGGCGCCAGCGCGTACGGCGTCGAGGCCGCCTCCAAGCGCTTCTTCGGCAAGCACGCGTCCGAGCTCACTCTGGCCCAGGCCGCGACGCTGGCGGGCGCCGTACAGGACCCGAACGCCACCGACCCCAACCGGGGCAAGACGTTCCGGGACCGGCTGCTGGCCCGGCGCAACGTCGTGCTCGACCGGATGGCCGAGTTGAAGATCGTCACCGAGGCCGAGCGCGACGAGGCCAAGAAGAAGAAGCTGGGGTGGAAGGACAAGGAGATCCCCGGCGGCTGCGAGGAGAGCGGCTACCCGTACTTCTGCCTGTACGTGCGCAACGAGATCCTCAACGACCCGCAGTTCGGCAAGTCCAAGAAGGCCCGGCAGGACTTCCTGGCGCGAGGCGGCCTGACGATCAGGACCACGCTCAGCTCGAAGATGCAGAAGGCCGCCGAGAAGGCGATCAAGAAGTACGTTCACCCCTCCGACAAGCCGGTCGCCTCCGAGGCGCTGGTCGAGCCGGGCACGGGCGCCATCAAGGCGATGGCCGCCAGCCGGAAGTTCGGCACCAGCAAGAAGAAGAACGAGATGTCGATCAACGTCGTGGCCGACGCGCTGCACGGCGGCGGCGCCGGCTTCCAGGCGGGATCGACGTTCAAGGTCTTCACGCTGATCACCGCGCTGAAGGAGGGCTACAAGTTCAACGACGGCCTCAACACCGGCGCGACCTTCCAGGCCAGCGGCCCCTCGGCGTTCAAGGACTGCAACGGGAACCTCGTCGGCGACCCCCGGGGCGTCCAGCACAACTCCGAGGGCGGCAGCGGCGGGTTCCTGACCCTGCAGACGGGCACCTGGAAGTCGGTCAACACCTTCTTCATGGCCCTGGAGCAGCGGGTCGGGCTCTGTGACGTCGTCAAGACCGCCAAGGACCTCGGCATCAAGCGGGCCGACGGCGGCAAGCTGCGCGAGTTCCAGACGTTCACGCTCGGCTTCAACGAGATGGACCCCGTGACCGTGGCCAGCGCCTACGCGGCCATCGGGGCGCGCGGCAAGTACTGCAAGCCCATGGCGATCACCGAGATCACCGACCGCTTCAACAAGGTGACCTCGTTCAAGCCGTCCTGCAAGCAGGCCATCGAGACCGAGGTCGCGGACGCGGTCACGCACATCCTGGCGGGCGTGTTCACCAAGGGCACCATGTCCCCCGTCGGCGGCATCGGCCGGGACGCCGCGGGCAAGACCGGCACCGGCGACCAGTCCCGCACCGTCTGGTTCGCCGGCTTCACTCCCGACCTCGCTGGCGCCGTCAGCCTCGGCGACCCGCGCGGCCCGATGCGGTACCCGCTCCCCGGCCAGGTGATGGGAGGCCGGACGTACGGCTCGGTCTTCGGCGCCACCATCCCGGGACCGATCTGGAAGGCGACGTTCCTGTCGGCGCTCAAGGGCGTGGATCCGTCGTCGTTCACCAATCCGGACATGTCGCGGTTCGGCGGCTGCGCCCACCAGTGCGCGCCCCCGCCCAAGCCCAAGTCGGAGCCCGGCGGCCATGGCGGTGGTCCCGGCGGTGGCGGTGACGGCGGACGCGGCGGCGGCAACGGCCGCGGGCCGGACCGGCCGTTCGGCAACCAGCCGTTCGACCCCTTCAACTGAGGTCTTCGACCGGCTTCCCTTCCGATGGGCCGCTCCTCTCCAGAGGGGCGGCCCATCGGCGTACGGGGACTCTCCGGTCTCCCGGACACTCCGGTCTCCGGGCACTCGGCGGAGGTCGCCCGGCCCGGTGTCGCGGAGGTCAGGCGGAGAGACGGGCGCGTACGGCCTGGGCGACGCGGCCGCCCTCGGCCCGGCCCGCGACCTTCGGGTTCAGGACCTTCATGACCTGGCCCATCGCCTTGGGGCCCTGTGCCCCGCTCTCCGCGATCGCCTCGTCGACGAGCGCGTTCAGCTCGTCGTCGCTGAGCTGGGCGGGGAGGTACTCCTCCAGCACCGCCTGCTCGTCCAGCTCCGCCTGCGCCTGCTCGGCCCGACCGGCGCCCGCGAACGCCTCGGAGGCCTCGCGGCGCTTCTTGGCCTCGCGGGTCAGGATCTTGACCACCTCGTCGTCGCTGAGCTCGCGGGCCTCCTTGCCGGCGACCTCCTCGACGTTCACGGCCGCCAGCGCCATCCGGATCGTCCGGAGGCGCACCTCGTCACGAGCCTTCATCGAGGCCGCGAGGTCGGCCTTCAGCTTGTCCTTCAACGCACTCATGCGTCCCATCTTGCCGTGCCGAGGGCCCGGTCTTCGCCAGGTTATGCGGGAGGCGGCGCGAAGGTCGGGCATCATGGCTGTGTGAGGAAAGCCGCCGCGATTCCCCTGTCAGTGCTCGGCCTCGGCGTCGCCGGTGCCGGTTACGCCGCCGTGATCGAGCGGAACTGGTTCCGGCTGCGCCGGTTCGACGTCCCCGTTCTCGCTCCCGGGCAGCGGCCGGTCCGGATCCTGCAGATCTCCGATCTGCATCTCACCCCCCGCCGCGACCGGCTGATCAAGTGGGTGCGGTCGCTGGCGTCGCTCAACCCCGACCTCGTCGTGAACACCGGCGACACGCTGGCGCACCCCGATGCGGTCGAGGCGTACATGCGTGCCGTAGATCCGCTGCTCGACCGGCCGGGCCTGTTCGTCTACGGCTCCAACGACCTCTACGCCCCCCGGCCCAAGAACCCCGTCCGCTACCTCTGGCGTACGTCGAAGGGCGACTCCCGGCAGCACGTGCCGAACCTGCCCTGGGAGGAGCTCGGCGCCGCGATGCGGGAGGCCGGCTGGCTGGACATGAACAACACGACGGCCCGCCTGAAGGTGGCCGACCTCGACGTCCATGTGGGCGGGATCCACGACTCCCACATCGACCGGGACCGCTACGACGACATCGCCGGCCCGGCTCCCGCCGACGCCGACCTCCGGCTGGGCGTCATGCACTCGCCCGAGCCGCGCAACATGTCGCGCTTCGCCGACGACGGGTACCAGCTGCTCCTGGCCGGCCACACCCACGGCGGCCAGCTCTGCATCCCGTTCTACGGCGCCCTGGTGACCAACTGCGGCATCGACCGCGCCCGGGTCAAGGGCCTGAGCAGGCACGAGAGCTCCTGGCTGCACGTCTCGGCCGGCCTCGGCACCTCCCCGTACGCGCCCGCGCGTTTCGCCTGCCCGCCCGAGGCGACCCTCCTGACCCTCGTCCCGCGCCGGCCGGTCGCGTCCGATGGCACAAGCGGCCGCAAAGTCCGCTAGACTTGCCGAGGCGCTGGACGAAAAGTCCAAGCGACCGGGGTGTAGCGCAGCTTGGCAGCGCGCTTCGTTCGGGACGAAGAGGCCGTGGGTTCAAATCCCGCCACCCCGACCAGGTAGTTGCAGGTCAAGGGCCTGATCGCTGGAGACAGCGATCAGGCCCTTGATCGTTTGACCGTCATTTGACCGTCGGTCTGAACGCCGCCAGGGGGCACTGACGGGTTCAAACGAGTTCTCCTGGGCACCTTGATCACTCTGCCCCGGCCACCGGCCATCGACGGTAGTTCAAATCACCCGGCATGACTCTCCGCACTCTCTGCGACACGAGGGGTTGCCTTCGCTCCACGAGCAGGTGTGAGCTGACGTCATGCACCGTTGGGACCCCGTCAATCCCCGCCAGCTCGCCCTCCTCAAGCGGATTTCAGTTGGCGAAGACCTGAGTGGGCCTGACGACGTGCCCGAACGACACTCGGCATATGCGCTTCGCAACCGAGGGCTCGTCGAGATCTCAAAGCGACGCGGCACATGGAAGGCCGTGATCACCGAGGCGGGCCGCTTCTATCTGGAGCACGGCTACCATCCCGATCACCCCGCCCGAACGCCGGAGGCGGCCGAAACAGGAAAGCGGAAGGCGTCCGAAGCGAGACCGCGCCGACGATCTGGCCCTCCTGACAACGCGCAATCGTCGGCGGCAACGGCGCCAGCCAAACGATCAGCTCCGTACACCACCGTCACTATGGCCGCCAAGAGACGCGAGGCTGCGATGCGGCTCATGGAGCGTCTGTCCAGCGAGCGTACGGTGCTGATCAGTAAGCCGAGCGAGGACGAAATCGGCGAATGGCGACGGGTGGTGGACTTCGCGAAGCGGCATGGGATGGTCCCGGACGGTCATTACCTCGAGAAGCAGAAGCAGTGGACCGGCGACCTCCGTATCCAGCTCATGCCCGGTACGCACAGCAATTCGAGGCCGCGGATTGAGGAACTTCCCGCCGTACCAGTGCCGAATCAACTGCGGTCGCCTCACCCGGTGGTGGCCAGCCTGCGAGACGACGAGCGCTGGCTCCGGATGCCCAAGGATTTGCGTCGCCGTTCGCTCCTGATTCTTCAGGCCCTCGTGGCCGAGGCGGTCCGGAGAGGACATACGGTTCGCGAGTGTCCCATCTCCCAGGAGGCGAACAGCGGGTACTACTACCAGGGGCGTTACCACGAGAGGCACTACTCGCGTCGCGATGGCGAGATTCAGATCGGCGTCGGGGGCTACTCCTACGTGGTCACCATCCGGGAGGAGTCCCCTCAGTCAACCAATGACGAGCGATACGGGCGTCTGGCCATTGAGCTGACCTACCACTTCCAGGGACGGCAACGGCGTTGGGCCGACCGCAAGCGGTGGAAGCTGGAAGACGTCCTCGGCGCTGTCCTGCAGGAACTTGAGACCCGCGCCCGCGACGACGAGCAGCGCAAGATCGACGAAGAGGTCGCCAAGGCCCAGCGCAAGGCGCGCTGGGAGGAAGCCATGGCCGCGGCACGAGTCGCGGCTACCGAGGCCTACTACGCCACGTACCTGACTGAACAGGCTGCGACCTGGAGGAGGGTGCGAGAGCTTCAGGAGTACTGCGAAGAGTTGGAGCAACGGATCAACCAGGTGAGGTCGGACGGCAGCGGAGTCTCCGACGCGGAGCAGTGGTTGACATGGGCTCAACAACACATCGAGCGAATCGACCCCTTCAAGGAGTTGCCTGCCATGCCCGCACCTCCCGAGTTCAGTCCTAAAGATCTCGAACCTCATCTGGAGGGCTGGAGCCCCTACGGCCCTGAGAAGCATCACTTCAGATGGCGATGACTACCCCTTCGAGAACGTATGACAGCGCTCCTGTAATGTTCCCGCTGGCGGGCATGGAAATGCGAGGCGACGAAGCGCGCGTACTACTGACGCACTCGATGGCGCAGGTGATTCGGCAGCACCCGAGCTCTACATGTAGTAGGCGTAGCGGGTGGCGATGCGGGCCTCGGACGGCACATGCTTGAGAATGGAACCGACTCGGTAGGCGGTGCGCAGGGTGAGCGGGTCGCGTTCGTCTAGCTGGGCGTTGTTCCAGTTCATCTTGGACAGGGCGAGTATGTCGGTGCTGGCGAGCAGCAGATCGGTGCCTTGTGATGCGGGCCGGATCAGCAGCGGCTGGGGGACGTACAGACCGGGGTAGGTGCGGAAGTACGGCACCGAGCCTCGGGTGTACAGCAGCAGCGAGCGCACGTCCAACTGGACCGTGGTGCCGCGCAGCGGCGGGAGTTGTCCGCTGCGGTACAGGTGTGGGGCGCCGCGCCTCTGGATCCACAGCATGTCGACATAGTCGATATCGCGCTCGTCGGCGGCTTCGTGGAAGCCGTCGACCTCGCCGGGCGTGAAGTTCGAGGTCTTGTGCACGACGATGCGAGCGGGCTGGTGGCCGTGGGTGCTGCGGTACTCGGCCAGTGCGTCCAGCAGCAGCGACCGGGCATCAGGGAGCACCAAGTGGGGCTGGCGGTCACGCTTCGAGATCTGCGCGGTGCCGCCGCGGACGACGACACCGTCACCGCGCTCGTTGAAGACCTGGGCGACGGCGGTGTGCAACTCCTGTCCGTTTGCGGTGCGGTAGAAGCTGATGCCGATGTAGCAGGTGGCGAGGTCCGAGCTGTGGCGCTGCATACGCCAGGGTGTCCCGCCGGCCTTGTAGTACAAGGCGGTGTGCAGGTTCCAGGCCCTGGTGGCTTCGTCTTGCAGGGGCCGGATGGCCTGCCCGCCGGTCCTGGCCGGGATCCCGGTCCAGGTCTCCTTTCGCATCAACTGCAGCGGCGCCGACAGCGTGAGCGCGGCGGCTTTGAGCAGGTCGTGAAAATCGCCTCCGGCCTCATGCTCTTCCTGCTCCTCCTCGTGTTCGGCCGCGCCCTCCGCCGACGGCGGGCGGTCTTCATGGTCGTTGAGCTCGTCGGGGCGGGCGCAGATCACGACACGACAGCGCCCAGTCTCGGCCAACGACCGGGCGGCGTCGGCGTAGATCTCGACCGCATCGGTGGTGGCAGAGACGACATCGGCGCGGGCCAAGCGGCGTAGCTGGCGCTCTGGGATCTCTCGAACAAGAGCGTCGTCGAATACGAGCTCAGCGCCAAACTCGGAGTCGACGCTAAAACCGGGAAAAGGCTGGTGCAGGTTCTCCTGCCCGGATTTCGTGTCCCTGGCCTCGATCCGATTCTGGCAGCGCATCAGCCACCTCCGGATGCCATCGACTGCCTTAGCGGAACCGACCAGGGCGACCGGGATCTGGTGCGGCGCGGTCGGGGAGTCGGCGTCGGCCGGGCCAAACACGCTGATGCCGTAGCGGGGGTCGACGTGCCGATTCCCGGCACGGAACTCCAACTCCGGCTCGTGCAACACATGTGCTTTCATCGCGGCAACTCCCACAGCCCCTCGGCCAGCCCGCTCACGCTCGGCTTGGGAGCGGGCTCTTGCGGAATCCAGATCGTCTCGTCGATCGCGGCATCGCAGTCCAGCTCCAGGAGCCGGCCGAACCGGATACGCTCATCCCGGCTGCTGAACAGAGTGTCCTCGCCTTGCAGATAGTCAGCCCAGGCGCGCACAAGCTGGTAGACAGCGTTGTTGCGCTCCATACGCTTGATCTTCTTGACGTACTCGGCGTCGTACAGCGAGTCGCGTCGGCCGTCAATGGTGAAGTGGTAAGTAGGGTTAATCTCCAGAAACCACTGCTCGTCCCAGCGGCGGAAGTACAGGCCAGCGGCGTAGTGACGACAAAAACTGATCTTGGTTTCGTCATCCTTACCAAAGTACGGGGTGAAGAAGCTGCGCCCGCGACTGCCCCGATAGCGGCCCTTGATCCTCCGGTTGGAGCGGTCTGGCGGGGCCTGCATAAAGACGACCTTCTTCTTGGGATGCCAGACCAGTTCGCGATGGTGCACCGAGCGCAGGGTGAAATTCAACAGGGACACGAAGCGCCGCTGTAGGTCGGGGTCCTCGGTGGTCGCCCAGGTCTCGGTCGGGACGGAGTTCACTGAGCCGTCACACAGTACGGCCAGCGGGCCTTCATCCAGTCGGCACAGTGAGAAGATTTTCCCGGCGGTCAGGTGGAAGCCACCCTCGAATTTGTTGCCATTCGAGCGCATCCGCTCCCAGGCTTCACCACGGTCGCGGCATGGCGTCGATGCCTCGTAGATAAGAGGGGCGAACCCCTCGACAGTGAGCAGGTTCGAGACTAGCTGCTCGCTGCCCTCGAGCCGCGGTAGCGGCTCCCCGACCGGCACGCCCAGGGCCGACAACTGGCTGAAGGCATCGGGATCGAAGCGGTCCGAAGTCTTGTCAAAATGGACGACGCGCCGCGCCTTGCGTTCGGGATCGGCGAACCAGGTGTCGACGCGCTTCCACCACGCCTGCTGGATACGAAGGTCCACGCAGATCAGCACGACTGGTCGGCCCAGCCGAAGCCAGTAGTCGATGTGATCGGCCTTGCAGCTGAACTTGAACCCGGTCGCCGTCTCGCCCGGGAATCCGACTTCTGTGGCCTTCACTTGGGCTACGACGGCGACCCCGGTGACCTCTCGATTGGTGGCCACGAACTCGATCTGGCCGTCGATTGCGAAGTCGCGCCGGGTGTCGTTCCACACGTGGCCCGCATCGGATACCGCCTTGTCGACGAAGGCTTCGCCCCGGTATCCAGCCCGCTGCTGGACGCTGCGCTTCGGCATCTGATTACGGCTCCGACACCAGTGCAGGTGTGCGCGCCGCAGCCTGGTTGAATCTGGTTGGCCGACGCCGCCGTGAACCATTTTCCCACGTCATGCACTGATCCTTCGCTGCCTAGCTGTGGCCCGAGTCAACCAGCTTAGGAGGGCCCACCGACAATTCCGGCTAGAGCGGTCAATCACCTGATGGCTCAGTTGCGTCGTCGACCGCCGATGTAGTACCAGCAATCACGAGCAGAGTGCACCTAATGTCATCTCTGGCATGTCCGCCTTCCCGTCCCGGAATTGGTGCAAATCGAGACCCCGATCGCTGGTTGTTGGAGCCGCTCTCCTAAACCGGTGATGCTCGCTACTCATAGCCCCAGGGCCGCTGAGGGCCCTGTTGACGGCGGCGCTCCAATACTGGACCAGTGTCGACGCTCGAAAACGGACCCATCTATCGGCCTCGTGGGCCTAGATCGGGAAGGTGCTGAGCGTGGAGGACTGGGCGGAGATACGCAGGCTGCATAGGGCCGAGCAGATGCCGATCCGGGCGATCGCCCGCAAGCTGGGCGTGGGTCGCAACACGGTGCGGCGGGCGCTTGAGTCGCAGGGACCACCCAAATACGTGCGCAAGCCGTCCGGATCGATCGTGGACGCGGTGGAACCGCAGATCCGGCAGTTGCTGCGGGCATGGCCGGACATGCCCGTGACCGTGATCGCCGAGCGGATCGGCTGGCAGCGCGGGCTGACCGTGCTGAAGAAACGCATCCGGGAACTGCGGCCGCTGTATGCGCCGCCGGACCCGGCCTCGCGGACCAGCTATCTCCCCGGTGAGCTGGCCCAATGCGATCTGTGGTTCCCGCCGGTGGATGTGCCGCTGGGATGCGGGCAACACGGGCGCCGGCCGGTGCTGGTCATGGTCAGCGGATACTCGCGCTGGATCAGCGCGCGGATGCTGCCCTCGCGCCAGTCGGCGGACCTGATCACGGGCCACTGGGTGCTGCTGCGGCAGCTCGGCCGCGTCCCTAAGGCGCTGGTGTGGGACAACGAGGCGGCGATCGGCCAGTGGCGGGGCGGGCGCCCGCAGCTGACCGAGGCGATGAACGCCTTCCGCGGCTGCCTAGGCATCAAGGTCATCCAGTGCCGGCCCGGTGACCCGGAGGCCAAAGGACTGGTCGAACGCGTCAACGGCTACCTGGAGACCTCGTTCCTGCCGGGCAGGTCCTTCACCGGCCCGGCCGACTTCAACGCCCAGATGACCGCCTGGCTGCAGCGAGCCAACCAGCGTCATCACCGCCGCATCGAGTGCCGGCCCGCCGACCGGCTGGCCGCCGACCTCGCCGCGATGCTGGAACTTCCGCCGCTGCCGCCGGTCACCGGCTGGCACCTGACCTGCCGCCTGGGGCGGGACTACTACGTGCGCCTGGACTCCAACGACTACTCGGTGCATCCCTCGGTCATCGGCCGCCGCATCGAGGTCACCGCCGACCTGGAGCAAGTGCGGGCCACCTGTGACGGACGGCTGGTCGCCTCCCATCAGCGGTGCTGGGCAGCTCATCAGACCATCACCGCACCCGAACACGAGCAGGCCGCCCGCGCATTGCGCGCACTCGCCCGGCGGCCGTCGCCGCATGCTGCGGTGGACGCCGAGGTCGAGCAGCGCAAACTCACCGACTACGACCGCCTGTTCGGCCTGGGTGAGCACCAGGTGGTGACGCGATGACCGCGAAGAACGTCACTAGCAGCCGTGACGCCGTCGCCGAGATCGCCTACCTGACCCGCGTGCTGAAGGCGCCTTCTTTGGCCGCATCTGTCGAGCGGCTGGCCGAACGCGCCCGCGCCGAAGACTGGAGCCATGAGGAGTTCCTGGCCGCCTGTCTGCAACGAGAGGTGGCCGCCCGCGAGGCTCACGGCGGGGAAGGCCGCATCCGGCTGGCTCGCTTCCCCGCCCGCAAGTCGCTGGAGGAGTTCGACTACGACCACCAGCGCTCCCTCAAACGCGAGGTCATCACCCACCTGGGCACTCTGGACTTCGTGGCCGCCCGGGAGAACGTGGTCTTCCTCGGTCCGCCCGGCACCGGCAAGACCCACTTGTCCATCGGGCTGGGCATTCGCGCCTGCCAGGCCGGTCACCGCGTGCTGTTCGCCACCGCGGCCCAGTGGGTTGGCCGTCTGGCCGAGGCGCACCATGCCGGGCGCCTGCAAGACGAGCTCGTCAAGCTCGGCCGCATCCCGCTGCTGATCGTGGACGAGGTCGGTTACATCCCGTTCGAAGCCGAAGCCGCCAACTTGTTCTTCCAGCTCGTCTCCTCCTGACACGAACGAGCGAGCCTGATCGTGACGAGCAACAAGCCCTTCGGCCGCTGGGGCGAGGTCTTCGGCGACGACGTGGTCGCCGCCGCCATGATCGACCGTCTCGTCCATCATGCCGAGGTGGTCTCGCTGAAAGGAGACAGCTACCGGCTCAAAGACCGTGACCTGGGCCGCGTGCCCGCGGCCAAGACCAACGACTGAAGATCGACAAACGGGTCCAGATTCGCGCGTCGCCACTGGTCCCACATTCGAGCGACGTTGACACCTGTCCGCTGCGGCACGACAGGGCTCTCTCCCGTATCCGACCTCAAACGCTGGGGCCGAAGGCGGTCTGTACGTTCTCTCTCTCCACGCCGATCAGGACAAGCAGCTCGACAGTCGGCACGCGGTAGGTGTCCCCGACCTTGATGACGCGGCAGGGAAACTCGTCGCGCTGCACCAGACGATAGGCAGTGTTTCTACTCAAACCCAGAGCTCGAGCTGCCAGGAGGAGCGGCACGACGGCGGGCAGGGCTTGTACCTCCGCAAGAGTCAGCGGCTTCATGGCATCTCCTCCCTCTTTCCGGCATTGGGAGCGCTTTCAGGCTCTGCGGCGTACACCTGGGCGTCGGAAGGCCCCGTAAAGGCTCTTTGTGGCTGTTCAGTCACCCTCGCCTCCTACCGGGAGTGCCGCACCCGCGGCAGCGAGAATCCGGGTCCGGGCGAGTTCGCAGTAGTCGGCGTTGAGCTCGATGCCGGCGAACTTCCGGCCGAGTTGCTGGGCGGCAATGCCGGTGGTGCCGCTGCCAGTGAACGGGTCCAGGACGGTGCCGCCGGGGCGGCAGCCGGCGGCAATGGCCCTGAGCGGGATGTCGACCGGGAACGCCGCGAAGTGAGCCGCCCGCAGCGGTCGAGTGGGGATTGACCAGACGTCCCCAGGATTCCTGCCGTTAGGGTGCGCGGCGGCATGCCGCTCACCCGTGGGCCGCATCGCCGCGCCGTACTGCGGGCCGGCCGAGTCCTCCCCGTACTTGCCGCTCGGAGGCCAGGCCGTCGTGATGCTGTTTGGCTTGTTGCCCCCGGCTCGTGCCCGCCTGGAAATCGGCCGGTTGCCGGTGTAGGGCTGACGGACCGGGTCGAGGTCGAACCAGTACCGCTGCTGTTTGACGAGCAGGAAGATCAGCTCGTACCGGTTGGACATCCGGTCGCGGACGGACTGCGGCATCGCGTTCGGCTTGCTCCATATGATCGCGTTGCGAAGGATCCAGCCGTCCTCCTGCAGGGCGAAGGCGACCCGCCACGGCATGCCGAGCAGGTTCTTCGGCGGTACGGCCAGCCGGGCCTTGGGTCGTACCTCGGGCTGGCGCGCGTTGTAGTCCTTGCCCCGCGCCCAGCCGTCGGAGTTGGCCGCGTAGCAGTCCCCCAGGTTCAGCCAGCAGGTGCCGTCGGCGGCGAGTACCCTCCGGGCCTCGGCGAAGGTGGCCCGGAGGTTCTCCACGTACGCCTCCGGCGTGGGCTCCTGCCCGTACTGGCCCTCGCAGTAGTTCCGCAGCCCCCAGTAGGGCGGGCTGGTGACGATGCAGTCCACCGAGCCCTCGTCCATCTCGGCCAGCACCTCGCGCGCGTCCCCGTGGTAGATCGCCGCGTGCTCGTCGCGCCAATACGGCTCACGCAGCTCACTCATGCGCGACCTCCGGCGACCCGGATCTCCCACAGGACGCGGGCGACGTGACCGGAACGGCTGGTGCCCCATCCGAGCGGGCTGGGGACCAGCCGGAACCCGGCCGCGCACAGGCTGGTGCCGGGCTCGTCGACACGGGTGTAGGCGATCAGGCGCCGGTAGCCCTCAGCCCGCGCGGCCCGCCAGGCGGCACCCAGCAGGGCCGAGCAGGCATTGGGCGTGCCGTCCGTCGACAGGCAGACGACCTCGGCCGTGCTGCCGTCGTCGAAGGCCCAGAACGCGGGCCTGTCGACGAAGGCGACGCCGACCAGGGTCGTGTCGCTGGTCTGGACGCCGATGACGAACTCCGCCGCGGCCGGTGGGGCGAGGTAGCGGTGCGTCCAGGCGCTGAACGCCCACGCGGTTTGAACCGCGACCGGCGAAATCACCAGACGCGGCTTTTCCGTTGTGGCTAGGCCGCCGCTGCCGGCGTTCTTCTGGATGCCATTCCTTTTCTCCATTGATCTGTCGGGACACGTTTTCCGGATGCGGGCCGCCCAGGCCGTGAGCACGGCTCCGGCGGCGTGCAACCAGGCAAGCAGCAGGCTCAGAGTCTGCTCAGAAGCCGGGCGGCTGAGCTCAGAAAGTCGCGCTCACAAGCCGCCGAGCTACTCAGAATGCCGAGGCTCTGAGAAATTCCTGAGCGACTACCCAGCTTCTCTCTGAGCCGTTTCTGAGGCGGTGCGTACACCGGTTTCGAGACCACGAACTCCTTCTCGACCCGGAGCACGACATGAGCGCGCATCGCCTCACCGAATCATTCCTGGACACCGCGGAGACGTCATTCCGGTTGCTGACGACCGGTCCCGGGGCCCTGTCCCTGGACTGCACGGCACTCGCCCCCGGCCTGCCCCGGGGAGCGGTCTGCCTTCGGGAGTTGCGCGTGCTGCTCACCAGCCGGACCATCACCGACGAGGCGCGGGACGCCGTCTGGCGGGAGTTGGTCGCATGCGCCCAACAGGCCAGCTCGACCTGGACGGTCGCGGCCATCGGCATGGCCATGCCGGCCCTGCGCACGATCGCGATAGCGCTGACCCGCGACCTGGTCCGCGGAGACCCCGTGGACGTCGATATCGCGATCATGGCGGGCTTCCTGCGAGCCCTGCATCGTGTGGACACCGCCCTGCCCCACATCCGCGCTCGGCTGTGCGAGGCAGCCCGCTTCGCGGGTGAGCGCACCCGCCGTCACATCGAGGCCACGGCCGAGCGCCGTTGTGCGGCCGGCGAGCCGATGCCTCCCCCGCGTCCCTGGTACCACCCCGATCTGGTGCTGATCGACGCAGTGGCCCAAGGCGTACTCAGCGAGCTCGACGCCGAGTTGATCAGCCTGACGCGGCTTGAGGACGTGCCGCTGCGGGACCGTGGCCCGGTCAGCGGGCAGCAGAACCGCCGGGAGCTGCCACTGATCAACGTCCTGCGGCGGGAGGAATCCGAACCCGCCACCTTTCCCCTGACCGCTTCTCCAATCCCGGGAGAAGCGCACACGGCTTCCGCGCGGAGCCAGGGAACTCCGGATGCGCAAACAGCAACCGACCCGAAGGGAGGCAGGGACACAACCCCTGGCTCCGCGCGGTTCTCTCCCAACCACCCCTCAGTCGTGGCCCGCTGTCACCGGGCCGCCCGGCAGCGGCACCCGGTACGGCACACCAGCGGCAGCCGTCCCTGCCGCAGGAGACCATCCTCGCGGGGGATCGCCGCCTGGGGCCTGGCCACTGCGGCAATCGCCATCCTCGTTATTGCCGCAGTGGCAACCGCCGCCTTCGCGGCTTCCCCGGTGGCCGCCGCTCCGTCGGATCTCAATGCGGTCTTCACGAACCTACGCAACTGGCTGATCGGCCTGCTGGCGACGCTGGCCACGCTGATGCTGACCATCGGCGGGCTTCGCTACCTCGTCGCCGGCGGTGATCCCGGCGAGGTCCAGAAGGCCAAAGCGGCGTTGAAGGCGGCAGCCTTCGGCTACGCGCTGGCCGTGCTGGCTCCGCTCTTCGTCAGCATCCTTAAGCACGTCGTCGGGTGAGAGCGATGGCTTCCTCGCCCCGGCGCCGGGTCACCGGCTCAGCCAACGTCAGTCGGCCCGACGCCTCGTTCAGCGCTGCCGCGATTCCCCGGCCCGCTGCCACGTCGGCAGTCGTTCGCCTCTCATTGCCACGTACGGCCGTGCTACTGGTCATCACGGCGGCCGTCGTCACGGTGTCGATTGCCGTCATGACGGCAACCGCGAGCGCCACTCCAGCGCCGTCTCCTTCGCCCTCACCGTCGCTGCCCGGACCCGTCGACATCCCGGTCGACAGTCCCGGATTCGGGTTCGGCATCGGCGACTGGATCAACGGCCAGATCAATTCCTGGTTCGCCAATCTGGTCGCGCTCGCGATCAAACCGCTGCTGGACGTGCTGGCCGCGACACTGCTGGCGACCCCGGACGTGTCCGGCAACGGCAGGGTCTTCGACCTATGGAAAGCGACCGCGGCCATCGCGAACACCGGATTCGTCCTGCTGGCCACGATCGGCGCGATCATCGCGATGGGGCATGAAACGGTCCAGACCCGATACGCGGTCAAAGAGGTCCTGCCACGCCTGTTCGTCGCGGTCCTGGCCGTCAACGTCAGCTTCGGCATCTGCGGCAAAGCCATCGAGCTTGCCAACGCCCTGTCACACGCGCTGCTCGGCCAGGACTTCGATGAGAGGCGCGCGGCGGCGACCCTGCGCCTCCTGGTTGTCGTCCCAGGCCAGCAGGAGATTTTCTACATTCTGCTCGCGCTGGTCGCAGTCATCTTGCTGATCCTGTTGCTGATCGCGTTCGTCATGCGGGCCGCGCTGATCGTGCTGCTTGTGGTCGCCGCGCCGCTCGCGCTGGCCTGCCTGGCGCTGCCGTACACCGACGGGCTGGCCCGGTTCTGGTGGCGAGCCTTCACCGGGCTGTTGATCGTGCAGGTCGCCCAGTCGCTCACGCTGGTGATGGCGGTGCGGATCTTCTTCAACCAGGACGGCCGTCTCCTGCTCGGGCTCATGCCGACCGGGCAGCTCGTGAATCTGGTCCTCGTCCTGTGCCTGCTGATCATCTTGGTGCGCATCCCGGGCTGGGTTTCCCGGCGCGTGTTCGCCCAGACCGCCGGCCGTGGCTCAACGGTCACGCGGATCGTCAAGTACGCCTTGGCCTACAAGCTCACCTCTCCGGTCATGAACGCTCTGCACCTCGGCAGAGGTGCACGCGGCGGCGGGGGTTCAGGCAGGGCCAAGGGTGCGGCCTTCGCCATGGCGAGCAGGGCGCTGCCCGCGCTCGCCGCAGGTCCCGCCGGTACGGCTGCCGCCACCACAGCGACCGCCACCTCCGCGGCCAGGGGAGGCACCGGCCGGGCCCACCACGCGCCCGGGGTGGCTCGCCGTCCCGCCACTCCTGGCTACGTGCAGCCCGGCCCGGTCAAGCATGCCCCGTCCGGTCCGCCGGGTCAGGGCAAGTACGCGACGCCGCTGCGGCCATCGGTCCCAATTCCCCCCACCACGCCGGTGTACGGCTACCCGCGCGACACCTACTACGCCAACGGCCCGGCAGGGCTGGTGCAGATGTACTGGCTCCGCACCCAATCCATTCCATCGACGTCTGGGCGGCCAGTCCAGGAGCCCCGTGCGCCGGCCACCGGCGGCATCGACCGTCCCCAGAATCCTGGCCGTCGTGGGCCGCAGCGGCATAGCCGCCCGTCCGGCGGTGGTGACAACCGATGAGCTGGGTGCAGCCGGTACGCATCCCCGCCGATGTGGACCAGGAGGACCGGATCGTCGGCGGCTTCACCGCCCGTCAGGTGGCCATCCTCGGCGGCACCGCGGGCCTGCTGTACGCCGCCTACATGCTCCTCGGAGAGCACGTGCCGCTGGTGGCGTACGGCGTCGGGGCCCTGCCGATCGCGCTGACCGGCATCCTGCTGGCGATCGGACGGCGTGACGGCGTGAGTCTCGACCGATACGTGCTGGCCGCGCTCCGCCACCAGCGTTCTCGGAAGGATCTGGTCTCCGCATCGGAGAGCATTCCTTCGGCTCCCGCCTGGATAGCCGCCAGGTCCGTTCCCCGGCCGGCACCGCTGCGCCTTCCCGCGCGAGGAGTGGCCGATGACGGGCTCATCGATCTCGGGCCAGACGGAGTTGCCGCCATGGCGGAGGTGTCCACGATCAGCTTCGCCCTTCGAACATCGGACGAGCAGGACGCCCTCGTCTCGGGTTTCGGCCGCTGGCTCAACTCACTGTCCGGCCCGGTCCAGATCCTCATCCGTGCCGCGCCGGTGGACCTCAGCGAGACGATCAATAGCTTGGTGGACAACGCTCGCGCGCTTCCTCATCCCGCGCTGACGGCCGCCGCGCACGAGCACGCGGCCTTCCTCACCGGCCTTTCGGCCAGGCACGACCTGCTGCGCCGTCAAGTCCTGCTGGTCGTCCGGGAGCCCTGCGCCGAAGCGGGCGGCCGGGACGCGGCATCGGCCCGGGCGCTGCGCCGCCTGGAGGAGACCGCCCGATTGCTGGCGGGCTGCGGACTCACCGTCCGCCCGCTGGACGCCTCGGCCACACGGGCGTTGCTCGCCTCCTGCTTCGACCCCGCCGGCCCGCTGCTACCCACCGACCAACTCGCGACCCCGGGCGAGGTCATCAGGACAGGAGGACACCAGTGAAGCTGTTCCCACACAAGCGCACGGCCCTCGCCACCAGGTTCGGGCCGGACGCGATCCAGGTCCGGCCGCGGGACCTTCGAGTAAGCGGCGGTCTGTGCGCCACCTTGGCCATCAGCGGATACCCACGGGAAGTCACACCCGGCTGGCTGGAGCCGTTGCTGACCTATCCCGGTCGCCTGGACGTGTCGCTTCATGTCGATCCGGTCCCGTCCCAGGTCGCCGCCGATCGGCTGCGCAAGCAGCTCGCGCGTCTGGAATCCGGGCTGCGCAGCGACCAGCAGCACGGCCGGCTTCTGGATCCCGGAGTGGAGGTCGCGGCAGAAGACGCCCAGGATCTCGCCTCCCGCATCGCGCGCGGTCAGGCCAAGTTGTTCCGCGTCTCGATCTATCTCACCGTCCACACCGCTACCCAGGATGAGTTGGACGAGGCGTGCGCCCAGGCACGAGCGCTGGCCGCGTCGCTGTTGCTGGATGCCCGGCAGGTCGCCTTCCGACAGCTTCAGGGCTGGGTGTCCTCGCTGCCGCTGGCCTTCGACAACCTGGCCATCAGCCGTACGTTCGACACCCCGGCGCTCGCGGCGGCGTTCCCGTTCACAAGCCCGGACCTGACCACCGACCTGGGACCGACCGCCGTCTTGTACGGCGCCAACGCCGCCAGCCCGTCCCTGGTGGCCTGGGACCGATTCGCCCAGCCCAACCACAACTCGGCCATCATCGCCAGCAGCGGGGCCGGGAAGTCCTATCTGGCCAAACTGGAAGCGCTGCGATCCCTCTACGCCGGGGTCGAGGTTGCGGTCATCGATCCCGAAGACGAATACGCCCGCCTGTGTACGGCCGTCGGTGGGGCCTACCTCCATTTGGGCGCGCCGAACGTCCGGCTCAACCCGTTCGATCTGCCTCTTGAGGGGCGGCGGGACGGGGACCCGCTGACCCGACGCTCGCTTTTCCTGCACACACTGATCGCGGTCATGCTCGGCGGGCCGCTGGACCACGCCGGTAAGGCGGCACTCGATCGAGCGATCCTCGCCGCCTACAAGCAGGTCGGAATCACCTTCGACCCGCGCACATGGAAGAAGCGCCCGCCCCTCATGAGCCATCTGGCAAACACGCTTACCAGAGACGACGACCCCAAGGCCGCCGAGATAGCGGCAGGTCTCGCGCCGTACGTGACCGGCAGTCACCGCCAGCTCTTCGACGGCCACACCACCACCCAGCCCGACTCTCACCTGGTCGTCTTCTCCCTCCGGGACCTGCCCGAGGAACTCAAGGCCGTCGGCACCCTGCTCACCTTGGACGCCGTTTGGCGAAGGGTCTCCGACCCGCGCAACCGTCGCCCGCGCCTCGTCGTGGTCGACGAGGCATGGCTGCTCATGAAGGACCCCGAGGGCGCCAAGTTCCTGCTTCGGATGGCGAAGGCGGCCCGCAAACACTGGGCCGGGCTGTCGGTGGTCACCCAGGACGCTGCCGACCTGCTCGGCTCCGACATCGGACAGGCGATCATCGCCAACTCCGCCACACAGATCCTGCTACGGCAGGCTCCCCAGGCAATCGACGCGGTCAGCGACGCATTCGGCCTGTCCGACGGCGAACGACACCTCCTGCTCTCCGCCGAGCGCGGCTTCGGCCTTCTGGCCGCGAACTCCGGCGCGTCCCGGGTGGCCTTCCAGGTCCTGGCCAGCGAGCAGGAACACCGCCTGGTCACCTCTTCCCCTCAGGAGCTCGCCGAGTACGCGGAGGACGACCTGTGAGGACGATGATTCAGGGCCCGCTATACGATCCCGATGCCTTCACCGACACGCTGCTGGCCTGGATAAACGGCCGCGTCTGGCAGCTCGCCCTCGCGCTCTCGGCCGTCGCGATCGTCCTCGAACTGCTCCACGTCCTGGTCGTACGGCTCCGCCACCGCGCCGCGACGAACGGGGCACGATGCGTGGAGATCTTCGCCCCGCCTATGGCAGACATGGCGGGTGCCGAGGCACTGTGGGGCAACCTACTCGGACTGCTGCGCCCGGCCTGGAAGCGCATCCTGTTCGGCCAGCCGCATCTGGCATTCGAGTACGTCTTCGGCACCGGCGGAGTCCAGATCCGGATCTGGGTCCCCGGCACAGTCCCTCAGCACCTGGTGGATCACGCGATCGAAGCCGCCTGGCCGTCCGCCCGCACCACCGTCGTGGAGGCCGCTCCGCCGATACCGCTCAGCGGGCAGGCCACCGGCGGACACTTGGTGATCGCACGCAGTGAGCGGCTGCCGCTCCGGCACGACCATGACCACGACCCTCTACGCGCCCTCCTCGGAGCCGCGGTGGGCATGCCCGGCTGGCAGCACGCCGCCGTACAGATTCTCGCCAGGCCCGCGACCGGCCGCCGCCTTACCGGCGGCGCCGGCAGTATTCCTGTCTTCCTGCTGCGAGCCGGACTCGACCTCTTCTCGCCGGGCCCGGCTCGCACTCACCACCAGCCGAACCACGGGGTACAGGATCACGCTGCCCGTCTGGAGCAGTACGCCGAGGCCCGCGCTATGAGGGACAAGGCCCTACAACCCCGGTACGAGGTCGCCGTCCGCTACGCCGTCCAAGGCGACGAAGGCAAGGACCGGGCGGCGCGCAAGGCCCGCCGGAAGATCATCCGAGGCCGTGCGCATGCGATCGCTTCGGCATTCGCTCTGTTCTCCGGGCACAATCACCTGGAGCGGCGCCGCCTGCCGCTCCCCGCTCGCCACTTCGCCTCCCGCCGATTCGGACGCGGCTACCTCCTGTCGGTCCCCGAGCTGGCCGCACTCGCACATCTGCCAATGGATCCCGCCGTACCCGGGCTACAACGAGCCGGAGCGAACACGGTGGCTCCTTCGCCGCAGGTCGCCCAGAACGGAAAGGTGCTCGGCCTGGCCGACGCCGGTCACGAGCGGCCGGTCGCTCTGCGTGTGATCGATTCCTGCCACCACGTGCACGTCCTCGGCCCGAACGGCACCGGCAAGAGCACGCTGCTGGCGCAGATGATCATCTCCGACATCCAGGCGGGGCGCGGCGTCGCCGTCGTCGACGCGAAGGGCGACCTCGTCGCCGACCTGCTCGGCCTCATCCCCGAAGAAGCAGGCGAGCGCATCGCTCTGATCGACCCGGACGACCGCCAACCCCGGCCGGCACTCAACGTGCTGAGCGGCCCAGACCTGGAAACTCTCGTGGACAACCTCGTCGGCATCTTCCACAAGATTTACGCCGATTCCTGGGGCCCACGCAGCGACGACATCCTGCGCGGCTGCGCTCTCACTCTCTCTCGCAACGGCGGAATTCTCGCCGACATCCCCGCGCTACTCACCGATCCCCTCTACCGCAAGCAGCTCACCGAACGCCTCAACGATCCTTTCCTGCTGGGATTCTGGAACTGGTACGAGCACCTGTCCGAGCAGGCCCAAGCGCACGTCACCGCGCCCATCATGAACAAGCTGCGGGCGTTCCTGCTCCGTCCTTTCGTCCGGGACATCCTCGGCTCGGCCCAGTCCACCTTTGACGTCGGCGACGTCCTGGACGGAAAGATCCTGCTCGCGCGGCTGCCCAAAGGCGTGCTCGGCGACGACACCGCACGCCTGCTCGGCTCGCTTCTGTTGGCCCAGGTCTGGCAGGCCGCCTCCCACCGCGCGCGCCTGGGCCGCAGCCGCACGCCGTCCGCGCTGTACGTGGACGAGACGCAGAACTTCTTGAACCTCCCGCACGCTCTGTCGGACATGCTCGCCGAGGCCCGCGCGTACCGGCTCTCCATGGTGCTCGCCCACCAGCACCTGGCGCAGCTTCCCCGCGACCTGTGTCAGGCGGTCAGCTCCGACGCTCGCAACAAGATCTACTTCTCGCTCTCGCCAGAGGACGCCCGCGAAGTTGAGCACCACTTCAGCCCGTACCTGACCCGGCACGATCTTGCCAATCTCGGCGCCTTCCAGGCCGCTGCCCGCCTGATTGTCCGCTCCGCCGAGACCCCGCCTTTCACCTTGCGCACCCGGCCACTGCCCATCCCCGACCCCGACCTGGCACGACGCGTCCGCGCCGCCGCCGCCAGAGCCCACGGCCGGCCCCTCGCCCAGCCCGAAGTGCTTCCGCACAACGACCCACGACAGCGGCCCAGAAACGGAGAGAACACATGAATCAGCACTACACACCGGGCGTCCTGGCCTCGCTTGCCACCCTGCTGACCAGCCGCGACCGCCACCTGCTGCGCCTGGTCTGGACCCATAAGGTCCTGACCGGCCATCAGATCACCCACATCGCCTTCGACAACCCGATCACCGCACGGCACCGCTTGGTGAGGCTGCATCGCATCGGCGTCTTGGACCGCTTCCGGCCCAAGCCACCCGTCGGTTCAGCGCCCTGGCACTACGTGCTCGGTGAAACCGGCGCCGCCGTACTCGCCACTGAGGACGGCGTCGACCTGAGCGAGTTCGGCTACCGCCGCGACCGCGCCCTGGCCGTGGCCTACAGTCAGCGTCTCGCCCACAGCGTCGGCGTCAACGACGTCTTCGCCCGCCTTTACGGCGCCGCCCGTGAGGCGAATGGGTGCCTCCTGGAGACCTGGTGGCCAGAGACGCGCTGTGCCGCCCAGTGGGGCAAGCACGTCCGCCCCGACGCCTACGGCAGGTGGACCGAGAACGGCCACACCGTCGACTTCTTCCTCGAGTACGACACCGGCACCGAGACCCTCGACCGGGTGCTGGCCAAGCTGCACGGCTACGCCGCACTGACGGCGGCCACCGGAATCACCACCCCCGTACTGTTCCTGACCGCCTCCAGGCGAAGGGAGAGCAGCCTTCACGGCCGGCTCCAGCTCCGTGCGGCTCAAACCGGGGTGCCGTGCGCGACGGCCGTCGCCGGGGCTGACCCGCAGGGCCCCATCTGGCTGCCCCATAACCACCGAGAAGCACGCCTGCGCCTGGCCGAACTCGCCGATCACTGGCCTCAGCCCGCAGCGGAGCACCCTTGATCGAAGAAGACGCATTGGCGAAGATCCTCGCCGCAGGCGCCAGCCTCGTGGCAGGGATTGTCCTCTTCATAGGACTGGCAGGAGGCGCGCGGTACGCGGCCATCTCGGCCAGCGCGGTCTGTGACAACCTCAGTCCCTCGGTGTCCGAGCTGAGATCGACGCAGCCCCGAGAAACACCGCCCGGGGCCGCCGGTCTGTGCGCGGAACTATCGTCCGGAGAGATTCCGGCAGAGGCGCTGGCTGGAGCGGAGCGCGGGATTATCGCCGTTCAGGCGGCGTTGCACATGCGCGGCACCCCGTACTCGTGGGGAGGCGGCGGGCCGGCCGGACCGAGCTTTGGCATCGGTCGCGGCGCCGGAACGCGAGGATTCGACTGCTCCGGACTGGCCGAATACGCCTGGGCCAGGGCCGGGGCGCGGATCGGCGGCGACACCTCCGCGCAGTGGAACGCGGGGATCCACGTGCCCAGAAGTCAGATCAGGCCAGGTGATTTGATCTTCTTCGCCTCCAACCCGGCTAGCCCCGCGACGATCCACCATGTCGGCATCGCGATCGACGACACCCGCATGGTCCACGCGCCGTTCACCGGCAGCACGGTACGCGTCGATGCCTGGGCAGGCATACCCAGCCGGGAGCGAGAGTTCATCGGCGTCGTCAGACCTGCGTGACGTGAGTTTCGAAGGTGCGACCGTTTCTCATCCGATCCAGCTAGCTACCAGCAAGTCACTGCCTACGCGAAGAACCCGTCGGCTGGGCAGCCACAGCTCGATTCAATTGCCTCAGGATCGGCTCCCGGCCGAATAGGCGGACACCTTCCATGTCTGTTGTCTCGGCCACAGTCGGGATACCTTCATCAGTCGAACGCTCACCGACGGCCTGCGTGATGTCCGGAGCAGTGGCATCCTGATGCCGATGATATGCAAGATCCGTCTGTCCGAAGCTGGCGTGCACCTGTTCGACCGGGTTTCCGGACTGAACGTCCTGCTCGACGAGGTGGAGGTGCCCGCAGAGCAGGTCTCCCGCGCTCCTCGATACCTATCGGTTGCGTTGACAAACGCCTGCGAGCTTCGCTGCTCCTACTGCTATGCGCCCAAGCACGCCGCCACGCTCGATATAGACCGCGTGGTCGCCTGGGCGGTTGAGCTCGACGGCGCCGGATGCCTTGGTGTTGGCTTCGGAGGCGGGGAACCGACCGCTCACCGCCGGTTTGCCCAGCTCTGCACTCAGGTCGCCGAGTTAACGTCGATGGCGGTGACCTTCACGACGCACGGACATCGGCTAACTCCGCGACTCGCTGATGCGCTGCGAGGGTCGGTGCACTTCGCGCGTCTGTCCGTGGACGGGGTCGGGGCCACCTACGAGCGGCTCCGGCGTCGGCCGTTTGCGGCTGTGATTTCCGCTGCCACCCTGCTTCGTTCAGTAGCTCCGATCGGCATCAACACGGTTGTGAACGCTGACACGATCGGCGAGCTCGATGATCTCGCCGAGTTTGCCGCCGAGGTCGGAGCATCTGAGCTCTTGCTACTACCGGAGCAGCCGACTGCTGCAACACCGGGTATCTCCGATGCCGATGCGGAGCGTCTCGTTCTTTGGATACGAACAGCCAGGACCGGAGTGCGGCTCGCGGTCTCACGTTCCGGGCTCGAAGCCTCGGTGCCGGCCGCTGAGGCCATCCCCGGTGAACAGCCTTTGGACGCGCACATGCACATCGACGCGACCAGTGTCCTCCGTCCCCACGCGTACGCATCAGTGGGAACGCCGATCGAGGGCTCCATTCTGGATGCCGTGCAAGCCTTGAGGGAGGCGACGTGAAGATCTGGCACAGCTACGGTTCCGAGCACTCGATGGATCTGGTACTGATCGGCAAGTTCGAAACGGTCTCCGGTGCGGAGGCGGCGATCGAGCGGATGGAGGCGCTGAAGGCTCTCGCGGAGACCGAACGGTCCGACGATGATTGGCGGAGCCGGGACGAGCGTATGCCTGACGCTCTCGTCGACGAGCTGCTGAGGCTGAAGCTCTATGAGTTAGGCCGATCCGATGTCGACATCTACGCCTTCGACCACTCGATCGAACGTAACGGATCAATCATCCGCATTTGGACTGAGGAGTCCGAAATCCAAGGATTTCTGAAGGTGCTCCTTCACCTAGGTGCACGGGTCGAAGTGTTCTCGCGCCATGACTGGAATGAGGACGGGACTCCGCGGAAGGCTGCGGGCGGCTGAGGTGGCGCTGGACCTGACCGAGCTGGCGCTCTTGCGGGGCGCAGCCGATGAAAACTTCGAGGCGCTCACACGAGCGATCGTGTCCCGTCGCTATAGCGCGCTGGGCACTCTCCGGGAGCGGCGTCAGCAGCCGGGCGTCGAGTTCTACCTGCGAGTCGAACACCGCGGTGAACTCGGGGATCCAGGCCGGGTATGGGGATGGTCATGCAAGTGGTTCATCCTTGGGCCTAGGAACGAGCTCACCCCGGGCCAGCGGACGCAGATTGAGGAATCCTTCGAGAAAGCCAGCAAGCACGTTGCGGGGTTGACCGACTTCGTGCTGTGCCTTCCCCAGCGTCCAGCGAAGCAGGACGTGGACTGGATTGATGATCTTGGATCGGCCAGGGGGATCTCGACGAAGCTGTGGGCGGCGGAGAACTTCGATGCGCAGTTGTCCGGGCTCGATGAGCTCCGTTCCACCTTCTTCGGAGAGCTCGTCCTATCTCCGGACGCGCTCTCACAGGCGCATAAGCGCTCTGTCGCCCCAATCAAGGCCCGGTGGGTGGCGCCACTTGAACCGCGCCGGGATTGATGGAGGCTCCATCGGTTGGAAAGGATGGAGCTCATGTCAGGTCGATCTGGTTCCTCGCACCCCGCCCAGCGTCGGTATCCGCCAGAGCTGAAGGACCGGGCGGTCCGGATGGTGCAGGAGGCCGTCGAGCAGTCTGGGGAGTCGTTCGGCGTCATCACGCGGGTGGCCCGTCAGCTGGGCATCGGGTCGGAGTCCCTGCGCAGCTGGGTGCGTCAGGCTGAGATCGACGGCGGCCGGCGGCCGGGGACCACCACCGACGAGGCCAAGAGGATCGCCGAACTGGAGCGGGAGGTCCGCGAGCTGCGCCGGGCCAATGAGATCCTCAAGGCGGCATCGGCTTTTTTCGCCAGGGAACTCGACCCTCGCCCGCCGAGATGAACGCCTTCATCGACGCCCACCGGGACCGGTTCGGTGTCGAGCCGATCTGCCGGGTCCTGCAGGCGGCCCCGTCGACCTACTACGCCTCCCGCACCCGGCCGCCGTCGGCACGCGCCGTCCGCGATGAGCAGCTCAAGGCCGACATCCAGCGGATCTACACCGACAACTACTGCTGTTACGGCGCTCGGAAGATCCACCGGCAGCTGCGCCGGGAGGGGCAGGCGGTTGCGCGGTGCACCGTGCAGCGGCTGATGGGTGAGCTGGGCATCATCGGGCTGGTCCGCGGCAAGGCTCGCCGCACCACGATTCCCGCCGACCAGGCCGAGCGGCCGGCCGACCTGGTCGGGCGCGAGTTTCACGCGCCGGCGCCGAACCGGCTGTGGGTTGCCGACCTGACCTATGTCCGCACCTGGACGGGCTGGGTGTACGCGGCCTTCGTCATCGACGTGTACTCCCGGATGGTCGTCGGGTGGCAGGTCGCCACCCACCTGCGCACCGACCTGGCGTTGGACGCGCTGGAGATGGCCATCTGGCGGCGCGGCCACGACAGCGGTGCGGACCTGTCGCAGCTGGTTCATCACTCCGATCGCGGCGTGCAATATCTGGCGATTCGCTACACCGAGCGCCTGGCCGACGCCGGGGCGGTCGCCTCTGTCGGCAGCCGCGGCGACTCCTACGACAACGCCCTGGCCGAGTCCTTCAACGGGCTGTTCAAAGCGGAGCTGATCCGCCGCTACGGCCCCTGGAAAGGCGTGGACGACGTCGAACTGGCCACCCTGGAGTACCTCGACTGGTACAACCACCGCCGGCTGCATACCGCCTGCGGCGACATCCCGCCCGCGGAGTACGAAGCGATCTACTACCGTCACCAACAGGCCGCACTCACCGCGGCACAAACCAAGTAGCCGAGTCTCCACAGAACCCGGCGCGGTTCAACTGCACACTTCGAACCACGTCGAGCACTGGATTGAGCGGGCCCTACTTCGCCCGGCGTCGTTCGACTGGCTCGATGAGCACATCGCCGCCATCGCTGTTCGTACTGAGGCACTCCATTACGCACTGTCCGCCATTGACGATGACGTGACCCGCGTAGATGCTCAGGAAGTTGTCGATGACCTGAACCGGTTCGTCGATGACCTGCGAGCCATCGCCGAAGCCGGACGGAATCGTCGGCCAACGGAGGCTCGTGAGCGCATCGCCGATCAGCAGCCACCAGCGACATCGCCTCGCAAGCTGCGCTCGCTCGTCTTCGGCTTGAGGAAGCGGCGCCTGCCAACTGCCCTTGCCGCCACCGGCCTCGCCGCCGAAATCCGTGACGTCGTCTGCTGGCTGCAGGACTTGCACGCGGATCTGCAGGCCTCGTTGACCGCGATCGTTGCCGCTGCCGGAACGGGCAAGACCCACCTTTCTGCCCAGCTGACCGCTCCGACCGAACGACCGACAGCTGGAGTGTTCATCCAGGGCGGGCACCTGCGGGCCGGTGGGACCCTGGACGATCTGGCGCGTCGGATCCCTGGGTTAAAGGTCGACTGCTTCGAGGATCTCCTCTTGGCGCTCAATTCCGCCGGCGGCCGTGCCGGCACTCGGATCCCCGTGATCATCGACGGCTTGAACGAGGCCGAGAGACCCTCGGAATGGCGTGCGCTCCTTGATGAGCTGGCGCCAGCACTCGAGCATTACCCGAACGTTCTGGTTATCGTCACTCTCCGCGAGGCGCTAGCTGAGCGTGCTCTTCCGGACACAGCCATAAAGCTTGATCTCAAATGGAACCGGACCGAGGTCAACGACCTCATTGCCGCCTACTTCGACCACTACTTGATCGACGCCCGCGGTGCGTGGCTGCCGACTTGGATGTTCCGTTACCCACTGTTCCTCCGTATGTACTGCCAAGCCGCAAACCCCCTCCGCAAGCAGCCGGTCGGAGTGGAGGCTCTCCCGACATCCATGGTTGGTGTGTTCGAGCTGTACCGCGACGCCGTAACCAAACGCCTTGCCGAGGACCCCGCCCGCAAGCCGGTACCGGCTGACCAGATCAAGCGCCGTCTCGCTGAGCTCGCCCGGGAGCTGTGGGCACGCGGGGTCCGTCGGCTCCCATCCGATGATGCAAGGGGAATCCTCGACGCTGGCGAGACCAATTGGGATGAGAGCCTATTCCGGCGTCTCGAAGAGGAAGGGGTCCTGCTCCGCGATGAGGTCAACGGCGGTGACGATACTGAAACTGGGATTCTGTTCGACCGCTTCGCCGGCTACCTGATCGCTGATGCGCTCCTTGTGCGCATGACTTACGCCGAGGTCGAGGAGCGGCTCGCGGAAGCGACTATGTGGAAATCCCTCCTCGACAAGGATGGCCATCCCCTCGGCGCAGACGTCGCCATCAGCCTTGTCGGGCTGGTGCCCCGCCGGTTCGCCGCGCACCACCTCTGGCGTCTCGCCCCAAAACAGCACCGATCATGGGCACTCGCCCAGGAGCTCGACTCGGAGCCCGAGTTCCTTGATGATCATACCGTCAACCAACTCGCGACGTTGATCGTCGCGAGGAACTGGAGGACTCCTGGGCCTCGGGGGCACAGGCGCCGACATCCGTTCGACCGGCTGTGGGAGGTCCGCAGATCCCCCGCCCACAGCCTGAACGCGAACTTCCTCGACCGAGTCCTTCGCCTACTGCCTCTTCCGGAACGTGACCGCAAATGGACCGAATGGGTCCGCCATCGCGCCGTTGACCTGCTCGTGGACGATCTAAAGCAGATGATCAGATGCTGGACCGGAAGCTTGGACCGCGTCGAGGGCGACCACCTAAATGCACTTGCGATGGCGTGGCTCCTGACGTCCACAAATAGGGACGTGCGGGATCTCGCGACAAAGGCCCTGCAACGCTACGGCCGACCGGAACCGAAGCGACTGTTCGATCTCGCTACCCGGATGCTCGATGTTGACGACCCATATGTGGTTGAACGCGTCGTCAGTGCCGCGTTCGGTGCCGCCAGTGCTCACCAGATGCCTGATCCCGGCGGACCGTTCGAGCATGCGCTAGCCGGGTGGCTTGTCGAGCTGCGCGACCGATTCCTTGCTGGCGGATCGTCCCCAACATCCCATGAGCTGCTGCGTAGCTACATACGGGCAACCTACGAGCTCGCCGGGACCCTCCACCCCGGTGCGGTACCCACTGGGGTGGATCCATTCGCGCTGACGTTCGCGGCCGTGCCGACTGCACCGGTGATGGCTGACGACGACCCGAATGCCAAAGAGTGCGATAGCACCTTCGGTATGGATTTTGAGAACTACGTCATCGGGTCCGTCATCGAGGGCAGACGAAACTACGACTTCGACCACGCTGAATTTCGCCGAGCCCGTGGCGAGGTCATGGCCCGCGTCTGGGAACTTGGGTGGCGTGCCGCGACGCTCGGCGACATCGACCGGGCAATTGCTGAGGCTGCGAGACGGTTCGGGTCTACACGCACGAAGGTGGAGCGCTACGGCAAGAAATACGGGTGGATCGCCTACTACGAGCTGATCGGCCGTCTCTCTGAGGCCGGGCACAACCGGGATCGGTGGGTTGGAGGCGGGCGCCATGTGACGCCCGATATCGATCCTACCTGCCCCGATGAACCACCGGTGGCGCCCATCCAGCTACCGGATTGGGCACCTGCTAGTCCGACGGACGACGAGGTTTGGCTCCGCACCGGTGCGGTGAACGTGCCAGCGGAGCTGTGGTCACCCGACCGTATCTACGGCGTCACTGATGAATGGCTGCTGGTCGAGGGTTTTCTGCAGCATCGGCACGACGGGCGGAAGGTGTTTGGGTTCTTCCGCACCCTCTTGCTGGAGCCGACCGATGTGAACTCCGCACTGGAACTCGCCAGCAGGATCGAGTACCCAGGGAACCACTTTTTCCCGCAACTCCCGATGATCCGGGACGTATTCGCCGGAGAGATGCCTTGGAGCCCCAGATTCAAGGCGCGCCTTGACGCCGATGACAATGAGTCCTATTCCCGTCCAGCACTGCGCCGCGACTGGCGGGAGGAGGGCATCGGGATCGGCCAGGTAGCCGTGGAACTCGCGACGGGCGAAAGCGGTTCTCCGACGGAGCTGGAGCGGTCTTATGACGTGCCGTCGTTCGAGTTCGCCGCCCGCTTCGGGCTTCGCCAGCTGCCCGGCACGTTGGATCTCGTCGGCATGGACGGTACCCGTGCCTCGGCCATCTTCCGCGTAGAGGAACCGTGGCGCGGGCAGCTGCTGTTCCTCCGGCGTGACCTGGTCGTCGAATACGCCGGTAATCGCCGAATTATGCAAGTTGCGTGGGGCGAACGCGAGGTGACCGTCGAATGGGACTCCGTGCCCCCCTGGGTCCGTGCGGTGCACGAGACCTACGAGCACATCTGGCGCGACATCAGGATGCTCAATGAGCCTTAGACCTCGGTGATGACACGCGGTAGGCCTTAGGATCGCGATGACCGATCTCAATCTGCCTTTGATCACAGAGTTGAAGTTGGTCGGAGGGCCGGTTCTTTGCGAGCCGGCCCTCACTCCTCTCCCAGACATCGCTGCAACAGCAGGAAGCCCGGCATCTCGTTCCTCGGCCGGATCCCGACCTCGAAGATCTCTGGCTCCTCGAAGACGGGCTCTCCGCTGGGGCGACGCGCGTAGGCAACTCGCCCATAGTCGACGCCGTCACCCCGGTCGAAGCTCATCCACGTGATGGCTTCTTGCTCACCTTCCCGGAGAGGGTGATTGGAGACAGCTCGCACTGCGATCGTGCTCGGCGGCTTGAACACCCACACCTGCGGAACCGCCAGCACCCACCGGGCCGCGTCGATCTCGGCCGCCTTCTCAGCTGCCCTGGCCTCGAACGCCGCCGCAGTCGAACTGTCGCGCAGGTAGTCGTAATCGCTCAGAGTCAGCTTCCGCGCGCCCTCGATCGCGATGATCGCCGGGCACTCGCGAGCCACGATGTTCTTCTCCAGACGCTCCACCACGTCAAACAGCAGATGCGCGGTCGCCTCGTTCATGTCGCCTCTGGCCCCCTCGCTCGCGGCGTTGACAGTCCACCAGGGTTTCAGAAACGATCGTACGAGGGGCAGATCCCGGAGAAGCTCTATCGTTGCGGTGGCACCTCAGACGGCTGGTGGCCCCCAGCGCGTCGAAGACGCGGGCGCCAATCTGGTCCGCCGTGATGGCAGATTTGCGAAACGGCTCACACCACGTGCCCTGCGGGCGCGAAGTGCTCGCTGCTCCGTCTCCCGAAGCCGTTTCTCACGCGAGCGTGGATTGCGGCGCCCGCTTTGGCCGACGCTCCGACGGGGTGCTGGCAGCCCTTGCATGCGGGAGCGCTTGGGGAACACGCAACCTCCTTCCGTTGACTACGGCTCCTCGCCCCTTGCGGGACGGGGAGCCGTGTGAGTGTGATGTCAGACAGCTATGGCGAGCGGCTGATCCAGCACGGCGGCCAGCGTGCAGAGGGTGCCGCGGTCGAGATCGTCGATGCCGCCCGTCACCGCGCGGAGCATGTTTCGCTCAGCTCGCTCGACGCCGCGTACGTTCTGCTCGTGGTGCGTGAAAGTGTTCACCGCCTGGACCACGCCCCAGGCCGTACCACGCCACGGAGCCACTCGGAGGTCGTGGTTCCAGAGCTTGGCCAGGGCGTCTCGCTTACTTTCCGCCATGGTGCGGCTGCGGCCTCGCTCTCGCGGCATCGGTGCGTGGGCGTCCAGGAATGCGTGCCACTGCCGCTCGGTGACCTCAACGCGGCACAGTTCGCGTACCGCCGTTGAGAATTCGTCGGCCAGTGCATACACGATGTGCAGCGCCTCGCGGGCCTCGGCGAGCCGGAACTTCGAATGCCGAGAGTGCTTGATCTTCACCTGCTGCCCGCGCTCGGCAAGGCCGGCGGCCATCGTGATGCCCCTATGTTCGTCAAGCGGCTTGCGTGAGTTCGGCCGCATTGGTCTGTGGTCGAACGAGGTGGTAGACCTCGCGGGCGACGTAGTACTTGAGGCACCTGATGATCTCTCGGCGTGTTTTGCCCTGGCTGGTGCGTCGTTCCAGGTAGTCACGGGTGGGGTCGTGCCGGCGCAGGCGGGTCAGCACGATCCGGTACAGGGCGGCGTTGGCCTGCCGATCGCCGCCGCGGTTGAGCCGCAGCCGTTGTGTCTTCCCCGAGGACGCTTGCACCGGGCTCACGCCGCAGAGCGCCGCGAACGACGCCTGGCTACGGACCCGCTCAGGGTTGTCGCCCATCGTGATGAGCAACGTGGCGGCGCTGTCGGGGCCGATGCCCGGGCGCTCCAGCAGCTGTGGGGTGTGCTCGAGCACTGCCGCGCGCAGCTGCTTTTCCAGCTCGTAGGCTTCCGCGCTCAGTTGCCGGATCCGACGGGCCAGCAGCCGCAACGTGTGGACGGCTGCAGCGAAGGCGGGTGTGCTGGCCGGTGAGGGGTCGGGCAGCTCGGCGCATGTGCGGATCAGCGTTTTGGTGCCCAGGCCGGCCAGCGACTCGCGCAGGGTGGGGTCGGCATTGACCAAGACGGCTTTGAGCTGGTTGATGGCCTGGCTGCGGGACTTGACGGCTGAATCCCTGGCCAGCTTGTAGATGCGCATCGCCTCGACGTGTCCGTCACCGGCCTTGGGCACTGCGGTGGCCTGAGCCGACAGCACCGCGCGAGCGGCGGCCTCGGCGTCGACCGCATCGGTCTTGCCGCGTCGGCGACGCAGGGCCTTGTTCGGCTGATGGACTTCGACGACCTGCACGCCTTCGCCGCGCAGATACCGGGTCAGCGCGGCGCCGAACGAGCCGGTGCCCTCTACTCCGGCGCGCCTCACCTGTCCGAACGTGCGCGCCCACGCCAGCAGCCCTCGGTAGCCGTCCGCCGTCGCCGGAAAGGACCGCGCGTCCAGCAGGGTGCCGAGGTGGTCCAGCACCGCTGCCACGTGCACGTCTCTATGTGTGTCGACGCCCAGAACCACTGTCGGGCTGTTGTGGGGATCGGTGTGGTCGGGCTGTGCAGGGTGCGTAGTAGTGGCCACCGGTCTCGCTCCTGGTCCTCACACGGGCTGGGGGTAGCACCGGGCCGATGGGAGCGGTCAGAACTGTGACGGTGCCAGCTTCGGCTAAGGCCCCTATTGGGACACGTCCCGTCGGCCGCAGTACCGCAAGCACCACCTCAAACCAGGTCGACAGATCACTATCAGGGCACCACGGCCAGTTGTCACACGGGTCAGACCGGATCCGAGGCGGTACCCCATGATTCTCACAGTTGTCACAGACGATGTTGGTCACCGCTCGCTTGAACGTCGTGGCCAGCGAGCCGTCAAAGGACGTCGCCCCGAACAGGTGGGGCCGGAACTCGACGCCTTCCGGCGTGATGACGTTCTCGGGCACCTCGACCGACACCCAGGCGACCGCTCCGCCCTTGAGCAGCCCGGCGGAGCCGATCGACAGGTCGGCGTCGAGGAGCCGGGAAATAGTGTTGATGAGCCACTCCACGTAGGGGTGCGGTTCGTAGCCGTCGGAGAAGATGCCCATCACGTGGCCGTTGTCGCTGCGCAGGATGGCCTGCCTTCCGGGAACCTGGGCGAGCCCGCCTCGCGGGTCCTCCACGTAGACCGGGCTGCTCAGCGCCTCCCAGCCGAACAGCCGCCGCTTAACGTCGTCCACAGGGATCGGGCCTGGATAGTGGTTCGGCTCCTCGCCCTGCATGCTCGCCCGGTAGTGCCAGGCCGTACCACGCTTCTCGGTGAAGCCGATCAAGGTGTTGGCGTTCAACCACTCCAGAGACTCCTTGGACATGTTCCTTCTCCCCCTCGATGGAAATGAGAAAGGCACCGGCCGTAGCCGGTGCCCTCAATACTGTCGATACTTTTGGTAAGTCGACTTTCCTGATTCGCCCGCCTCTCCAGCGTGAGCGCCGAAGCTCGGGCGAGGTCACGTGGAGCGGTGCTGTACGGCGTAGGCGATGCGCTCGGTCAGTTCACGATCGGCCGCGCGAATCTCAATCGCGCTCGTGGTGTCGCCGTACACGGTGAACGAGCCGGAAGCGCCGTCCAGCCGCCACCGGACGACGGTCTCTCGCTCGTTCTCGGTGAGCGAGGCTTCCGGCAGCAGCTCGACCAGGGTTTCGGCGATCTCGGCCCGCGTGCCGTTCTCGGCCGCCCTCTTTGCCATCCGCTCGCGGCAGGCCAGCAGGTCTCGCCGGTAGTCGGGCAGTAGGCGGCGCTCGATCCTCTTCGCGACGAACTTCGCCCCTCGCGCCGCCATCACCGTAATCTCATGCCGCCGCAGGCCGGGAAGCGTTCCTCTGCTGCCGCCGGGGTAGACACCGAGCACCCTGATCCGCCCCCGCTGATTCCAGATCGGATGCACGACGAGCCGGGCGCCGGCCGGTCCCGTCAGGTAGGCCGGATGACCGGGCCGCACCAGAGGGCTGAAGCCGTCCAGATGCTCAGCGACCTCGATCACCAGTTCCTCGATCTCCCATTCGTTCACTCACGGACTCCTTTCGCACTATTGATTGACGGGTTCAAGGCAGGCCCGCCCAGAGCGCAGACTGAGTCAATCTAGCGTCATCACTTCGACCGAATAGACGCTCATTGCTGGCATATAAATACGGGGGCCGTTGCGGCCCGAACGTCCGCCCCAAGGCCCTGACGCGCTGCAACCTGATTCGGTGCAGGCCTAAGAGGTTTAGCGGATTTCCCGAATCGGGACAGTGCCCGCCGATCGGCAAGCGGCTTTATGGCTGCTCTTCGTTGCGCATGCGTTCTTGGTCGGCGCGGAATCGGTAGATGTCCCGGCCGGGCTTGGCGCACTCCTGGCAGCGGCAGCCGTATCTGTGGATGTCGCTGATGTGGAAGAGCTGGATGCGGTCCTGCCACGGTGTGGGATAAAGCGACTCATCCAGTTCCACGTGGGCGCGTCCGCGCTGCTCCTTGACCTTGGTCACCGTGGCCGGGTAGTAGAAGGGCGATTGGTAGGACTCTGTCCACCATGGCCGTACTGGGATGTGGAAGGAGGGGCGCACCAGGACGCGGTCACCGGGCTCCATCGTCGTCTGCCCCCTTCCACAGCTCAAGGGCGCCCGCCGCGTCGTCGAACTGCGGGCGGTCGACACCGCGCAGGTCGGCCAGCGTCCAGGCCACGCGCAACAGCCGGGCAAGCCCGTCGGCCGTCACGAGCCCGGTGTTGACCGCCGATAGGAGTAGCTCGGCGGCCTCCGGTGCGACGGGAAAGCGCGTGCGCAGGTCTAGCGCGGGTATCTCGGCGTTGGTCCGCCATGGTGTGTCGGCCAGCCGGTGAGCCGCCCGTACCCTCGCTGTGAGCACCCGCGCGGCCACCGCCTCGCTCGGCTCACCCGCCCGCGTCCCGCGATTGCTCTGCTCAATAGGCGCGCGTACGGCGACACGCGGCAGG
This sequence comes from Microbispora triticiradicis, assembly GCA_003260025.2. Lineage (GTDB taxonomy): Bacteria > Actinomycetota > Actinomycetes > Streptosporangiales > Streptosporangiaceae > Microbispora > Microbispora triticiradicis. Next base: position 190,153 of record QFZU02000063.1, on the reverse strand, counting down.
AGCAGGGCGAGGCGTGCCCGGTAGCGACGCCTGGCCTCCGGTGTGCAGGCACACTCCCGCCGTTCGAGGCATGGGCAGGGGCGGGCGTCGACAACCAGGGTGAACCGCGCCGGGTAGCGGACGGTCCGGCCCAGGCCCGCGAGATGGACCTGTCCGCTGTCCAGGGGCCGGCACAGGCCGTCCAGGACCGGGCGGGTGAACTCCGGCGCGTCGGCCAGATGCAGGACGCCGCGGTGGGCGAGTGAGACCACACCGGGGCGGTTGGCCGCCACGCTGCCGAAGATCGCTGCAGGAGTCTGCGAGTGGTGCGGTGCGGACAGCGGGGGCGTGAGCCCCGGTGCCCTGTGGAGGCGTCCGGCCAGCGAGTAGATTTCGGCGACCTGGCGGGCGGCCTCGTCGGTCAGCGGCGGCAGGATGCCCGGTAGGCGTTCGGCGAGCATCGTGGCTGGGCCGTCGCCGGACAGGAACAGGTGGTGCCCGCCCGCCGCGCAGACCTCGAGCGCGCGGCGGGCAGCCTGGTTGCCCGGCACGTCGGCCAGGTCGACGGCGAATGACGATGACAGCGCAAACTCAGACTCCGGCTCCTGATCATGGTGATCGCGGAGGGTCCCGTGGCGGAGCTGGTCGACGACGTCGGCCAGCTGGGTTACAGGCATCACCACGGCGCCGGGCACCTGCGCCGCCTCCCGCGCGCATTCGGCGGGGACGACGACTCTGCTGATTCCGGCCCGGACCGCAGCCTGCACCATCGGCAGGACGCCTCTGACCGGGCGGATCCCGCCGTCCAGGGCCAGCTCACCGAGGAACACCCGCCCCGTGATCCGTTCGGGCGGGATGACACCGGCGGCGGCCAGCACCGCCACGGCCAGCGCGAGATCGGCCGCCGCGTCGTAGACCGGCGGGATCACCGGTGACACACCCACCGTGATCCTCGCATCCGGCCAGGCCGTTCCGCTGTTGGTGATCGCTGCCCGGATCCGTGCGCGGGCAGGCCAGACCGACGTCTCCGGCAGGCCGACCAGATGCAACCCGGCATCGCTGGGTGCGGCGTCGGCCTCGATATCGACCACATGCGCGGTGACGCCGATGAGAGCGACCGACCGGGTGGAGGCGTAGCCCATGCCTCACCACCCCGCCGGCAGCACCGGGCGGGCCCCGTCCGGGCACTGCGCAGCCTTGTCGGCGATCTCGTCGGCCATGCCTGCGCAGTCCATCCCGGCGGCCGCTTCCGGGGGCAGCCCGCAATCTAGGGCGGTGCGGATCAGGCCCGCCAGGCTGTAGCGGGGATCGGCCGACAGCGCCCGCTCCACGGCGACGCGCGCCAGCGGCCCGTCTCCGGTCCGCAGTGCGAGGAACGCCAGCAGGGCGGCCGGAGGGGCAGCGAAATCCGGTTCCACCCTGCGGGTGAGTTGGGTCCACAGCCTGATGTGGGTGTCGTCGTCGTATCGGCCGATCAAGGTCATGGCCGCGTCTCTTACGAAGATCGCGGTGAGCCGCACGCCAAGCCAGGCGACCTCGTCGGCGGACAAGTCCTGTCCGGCCTGGGTGCGTTCTAGCGCGGCGGTGACCTGAGCAAGGCCCTCGTGATACCAGTCGTGATCGCCCCCAGCGGCCAGCAGGCTGCGCGCCTGAGCGCACGCGTCGCGCGTGGCGGCCCGTACCTGTTCCCGGTCCTGGCCGCCGGCCGGGGCAAGCATGGCCGTGAGCGCTGCGCGGTCGGGCCGGGCGACGTACCCGGCGAACACCGCCGCCGCGGCGGCCGGGTTGGTTCCCGCGTCGTACGGGACGCCGTCGGGTGAGCAGCAGTCGGGATCGGGGCATGTGTACGACCAGTAGCGGCCGTCCTCGACCCTCAGTGCGTCGATCGTGTCGATCCCCGCATCCGATAGGACGCCGCGTATGGCGTCCATCACGGGTGTGACGTGCCAGCCGGGCCCGTAGCCGATGAGGATCGCCCGCTCAGTGCCGTTGTGGGTGAGCAACTCGGCGAAGCGCCGGGCCAGGTCGGGAGTGTCCTCGGAGTTGTCCGGCAGGTCGAAACGCATGCTGAACCGCAACCCTCGGGCGGTGCTGTCAGGGTCGGCGGTGGGTTCGAACGCCATCGCGACGATGCTGCGCTGGGGATGGAATCCCAGCATGTAGGGCACGATCGCGATGAAGTCCGCCGGACGGCTCAGCCGTACCGTGTGATCCAGACCAGAGGTCATGAGTGTCCTCCTGAACATGAAGAAACCCCCGGCGCGATCAGCCGAGGGCGATGGAATGAGAAAGGGCGCAGTCAGCAGCGTTGGATGCGGACGCCGCCGCGCGGTCCGAGGAAGATCCGCCGATCGGGGTAGTCGAGCCCGTCGGCGGAGCCGTACAGCGTGATCTCGCAGTCGTCCCCCACGCATGGGGTGAGGACGTCGGCGGCCTTACGGCAGGTGAAGGCGAAGTGCGAGCGCTGCCAGTAGCCGTACCGGTGCCGATCGGCCAGCTTGCGCCGGGCATCGGCCAGGCTGGAGAACTCCTCCAGGTCATTCGGCTGCGGCGGGCCGTACCCGTTGCCGCCGGACCAGAGCCCGTACCAACGCACCACGCTCATCCCCCACAACGGGATGGGCAGCCGGGCGAGACGTGGTCGCCGCCGCAGTAGCCGCACCACTCGTCCATCGCGTAGATCGACAGTTCCTCGGCGTACCGGTCGCGCCACTCCACCTGAGCCCTGGTGTAGGAATCGAAATAGTCGGCGTCGGTGTCGCCCGGTCGCAGCGTGAGGTAGTGCAGGACCGTCCGGGCCGCGCTGATCAGCTCATCAGGCGTGAGAACCGCGCCGACACCCGAGCAGATGTCGGACCCGGCAAAGATCGTGCGGCGGCGCCGAGACAGCCGATATCGCCAGCGGATCCGGCCCTCATCGGTCCGCCCGGCGGCCTCCACCTCCAACAGGTGATCGGCGTCGATCTGCCATGCGGGTACCAGCCCGGAGCTGATGATCCACGCGGGTGGCAGGGTCAGGGCATGCGTCATCGCCATGGCGACTCCAAAGGTTCAGAAACGTGAAATGGCTGCCGTCAGCACCGGCGACGGCGGCTCAGGTGATGCGGTCGTACGGTCGTGCTGACCGCGTGGATCTCGCAGTCCCGGAAGTCGAGAGCATCGGTGTAGCAGCGTGAGCACCGGATCAACCGCATACGCGCCCCGGAAGTCCGGTTGGTGTGCGTGGCGTCGATCCACAGATGGGTCTTGGCCAGGCAGCCGTAACAGGTGATCACCTCGGCAGCCGTGGGCAGCGCAGTGAGCGCCGCCGTCACCACGTACTCACGAGCGCCGTCGGGATCGGCGGCGGGAACCAGCGTCGCGGTGTCCGGGCGGACCTCACCCAATGCGGCCACGCGCATCACGCGGCCCCCGCCGCAGACCGTCAGGTCTCCCACGGTCCAGCCCGGCGGGCCGGCAGACCTCACCTCCATACGGTTGCCTCCCTTTTCGCGGCGCCTGTCCGGCGGCCTTTCGTACGGTCCGGCGGATGCGGGAATCAGGACGCTCTTTCACGTATGGCGGATTCCGGCGTGTCCGGCGCTCTCGCGTCGCGAATCGCGCTCACTTAAATACGGTGGCCGGAACGGCCCGACCGTCCGCACGCGGCAACATTTCCGCGGCATTGCCGCGCACGCCGCACCGACGGCGACCGTTCCGGCCCCCTTGTCGTCCCGTGGCACGGCTACGTGAGCCACAGAACAACATGCGAGAAACGAACACCGCGCCGGACGCGTCAAACGCGCACCGGCGGATTTCGCTCTCACTTAAATACGGTGACCGGAACGGCCCAACCGTCCGCGCCCGGCGACGTTTTACCAACGTCACCGCGCACTATACGAACGGTCAGGAACTCCGGCCTATTGCCGCTCTTACGGCTCAGCAACCAAGCCGCAGAACAGCACCGTAAGAGCGAACATCGCGCCGGACGCGGCAGACGCGCACCGGCGGATTTCGCTCTCACTTGAATACGGGGCGTACATCGGCCCAAGCGTCCGTACTCGCCTGGATACTTTGCGGCCCTGAAACGGGGTGCGGCGCATCCTGAGGGCATGAAAAAGGGCCTCAGAACGCTCCCTGAGGCCCTCTCAACGGGTTTCGTCAGTCCTCTACGCCGTTGGTTCCGCCGTGCACCATCGCGCTCCTGACGTCGTCAAGACGCTCCGACAGTTCCCGCCACTCCGCGCGTGCGGCATCCCGCACCCGGATCACGTTCCGGCGAGAGCCGTACGCGCCCCCGTAGCGCTTCTGAGCTACCTTGTTCAGGACCCCCGCACGGCCCAGATCATCGGCCTGGCCCGCTACCTCCATCACATCCGTGATGGTTGGGAAGTCCTGACCGTCTCCGAACGCCTGATGGAAGATGACGGCGCTGTTTTGCGCAGTGCAGAAAGCTACGGCCGCCCGTGAGACGTTCTCCGCGTGCGGCAATCCACGCATGAGCTGAGCGCCGGGTGTGGCGTCGACATCACTCGGAGGAACATCGATGCGGTATCCGTTCCGCGCGGCGGCATCGCGAACCGCCCACCTCTGCAGGGTGGTCCGCGTGATTGCCATCTCGCCGCCATCGCGCCGGACGTAGACCCACGCGGGGGATTCTGCCGTGCCTTCAGGAGCCATACGGCAGGAAGCGATTATGTCTCGGATCCGCTGAGCGAAGAGAAGAACGGCATCCTGCGTGACGTCATCCGACACGTCATCGGTACCGTACGGGGCGTGTCCCTGCTTGACTATTGTGGCGCTTCCGTCCATGCGCTTACGAGATCGCGTCGCGTCGACCGTTCGGCAATAGCCGCGTGCCAGCCGCCGGATTTCCGCCCAGTCTTCCGGCGTCACCCTTGCCATGTCTTCCGGTGTAAGCGTCTCCCCGGGGACGTTGGCGGGAACGCACTTTCCGGGAGCCCCGTTGGACATCTTCCGTCTCCGATCTCTTCAAGAGGAGCACGCTTTTCGCGCTCCTACCGCCTTTGATCGGTTCAATTCAACCCCAGAACGGCGCTCAGCTCAACTACATTCGGCGTTTCTTTACTGTATTTGATTAATGACGGGCCGACCGGACGAAGAATGTCCAGTTGGCGAGGAGTTTCCATTCCAGAGGAGAAGCCCGGGAATCGGCGACAGAACCGGCCGCAGATAAGATTCTAGCCAAATCAAGGCGGGATTAGATTGAGTCCCAGAAACAGAAGACGTTGAAAAATGCGCACTTCAGCGATCCTGAGATTCAACAGGAAAAACATAATTCATCTATCGACTCGCCGGCCCTCTGATAGCTGACGGTTGCCAGTCAGTCGGGTCGCCGAGTGGCTAGGGGTTTACCTCCCTGACCTGGGATTTCGTCACCCTGCCGTCAGCCACTCTCAATCGGCTGCCCATTGGCCTGTCATCGGTCATCCGAACGGTCACGACTTGAGTCGGCGCAGAGCGCTGTCGGTTTAGAATGGCAAGCCTCACGAGAAGCATCGGCCCTGACCTCGCGAGGGACAGGAAACTGATGCATGAGCCACGCCACATCCGCATCCGTCATAGCCAGCGCACAGGCCCTGCGGGTCATACAGGCCGCAGACCTCAGGTCCAGGCCATGACCAGTTGGGTGTGCCGCTTGCGGAAGATTCGGCCTACGTCCGGTTTCGGCACTGCGGTCTCGGCAGGATAGAGGCTGAAGGTCGGCTCGTGGTGGTGGCGCCACTCGCGATCCCAGACCTTGATTTGCTCACGGAGCTGCTGGGCGAGTTCGGCGCCGCGGCAGCCATGCCCGTATACCCCAAGCTCATAGCCCGCGGCCACGGTCTCGTCGGGGCGATGAACGTCGCGGATCGTGAGGTACGCGAAGCTGTCGCGAGTGATGAGAGCTGGGCAGTACCAGCGTACGGCGGTCTGGACGAGATCGCGGTCACGTTCTGGGTCCTGCCAGATCATGCCGAACCTGTCCTCGACCGTGGCCAGCCACAAGTTGAGAGTGTCGAACGGCTCCCCTCTGCCGACCTCGACGCCGGTCCACAACTGGGTGCGAGGTTCGACCAGCGCCCAGCCGAGCGCGTCGACGTCGAGGCCGGGGCCGCCTTCGATCGTCAGCTTGACGGCTCCATCGGCGAGGACGGCTTCTTGGTCCTTGTACGCCCCGGCCCCTTGCATGGGGATGAACCCGCACACGGTGGGGTCCAGGCCTCGGAGCCGGTCGCCGTCGCGGACGAAGGTGATGGACCTTGTGATGGTGGCGAAGCGTAGGGGGACCACCATCCGGCCCTCCGGGGCGAGGAGCCGCCCCCAGGGGCAGTCCCAGGCCCCGGCGGTCACAAGGATGGCGTCAAACGGCCCGTACTCGTCGGCGGCGTGCTCGGCGTCCCCGAGAACAACCTTGACCTGTGGATATCCCGTGTCGGCGAGGAAACGGGCCGCACGCTCGGTGACCCAGGGATCGATGTCCGCAGTGACCACGAAGCCGTCTGGGCCAACAATTTCGGCGATGAGCGCGGCGTTGTAGCCGCCGGAGCCGATCTCCAGGACTCGCGCGCCGCGGGTCAGCCGGGCTGCCTCCAGCATCTCGGCTTGCAGCCAGGGTGCGCTGATGGAACTGGTCGCCTTGCCGTCAGGGTCGCGTTTGGTGACGACGACATCCCAGACGGAGTAGGCGGCGTCGAGCGGCGCTTCCGGCGCGAACCTTTCCCGCGGGACCTTCTCAAAGGCCGCGGCGACCTCGAGGGAGCGGATCGATCCGTGCTCCCTGAGTGCGGTGACCAGGTCGGCACGCAGGCGATCGGCGGACTTCGGTGAACGAGCGTCGGCGGACACTCGCCCGACGTTAGCGAAAGACCCCTGTATCCAGCTTGTCTCCCAGAGATGGCCACGAAATGGCGACGGTTCGGCGTATCGCTGCCATGCACGGCGCGTCACGGTAGAGCCCGGGCCGACATCGGTCCCCCGCCGAAGGGCGTCTCGACTGCGAGGAGACGAGGGTGTCGCCCACAACCGCCGAGTTGGTCCGTGAGTGCGTTTTGGGAGAACTGGTCGACCGCGTCGACTTCGACCTCAGCGGCATGACCGCCCCTCAGTCAGTCGCCCGACAGTTGGTGCGCACGGCACTAACTGGCCGCACCAGCATGGATCAGATCGACGACGCGGTTCTCGTGGCCGATGAACTGGTCGGCAACGCCCTTCAGCACGGTTACGGCGTCGTCTCGATGACTCTGGACATCTACGAGCAAGGCGTCACAGTGAGCGTCCTCGATCGCGGAACTGACATCAGTGCCATCCCCACGGCTCCAACCGTGGACCAGGTTGGCAACGTCGAGAACGAGGGCGGTCGCGGTCTGTTCCTGGTCGCGCAGTTCGCGACTGCCTGGATGGTCCAGGCGGTTGAAGGGGGAAAAGCCGTCGTGGCCGTGTTCGACCTGACCGGCGGTGCCCAATGACACAGGCGTCTCACCTGCCGTCCGGCTACCTGCCTCGGCGTGACCTTCCCACCACTTGGGTGTGAACTGTGCAGCCGCCGAGCAGCGCAGTCGTGTTTGACCTACAGAACCTGCAGACGGAGCAGGAGAACCATGAGCGAGCAAAGCACCGCTGCCATCTCGGTACGGGAAACCGGCCTGATCGTCGCCGAACTGTTCGGCCCCACCTTCCAGGGCGAAGGGCCCAGCCTCGGCACGCGGGCAACCTTCCTTCGCCTCTCTCGATGCAACCTGACCTGTAGCGGACGGATGCCATGCGATACCCCCTACACCTGGGACATCGTCCGATACGACCTGCGTAACGAGTCGTCCCGGCGCAGCGCCACCGAGGTGGGGGACGAACTGCTGCTTCTGAATACGCCACTCGTAGTGATCACCGGCGGGGAACCACTGATCCAGCAGAGGCAGCTCGTCCCGTTGGTGCGCCGCCTGGTCGAAGCCGGTCGGCGGGTGGAGTTCGAGACCAATGGCACCTTCGCGCCGCTCTCCGAGATCCTCCTCGACGGCGTCCGCTTCAACGTCTCGCCCAAGCTGTCGAACGCCGGCATGCCGGAGAGCATGCGCATCGTCCCTGAGGCGCTGACCGCCCTGGCCGAAAGCGGTCGCTCGGCCTTCAAGTTTGTCGCTACCGACAGGTCGGACCTGGACGAGATCGAGGATCTGGTGCAGCGCTACAGGCTGACTCCGGTGTACGTGATGCCGGAGGGCACGACCCCCGACGCGGTTATCTCCCGGGCCCGCGAGCTGGCCGACGACGTAATCGCCCGCGGCTGGTCGATGACCCAACGCCTTCACGTACTGCTGTGGGGTGACAAGCGAGGCCGCTGACCTTGCGGGTGAACCTTCTTCGACAGACCCGCAGGTCAGGGGCGCTCTCACGTCATTTCCCGAGAACCCACAACCAGCCGCTCACCTGGCTTGCGGTCCCCAGCCGCTCGTATCGCCGAAACTCACGTTCAGGGGGAGTCCATGGACTTCAGCTCGGTATCGCTCCCACCGGGCAAGCACACCATCGGCAAGTTGTTCGACTTTGAGGCCGGACACCGGCTTCCCAGCCTCGCGCCGGAGCACAAGTGCTCGCGGCAGCACGGGCACAGCTACGAGGTCGAGGTGATCCTCACCGCGGCGGCCCTGGAAAGCCCAGGCTTCGTCACCGACTTCGGGGACCTCGCGCCGTTCAGAAGGTTCCTGGATACCGAGCTTGACCACCACAACCTGCACGAGATCATGCCCGTCGAGCCGACTTCTGAGCATCTGGCTCAGTTCTTGGCCGGCTGGTTCATCCAGAACGTCGAGCCGGGCATCCCCGGCCGACTGGTCGCCGTCCAGGTCCGGGAGACGGAGCACAGCTGGGCTCGCTTCGACGTGGAGGAGCGATGAGCGCCCACCCCATGTTCAATTCCCCCACCATTGCAACCGAGGCGACGTCCATGACGAACGCCGTCTACGGTTCCACGCCCGGTCAGAGTGCGGCCGTGCCGGCACAGCCTGGCCCTGCAGCGCCGAGACCGGTCGACACCAAGCGCGTCACCGAGCTGATCGGCCAACTGCTGGTCGCGCTCGGCGAGGACCCCGAGCGGGAGGGCCTGGTCGACACGCCGGCCCGGGTCGCGTCCTGGTGGAGCTCATTCTTGACGCCCGAGCCCTGTGCCATGGTCACGTCCTTCACGGAGACCCGCCTCAGCGCTCAGCTCGTCGTGGTTGGCGGCATGAGCGTGTGGTCCCTGTGTGAGCATCACCTGCTGCCCATGAACCTGGAGGTCGCGATCGGTTACCTGCCGGACGGTGAGGTGATCGGGCTGTCGAAGTTCGGACGGATCGCTCAGCGCTACGCCGGACGGCTTCAGGTGCAGGAGCGTTTCACCCGGCAGGTCGCCGAGGAGATCGCCGGCGTGGTCGCCAGCAAGGATGTGGCGGTCGCCGTCCGCGGCACCCACTTGTGCATGAGTATGCGGGGGGTGCGGATGGAAGCCGCCCGCACCACCACCCTGCAGGTCGGCGGCCTTTTCAAGCACGATCCGGTCCTCTCCCAGCAATTCCTCACCATCGCCTCGGGGCAGCGGGGAGCGGTGTGATGGCCAAGACCATCGACTTTTCGGTGATCGCGCCGCCCGAATACTTGGAGATGTTCGTCGCCCAGGAGCCGGCCCGCGTGCACCATGTGGCCGCCCAGCGCGTCTTGTCCGACTCCACCTATCGGGCGTTCTTCCGTCGGGAGGCCGAACGTGGCGCGGAGATCATCGTCGACAATGGCGTCTTCGATCTCGGCCACGCTCTGCCGGCCGCCAATCTGGTTGCGGCTGCTTGCGCGGTCGGCGCCCGCGAGATCATCCTTCCGGACGTCATGCGGGACGGAGCCGCGACTATCAAGGCCAGCGACGAGGCCGCTCGTGAGATCCACGATATGAGCGATGAGTTCCGCCTGTGCGCAGTACTGCACGCGGCGGACGACGAAGAGTGGCTGCGCTGCTACGACCACTTCGTCTCCAGCGACTACGTCGGCGCGATCGCACTGCCCGCTTCCCGGCATCCCGCTCCCGAGGAGCAGTTGTGCCGTACGCGGTGGACAGCCACCCGCTACCTGGAGGACCGTGGCATGGTCGACGAGCGGATCGTCTACCGGCTGCTGGGCCTCGGCCGAACCGGACATCTGGAGCTGGTCGAACAGCGCGAGCATGAGTGGATCGCCTCCGTCGACGGCGCCGCCCCAGTCGTGCTCGGCGCGCTGGGCATCGCGATGCTCCTCGACGGGCCGTATGAGAAGCCCAAGACTCCGCGTATCGAACACCTCGGGCCGATCCCGGAGGAGCGGTTCGACCTGATCCGGCGGAACATCGCCGTCGTCCGATCGGCAGCGGGCAGCAGTATGCGGATCCCGGAGGCTCGCTCATGAGCCTCGCGCCCGACCAGATGCTCGCCGGCAGCACCAGTGCGGTTCTGCCCGCGGCGCCGATCGATGTGGACGGGCACACGATGAGCCCGGGCCGCCTGCTGCGCTACCTGCAGATCAAGGTCCACCACCTCGTTCAGGAACAGCCCTGGGACAACATCCGGATCATTGGCGGATATGACCGCCGAGCGGAGATCTCCCGGTACGAGAAGGACGGCAAGCTCTTCAACTGGGAGCGCCCCACGGCAGAGGCCCACGGCCGAGACCTGCTGGTCAAGGCGTTCCCCGGCACCGACTACGTCCACCACTACGGGCTGATCATTGCGACGTACCTCGCGATGACCGGTCGTCCCACTGACAACGTCACATACCAACTGCCCGACCCAGCTCTGTGCCGTGCGGCCGTCGAGCAGCTCAACCTCGGGCTCGACGGCGACCTGGTCATCGTCGGTTGGGCGCTGGAGCATCTGGCACCTGCCGACGCGGTATGGACGCACGGGCCGGGCTATGCCTGGCACCGGGCCACGATGCACGGCCGTCGTGTGGTCTACCTCGGCTTCCGGCACAGTATCTGGGGCGACGTTGCCGGCCGCGTGGTCCACCGACTGGCCGAGCTCGGGGCCAGCAACGTTGTCTACGTGGGCAAGGTCGGCGCTCTGGCACCCCAGATCGAGCCCAACACGATGCTCGCGACCGGCAATGCCAGCCTCGTCGATGGTGAGCTCGTCACGTGGAACGACTTCTTCGGCGACTTCGCCGTCGCCCAGCCCGGTGTGCACACGGGCCTCCACGTGACCTCCCCATCGATCCTGCTGGAGAACCGCGACTGGCTGGCCAGGCACGCCGAGCACGCCTTCGTGGATCCCGAGATCGGCTCGATGGGGGCGGCTGCGCACAACGCGGGGATCGGCTTCGGCTACCTCCACGTCATCTCCAACAACCTCGCCCGCCACTACCCCGCGGACCTGTCGAATGAACGTCACGGTGACGTCATCCGGCGGCGCGCCCTCTTGGTCGGCCGCATCCGCGACATCCTCACGAACCGGCTGGCAGCCCGCCTCATTTGAAACGGAGGGATACGACCATGACGGTCGCAGCACACCCTGCCACCCACGGGGCCGCCCGCGGGCGGCAGATCACGGTTACCGGCATCGACGGGGCGGGCAAGTCCACTCTCGCCGCTCGCCTGCACCTTGCCCTGCTCGACGCCGGCCACCCGGCCATCCTTGTCGGCAAGCACACCACCGACGTCCTCATGGACCCTGATCTATCCGCCTATCTGGACCGGCTCAACGAACTCGTCTACCGCCGCGACGTGCGGGTCGCCCAGGCCTGCGGCGACCACTACTGGCTGCTGGCGCTGGCTGCCTGGTATTCCCTCCAGGACAAGCTCGTTATCCAGCCCGCGCTGGCCGCCGGTACCCACGTCATTCTCGACAACGCGCACCACAAGATCCTCGCCCGCTACGCGGTCAACCCGGCCGTCTCCACGCACCTCGCCGAGCAGGTTTTCGCCCACCTCACCGAACCCGACCTTGTGATCTTTCTGCGCCTCGGCGCCCGGGAAGCTCTGCGGCGCAAGGGCGAGTTCACCTTGCTGGAGACCGGCCACTCCGGCAGCGGCGACGAGGACTTCATCCGCTACCAGGACACCGTCCTGGCCCAACTGAACGAACAGGAAGAACGCGGCAACTGGCTGTCCCTGGACGTCACCGACATGGACCGCGACACCGTGTTCAAGACCGTAGCCGACGCCCTTGCCGGCCGCCTCGAGCTCGCCATCTGAACCACCCTCACCCCACGACGAGGAACACATCGTGCCAGTGCCTTTGTTCGAAGCCGCCGAGTACGTGTGCCACGGCGTCACGTGGGCGACCGGCGATCCCCGGCTGCTGCTCGCTCCGCTTCCCGGTGGGTCGCTGGCGTACGCCGAGTTCATGGGCCAGCGCCTCGGCTTCCGGGTGACCGATGCCGGCCGTTGGTGCACGGGTCGATACCAGTTCGCCGGGTCCGTCCGTGTGGAGGCCCTTGCCTGCCCCCACCGCGCGCCCGCGGAGCAGAGCGGGCAGTGCGCCCGGTGCGCTCGGCAGGACGATTTCCGCTTCGCCCACCAGTTCCATCAGGGCGGCCGCGCCCCTGAGGTGCTCGTCCGCTACATGGCCCAGCCGCATTGGCTGTACCTGGCGACCTTCGCCGACGGAGCGACCAAGGTCGGCACCGCCGCCGAGCCACGCAAGCGCTCCCGCCTCGACGAACAGGGCGCACTTTTCGCTACCTACGTGACCAAGAGCCCCGACGGCCGCGCCGTTCGCTATCTCGAAGACGCGCTCGCCCGCCGCCTGCAACTGCCGCAGATCGTACGGGCCGCGGCCAAGCTCCAGGCCCTGACCGGCCTGATCGACCTGGCTGCCGCCCGCACTGCCCATGAGGAGCATGTCGCGCGCGCCGCCGACGCGCTCACTGATATGAACGCTCCGCTGGTGCTGGAGGCATGGACCCCGCCAGCCGAAGGGGACCTCCTTCGCACGGGCAGGAGTAAGCGGGCGCTCTATCCGTACGACCTACGGAAAGGTGAGCACGGCTTCGCCACCGTCTCCTGCATCGGTTCACAGATCCTCGCCGTCCTCGACCGAGACGAGGAGATGCACTACGTCCTCGACCTCGGCGCGCTCACCGGCCGCCGCATCGTCCTCGGCCCGTTCTCCTCCCCGAGTGCCGCGGTCCAGGCTTTCCTGTTCTGAACCTCAGCCCTGCGACCGAGCGCGACTCTTCTCCCCAAAGCGAGGTACAGCATGGCACCCCAGGACGCCCTTCTCGGCTGGGACGAAGACACCACCGCGGAGGCGTACGCCGCCTTCACCCGCGACTTCCCCATGTACGGCGCTACCAGCCGCGACCTGGCCCGGCGCGCAGGCCTCTCCGTCAGCCGCCTGGTGGTCGACCTGTGCGGCGGAGCCGGCGCCACCGCCGAGGCGGTCCTCGCCCTGGTCCCAGCCGAGGCCCAGGTCATCTCCCTGGACAACGCCGCCGCCATGCAGCGAGTTGGTCGACGTACCGTGACCGACCCGCGCCTGTCATGGGTCACCGCCCAGGCCGAGGAGCTCGCTGAGCACGTCCCCCGCATGGTCGACGCCGTGGTGTGTAACTCGGCGATCTGGAAGACCGACGTCCCGGCCGTGTTCACCGCGGTTCGGAGCGTTCTGCGGCCCGGCGGCCGGTTCGTGTTCAACGTCGGCGGTGGCTTCGCGGGAGTCGCCCACCCGGACGAGAAGACCGCGCACACTGGCCCCTCGCTCACCACACTGATCCACCAGATCGCCGTCCGCGAGTACGGTCACACGCCGCCCCTAGCCATGGAGGCACAACCCAAGCTGTCACTGGAGGCCGCCACCGAGCACCTAGCCGCCGCAGGGCTGACCGTCCTGGACACCGAGGTCACCGCTCAGCACAGCACCATGGCGGAGAAGAAGGCATGGCTCTCGATCCCGATCTTCGCCCGGCCCGTCGGCGACTTCACCCACGAGCAGCGCCTGGAGATCCTGGATAAGGCGTATGCCCTGACCACCCCCGAAGCTCCGATCGTGACGAGTTGGCTCGTCGTCGTCGCCCAACGGCCTGGGGAGAAGCCATGACCGCACTGGCTTTCCCCGACACACTTTGCGACCGCACAAGCGTCGGGGTGCTCATCTCCTCGCCGGCCGGACTCCTGATGTTCGAACGGGGGACGCCACCCCCCGGTATCGCCCCCGTTGCCGGTCACATCGACCAGCACGGCAGCCCCGAGCAGGCCGCGATCGCGGAGGTCGCCGAAGAAGTAGGCATGGCAGTCACCCACCTCGACCTGCTGCTGACCGCATGGCGGCTCAACCGGTGCCGTCGCTCGATCAGCGGCGAAGTCGGCCACCGCTGGTGGATCTACCAGGCTCAGACAACCGGTCCACTCCGCCCGTCCGCTCGAGAGGTACGCGCTCCCCAATGGATACACCCTGATCAGCTCCAGCGGTACGCGCAACGCACCGCTGCCTACGCCACCGGGCATATCAGCGAACCGGAGTTCAGGGAGCAACCTGGGCTGACGCCGGTATGGGCCCGCTTCCTGCACGACCTTCGGCTTCTGACGCTGCCATACGACGTCCTCGCCCAGATCGACAAGATCATCTGATGGATAGTCCGCGACGGGGCTCAGCCCACCTCGCCCAGGTGCTCGGCCGCCAGGCTGCGCGCGTGCATCTGGATACGGTCGCGATCCTCGGGGAAGACGCTCTCCCACTCGTCGCCGAGTTGGAACCACTTCGGCGGCTGGCCGCTCTGTCCGTGGAGCGGGACATCACGGTCGATGATCGCGGCATACGACAGGCCCAGCGTCGGCGACCAGTCCGCACGGTAGGAACGTACGGATACCGCCGCCGGAACTGGCAGCAGCTCAGCCCGCAGACCGGTCTCCTCAGCGAGCTCGCGGGACGCGGCGGCTCGTGGTGTCTCACCTGGCTCGACCTTGCCTCCGGGCGGCACCCAACCTCGCCAGCGATGCCTCACAAGCAGGACGTGCTTGCAGGTGGGGTCGGTCACCCAGACCTCCGCCGCCAGCGGCTCCATTGGCCTTTGACGGGCCCGATTCAGCCAGGCCCGAGCGTCGTCGAACTCCAGTACAGCGAGGCGAGCATCAGCGATCGCCGCGTCCAAGGTCACTTGTCCAGGCACACCGTGAGTCACCCGCCACACCCTATGCCGCCACCCGGCTCGGTCCGTGGATGCGGCCGGATGACCCTCCGGGCGCGCACCGTGTAGGCGGCGAGCGGAAACCAGAGCGACGACATCGAGAGGCACGCTGACGTGCCCGCTCCTGGAGGAGGCACCAGCCATGGACAATGACGCGCAGCCGCGAGGCACCTGGGTCGTCCTGGGAGGAGTCCATCTGCTGAATGGGATCGCGCCCCGCCGCCCGGACGAACCGATCGTCCTGGTCCGGGTGCCTTCGCAGGAGGTCTGCGTCCCGAGCATCACGGTAGTCGTGAGGTGGGACGCGCTCGGTATGTGCCAGGTCACCGCCCTGACCGCAGAAAGCACCCCGCTCGGAGGCGGCCTGATCGAGGGCAGTGCCCTGCTGCCCGACGCCATGGCCGGCGCGGCTCTGCGCGAGATGATCGGCGAGGCCGCCGCTCCTGGTCTGGTACCGCTGTGCTACCTGGCCGAACACCCTGACGGATACCACGCGTACGCGCAGATCCGGTTCCACCCCGAGGACGCCTGCTTCGTCCGCGTCACTCGCGAGCCGGTCGGCGGAGGCTCGGTGGAAGCGCTGCGCTGGCTGGACCCGATGCTGGCCGCGCACAGGACGTCGGCGCTCCGGCTCAACAACCACCTGAGGTACTTCCACACCCATTTCGCGGGCACAGAACTGGAGTACAAGTACAACCTGGCGCTGGGCACGGACATCTGGGCGGCCTCGATGGAGCTGCTGAAGGCTCTCCGTTACGGCGAGCTGCCCGGCTGTCGGCCGGAGTACCGTGACGAATTCCAGATTTACTCCTTCGAGAACCACCTTTTCGAGGTCACAGCCCCCGATGCGGAACGCGGTTACGCGTCTTTCATCCCCACCGTCGACGGGAAGCACGTGCTGAAGCGCAAGTGGTATGCGGAGGACGCCTTCGCACGCCGCGAGCAGCTGTACACCGATATCGAGGTTGCTCCAGACGGCTTCGGAGAGTACCTGCGCTCAGGACTCGGCCTCCAGGTGCGGGCCATGCCGCCCTTCCGGCGCGTCCGCTACGACGTCCAGTGCGAGTCGATGCGCACCGGGCACGTCTATGGCATCTTCTTCGATCACTGCTCCCTTATGGCGGCACCCGAGGTGGTCCTGTCGCAGTGTGAGCTGGAGTACCGGCGCTCGCGGAGCCTTCTGGAGCATGACGAAGATGAGGTACTGCGGGAGATGGAACGCATCGACCACTGGCTCTCGGACCACCTTGCGACAAGCGGCTTGACTGAGCAGCACACGTTCTACTCCAAGCTCAGCTTCTTACGCGACACCGTCGCCGCCCGACCTGAGCTGGCCCCCTAAATCAACAACGACCCGCTGAGCCGCCTGCAAATTGCCCCGTTGAGGGAAGTGCGAGTACATGGGCAAGGGCACCACGGCTGGCTGCCGCGCCACAAACGCATCCACTTCCGTGCACACTGGCCAGCTCAGGAAAGCGCGCCTTGCATCAGCTACAAAGTGACGTAGGTGCGATTGAGTCGGAGCTCTACGTAGCGCTCTTTCAGGAGAGGTGCGAAGTCACTAGGTTTGCGCATCTTGGATAAGTCATTGCCGGTCAGGACGAGGATTCTGATGCCGTTGTTCAGAAAGCCATGAATCGCGTTATGCGCACTTTCGAGGCCTTCCCCAGATAGGCCCTTGCGGGCCACGAGCAGGCCGTCTGACCCGCCCGTTGCCTGGATCTTTCCAGCAAAATCTCGGATCTGGCTGGCCGAAGCCTTTCCGTTTTCGTTCTTGCACTCGATCGGGACGAGTGGATCGATGAAAGGTATGACGGGCCGCCTGTCATGGGATATCCACAAATCGATTTCCGCACTCTTGGGCATGTCCAGTTTGTTGCGGTCAACGAGCGTGAATCCAGGGGCCGCACTGATCACCAGCTCCATGACCTTCTGCAGACGCATTCCCTTGCCGGTGGTGTTGGGCGCTTGATCCAGCTGGCTAAGGGCAAACTGTAGACGCGCCGCAAAGGTCATACTCATGACTGGCTGAGCACCAGCCTGTCGCGGGTTTCCATCATAAGCTTGCGGAATTGGCGCTTGCTGTAGTGCGCCAGTTGGTGGATCCCGATACTGACGACGATGGCGTCGTTGCCGATCTCCCATTCCGGCTCGCCATCATCGTGGATGAAGATGCCGAAAAGCAGATCCAGGTCGAACATGCTTTCCTGCAGGTCGAATTTTTGTATTTCATTGCGGCCGTACTTCACAAGGACGGGGTTGAAGCTGGGGGAGCCGAGCGCGTCAACCCAGATCGCCGCATCCCAAGGCCTGGGCGGCGGAGCCAGTACTGCTCTACTGGAGGCATCGCTGGGAACCTCCAGGGCCCGATTCCCGAGATCCTGAACAATCCAGACTCCGAATTTCCGCTCTAGAAATGAACCGGAATCCTCCCTTGCCTGGACCACGAGTTGACTGAGGCTTGCCTCGGAGTGGTCGACGAGCGCACTTGCAGGCTCAAATCTTTCTAAGTCATTTCCAGGGGAGATTTGAGTGGGCTCTAATTGTTCTATATCTACGCCGTAGCCGGGTTCCTTGGCTCGTGCGGCCCGAACTTGGGCTGCAACCGCCTTCTCGAAATCTCTCTCATAGTCGCCGACCAGGAGTTGGACCGTCGCGCGAAGTCGCTTACCGATAGCCTCAGGGTCACCGTCAGCGAAGACCACGGGAAGGTTATGCAGAGCTGCGGGCCATTCTGCCGTGATCACTCGATCCGCGGCCAGAAGAAGCACCGGCCTTGTGGTGCGGGACACCTCCGCGATTGTTGATATGACCTCGGCAGGGGGTAGCTGGCCCATGATAGAGACAATGATCAACTTGTGGCCGGCGAGCCTCTCCAACAGGGGGCGTGTGCGCGCTATATCACTACCGACGTACTTGACCGTGAACGGTATGTCCACATATGCAAGCACGTGGCGCAGAAGCTGCACATCTTCGGGCCCCTCTACTAGCAGGCACGCGCCAGGCGACGTAGGGTGATCGACCTCTCCCACCCCGCCATTATGCCCGCTATGCGGAGGATATTGGGCATCCGCGACCTCGACTTAGGAAGGGGGATCGCCGAGCGAAACAGGGCCATAGACGCGAATAGCCCGCTACCTGGGTCTTTGCGGCTGCTGTCCGAAAGTGAGCAGCGGGACGTCGAACAGGTTCGGCTGTCGGGGGCGGGTCAGGGGGGGATACGTGATCTCCACGATGACGAGCTCGGCGATGAACTGCACCTGAGCAGCGAGCAGGTGGCTGGTTCGTCCGTCGGCGGAGTCGGCTTTCAGCCCGGCGGAGACGTGGATGTGCGGCGCCAGGCAGTCCCTGTCGGTATCCCAGGCCAGCGTTCCGCCGCCGAGCACCTCGAGCGTCTTCACTTCGACGTGATCCCACAGTGGGGCCTCTGGACGCTCCAAAGGGCCGCAGGTGCCGACCAGCTTGGCGGAGCTGAACCCTCCAATGAAGGTGGGGATGTAGCCGGCGCGGATCTCGTGCTCGACGCAGAGCTTCTCCAGTGAGGTGAAGAAGTCTTCCCCGTGGTCAATGGCGAAGATGAACTCCCGTCCCCGGCTGAACTGGATGGCGCGCATGCGGATCTCCTCCTCGTAAGTGTGATCAGCAGCGTTCGGCGAACGCGGACTCGACCGACGCGCGGTCGGCTCCTGCCCGCAACTGGGCCAGGAGCAGCAGCCGCGCCTTGTACGGATCCAGCGGGCCGGCGCTGATCAGTCCACGGGCCAGCAGGTCGCTTTCGGAGCCGGGGAAGGCGTAGGTGCCGGAGAGGACGCTGCCTGCACCGGTCCGGGAGGCGAGCACCACCGGAATGCGCTCGGCCAGCCGCTGGAGAGGCTCGACCCAGGTCTGCGGCACGTGGCCGGCACCGAATGCCGCGATGACTGCACCATTCGCGCGGCCCGCGAGGCCGTCGAGCACCCAGCTGTCGCCCCCCAGGGTCGTGTGTACGATCTCGACGGTGGCCAGCCGTACCGGCGGCGGCACTGCGCGGTGACGTTCGGGTGTGAAGTGCAGCCGCGGAACCCCTTCGATCACATGTCCGATGGAACCGGCGCCCGGTGAGGCGAAGGCGGCGATGCTGGTGGAGTGGACCTTCCGGACGTGGCGTGCCGCGTGAATCTCATCGGCGAACACCACGAGTGCTCCCAGGCCGCGAGCATCGGTGCTGGCGGCGGTGCGCACCGCCGCCAGCAGGTTTGCCGGCCCGTCGGCCCCCGGCATGGCGGCGTTGCGCATTGCCCCGGTCAGCACGAGGGGCGCGTCGGCGTCGTAGAGAAGGTCCAGCAGGAAGGCGGCCTCTTCCAGGGTGTCGGTTCCCTGTGTGACTACGAAGCCGTCCGAGCCGGTGGCCGCGGCTTTGCGAAGTCGCTCGGCAAGCTCGGCGATGTCGTCCACGGTGAGCGACGCGCCTGGGACCCGGCGGAAGTCCTCGACGCTGATCGCGGCCCCTTCACCCAGACCGGGCACCGCGGCGACAAGGTCGGCTCCGGTCAGGCGTGGCGTCACTCCGCCGGTCTCACCGGAGGTTTTGGTCATCGCGATGGTGCCGCCGAGGGTGACCACCAGGATGCGGCTCTTGTCTGGCACAGGGTGCCTTTCTCTGGGAGGGGCCGACTGCTGGACAGGGTCAGCCTTGCGGGCCTAACGATCGGGGGCAAGGCTTCCAAGAAAGCGCAGCACCTCATCAAGGGCGTCGATGCTGATCAGTCTGCTGCGCGGCCTCACCACGTTGGCAAAGCCGCAATCACCCAGGTCATTGCACCGATTGGTGACCCATTTCCAGTCCAGGTCGAGATAACCAGCCAGAGCGCGCAGCCTCGTCTCGGGGTCGGGGCCCTGCAGGATGCTCTGCTCGGCAGCGTCCCTGACGGCCTCGTGGTAGCTACGCAGGTCAGCCCGTCCAGTGGTGATGTCCGCCACCCAAAGTGCTTCGGTACGCACCCAGTTCGCCACGATCGCGCGCTCGCCGGGCACCAGCGCGAACCCGTCAACGGCGGAGTACTCGGGGTGCGTCGTGACCTGGACGCGGATGCCGTACATCTCCATAAGCGCGATAGCCAGAAACAGCAGCACGCGCTCATAGCGGCCGGTGCGGGCGATTTCGTTCTCCGGGATGCAGAACGTCCGCGCCAGCGGGCTGGCCGCGCCACCGAACCGCTGCCGAAGGCCGCGCAGGTAGGCGATCTTATGCCGGAAGAACAGCCAAGCAGCCGCCTCCTCACCCGTCTGCTCTCTGGTCCAGAACATCGGCGGTTCCGGCGCTCCATCGAGATGACGTTGGATGTGCTGCGCGCAGAACGAGGAGCCGAGCCATCTCGCGCCGACCGACGTGAGCAAAGGCAGTGTCATTCGGCTGGGCGCCGAGCGTGGAAGCTGCAGATAGGTCTTGAGCACCTGCTGCTCTTCATCCAGAACCTGGTCGTCTGCAAGGAGCCCGTCGTCGAGCTGCACCAAGGACCACAGAATGCCGTACGTCAGGTCGTCAAGCTCGTGGGCAGCGGGGACCGCAAGTCCTTCATCCTGTGGGGTGAAGGCGGCCAGGTTCTTGCGGGCGTTCACGGAGTCGATCACGTAGAGACGCAGGTCGTTGTCGTGCTCCTCCACCCCGACGACCAGGCCACGCCGAGCCTGCCGGAGGAACCTCGCAAGGGCTCCAGGGTCCGGAGGATGAAGAGTCACCTCGTCATCGCGCCGTACCGCCGGAAGGAAGTGGACAGCGGAGGTGGTGCCGTCCAGGACCTTGCGGCCCGCCAGTTCCCAAGAGTCCGCGACATCATCTGCTGCGGACAGGAACAGCCGCGACGTGGGCCATCGCTGGCCGATTTCGATGGACGCCCGTAGGCCGCCGCGGTCGTGGACCGTCTTTCGGGCTTCAAGGACATCCGGCGCCGGCGCGAACAGCTCCGTCCGGGGAAAACCCAGGAGACGCTCCAGCACCCGCGCCGCGTCCTTCTGCGGGCGCCCGTACCAGTCGCCGGCGAACCAACGGTCGAAGGTGCGCCGAGCCACTGTGACGCTCGCAAGCCGAGGATCACGAGCCTCCTTGGCGAGCGCTCGTGCCGCCTCCTCGAAGTGGTCGCAGAACACCGCCCAGTTGTCCCAGTGGCGCTCCTGGACCAGGAGGCGGAACAACGTGGGGCGGGGCATCGCGTCAATCCTCCCGAGTCGAACGTCGGACAGGTGTCCAGCGGCGCAAGAGCGGCAGGTGCCAGATGGAGCAACGGCCTCCCCCGCCCACTGTGCCCCGGTCAGGATCCCCCCTCCATATGGGCTTAGCAACATGGTCGAGCAAATTGCTCGATAGATGGTTGTAACGACCCGTGGAGAGCCGCCACACTGGCCCCCGTGCCGGAAATGAAGCAACCGCCATGGTCGCTGCTCGTCAGTGAGGTCGGGCTACGCTTCGAAGAATTGCGCGAGCGCCGTAACATGACGCAGGGCGATGTCGCCGGGCACCCGGTGCTGCGCGAACGCGGCATAAGGATCGACAAGAGCGGCCTGAGCAGGCTGGAGCGAGGTCGACGACGCCGGGTCTCGCGCGAGCTGGCCGAGGCCCTGTTGGACTGCTATCAGGCCGACGCCAACGAACGCTCCGAGATCCTGCAGCTTGTAAACGCGGACACAATGCCGACCGGCCGACCACGCCCTGCGCTGTGGCGGCGAAACGAGGCGCTGCTCGGCCCCATGCAGTTCGAAGGTTTCCTGAAAATGGAGCGTCGGGCCGCCGCACTCTTCAACTACGAGAGAACTCTCATTCCGGGGCTCCTCCAGACTGCGGACTACGCCCGGATTGTGATCGCCGGCATGCGTCCCGAACTGAGGCCCGCGGAGGTCAGAGCCCTCGTAGACGTTCGCATGGACCGGCAGCAGCAGATGTCGGACGGCGCGCTCAAGGACTTCCGCGCTCTCATCGACGAGGGCGCGCTCCGCCTCATCGTCGGAGATCGGGCGGTGACTCAGACACAGATGGAGCGGCTGCTCGCCGAATCCGAGCGACCCCGAAACGCAATCCGGGTCCTGCCGGACTCGATTGGATGCCACCCCGGGATGGCGGGCCCCTTCGTGCTCATGCACTTCCCCGAAGCCGCCCGTGCCGTCGCATGGGTGGAGACCATGGCCAGTTCGGTGTACTTCGACGACGAGGCGGACGTCGGGCGCTACACCCAGGTCTTCACCGATTTGTGGGAGCGGGCGCTCAGCCCCGACGATACACGTGCACTTCTCAAGGAAAAGATCAAGGAGCTACAGCAGTGACACCGCGCAAGCCGCACCCGTCTTCGTTCGACCTGACCAACGTCGAGTGGACGGTCTCCCGGCACAGCGGAGGTGGCGGAAACTGCGTTCGCGTTGCCGTCGTAGACGGCTACGTCCTGCTCGGCGACTCCCAGAACCCCGATCGTCAGCCCCATGTGTTCACGCCCGCCGAAGCCAAGGCGTGGCTGTTGGGGGCGAAAGAGGGAAACTTCGACTTCCTTCTCGATCTCTAGAGAGTCGTGCCGACGAGGTCGCCCATCGCGCGCGGCATCCGTTGCATAAGTAACGATCACGCCGGAACCCCTTTCCGGCCCTCATCCAGAATTGGCCTCGCAGGTCGTAACCGGTGCTGCCGACGCGACAGTCTCAAGGACGCCGCAGGCTCGCACGAGCGTATGTGATGTTGTCACCTTCACATCACTGTTCCGCCTTCCGAGAAGGTGACATGGTCGGATTTGCCGATCTTGGCATGGCGAGCACGACGTTCATCGCGGCAGCGACTGATCACCGGAGGCGGCGTGCACAACCTCGAGGCATTCGGGCGGCACAAGGCCGTCCTCGGAATGATTCATCTGCAGCCTCTGCCGGGGACACCGTTTCATCGCGAGGGCAGCTTCGAGCAGATCCTCGACGACGCCGTCTCTTCGGCTCGTGCGCTGGACGAGGGCGGTGCGGACGGGTGTCTGATCCAGACTGTGGACCGTGTCTACAGCACGGGCGAGCAGTCCGATCCGGCGCGGATCGCGGCGATGAGCGTCATCACTCGCGCCGTCGCGCAGGCCACCCGTCCTGAGTTCCATGTCGGGGTGCAGCTCATGCGCAACGCGGTGCAGGCGTCGCTGGCGGTGGCGAAGGTCGCTGGCGGCTCCTTCGTACGCGCGGGCGCCTTGGTGGGCGCAACTTTGACCACGCACGGCATGGTCGAGGCCGATCCCCTGTCGGTGATGGAGTACCGCAAGAAGATTGACGCCTGGAACATCGGCATCATCGCCGAGGTGGAGTCGATGCATTACACCTGGTTCGGCGGCGGCAAGACCGTCGGGCAGGTGGCGAAGGCGGCCCGGCAGGTCGGCGCGGACGCCGTCTCCCTGTGTCATGAGGATGAGGCGATCGTGCTGGAGATGATCGCCGCGGTCCGCGCCGCGACACCGGATCTGCCGATCATCCTGGCCGGCCACACCAACCATGAAAACGCCGCTCGGCTGCTGAGCGCGGCGGACGGCGCCTTCGTCGGGACCTGCCTGGAGCGCGGCGGCTGGGGCGGCCTCATCGATGTCGGGAAGGTCAAAGCGTACGTAGAGATCGTGCGCGGGCTGCAGCCGTGAGGGCGACGGCGCAGGCTGTGCCCCGCGATTGACGAGACGGAAGGCGGACCACCGTGCATCACCCCTACACGCTGGAGGAGATGCTGGCTCAAGGCGACGCTCTGGCGGCAGACCTCCGCGCTCTGATCGGCCCCACCGCCGAGCAGGTGGAGATGCTGCTGGACGACGCCCGTTGGGTGACGGCGTCCGGCATCTACCCGACGGGGGACGGCGACTCCTTCCACGCCTCGCTCGCCTCGGAGTTGGCCTTCGAGTCGCTGGCCGATGTCCCCTGCGAGCCGTTGAGCGCGCTTCGGCTTCTTCGGTACGGCGCGGCTTGGGACCGTCCTCCTGCCCTTCCCAGGGGGACGGTCGTGATCGCCACATCGGCCTCGGGCCGTACTGAACGGGTCCTGCAAACACTGGAGCGGGTCCGCGAGCACGGAGCACTGACCCTGGCTATCACCACCACCCCCGGCAGTGCGATCACTCGTGCCGCTGATCACGCGCTCGTGCTGCCGCTGACCGGCGCCAAGCCGTCACCGGGGATTCGGACCTACCAGGCGAGCCTGCTGGGGATGGCCCTGACCGCCATCGGCCTGGGCCACCGTCGGGACCGACACTCGGCGGCGGAAGCCGAGCAGTTGCGCAGCGAGTTGCTTGCCGCAGCCGGCTCCATTGAAGCCACTGCGGCGGTGGCAAGGGAGCGATGCGAACAGCTCGCAGTGCGGATCGCCCACGCACCCGTCATGATCATGCTCGGCAGCGGTCCTGGGTACGGCACCGCAAATTACGCCGCGGCGAAGGTCGTCGAGGCGGCCGGAGTGTTCGCCGCCGGCCAGGATCTGGAGGAATGGGAACACGTCGAGGCCCTGGCCCGCCCACGAGACATGCCCACCTTCGTGATCGCGCCTCCGGGCCGCAGCCACGACCGCGCACACGCGGTTCTCGACAGAGCCCGCTCCTTCGGCAGGACCGTTATCGCCGTAGCCGACGCCGCCGATGACGAGCTGGCCAAGGCGGCTGACGAGGTACTGCCGGTACACGGCGAGGTACGCGAGGAATTCTCCCCGCTGCTGTATCACGTCTTCGCGGGATACCTTGCCTGCTTCGTGGCCAGGCGGCTGGGACGACTCCCCTTCGAGACCAATCGTCAAGCGTGATTTCGCGGGTTCGCCCGCTACGTCGGTCATACGGTGTGCGATCAGTGGTGGTTCGCGAGGGTACAGCCCGTCGGGTGGACGTGCACGGCGGCCTGTGCAGCGGCGGCCGTAGCCGGGCGCTATAGGACACCGAGGCGGTCCGAGCGGCCGCGCACGTGATCCCGCCAGTGTGTCTGTCCGCATTTAGAAGAGTTCGTCCTGGATGCCTTCGATGGCGGGCAGTCGCTTGGGCGGCAGGCCGGCGACGATGTCCATGGCGAGCAGGCTGGCCCAGCGGCCCGCCGTGGCGTTCTCGGCGAGGATGCGTCGCAGCACCTGGATGGTGACCTTTACATCCGGCATCGCCCGGTGCCGATCGGCGGGGACCGGGATGCGCAGGTAACGCATCAGCGCATCAAGCCCGTGCGAGGGCAACTCGGGGTAGATGGTGCGGGCCAGGCGGACGGTGTCCAGCAGTGGGGTGGCCGCCAGGGCTGGGCAGTGCGCCGCTTGGTGGGCGATCAGTGTGGCTTCGGTGCCGGCGCCGTGAGCGACCAGCCGGTACGGCGGCGCGTCCAGCAGGGCGTCCAGGGTGGCCATAACGTGCTCGGGCCCAGCCGCCCGGGCCAGCATCGCTGCAGTGATGCCGGTCTGGCGCGTGTCGAAGGCAGTGACCGGCACGTCCGCGGGCGGCCGGATCAGCGACTCAAACCGCCACGTCTCCTGTAGTTCGCCGTCCTTGGGGACCAGTGCCACGGCCGCGACCTCGATCGGCACCGGCGATCGCCCCGCCGGGGTGAGCCCTTCGAAGTCGATGACCACGAAAGTGTGGCGGGCGAAGTCCGCATCAGCGGCAAGCCCGATGCCCGGGCGTGGGGTCGGGTGGTAGGTGGGCTCCATGCCAGAGTCTCTTTCCCGATGGTCTATACGAGAGCCTGTTGCCCTTGGTCGCGTTACAGCAAGCGCTGTGGCTGCCCGCCAGCCCGGCGGCGTCGGAGGTACGAGACGATCAAGAGGGTTCCAAGTACTGTGCGGATCGGGTCCGCCGGCTGCTATGGCGGGGATCATCGCCGATCGAGGCGACCGGCAGGAGGCGTTGGTGCTGGCTGGTCCGCGCCGGAAGTCAGGCGAGCTTGGCACAGCACCTGCCGCACCGACGCTTCCAGCGGACTTTCCTCCCCGACGACCGTCTCGCACCCGTCCGGCAGCAGGTCGCGCTCCTGATACCACTCCCGCATCTGGTCCGGCGTGAACTCCGACCGCTGGGGACGGCTGTCATGCCGCCGGAGCGTCTCCGGAAGGGACACGTCCAGGTAGAAGAAGGCGCTGGTCCCGGCGTGGTCACGGCGTAGGGACTGCAGCATCGCCCCGTACCGGCTGGCGGTGAGGATGCCTTCGAGCAGGACGTGGTATCCGTGATCGAGGGAGTATCGGACGATCGTGTCAATGAGGCCGATGTTTACACCGCCGTCCACGTCCCGCTCCCGCAGCAGCTCCCGCCGTACGACGTCCTGGCCGACCAGAGCCAGGCCACGGCCATAGGCGGCCCGCACGGCCCGGGCGACGCTGGTCTTCCCAGAGCCGGAGTTTCCGCGGACAACGATCAAACGGGTATCAAGAGAGCCGGTGCGCACCGGCTCAGGGTACGAACAGTCCGGGGGCGACACGCCGTCTTTCCCTGCCGGCCGGTGACGTCCCGGCCAGTGGTGTACGCGCTGCCTCCGCGTGAGGTTTGGAAATACACCGGCGCCAGGCCGTGCGCGGCTCGTAGTGTCGGAGCCGTCATGAGCGACTCCGCGTCATACCTGGCTTACGTCGCCTCCGTACCGCGCCTTCGTGCCGCGGCCGGCGCATTGCTCCGAGACAACGAGGGGCGGGTGCTTGTCGTGCACCCGGTCTACAAGGACGAATGGGACATCCCCGGCGGGATGGTCGAGGCAGGGGAGTCCCCCGTCGGTGCTCTGCTCCGTGAACTGCAGGAGGAGTTGGGCATTGCGCCGCCGATGGTTCAGCTCGCATGTGTCGACTGGGTGCCACCGGCACCGCCCTGGGACGCCGGGCTGATGTTCGTCTTCAACGCAGGCGTGCTCACTGATTCCCAAATCGCGGCGCTCCGCCTGCAACCCGAGGAGCTCGACGAATACGTATTCGCTCCTCCCACGGACTTGGATAAGCTCTTGCCGCCAGGCCTGGCGCGGAGGATGAGCGCGGCCATCTTGGCGGCAGGCGCCGGCCAGACCGCTTACCTGGAGGACGGCCTCATCCGCCTGCTCCCGTAGCCGGACGTATGCGAGGGCGCTGCAGTTCGAGACGTTCGCGGAACTACTGATCCCATTTAGGGCGCTATACAGAACATGCGCCCATTAGGCGGATAATTACTTAGTTTTCGACGATTTGGGCTCAGCTCTCGCGTCGCTAGAACGCAACCGCCGTAAGGGTTTAGCCGCCTTGATAAATCGCCGGTAATGATTGAATGACCAGACCGTTAGGCGCCGCACTTGGGCCACTACTCTAATCTGGCGACTGCTTGTAGTGGACCAATTTCTACGGTGAAGGTGCTGGCCGGTGAGGGTTGTTTTGCGGTGCCCAAAACGGGCCTTGCCCTTGGTGGCGATGTTCGTCGTCACGGCAAGCGCTGTGACTGCCTGCCAGTCCAGTGGCACGGCTCCAGAACCAACCCGTACCACCACGCCGCTCTCGCCCACACCGACGGCCACCACTGGCGAGGATGCCGTTCTTGCCGTATACCGCGACCTCTACCCTGCCGGCCAACGCGCCGAGCGTGCTTACCCAGCAGAGCGCAAGGCGATCCTTGAACAGGTGGCCACCCAGCCTCTTCTAAGCCGGATGTTGCGAGGAATCGCCGCGCTCCGCGCCACTCACCGGGTGACCTGGGGACAGCCCCAACATCACCCGTTCGACGTACGGATTGAGAGGGATAGCGCCACCCTCCACGACTGCCAGGACGCCCGGAAAGGCGGTCAGGCAGACGATCGGACAGGAAAGCGCCTCACGCACGGAACGAGTCGCATTCATCTTGTCGCCACCCTTGCGAAGGGGACGGATGGCGCCTGGCGAGTGTCGAAGGTAGAGCAGGTGAAAGAGCCTTGTTCGCCTACGGAATGACTTATGTCCTTGTCGCCGGACTTGTCATTGCCCCGCTCGGAGACGGGGACGGAGATGGCGTCGGCGTGTCGAGCGACTATACGGGCTACATCATTTCTGCCAAACGCCTGCCCCGTCCCGGGTCAGCGACTCCGACTGGCAAGGGATCGAAGGTCAGATGTACTTACCAGCCGTGGTTCGCTGACGGGCGGGAGAACGGTGGTCTGGAGTTCGTCGATCCCGGCAGCAACCTGAGCAGCGAGCCGACCGGCAAGGGCGCCTACTACCTGGTCGAGTGCTCCGATGGCTACCGAGACGTCGTCTGGCTGAAGAAGCGGCGCGATGAGGTCACCCCGGAGCAGCTCGCTCGTCGCGCGTACAAATTGATCCCGATCGCGCCGCCGACAGTGCTCACCGCTCCGCCACGCGGACAGAACGGGCTGGTCGGGCTCCCGCAGTGGTTCTTCCTAGCCGACGGGCAGTGGACGCCCAAGTCAAAGAGGCTGCACATGGGCACCGTCTGGGCCGCGGCCACCGCCACTCCCGAGCGGATGACCATCAGTACCGGCGACGGCGAGACGCTCACCTGCGACGGGCCTGGAGCCGCGTACGACACCACTCGGCCTGCCGACCAGCAGAGCTCCACCTGTTCGCACACGTACCAGCATCCGGCAAGCGCCTATCGGGTGACCGTGTCAGCGACCTGGAGCGGCACCTGGCGCGGCTCGGGTGGCACAGGCGGCACGCTGCCGCCCATCACGAAGTCGGTCACCTTCCCGATCCGCGTCATCGAAGCCCAGGCGCTCGTCACGAAGGGATAGCCCTATGCTCCAGCGCTCCACGCCGAGCAGGGTAGTGAGCCGGGCCACACACGTGCGCCCGCTACCGAGCAGGCGCAGCCCGGTGATGCTCGTGGTGAGCATCGCGCTGACCGCTCTCGGCGCGCTGATCGCCTGGCAGGTGTACGGCATCGCCGGGCACCGGACGCCGGTCCTCGTCATGGCACGCGACGTTCCCCTCGGCCAGCAGTTGCAAGCACAGGACCTTCGGACGGTCGCGCTCGGCCTGGACTCGGGAGTACGGGCCGTGGAGGCCACCGACAAGAGCGCGGTCATCGGCAGACGCGCCGCCGTGGACCTGAAGGCCGGCAGCCTGCTGGCACCCGCGCACCTGACCGGGACGCTCGTTCCGGCACCGGGACAGGTCGTCGTGTCGGTGGCGCTCAAGCCCAGCCAACTACCGGCCAGGGGAATCCAGCCCGGTGATCGCGTCGTGGCCGCCGCCGTGGCGCCCGCCATCTCGAACGGGCAGGGCGCCCCTGCCGATCACCAGGCTCGGGTCGACCGCGTCGGCGAGCCCGACGCTGACGGGCTCATCGTGGTCGACCTCGTCGTCCCGGCCGGCGAGGGCAGTGCGCTGGCGCGTCAGGCCGCGGACGGGAAGATCGCGCTCATCCTCCAGTCGCGGGCGAGGTGAACATAGATGCTGACCGTCTTGTGCTCGGGCGGCCATAGTCCGGGCGTCACGACGACCGGACTCGCTCTCATGCTGGCCTGGCCGCGTGAGGTTCTGTTCGCCGAGTGCGATCCTGCCGGTGGCAGCGTCCTGTCCGGATACCTCGTCGGCCAGCCGCAGGAACGCGGCCTGGGCGAGTGGGCGGTCCAACTCCGCCGCGGCGCAGACCCCGCCACCACTCTTCACGAGCAGATCCTGCATCTGGCTGGTGCCGAGTCCCGCCGGATCCTGCCAGGTCTCGCCGACCCTGCTCAGCTGGCCTCGGTCCGGCAACTCTGGGTGGACATCACCAAGACCTTCACCGCGACGCCCGGGGATGTGATCGCCGACGTCGGACGCGTCGGCGGCTCGGACACGCCTACCCCGCTGCTCGTCGACGCGGACCAGGTCCTCGTGGTCGCACGTCCCACGCTCGTGGACCTGTCCGCGCTGGTTCCCCGCCTCACTGAGATTCGAGCCCTGCGCGGTCGTCGGTCCGCTGCGCGGGCTCTGCTCGTCGGGGTCGGGCAGTACGGCCGCAAGGAGGTGGCGAAGACGCTCGGCGTGGAGGTGGTCGACCACCTTCCCCACGATCCTCGGGCCGCGGCGGTGCTGTCGCATGGCGTCGGCAACGAGCGGTACCTCCCCCGTTCTCCACTGATTCGGGCCGCTCGTTCGCTGACCGATCACCTCTGCGAGGAACCGGCACGTACCGAGGTGACAGTCTCGTGAGCTTCGACGTCCAGCAGGCGGTGCGCGAGGTCCTGCCCACGGTCACGCAAGCGCTTGATGCCGCAGCGGTCACCGGGGACGAGGCCGTACGCGAGTACGCGAGAGCGGTCATCACCGACCTGGTCCGCGAGCACGTGGACAGCAGGGCGCTGGCCGGCAGGGATGCGCCGACGCTGCAGGAGGAGCGCCGGCTCGCGGAAGCGGTCTACAACGAGATCTTCGCGCTGGGGCGTCTGCAGCCGTTCGTCGACGACCCCGAGGTGGAGAACATCGACGTCAACGGCTGTGACCAGGTGTGGATCACCTACCGGGACGGCCGCAAGGCGCTCGGACAACCGATCGCCGACAGTGATGAGGAGCTGGTGGGCAATGTCCGCCGGTGGGCCGCCTACCAGGGACAGACCGCCCGGGATTTCTCGATCGCCCGGCCGCGTCTTCACCTGTCCGTCGGCCACCGGACCCGCATCGCCGCGCTGATGGGAGTCACGCCACGGCCGTGCCTGTCCATCCGCAGACACGGCCTGCTCGAGGCCGACCTGGACGACCTGATGGTGAACGGCACCGTGGACAAGGGACTTCGCGCGTTCCTCGCCGCCGCCGTACGCGCCCACAAGGACATCGTGATCACGGGTGGGATGGGCGACGGCAAGACCACCTTCGCCCGGGCACTGGCCGCCGAGATCGACGCGTATGAGCGGATCGCCACCGTGGAGAAGGAGTACGAGCTCTTCCTTCACCTGCAGACCGACCGGCACCGAGACGTGCTCGCGATGGAGGCCCGGGAGGGCAACACCGAAGGACTGGGCGCGATCACGATGCGCCAGCTCATCGAGGACGCGCTTCGGTTCAACGCGCGCCGGATCATCGTCGGCGAGGTCCGTGGCGACGAGCTGGTGCCGATGCTGGAGGCGATGAACACCGGCGGCTCCGGCTCCATCTGCACCATGCACGCCGACTCGGCCGACCAGGTGTTCGCCCGGATGCTGATCCTCGCCGGTTCCGGCGGCCTTTCCATCGCGCCGGACACGCTGTTCCGCACGATCGGCATGGCCGTGGACTTCGTCGTCCACCTGCGGCACGAACTCCGCCACGACCTCGACGGCATGGTCAACCGCCGCTACGTCGCCGAGGTGAACGAGGTGCTGCCGCCGGGAGACGGACTGGAACCGGCGGTCAACCACGTCTACATCCCGGGGCCGGACGGACAGGCCGTACCGAACACGATCCCGCAGTGCATGGAGGAACTGGTGGCGGCGGGGTTCGACCCGGACCTGTTCGCGCCTCGGGGCTGGGATCGAGGGTACGCATGACCGGCTGGCTCGCCGCGCTGGCCGGCGCGGCGCTCGTCGCGGGACCTCTGCTCGCCATCGTGGGTGTGCGCCGAGCCCCGGTACGGCCTCCGCACCCGACACGGCGGCTACGGCGGATACCGGCGATTCCCGCGGCCGTGGCTGCGGGAGTTCTCGTACTGACGTGGTGGCTGACGGGCTGGCCGGTCGCCGCCCTCGGGGCTGCCGTGGGCGCTGTGACGCTGCCGCGGATGCTCAGCGCCCGCGACAGCGGGCGGCGGATCGAGCGCCTGGAGGCGCTGCAGACGTGGACCCGTCATCTGGCCGACGTGCTGGGCGGCAGTGCAGGCATCGAGGAGGCGTTGCAGTCCAGCGCGGACAACCCGCCGCCGGCGATCGCAGCCGAAGTGCGGGCGCTCGCCCGGCGGCTCGCCTATCGCACCCCGACCGAGCAGGCCTTGCGAGCGTTCGCCGATGACCTGAACGACTCGACCGGGGATGTGATCGCCGCAGCGCTGATCCTGGCCTGCCGCGCCCGCGGCAAGGGACTGCGAGAGGTACTCCAGGGCCTTGCCCGTACGGTGGCCAAGGACGTGGCCGCACGGCGGGAGATCGACGCCGAGCGCGCGACCCATCGCACGACCGCCCGATGGGTCATCGGCGCGCTGCTCGGATACACCGCCTTCGCGCTGGTCAACCAGGCTTATGTCGCCCCGTTCGGTACGGTCGGCGGCCAGTTCGTTCTGGGCATCGTGATCGCGCTGTACGCGGGTGCCTTCATGTGGCTGCACCGCCTGACCAGAGCGCCGAAGGGACATCGCTTCCTCAACCCCGCAGGTGATCCATCGTGATCGCGCTGGTTCTGACCTGTGGGGCATTGATCGGCCTCGGCGGAGCCCTCGCCATCATGGCGCTCTTCCCCGCCCCGCCCGCGCTCGCACCGGCGATGGAACGGCTCAGACCGGGCGGGAGCCGCAGCGAGCCGGACGGGGACTGGCGGTCGCGCATGGTGCGGAAACTGTCCGGAACGGTAATCGGCGCGCGGCTCCCGCAGGCGGATTTGGCAGTGCTCGGCAAGACGGCCGATGACTACCTCACCCAGAAGGGCGCGATGATCGGGCTCGGGGCGGCTGGTCCGGTCGTCTTCTGGGCGTGGTGCGCACTGCTCGGCGTCGCCCTTCCCTGGCCGGTCTCATGGGGAGCATGCCTGGCCTTCGCCGTCGCGGCATTCTTCGCCCCCGACGCCTCGATACGCGGCCAGGCCGCCGAGGCGCGGGCGGCATTCCGGCAGGCCATCGTGGCGTACCTGGATCTGGTGGCGCTCGCTCGCGCGGCAGGATCGGGGCCGGCTGAGGCGCTGGAGTCGGCCGCAAAGGTCGGCGGAGGGTGGACCTTCCAGCGGTTGTCCCTCGCGCTGGACCCCGCACGGCGGGCCACCGCGAGCGCATGGGACGAGCTCACCCGGCTGTCCGAGGAGATCCACGTTCCCGAGCTCGCCGACCTGGCCGCCATCGCCCGGCTCGCCGGAACTCACGGCGCCGGCATCCTCGACACCCTCATGGCCAAGGCCCAATCCCTGCGCGAGGTCGAACTGTCGGCCGAGGTGTCCAAGGCCAAGTCCCGTACCGAGACCATGACCGTCCCGATGGCCCTGTCGGTCCTCGGGTTCCTGCTGCTGCTCGGCTATCCCGCCTTCGCGCGAATGACCGGCGGCTGACCCTTTCGGAGGTATCCACCGATGATCTACAGAGCCATGCTCGCGCTGGCCGTACAGCTGGAGCGGATGCCGCTGGTTATCAATCGGTACGCGCAGCGGCGCGGCGCGAACCCTGAACGCGGTGGTTCGACGGTCGAATGGGTGATCATCGCAGCCGTGGTGTTTCTGCTGGCCATCGCCGTAGGCGCGAAAATCACGTCCGTCGTCAACGAACAGCTCGCCAAGATCAAATGAACGGGCGTGAGCGAGGATCGGCGACGCTGGAGGCCGCGCTGGTCTATCCCGCGCTCCTCCTGCTGGTCCTGCTCGCAATCAACGCCGCGTTGTGGTTCCACGCCCGGAACCTCGCGTTGGCGGCGGCTCAGGAAGGCCTGCGAGCCGGGCGCGCGTACGGCTCCAGCCTTTCCGCCGGGCAGGCGACAGCCGAACGCTTCATACGGCAGGTCGGCGGGTCGTTCCTCACCTCCGCCAGGGTCAGCGTCGAGCGCACCGCGGACAGCCTCAGCGTGGCGGTCAGCGGCCAGGCGATCAGCCTGATTCCGCTGCTGCCCCTCGATGTCGAGCAGGTCGCCCGGGCCCCGGTGGAGAAGTGGACATCCGAATGACGGACCTGCGTGAGCGCGGCTCGATGGCCTTGGAGACGGCGATCATCGCGCCCGCTCTGGTTGCCGTGCTGCTGATGGTGGTCGGGCTGGGCCGTGTGACGCTCACCCATGGCGCCATCGACGCCGCGGCGCGGGACGCGGCCCGCCAGGCTTCCATGGCCCGCGATCCAGCCGCGGCACGATCGGCCGCTCTGTCCAGTGCGCGGGCGGCGCTCGATCGTGAAGGGCTGGCGTGCTCGCCGTCGGTGACCGTCGACACGACAGGGTTCTCCACTCCGCTGGGGAGGCCTGCTGTCGTGGTCGCTCGTGTCACGTGTGACGTGGACCTGGCCGACCTCGCCGTGCCCGGAGTTCCCGGATCCAAGCGCCTGACCAGCAGCTTCAGCAGCCCGATCGACCCGCACCGCGCAAGGAGCGGACAGCCGTGACACGGATTGAGGAGCGAGGCTCCGTCACCGCGTTCACCGCGGTACTCGGCCTGGCGCTGCTGATCTGCGCCGGACTCGTCGTGGACGGCGGAGCCAAGATCCAGGCATACCGAGAGGCCTACGCCGTGGCCGAGGAGGCCGCCCGCGCCGGAGCTGGACAGGTGGACATCGACCATGCCTACGCCAGCGGCCGATTCGAGATCGACGCTTCCAGGGCGTTGGCCGCCGCTCGGGCCTACCTGTCCTCCAGCGGGCACTCGGGCAACGCCTCCCTATCCGGCAACCGCACGGTCCAGGTGACCGTCACGGTGTCCCGGCCGACCGTGCTGATTTCTCTGATCGGCATCGGCAGCGTGACCGCCACAGCCAGCGCCTCAGCGCGCATGTTCCAGGGCATCGAGCAAGGACGATCATGACGATGTACGGGCTGCGTCACCCCATCCTCGCCAAGGC
The DNA here is from genome assembly GCA_003260025.2 of Microbispora triticiradicis. Classification (GTDB taxonomy): domain Bacteria; phylum Actinomycetota; class Actinomycetes; order Streptosporangiales; family Streptosporangiaceae; genus Microbispora; species Microbispora triticiradicis. Next base: position 155,516 of record QFZU02000063.1, on the reverse strand, counting down.
GGCGGCGGTCGCGGTGCTTACTGGGCTGCTCGCCGGAATCCCCGCCATCCTGCTGACCTTCTTCTGGCCGGTGGACCTGCCCACCCTCGACGACCTGGCCACACCCGCCGAACCCGTTGTGATCAAGACGCTCCTGCTCGCGACCGTATGGACGTGCTGGGCCCTGTTCGCCGGGGCCGTGATCGCGGAGTTGGTGGCAACGGCCCGCGCCAGGCGCGGGAGGGTGCGCATGCCGTTCCAGCGGCTGGCGGCCTACCTGATCACCACGATCACCGTGGCGACCACAGCTCCGCTTGCCGCATCCCGCGGAACCATCCCGGCGGCAGCGGTGGCAGTCACACCGGCGGCCTTGCCCTCGCACCACCTCACGGCGGCCGAGCCGAAGACCTCTGAGCCGGCCAAGCCGTACGCGACCTATGTGGTCCAGCCGAGAGACACCCTCTGGACGATCGCCGACAAGCAGCTCGGAGACCCGATGCGCTACCGGGAGATCGTCACGCTGAACCAGGGACGCACCATGGACGACGGGCAGACCTTCACCCGAGGAGACTGGCTGAGACCCGGATGGACCCTACGTCTACCCGACGACGCCGCCAGGAAGGGACCTCGCTCATCCCAACGCACCCACACCGTCAGGCCGGGCGAGAGTCTGTGGGAGATCGCCGAACAACACCTCGGAGACGGCAGGCGATACAAAGAGCTCTTCAGGCTGAACAGAGACCGGCCGCAGCCGGGCGGCGCCCGGCTGACCGATCCTGACGTGCTGGAATCCGGATGGCACCTCGTCCTGCCCGAACGCGAACGGGACACCAGGAAGGCCGATCCGACCCGCCACCGAGCCCCTTCGCCTCTTCCCACGACTACATCGGCAACGCGGCAACCCGGTCACCACGAAGACACCTCACCTCGTCTCACGGCGGACTTCTCGCCGCAGCCAAGGAGATCGGCCGTCTGTTCGAGTGCGGTCGTGCTGCCCGAAGGCGGCATGATGGCCATCTCCTTCGCCGCGGGCGTGGCCGTCGCGCTCGCCTCCGCCCGGCTCCGCCATCGGCGACGCCTACCCGTCCCGGCCGTCGACGAGCCGCTCAGCGTGCCTGCTCCCGAACCGCAGGCGCCCGCCGTACAAACGCTGGAGCAGTCACACCGCCGCAGTTTCGCCGAATCGGAAGATGGTCCGCCGGAGGATTTCGAACTGGTCACCTCCGCGTTCTCCATCGACCCGCCACTCATGCTCAAAGCCGGGATCCGCGGCGAGGATCCGGTCTCCCTGGAACTCTCCGGGCTCAATCTGGCACTGACTGGTCCGGGAGCCGAAGACTGCGTACGAGCGATCGTGCTCGACCTCCTCCCCCAGGCCGACCAGCACCGTGCCGAGATCGTCATTCCCTCGCAGGACGCCGTACGGTGGTTCGGCGAGACCATCACCACGCTGACCGGCTACCTGCCGGGCCTCCGGTTGGTCGCCACCCTGGACGAGGCCGTCGACCACCTGGAGGAACAGTTTGTCGCCCGCCGCCGCATCCTCCGCGACCACGACGCCGACGACATCCCCCAGTTCCGCGAGGCTGAGCCCGGTGAGCCGCTGCCCGCACTGCTGTTGACTGCCTGCGCTGCAGATGGCCACGCCTACCTGGACACCCTCATGAGCTTGGGGTCCACCTTCGGCGTCGGGGCCGTCCTGATAGGGCGATCGTCGTCCGGAACCACCTGTGAGATCGACCAGGACCACCGAGTGGCCGAGACGATCGGCCCTCTGGCGAAGGAACTCCACGACGTCACGCTGTTCCACATGCCGACCAATGTCGCGGCGACAGTGCTCCACGCACTCGCCGTGGGGAACGGCATGCCGGCCGAGCCGACCGAGAAGTCGGCAGAACTCGAGGTCCCGCCGCCCAGCACCGCAGCCCAACCGGTCCGGTTCACCATCCTTGGCGCACCGGTCATCGAGGTGAACGGCACGTCGGTGGATATCTCCGGCCGCGCCAAAGCTCTGGAGCTGCTCGTCCTCCTGGCCGTCCACCCCAAGGGCCTGGATCGCGAGGAGATCTGCGAGCATCTCTGGCCGGATCTGGAGGAAACGCTGGCCGGGTATCGCTTCCATGCCGCCCTCAAGGACCTGCGCGCCGCGCTGCGCGGAGCCTCCGGCGTGGGCGAGAAGGAAGCCAGTTTCGTCGAACGAAGCGGCAAGACATACCGCATCGAGGCGCAGCACGTCGACGTGGATCTATGGGCCTTCCACCGCGCGCTCGCCGACGCGCGTACCGCCGGGGACGAGGAGGCCAAGACGGTCGCACTGGAAGTGGTCGCAAGGCTGTGCCAGGGACGCCTGTGCCAGGGCCTCAGGTACGACTGGCTCGATCAGGACCACCGCTGGCCGGTGACCGTGGCCAGTGCGAAGGCCCTCCTTCAGCTCGGAGTGCTCCACGAACGCGCAGGGCGGAACGAGCGCGCGTTGGAAGTTTACGACCAGGCGTGCGCTCTCGACCCGGACATGGAGAGCGCAGCCAGGTCGGTCATCCGGCTCCTTATCGACCTCGGCCGCACTGACGAAGCCCGGATGCGCGCTCGCCATTTGAAGGCCCGCCTCGATGCCCTCGGGGTGGCCTGTTCCTCCGAAACCCAAGCCCAGCTGGACCGGATGAACTCGGCTCCAAAGTCGCCGGTCAGGCTTCAGACCCCACGGGCTTAGGGTTCGCTGTCGGTCGCGCCAGATTAGAGGGCGTTCCACCTGCGCGTGCTGTCTCCTGCCATGAGGGAGGACAGCCGGTTGAAGAGCTCAGCGCGGGCGGCAGGGTTGTGTTCGGCGCCGCGGATGAAGGCGCTGAGGCTGCGAACCTCACGGATCTGTGCCAGCAGGTTCAGGTCGCCGTCCTCCACTGGGTCGGTTCCGTAGGCCGTACAGAAGTCGTGCCATAAGGACTGCGGATAGCCGAAGCGGCGGGGGCGCAGATAGATGGGCATGAAGTCGTACGCGGGCGGGCCGACGCCGACGGAGTCCCAGTCGATGAGCACCCAGCCGCCTTCGTGATGAGGCAGAAGGTTGTTGGTGTGGGCGTCGCCGTGCACGATCCCCCACGGCAGCGTGGCCGCGAGCCGCGCGAAGCCCTCCTCCAACTCCACGCAACGCGCGACCAGCCAGTCCCGCTCGCTCTCAGACAGGACGGTGGACGCCCTCGCCTCGGCTGCGGTGCTCCCCACCGGGCGAATAGAGGGAAGCGGCAACGGAGGCAGCGGATGACGGTGCAGCACGCGCAGCAGGCCGGCAAGGTGGGTGACGTCGGCCGACCGTCCGTCGAGGGGCGGCAGGTACTCCCAGAAGGTCGCCAAGTGGGTGCCGACGATCACGGGCTGGGTCACGTCGAGCGGCCTTAGCGTGGGGAAGCCCTTCCCGGCGAGCCAGGCAGCGGTCTGGACGGCGATGCGCATGCGTTCCAGCGCCGAGGCGTTGCGGACGCGCGCGACGGCGTTCTCCCGGGGCAAGTGGTAGATCGCGTTGGCGTGAACGCGTAGCAGGCGAGCACCCGCACAATCGAGCCCGGCCTGTCGACAGGCGTTTACCAGGGCTGTCCTGTAGGGGGCGTCGACCGGCTGCGTACTCATCGTGCGAGTTGGCGCTCCCCGTGTTGTCCGGCTCACCAGACGGCATTTCGTCGTCTGGTCCCCGGAGCTCTACGCAACTCCGGCCAATTCATCATGCACGCGTTCATTGAACGCGACAACGCGAGGCTCCTTGGCCGGTAGCGATCGGTGGAAGCTCCGAAACCGGCTGCGGACCCGGGTGGAGGCGATGGTTCCAGCGGTGGGGAGAGCCTGCTCCGCGACGGCCAAGGCGGCGTCGAGGTCGCCCGTCTTGAGATGGGCTGCCGCCAGGTTGAGCTGGCAGAACAGCCTGTCGCGGGCGCGGTCGATGCTCTTGCCAGTGAGTGCTGAATCGAGGTGGGGCAGCGCGGCAGTGGTGTCGCCGATCACGACCAGCGAGTGTGCTACTTCCGCCGCGAGTTCGGGCGGGTCGAAGTAACCGATCCAGGCAGGCTCACCGTCGAGATCGCCGGCATCGAGTTCACGTTCGGCAGCGAGGAGGGCCTGGCGGCAGGCCGTGGCCGCGTGGGTGTCGCCTTTCTCGTACAGCCGAGCGCACGCCCGAGCCTCTGCGGCGTAGGCGAGTGCGCGTACGGCCGGTGTGGTTGCGGACAGGGCGACGTCGTCGTGGGCGGCACGCGCGAGGTAGAGGGCCTCGTCGGCGTGGTCGCGGTTGAGCGCCTGCTGGCTGAGCCGTACCAGCACGAACGCGTCGAAGCCCCGCGACTCCACGCCGGACGCCTTGGCCAAGCGCAACGCCTGGATGTAGTAGCGCTGGGCCAGGCCGTGCCGTTCGAGGTCGTAGGCCATCCATCCGGCCAGTTGCAGCATCTCGGCCGCTACGGCGAACAGGCTGCGGCCCACGGCATCGGTGTAGCTGCCGCGCAGCAGAGGGGCCACGTGATCGTGCAGGTAGGTTGTCACCGCGCTGCGTACCAGTCCGCCGCCTCGGGCGTGGTCGAGCCCGGAGAACCACGCGCACGTCTCACGGATCTGGGCGACCTGGCGGTGCGTCACATCCCGGCTTTCCGTCTGCCTGCCGGTTACCGAGTCGGCCAGACCGTACCGCCAGCCGGTGATGGCCTCGGAAACAGCAGGTGGGGCGAAGTCCAACGCGGCCAAGGCCCGGGCGCGTGCATGGTCCACCTCGCACGCCAGCAGCTCGGCGACGCATTCAACGGTGACGGGGAGAGACCGCTCGTACCGCAGGGCGAGTTCGGAGACCGCCGGGGCGAAGGCCACCGGCCACACATCGTTCAGCGTGACCGGTCGGCCCAGGCGGGCCGCGAGCACGGCGACGATGACGCGGCCCACCGCCAGGTCCGGCACGGTCGTCCCGGACAGATAGCGCCCGATGCTCACCCGGCTCACGCTCACCCCCGACTCCCGGGCGAGCGGATGGGCGTTGACCGCCGCGGCGAAGCTTTCGTGCTTGCCGAAGCCAGCCTCGGCGTACAGGCGTGCGAGTCCGATCATTTCGTCCTTCCCTTCGTCAGGAAGAGGACAACGGGGCCCGCAGGATAACAGGCTGCAATCACCCCATCACTGTCATGTTCACCGATGAACACGGCGAACTTTCTGAACCTGCAGCGGACGCGAAACGCCTGGTCAGGGCGCTGCTGATGAGATTTCCTTGGGCCTCGGCAACCGAGCGGGAGTGCGGTTGGCCCTTCATTCCGAGGAGACAGCAATGACCCCTGGCTGGTGCCAGCGCGCCTTTCGCGGCGAGGCGCGCCAACTCCAGGAGGTACGCCGTTATGTCGGCGGCCTGCTGACGGACTGCCCGGACCGCGACGCCGTCATCACCTGCGTGGCCGAGCTGGCCGCGAACGCCATCATGCACACCCACTCCGGAAACGGCGGCACCTTCGTCGTCCACGTGCAGCGCAGCACCAACGGGCTGCGCATCGCTGTTGCGGACGCAGGAGCCGCGACGCAGCCGGCCATCCGGGTCGCCCAGACCGAGAACCTCCTCGAAGGCGGCCGAGGACTTGCGATTGTGGCGGCCCTCAGCGAGCAGATGGGTGTCGACGGGGACGCGCGAGGCCGCACCGTGTGGGCCGAGTTCCGCTGGCCAGAGCAGCAGCCCGTCGCCCGGACGTCGCCGGAGGTCGAGCCCGCCCGTGTCCTCGTTGAACTGGGCACCAAGTTCGGCGCCTGGGTCTGCTGGTTCGGCAACCAGACGCGCCAGTGGTGGGCCATGCCCCGGAGGCCCAACCCGTTTCTGATCTCCGCTTCGTCTGCGCACGACCTCGCACGCCGAATTGCCGTCATCGAGCAGAGCGGCACATAGACCGCCGCGTGGCCGGAGAATCGTCCACCCCCGGGACGTGCCCCCGACTCCGGCCACGCGGCCTTTCCACAACACCAGTCACAGGTTGATCACCACGACACCTTTCCATGGTCGTAGCAGAGGTGCCTCACCACCTCACCTGACAGTGTTCCGCGACGAGCAGGGCTGCCAAGAGGCCCCGACAAGAGCGCGGTTTCATGATCTCTGCAAATGGTCCAATTGAGGTGGACCTGAGGAAGCCGCTCATCCTCCACGCGGCCCAAATGCTCGTCGGGTAGCTGACCGACTCAGGTCTGCAGTGAGCGTCTCCTGGGTGACTGCGCCAGGGCGAGGTCGATGAGGGGCAACGGTCCGGGGCATCTATGACTGACACCTAGAGGATCGTTGATCTGGGGTGTGAGGTGCACGAACTACGCCTCGCCAACTTGATCCTCAAAGCGGCGCCCGCTTTACGCTGCGGAAGGAGCCACGACTGACGGCGGCCATGGAAAGCTCCCCGTAGGCGGCCAGATACCGCCCCACTGATGGCCGCCGGGTTCCCCGTGGACGGCCAGATATCTCCCCGCTCCTTCCGTACTTGTCCCGGTCGGCGACAGTCGAGCGGGTGAAGAGCAGCAGGGAGATCATGGAGATTCTCGAGGCGTATGACCTCACCGGCAGTTACCGGGCTGCGGCCGAGCTGGCCGGGTGTGACCACCACACGGTGGCCCGTTATGTGAAGATGCGCGCGGCGGGGCAGGCCCCCGAGCAGCGCAAGCACCGGGAACGGGCGATCGATGCCTACCTGCCGAAGATCGAGGAGCTGGTGGTCCGCTCGCGGGGGAAGATCCGCGCGGATGTGGTGCACAAGCGGATCGTCGCGATGGGGTTCGCCGGCGGTGAGCGCACCACCCGGCGGACGGTGGCCGAGGCCAAAGCGCAGTATCGGCTGGGCCGCCATCGCATCTACCGGCCGTGGGTGGTCGAGCCGGGGCTGTGGCTGCAGTGGGACTGGGGCACCGGCCCGCTGATCGGCGGGCGGCAGACCACGTTGTGGTGCGCGTGGCTGGCCTGGTCGCGATTCCGGGTGGTGATCCCGGTCTGGGACAAGACGCTGCCGACGATCGTCGCGTGCCTGGATACGACGCTGCGCCGGATCGGCGGGGTGCCGGCCTATGCGCTGACCGACAACGAAAAGACCGTCACAGCCGAGCACGTGGCCGGGATCGCGGTCCGCAACGCCGAGATCGTCGAGGTGGCCAAGCATTACGGGATGACGATCCGCACCTGTGTGCCGGCCGATCCCGAGTCCAAGGGCGGCAGCGAGGCGACGGTGCGCATCGCCAAGGCCGACCTGGTGCCCACCGAGGTCAACCTGCTGGGCGAGTATCGGACGTTCGCGCAGTTGGAGACGGCCTGCCGGGAATTCTGCCAGCAGGTCAACGCCCGGGTGCACCGCCTGAGCCGGCGGGTACCCGAGCAGATGCTGGCCGAGGAACGCGCCCGGCTGCACCCACTGCCGGCCTCTGCGTTCACCGCGGCGTTCGGCACGACCCGCCGGGTGAACTGGGACTGCACCATCTCGGTGGAGGGCGTGCGCTATTCGGTGCCGCATCGGCTGGTCGACACGCGGGTCTGGGCCCGCTTCCACGGCGATGAGCTCATCGTCACCGCCGTCGCCGACGACGGCACCGCCGCAGAGGTGGCCCGGCACCCGCGTGGCAACGCCGGGACGCCGGTGATCGACCCTGCGCACTACCCGCCCCGCCCGGACAAGGATGCCGACCGCACTCCCAAGGCCACCAATCCCGAGGAGGCGGCGTTCTTGGTGCTCGGCCCCGGGGCCGCCTCCTGGCTGAGTGAGGCCGCCGCGGCGGGCACCCGCCGGATCCGGGCCAAGATGGCCGCGGCTGTCGCGCTGGCCAAGCTGCATTCGCCCAGTGCGGTCGACCGCGCCCTGGGCACCGCAGCCATCAGCGGCCGCTTCGCCGAAGCCGACTTGTTGTCGATCCTGGACTACCAGGCCCGCCGGGCCGGTGCTGAGCCCACCCGGCCGGGTGAGGACCACAGCCTGCAGCCAGGCACCTCCGCCTGGGCCGCTTTCGGCACCGCCGTTCCCGCCCATGCCGAGCCCGCCCTGCCCGCGCCCGCTGACCATGACGAGAACCTCATCTGATGGCCACCCCGTTGCGCACCGTTCCCGCCTCCGCCGGTGACCCGCTGGCCGAGGCGATCGAGCTGACCCGCCGGCTCAAGCTTCCCCACATCCGCCGGGCTTTGCCCGAGGTCGTGCCCACCGCCAAGGCGCAACGCTGGGACCCCGCCGAAGTGGTGCGCGTCCTGCTCGCCGAAGAGGCAGCCGGCCGGGACCGGGCCAATTTGGCCACCCGCCGCAAACGCGCTGCCTTCCCCACCGGCAAGACCTTCAGCGACTGGGACGACAGCGCATCCTCCATTCCCCGCCCCACCCAAGACGCCCTTAAAAGCCTGGAATGGGTGACCCGCCGCGAGAACCTGTGCATCTGCGGCCCCTCGGGCACCGGCAAGAGCCACTTCAGCGAGGCGTTGGGCCAGGCCGCCGTCGAGGCCGGGCTGACGGTCGTCTGGTTCACCATCGAAGACCTCGGCGCCCTGGTCCGCCGCCACCGCGTCGATGACTCCATCGCCCGCGCCTTGGCCCGCATCATCCGCGCCGATCTGATCATCGTCGATGACATCGGCCTGCTACCGGTCTCCCCGGACGCCGCCGAAGGTTTCTACCGCTTGGTCGACGCCGCCTATGAGCGGCGCAGCCTCGCCGTGTCCAGCAACCTGCACCCGTCCGGGTTCGACGAGATCATGCCCAAGACCCTGGCCACCGCCACGGTCGACCGGCTGCTCCACCACGCCCACGTCGTGGTCACCCAGGGTGACAGTTTCCGGCTCACCCAGGCCACCTCCGGACAGGGGGTGAAGCCCTTCAGCTAATCCGATCAACACCGACGGTGGGGAGATAACTGGCCGCCGTCGGGGAGAACTTCGTGGCCGCCAACGGGGAGATCTCACGGCCGCCCACGGGGAGAACCAAATGGCCGTTGACACACGACCGCCCAGGCAGCCGCCTTCACTTCCGCCCACCGCGGCGCTTTCGATGTCTAGATGATCTTCACGGTCATCGAGGTGGCATCAGCAAGGTACTCCCCGGCCAAGACGGCCACAGCCGTCTGATCACGCCCGCCCTGCTGCTCTCCCAGTCGGCCATCCACTGATTACTGACTGGTGTCCCTCACAGACCTCATCTTTGAGAGCGGGCCTACCGGCACCGTCCGAGGGAGTTAAGTCGCCTGCTCAGTAAGGAAGCCATGCAGCTTGAGCAGGAACGCCATCTCGGATGGAACGGCAACCTGATCAACTGCGATGTCCCTTCTGAAGTGTCACGGCCCCGCACCCTCGGGACAACAAGCTTATGGTCGAGTTCGGATTTCTGGCCCAGTCGTCGCAAGGCGAAGATGATGGAAGCCCTGTGGAGCGGGTACTTGTTGGCCTCCTCCATGAGTACAAGGACAGACGGTAGGACAGCGGGATGAACGCATCTGCTGCCGGAAACCGCATCGCTGAGCCTCCCTCCGATTGAAACAAGCGCGCTTCGTCCAGCTTTGTCGGTGCTGTGGTGTAGACATGGGGATTCGTCCGGCGGCACAGGCTGGTGGCAACCTACGCCTGCCGTAGCATCGCTCCATGGCACTAGGCCACCCGGCAGCGTTCCGACACCGCGACACCGTGTCGGGACACGGACTATTAGCCTGTAGCAGATGATCAAAGGCTGACAGGAGGGGTAGCAACCAGTGCATACCCGGTTCAGCGTGGGCCAGTTGGTCCAGTACGCTGGCTCGCCCGGTGTCGGAAGAGTCGGTGAGGTTGACGACAGTCGTGCGCGCGTCGAGTTTTTCGAGTCCGTAGCCGAACCCCTCGCGCACTCGGAATGGGTGCCCCTCGTCGACTGCGACCCTCTCATCCTAAGCCCTGGCACTCGGGTCTACTGGCGGAACCGTGACACCGGCGACTGGCTCGCTGGCCGAGTCAAGGCTCTAGTGGATGATAGCTATTTCGTCGCGTTTCCCAACGTTCCATACGACTTTCCCGTTCCCGTGGACGAACTCCGGGTACGGTGGGACCAACCGATCGCAGATCCTGTCACAGTGTTGACTGCTGGGGGGAACGAGTCTGCATACTTCCACGATGCCCGGCTCCCTTTCCTTCGCAACCTAGTGGCGCAGCGCGCAGCGAGCGCCAACACCTCGGCTCTACTGTCCTCCGCCGTAGAACTCTTCCCACACCAGATTCACACCGTACTGACGGTCCTATCCGACCCCGTACAGCGATACCTTTTAGCCGATGAGGTCGGGCTGGGCAAGGGAATAGAGGCTGGCCTTATCATCCGGCAAACGCTGCTCGATTATCCGACTGCGCAGATCTGTGTTGTGACCCCGGAGGTTCTCAGGCGGCAGTGGGTTCAGGAACTTTGCGACAAGTTCTTCATCGATGACTTCCCCCGCGCAACAGTCAAGTGCCTAGCGCACGAGACCCCGGAACGCTGGGCGAACTACCACCAGAGCGACCTTGTGATAGTCGACGAGGTTCACCGTTTGGCTCAGACAGCCGGACCCGATGATCCCTCCTACCGGGCACTCGCCGCCCTCGCACACTCCTCACCCCGCCTGTTGTTGCTGTCTGCGACGCCAGTGATGTCACACCAGGCAACGCAACTTGGAGTGCTCCACCTGCTCGATCCTGAACTCTATCGGTGGACCGACCGCGCCGCCTTCGAACACAAGTACAAGTTGCGATCCCAGTTAGCCAGCAGTGTGCACGCACTCGACAGCGATTACACCTACCTCCTACCGTCCGCCATTGAGCACATTAGGGCTCTGCTGCCTTCAGCCGACTATCGCTTCGCGGAGTTGAGCAGGCGGATTCTAGAACTCTTGGACGACGAGGACGAACTTCTGCCGAACGCCGATACGGCTGAACTCAAGGTCCGTACCGAAGCACTACGGGCTCATATAAGTGAAGCTTATAGACTCCATCGGCGAGTCATCCGTCATCGGCGTCGTACAGTCCTGCGGGACGATCCCGAGTCTGATTGTCTGCCATTCGAGGTCCGCGGCCGTCAAGACCCCGAGGTCCTGGTGATCGACAGTGATGCTCATAACGCGGTGCAGGTGGCGCTGTCGGAGTGGCGTTCTCGCGTATGGGACCACTTAATTGACGCAGACTTGGAGCGCTACAAGGCCTCCTACGCCATGGCCTTTGCCGTCCTTGTCTCGCGTGGGACCGTCTCGCCAGGAGACCTCGCAGCCGCGCTGGAGTGGCGCATTAACAATGACGAGAAGGCAGCACACCGCGCCGGTCTTGACGACCGGGAGCGCACCCTGTTGCTGGAACCCACCGTCCTAGACGTCGAGCGTGCCGTTCTAGAGGAACTACGTGCTCGACTCCTCAGCGCCGGTCCAGAGCAACGACACCTTGACGACCTTATCGACACGATGCTCCCAGCGCTGAAGCGGAGCCGCCGCACCGTCATCTTCTGCGGCCCGGGACAACTGGCCGGTGCTCTCACGGAACGACTAAGGCAACGATTCAAACAGTTGTCCGTTCATGAGCATTCCCGCCATGTGGATCCCGAAGCGGCCGCAAAGGCCGTATCGACCTGGGCAGTACCTCTTCGTCAGTATGCCGGCAATCGGGTACTTGTGGCCGACGACTCGGCCGAAGACGGGCTAAACCTCCAGATGGCCGACGCCACCATACACTTGCGCCTACCCTGGTCCCCCAACCAACTGGAACAGCGACTCGGGCGAGTAGATAGATATCAGGCTGCAGGACAACTGACCTCACTCGCCCCTGCTCTCCAGTACCGCCTCGGCGACCATGATGCGGAGGAGTCGTTCCTTGAGGCGTGGGCTGTTCTGATGTCCGCCGGCTTCCACGTCTTCTCCGAATCGGTCTCCACCCTCCAGGACGCGATCTTCGAAGGGCTCGTTGAAATATGGACCTCAGCCCTCGAGCACGGACCCGAAGGGTTGCACAACGTGATTCTGACGGTCCGCAAGAAGCTCGAATTAGCACGGGAAGAAATCGACAAGATGGACATGCTCGAGGCCGTCCATGAGACGTCCCTCGAGAACCGAGACCTCGCCGGAGCACTCATCGGCATTGAGGCCGATTGGCGGGACATCCAGGCAGCTATGCTGCGATACGCATCGGGCCCAGGTGGCATCAATCTGCGGCATCAGAGCCATATCGTGGACGGTTGTAAGCGCGAGGTATTCGACCTTTGGCGATCGCGTCCGCTACTCGACCCCCGCCAGTGGAATCAGGCCCAGGCTCGGGTATATCCAAAAATGGCAGAGGGGGCTTTTAACCGGTCGGCCGCACTAAAAGCACGAGGAACTCGCCTCCTGCGCCTGGGCAACCCCCTGGTCGATGTCCTTGCCGCAGCACTCTTTGGCGACGACCGTGGGCAGGCGTCGGCATTTCGTAGAAGCGATCCCGACCACCGCGGCGACGCCCTCGCATATTTCGGCTTCGACTATCTCGTCGAAGCCGACCTAACTGGCGCCCTGGACCTGCTCGCTGACCAGAGGAACGCCACCTCGGCCTTGCGTCGCCAGGCTGACCGGCTTCTGCCACCATTCACACTCAAGGTCTGGATCGAGGGCGGAGCGGAGTCGCCTGTCACCGATACTTTGCTGCTGAACTGGCTCGAACGACCGTACGACAACAAGCGGGACCAAAACTACAGCAGTGGAAGGATCTCCGGGCTGCTGGAAGTGTTCGGCGACTGGGGCGGCTATCGTGCAGCCGCAGAGGCCGCCGAGCTGTCAGCGCGGCAACATCTAGCCGAAGTCACCGACCTTGCACGTAGATGCGACCAGGCTCAAGAGCACTCCCGTCAACGGGTCGCAATCGCGATGGCCCAGGCTCAAGCCCGAAAGGCTGCGGGTCACCTGGTCGGTGACACCGAGAGCCTCATAACGGACGCTACCGTGGCCGATGCACTGGTCAAGGGCCTGTCCCAGCCGACGGTGAAAGTGATAGCTGCTACCTGCGTCATCCGGACCCGACCCGAGGTGGTTAGCCGTGACAAGTGACTGGGTTAAGGCCAAGCTCCTATTCGCGACATGGCCTGCCTCTCAACTGCATGGCACCGACAGCGGTACTGTGCGCCGGTTGGCGGACGCGCTGGCGGGAGTGCAAACCGGTTCTGCCGGCTGGCGTGATGTCGCGACGCTGACTAGACAGGTTTTGTTGGAAGCACGTGCCCAAGGTAATGAGTCGCCTTTAACCATACCTGCTCACCCCGCCTTGCCCACCATCGAGCAGTGGTGGATGGCGGCCTGCCCTGCCCGACCTACCGCAAGCGGTATGATTAGCGTCTCCGTTAGGCCCTGGCACCCGCCCGTGTCAGCGGGATGGGCTACACAGGCCGCGGAAGCAGATCTCAAAGAGGTCCATCTCAGTAGGAACTCTCAACAGAGCCGCCGGCTTCATGAAGTACCGGGCGATCCATTCTGGCTCGCTGCCCTGGGCCACGAGCGCTACTACTCAATTGGCCAGCGACAGGCTGCGCGTTCGGTCGCGCTGGCGCCTGCAGGAAGCACCACCATTGTCTGCCTCCCCACCGGCCACGGCAAAACCCCGGTCGCCCTTGCTCCGGCGCTGCTTGGCGGTCAGGACAGCGGCGTGTCAGTGGTTGTCGTTCCTACAGTCGTACTTGCGCTCGACATGGAGCGTCGCGTTCGCGGGCTACTCGCCGAGCGCGGACTTAGATCACCAAGCAACCGCTACGCCTACACTGGCAACCTGCCAAAGGACGTCAAGCGTCAACTCTTTGACGACGTCCGTACGGGAAGGCAGCCCATCCTGTTCACCTCTCCCGAGGCCGTGGCGACCAGTCTGCAGAAACCTCTAGACGAAGCCGCCGAGGCTGGCCTCCTAAATTACTTCATCATCGATGAGGCTCATCTGGTCGAGCAGTGGGGGAACGAGTTCAGGCCTGAGTTCCAAACGATGGCAGGGCAACGCCGCAATTGGCTGCGACGGGCGCCGAAGGGGCGAGAGCCCAGGACCGTGGCCATGAGTGCCACGCTCACGGCTCAACAGGTGGCAACCCTGGAGGAACTGTTCGGCGGTCCGGGTGCTGTGGAGATCGTTTGGGCCTCGCAACTGCGCAGCGAACCGAGCTACTACATTGATTCGTTCCAGGACGAGCACTCCCGCCGAGGAGCGGTGGTGCAGGCGCTCACCCTTCTACCGAAACCGTCGATCTTGTACGTAACCAAGGTTGAAGACGCCAAGGAATGGGCCTCATATCTGCGAAATATCGGACTTTCTCGGGTGATCGAGGTCACCGGAAGGTCCAATGACGAAGAACGGCAGAGCGCGATGGAAGGCTGGGGTGGCCGCTCTGCCGCAGGGCGCATTCCTACCCGCTTCGATATCGTTGTCGGGACCTCCGCTTTTGGCCTGGGGATCGATCTGCCCGACGTCAAGACCGTGGTGCACGCCTGCATGCCTGAGACTGTGGACCGTTACTACCAGGAGGTCGGCCGCGGGGGCCGCGACGGAAATCCATCATTGGCATACATGGCTACTGCCCCAAGAGACCTTTCTCTTTCCAGGGATCTGAACGCGCAGGCGATTCTCCTGCCGGAGACGGCACTGGAGCGCTGGGAGGCGATGTTTTACCAGCGTCTACTTCCGGATAACGAGAGCACCTACCACCTGGACCTGGACGCCCGCCGAGCCAGTCTTTCGATGGGTTTCAACACCAATCGAAAGTGGAATGTCCGCACCCTAAATCTGATGGTGCGGGCCAAGATGGTTGAACTGAAGGCACCCGAGATTCCTCAGCCAACCGAAGGGGAATTGCCAGACGCCTGGCTCGTCCGGCTCCAGAGGTACTACGAAACACTGCCGTCCCGGGTTGATGTCAGGTTGCTCGATGGAGGCACAAATGATCCCGAATACTTCATGAAAAAAATCAGTGTGGCTAGGTCGCGCATCCTGGCCAGCCAGGAAGCCGCGTTGCTGCGACTGCAAGATGCTGTGAGAGGCGACCGTTGCATCGCCGAAGTCCTCGCTGATTACTACGTCCTGCGGCGCCCAGAAGGACTCCTCAGAACCGCCGCCGTCTGTCGTGGATGCCCGCACTGCCGCGTAACCTTGGAGCCGTCCGCAACGGGACAGTTCTACAGGACGGGATGGCAACCGAATCCACGCCTTGCGAACTGGTTCTATACCCCCCAAGACCCACTGAGCGAGTTCCGCGGACCAGGACAAACCACTCTTAGTATCTGGTGGGATACCGATAACGAGCGAAAAGACCTCGTCCCCGACTTGATCACGGCCTTGTGCAGACGCGGCATGGCCATTGTCGGAGGACCTGGCCTCAGCGCAGGAGCAGTCCGCCGTATCCAACAGGCGGCGTTGCCGCACCCCCTCATCTTCGATTGCGACGAGGACCTGCTCACCAACTTTCCCGGCCCCATCGTCTGGGTGCTAGACGAGGCATGCACAGCGATGAGTACCGCTGAGGCTGAGCGCTTCATCAGCACAGACATCACATACTTCGTCCACGGACACCGGCTCCAACATCCTGACAAGGCGCGCTCCCGTCTCACCGACGTGCACAGCAGCAATATCTCCGTCCGCACAGCGCTAAGGTCCCTGTAATGGCATTGATAAACGACCCAGCGTCGAGGCCGGCCCCCATGTGGGCCTTGGTCCGGTTCCTGGCTTCGGAAAAGCATCCCGTTAGCGTTGAACGCGCTAAAGGTCTCCTGACTCCCCCTGGCATTGTCGGGAGCGACCACAAGGTGTTCGACTGGGCTGCGTCAACGCTGGAATCACTAAGGCTACTGAGCCAATCTGAAGATGGACTCCTGAGATTGGCTGGTCCTGCGCAAACTCTAGATGGAGACGACTACACCGCATTCACCAATGTCTTGCGAAACGCGGTTCTGTCTCCCGAATTGAACCTCGCGATCGGTGACAACAGTAGCCAGCACGGTCCACGAGACCTCTGCCGAGCGCTGTGCTGGTTCCTCACCCTCGATCCGGCGGGAGAGGCGATTGGCCGAGAGAACTACCCCCGACTCCAGGCCGGTGCACTCAAGCCAGAAGTTAAGGACCCCATCGTGAACGACAATCGCTGGGGATACTTCAAAGACTGGGCATCCGCGCTCGGTTTCGCCGGCGTAGCCCTGCCCACCAGCGGTGACGCCAGTTACCTGGTGCCCGACTGTACCGTTGCCGTCCGGCAAACGGTCCAGATGCTCTGGAAGCCAGGAGCCACCGTGAGCGCCCTCGAACTGCTAGGCGAATTACGTAAAGCACTGCCCGTACTGCCCGGCGGCGCCTACTCAACCGCCGTCGGGCTGGACTCTCCTGGAGAGAATGTGGCCGGTTCCGCTCTCTCGTTCGCGCTACTGCGGGGTGCTGATGAGGGCTGGGTGGCATTGGAACGCAACGCGGACGCCAGGCGCTTCATGAGTGTCCACGACCCGGACCGTCCGACCTATCCCCGTTCCTACAGTTCCGTCAAGATCTTCAAGGACCCCAATGGCTGACCTCCGCGGTTACCTCTGTTGGGCACCGGAGACCGCCTCTGCGACCATCAACACGGAGGCGATCAACCCGTCCCCAGCGGTCTTCTTGGCCACGCACACACCGCTGACAATCCGTCGAGCACGCATCCAGGGTCGGTCGCTGGTCTCCATGGATGGCACCGTAGACGAAAAAGCAGTACTTAAGGACTTCTTAGAACGACGCTCCGACACCGGCACGCTCCTCATGCCGGTAGTCGGCGACACAGGCTCGGGCAAGTCCCACCTCGTCCGCTGGGTACGGGAGAGCATCCCACCATCAGAGAACTATCGCGTGATCTATCTGGAGAAGTCCCAGACGAGTCTCAAGGCGGTCGTGCACGGCCTGTTAGAAGGAGTGGAAAGCGAGTCCCTGAGCAAGCTGAGGGCCGATATCGATTCCTTCAGCAGCGGGCTGGACGAAACCGGGCTGGCACGGCGCCTGATTAACGCTCTCAACGAAGCCTTGGCCTCGACAACACCTAAAGACGTGTCCGGCCCTACACGCGCTCTAGTCGGGCCACGCGGGCTCGCGGCTATCCTGCAGGATCCCCACATCCAGGAACACCTGCTAACACACGGTCGGTACGTCCCGCAATTGGCTGCCCATTTGCTGCACAACCGCAGCGCCGACTCGCCCGATCGCTCCACTGGGTTTACCGTGGATGACCTTCCTTTGAACGTGCGAGAGATCGAGAAGGCAGCACAGGTTTCGCGGAAACTACTGGAAATGTTGCTTTCCACGCCGGACCTGCAAACCGCCGCCATCGATCTTCTGAATCAGTATCTGGAGACAGCAATCCAGACCGTTTCCAACTTGGGAGCAGGCCGCCTACAAGAGGCAATGTTACAAGTTCGGGAAGAGTACGCACGTCAGGGCAAGGAAATCATCCTTCTCGTCGAGGACTTCGCCCTCATCCGGGGCGTACAACGTGAACTGCTCGACGCGCTGACCGAGTCGGCTACCCGTGAGGGCAAGATGCGCTACGCACGCATGCGCACGCTCATGGCGGTGACGACCGGTTACTTCCACGACCTTCCTGAGACGGTGATGAGTCGCGTCGCCGCGGCCACCACAGGCTATGTCTATGATCTTGACCTGGTCTACAGCAAGGAGGACGCCGACACCGAACAAATCGCTACTTTCGTGGGTCGATACCTGAACGCGGCACGTCTTGGTCATGAGGAACTCGAGCGCTTCAATGGACAACGCCCCCCCAATCATTGTGAAGCCTGTCCTGTCAGGACCATGTGCCATGATTCTTTTGGCCAGAGCGAGGAAGGGCACGGCCTCTACCCTTTCAACAGGTCTGCGCTCGTACGCATGATCCACTCTGTCGCTCCCGCCGATAAGCCATGGGCATTTGTCCCGCGCACGGTACTGGGCAGCGTCGTGCGTCCGATACTAGTCGAGCACTCGCAAGAAATCGCGGAACTTTCCTTCCCTGACCCCCACTTCAAAGAACGTTTTCCAACCGGACCTGAACTCCCAGCACTGTCCTCAGCGGTAGCAGAGTTGATTAACACGTACGACCATATCGACCCCGAGCGCCGTAAGAATGTACTGGAATTTTGGGGAAATGCCCCAAGTGATCCGACCGATATAGACTCGGGGATCCTCCATGCATTCGGTTTACAACCGCTCCCCGATGAAGCCCGCCAGTATAAGCAGTCGAGACCGAGGCAAGCCCGAACATCCGGGTCACCGTCCAAAACAACGGATGGTTCATTCCCGGAAAGGCTGCAACGCAGGCTTGGGGCCATTGAAGACTGGGCCACCCGCAATCAGCCGCTTCCTCAGCCCATCGCGAACGAGTTGCGGAGCATAATCGCCGATACCGTCCTCCGCCGCTACACATGGTGCTCGCCCCTCATGAAGGAGTTGACCAAGGGAGAGGTTGGCCTGGCCTGGCCTAACTCGTCAGTGGTGGTCTCTATCGAGGGAGCCGGCGGTGAAAACCGGCCCGGCACCGACAAGGCACCGATCAAGTTCCAACGCAATACGCTGAACAGTCAGTTCTTCCAGAGCCTCCTGTTGGCGAGGGAGGGAGTTGAAGGTGCCCGGGCTGAAGACCTCCGCCGGCTGGCGCACCTCGGTGAAGCCAAGGCCAAGGACCTAACCGCCAGGCTTCAACAGCACTTCGAGATCTCTGAAGCCGAACTTACTGTCGGTTTCCGGGCCTCCCTGATCGGCGCAGCGCTAGCGGGGAAGGCCTGGCCGGGCATGGACGACGCAGATTTGCTAACCGCGGCTCTGGACGACGGGCGAACCTGGAAGCGCGGTGACCAGAACCTCCGCACTGCTCAGTGGCGGCAACTTCTGGAACGACATCTGCAACATCGCAAGGCCCTCGTGGACAGGATACGAATCGGCCTCGGGATCTCACAGGGAACCGGCGCTGTACAAATGATCGATGCCGCCCGTGCGCTTCCGTTGCTGCGCCGGGCTGCCAGCGACTGGACCTGGAGTGCCGAGCAACCAGTTCCCAGTTGGGTGAAGGGGGCCGTTCTCGGCTTCGCGGCGTGGAATACACGCCTCGAGGAACAGCTCACTGGACTGGCCTCGACTCTCGGCACTATCCGACAGCATCTTCCCCGGGACATCAGTGGCCGGGACAGCGTAGAAGCGGTGCTTCTGGCGTTGAAGGAGGCAGACAAGGTCGGCCTCTCCCCCAAGGGCTCTGGAGAGAAAGACCGCCTCAACGCCCTCATCTCTGAGGCGGGCAAGGCCAACTGGCAAGTGGTCTCCGCACTCGAACGCGACCTCAACAAGATCTTGGTGGACGACGTGACGGATGCCGGCGCGGCTCGTGTCAGGGCCGCCGCCCGGGACCGCAGCGAATCACTCGTGATCATTGAGGAGTTCCTTGTCGAAGCCGATCGCTGGCTTACGTACGCGTTGGATGATGCCGCTGCTCGGAGCGACTCGGTCGGCGATGCCGCCGCCCTCGAGGTGCGCTCCGTACTGAACGAGTGGGCCGAACTGAGTGGGCTGGGGACGGATGAGAATGACTGACGACCGATCGGTGCATGACAAAGCCCTCAAACTTCAGAGCGAGGTCCGAAGGCTCGATCTCGGACGTAAGGACATTCAGCAGGCACAGCGCATTGCTGAACGTGTCCACACGCTGCGTGCTGCGCTGGGAGACCTGCGAAGCAAGGTCACAGTGGCCCGCACCCTAGAGCGTCGAACCGGTATCAGGGTCGACCTTTCCGGTCTAGACAGTGGACGCACGGAACTCGCTCGCAAGGCGGCCGGCGGGCTGCCGAGCGATAACTCCTTCAATGCCGCCAGCCGAAAGATAAAAGAGGCCACCGAACAAATTTCCAAGGAAATCCTAGAACAGTGGAGAAACTGGACCGAGGATCAATTGGAACTCCTCCCTACGAACCGGATTTCCATGCTCGAAAGGAGCAGACAGGAAGCTGCGCGTTCGACACTCAAGAATCTTAGAAATAATGCCCGGTCCCCTCGTATCGCAACGTCGGATATAAACCTGTTCGTAACGCAATATGAGGGCCTTAAGGACGAGCTAACTCAAACCCCTGATGCTCCAGAAGATTTGCTTCAATTGTTGGCCCGTCTAAATGCCACAACTCTGTCCCTACAGGACGTAAGCGATGACGAGATCGCGCTGTTACGTCAGTACTCCATGGATTCTGAGGTCGAACTGAGGAGGAGAGGTTTGTGACGGGTTCTTTAGGTCGGGAATTCGTAGGGGATCTGCTTAACAAGCTGGAGGATCTGGAACTCCCCCTGCTGTCGTGGGGAATCACAGAGGGAGCTCTGTCCGAAATCGAAGTTCTGGAAACGATCTTCGATTGCCTCGCAGGGCACCCACATGCCCCGCAAGATCTTTCTCCAGAGGAGGTTCTGGACAAACTCAGAGACTCTGCGATTCTCTTTCAGGTGCCTGCGCAGTCACCTCGGCGCTACCGCACTCGATTCGCCGAGACCTTGCGCCTCACGGCACAACTGCGGCAGCTCTTTCCTTGGCACAAGGACGCTGAGGGGTTGTCACCCAACTGGTGGCTGCAGGGGCGTCGGCTCGTCGCAGACTATCGTCTGTACACCGCCAGCCGTCGATACCCACGACGGGATATCCCGGCAGCCGACGCTCTGCAAATGTTCAGGCAGACTCCGGGTTGGGGACCCATCCAGGAACAGACAGCCGCCGCGCTAATTGGCGACAACAAGCTCGCGCAATTTCAGGTGGCCGCCACACAAGCGGTATTTGGTTCTCTTCCACGCCGCCAATCAACTGGTGTCATCGTCGGAGCCGGAACCGGTAGCGGCAAGACCCTTGCTTTCTACCTCCCGGCACTGACCGCCATGGCGGAACATGCGCACCCAGGCACCTCGCGACTCCATACACTGGCTCTTTATCCGCGCAAGGAACTGCTGCGGGACCAACTCCGCGACGCCTTACTCAACACGTTAGCAATCGAGCCCGCCCTCAGAGAGGGGAACCGACGCCCCCTTCGCATCGGCGTTTTGTACGCAGACACCCCGTGGACCTCAGACGCCCTGGATCGGCCTGGGGACAGGGCGACGCAAGGGTGGCAGCGGCGTAGCGAGGGCTTCATCTGCCCGTACCTGACGTGCCCGCGCTGTACGGTCGGTGATCTATTGTGGTCAACCGCCGACCGACAGGCTGGGTCAGAGAGACTGTCATGCGTGAGATGCCGGATGGTCGTCCCTCCTGAGCGCCTCGCCTTGACTCGGAGATCAATACAGAATGATCCTCCAGATTTGTTGTTTACAACGACAGAGATGCTGAACCGGAACAGCACTAATCCTGGGCTCGGCCGCCTACTGGGATGGTCCGGACACCACTCCCCCTCTTTGGTACTTCTAGACGAGGTTCATACTTACTCCGGTCCTCACGGCGCTCAGGTCGCACTGCTCCTAAGACGCTGGCGCCATGCGGTGCGCAAGCCCGTCACTTTCGTGGGGCTGAGCGCGACGCTTAAGGACGCAAGCCAGTTCTTTGCCGAACTGACGGGCCTTCCTAGGAACGCGATCGAGCACATCGAACCGAACTCCGACGACATGGACGCGGAGGGCAGAGAGTACGCGATTGCCTTGCGTGGAGACCCGGTGTCGGGGGCCAGCCTACTCTCCACTTCAATACAGACGGCGATGCTTTTTGGCAGGATGCTCGATCCTCAACATCGGTCGTTTCTGTTCGGTTCCACAGGCTTCCTTTTCACCGACGACCTCGACGTCACTAATCGCTTTTACAACAATTTGCGGCACGCCGAGGGCCGCCAAGCACGGAACGGCTTTCAACGACAGGGGCACGTGCTCGCCGGTCTCCGGTCGCCAGAACTTCCTCAGCACTCGGTGCGTTATGGCGAGGGACAGTCCTGGGACCTCATCGAGAAGATCGGACACCATCTCGACCCCGGATTGCTGACTGGGGCGCTGCAGATCGGGCGGACCTCCTCACAGGACGCCGGCGTGGACCTCAACGCCCACCTGACTGTGGCAACGGCCTCTCTTGAAGTCGGGTTCAACGATCCCCGCGTCGGACTAGTGATGCAGCACAAGGCACCGCATGATGCGGCGGCCTTCATCCAGCGCCGGGGCCGGGCAGGCCGATCACGCGGCACCCGTCCTATCACCGTCGTGACACTGTCGGACTTCGGGCGCGACCGCCTGAGCTATCAGGGTTACGAAACCCTTTTCGCCCCGGAAATCACAGCTCGTAGCCTTCCGATCCGCAATCGGTACGTGCTTAAGATCCAAGCCAGCCAGGCACTACTTGACTGGCTCAGCCGGGACCTCCAGCGCGTGCACCCATGGGACGATCCTCGCGCTCTCCTCACCGCGCCCTACGGTCGTCTCGACCCGGCGAAGGTCGCAGCCCGTCAGTGGCTTGTCGATCGGTTGGAGAAGCTTCTTACGCACAATGATTTCTCGGACCGACTGGCTCGTCATCTGCAGGCGGCCCTGCAGGTGAGCGCGGACGAAGCGCAGGCGCTGCTCTGGGAGCAGCCACGCTCATTGCTCCTGGCTGTTGTTCCTACAGCGCTCCGCCGACTCCGTACTGGGTGGGAGCCACTGCGAAACGACCCGGGGGCCGCGCCAGGCTCGATGCTTCCCGAGTTCGTGACGCGTTCGCTATTCGATCCGCTCAACCTCCCCGAGGTTGAGTTCGAACTGCCTTTTGAGACCGGTAACGGCGATGAGCGCCTGCCCGTGGCCAGAGCGCTCCGTGAAGCGGTTCCAGGCCGGGTCAGCCGACGATACGGATACAGGCACGACGAGCATCGTACTTGGATCCCTATCCCTCAAAACGGTGATGAGATCGAACTCACGGAAGCACTCATTCCTGAGGCTCACTTGGAAGGCGAATGGCGCCCCTATGAACCGAGTTCTACCGACCTGGTGATCTTGCGTCCATTCCGGATTCGTCTTCATCCGCCTCCGCCCGATATCGTCGACCAGTCCCAGGGGTCCCCACAATGGGGCACACAGATCGTCGTACCTGATAACGCCCCGCCCAACGACGATGACGTCGTAGGCCCCTACTCGTGGCAACAACACATCCGCATCGGTTTTTCCACACATGCGGCCGGCAATCCGATCGAGGTGCGCCGGATGACCTACGGGGCCGACTGCGACATTATCTACCGACGTTCCAGCGAACGTCGTAGCGTGCGGTATACCTTTCAGGGTCGGCCTGCCGCTCTCGGATTCAGCCTCGAGGTTGACGCAATTCGCATCGAACTAGACCCAGTAGACTTAACTAATCCTCGGGTTCAGGAGTATCTGTCATCCCCCAAGTGGCGTTCACAGGTATTCTTCCGTGCGGTGGCTGAAGATCAACACCTTGCCGAGGTCGCCAATACCTTCAAGCGAGACTGGCTCGCCCTGATTTACTTCACTGCCTTCTCGCTTGCCGGACTTGACACCGCCCGAAACCCGGAGCAGATCCGAACTGCACTCGCAGACGGTTCCTGGCGCGACGATCTCGCCAAAATTCTCAGTGTGCTGTATCGAGAGGACGAGTCGTCTGAGAGCCAAGCCACTACCCGTCTCGTAGAGGAGCTAACTGAACTTAGTCACGATGACAGGGTGGTCGCCGCTCTCGACCGAGCCGGTCAACTCCTCACAGCCGAGGATGTGGCCGCTCGTACTGAAGATTGGGCCCGACGCGCATACCGGGACACCTTCGGCGCTGCGGTACTCGCTGCGGCACTTCGCGCTTGTCCCGATGCACAGGAGAGGGATCTCATCATCGATATCGTGCCGGGAGCTACGCAGGGTTCAGCAGACACGATCTGGCTGACCGAGACGTCGATCGGCGGGCTCGGGGTCGTTGAGCATCTGGTTCGGTTCTACGCTGCCGCCCCCCAGAGGTTCTGGTCGCTCGTCTCCGGCGCTCTACGACCGAACGAGTACGAGTACATCGACGCGACCGTGACGCGGCTCCTAAGGCATGTGGTGACAGAGTCACCTGGGGGATCAGCAGCCGCCGCCATCGCGGCTATGCGCAACTCAAGATCTGCGGCAGAAGCCGATTGCGCCCTCCGGGATTTGCGAAAGGCATGGACCGAACTCGACGGAATTCCTCGACACGCTGCGGTGGCTACACTGTCGACCCGACTGCTGCGCCCGGGCAGCAATCCGGAAACCGATGAGACAGCCCTGCGGATTATCGACGAGTGGGCGGCTTTAGAGCAGCGGCTCGCCTTCGAGGTCGATGCCCGTGTAATCGCCTACGCGATCGGCTCTGGCGACCTGAGGGTGAGTCGGCAGCCGCTGAGAGCGGACCAGGCGTTCAGCCTGATGTGGCCGCGCGGCGCACGGGCTCGCAGTCATCACCTGCATCATTATCATCCGTACACCGACCCCGCGAGGCCGGCATTCCTCGATCGGCTGCTCGTGGAGACGGCGCACGACGAGCGGCTACCTCGGATCGAGTTGACAGAGCCCGGATGGGAACAGCGATATCAGAAGGTCATGGCCGAGGCCGGGGCCGTTGACTTGGTCTGCCCTGCTGGTGACCGCCGCAGCCTGAGCGAGGCGATAGCCAAGATTCCGGCCATCCCAGTGGACCGCGACGTACTCCGGATCTATGGAGAACTGGAGAACGTGACCCGGAGCGGAAACCAATTCATCACCCGAGTAGTGCTACGAGAGGCGGAGTAGTGACGCGTCTAGAACGAACCGTACGGACAGGCAATCGGATGGGATTACGCGCCGATTCCATACTGAGCACTGCGCTGCTAGCCGAACTCATCCATCCGGGACCTAAACTTTGGCTCGTATCTGGATGGATTACTGACGTGGAGGTACTGGACAACAGACACGGCACCCTAGATGGGCTGCTTGGGGATGACCCACCGGCGATGTGTCAACTCTCCGATCTGCTTAACTTGATCGCTGCGGCTGGCGCACAGCTTCATGTGGTGACCCGCCCCGACCAGCATAACCACGCCTTCGTGAATCGACTTCGGGCCGCAGTGGCGGACAAACGTCACCTCTATATAACCTTTGATCCCAAAGTTCACGAGAAGACCCTGTGCGGACGGAACTGGATGCTCACCGGATCCATGAACTTTACGATCAGCGGTTTGGGAGACAACGAGGAGTCCGTAACATACCGGGTCGATGATCCGGCCGTGGCTCAGGCGCAGCTGGACTTCGCGGAGCGGTGGAAGGAGCAAGCGTGACCGGCGATGCCCTCCCCAAGGAGCAGTCCGTCAGCGTCGAGGACTTTCTTAGACGGTTCTTCGGAGATGGGAACGATGCAGGCGCCTGGCGCAACACCATCAGGCCGTTCCTCGATAACCTGCGCAGCGGAACTGACGCCCCGATTGTATTGCCTCGATACCAGTCGCACATCGATGACTTCACCATGTACGTCATCGCCAGATCACCTGCAGAGATCGCTCAGATAAGGGAACTCATCCGGGCGTTCGCAGGTCCGAGTTACAGCACCGGCGGCGACAATATTCCAACGCTCCTTGATCCGCAGGATCCAGTTGACGCCGCAGTGATCGAAATCGCCTGGCCTAGTGCGGCGTTCAAGGTCCGCACTAGCTCCAATAAGCACCATCGGGCGAACCTGCGCACGTCACTCGAATTGATGCAGAGCACCGTTGCCAGAAGGCCGAGCAGATCATGGGCCGTGGCGAGACCGCTTGGACGGCTTCTCGCCGAATTCGAAGCAGCCCTGGCCGCCGGTGGTGTGGAGTCCTCTAAGTCCGCGCTTGAACAGATCGCCGCGCGGGGCGGGATAAGCGCTACGAATCTTGCTCACTTGCGCATCAAGCGGCTCGACCGACTTGGCCTTAGCCGCGAACTCCTGGCTTTGGACGGCCTCGCCGAGGTACTGAGGCAAGACCCACCGCATCCCGTGAAGGAGGCCGTCCTCAACGCGGTGCACAGCACGGCCTTGGCTGGGCCGCTGAGCCACGGTGATACTGCCGAGGCCTACAATCGGCTTCGTGACGTCAATCTTCTCCTGCCCGTCAAAGAAGGCGCCGGCCTCTACGGAGATGAGGCCGTCACTGTCCTACTAACGGCGGCAGTGGCCAGAGGCGATATTCCCCAATCGAGCAGAGTTATTGACGAGTTACGCCGGAGCGGCCGCGTAGGATCGATCCCCAAGGCCCTGTGGGAAGAAGCCCTCGCCTTGATGGCACCGAGCCTGAGCCAGCATGGCCCCACTCCTCACCTGGTCGAACCGGCTGAAGTGGATCAAACTGCTGTTCCAACCGCGAACGATACACTTGCACCGGATTCGTGGGATGAACTGTTCAAGAAACTCGCCCTGGGACGTCCTGAAGCAGTAAGTTTAATCCGCAGTGAAGGATGGAGTGCCTGGCCGTCCCCGTCAGAATCCGACGAAGAACTGTCTCACCTACTTGCCAGCTTCGATGATTTGTCCTGGAGCCGAGCCTGGATGGCGGTAGGAGCAGTCATCGAAGCATTAGGCCAAGGATCTCCCGCACCCGATGTAATTCGCGAATTCATCACCTATGCACTCACCTTTGAGAAGTTTTCACCGGGAGAGCTGGTAACTCTCCAAGCCCTCACGGAAATCTTCCTGCGCTCAGCACCCTCCGCCGAGACCTATCGTTCCCTGCTCGAAGAACTGCGGGACAGTTGTGCTCAGTGGGTGTCCCCTGAGAATGCGATTGCTGCCCTAGACTTCGCCGACCGATTGGTCCTCTCTGCTTGCCCAGATGAAAGCGCCCGCCTGAATTTGGCTGTGGCACTACTTACGCCACTTCATCGGTACCAGGCTCGGTTGGAGGACTCCGTCCTCCCCTTCGCTCGCCAACTGTCCAAGGAATTGGGCCTTCCACTCGACTGGGGACAGGAAGAAACTCTTGAGGAAGATATTCCATACAATGACCTGGATGGACGATCAGTACTCCTCTACTCCCTAGACGAGGCTGTCCTAGCGCGAACTGCAGGCGCACTCGAGCGCCGAATCCCCGGCCTCCGGATCACTCTCTCCCACGACAAGGTAGGGAGCATCGCACTAAAACAAAAGGCGCGGAATGCCAACGTAGTCGTACTTGCGACCAGGTGCGCCAAACATGCAGCAACTGGGTTCATCATCGAGAACGCCAAGAACGCTGAGATTACTTATGCGGAAGGGAGCGGTTCCGCATCACTCTTCCGGGCTGCAATGACCGGTCTACTGGCCGGGCGATAACGCTGACTCCTAATCAGTCGCCAACCGAGGGTCAAATATCCTTGCCAGTCCCTTCGCTAAGGAGATGGACCTCCTTGCCGTCGATGACACGGATCAAATAGTCAGTAAGCAGACGGACGTCAGCGGGAGTGTTTTGCAGGCTGTTCCACCGGCGCACGCCATGCTCGCCAAAATTCCATGTACCCGATGTCCACTGAGCGAAGTTCCGAATGCGCTGCAGGGACTTTCTAACGACATGAGTATCCACCGAGTCCGCGGGCAGATGTTCAGTCAGCCGGTCCATGATGAAGCCCATCGCCTGGATTCCAACCCCGTGAGTGAGGCGGGATTTGCGAGGGGCTAGTTTCCAGGCCTCGGGGAAAACGTCTCGGACCAGGCCCCAGAAGGTGTTTAGGTGGCGCAGCATCATCTCGACATCGCCGCTGCCATCGGAGGGATCCCGGTACTGGTACAGGGCGCCCTCATAGAGGCTGTGTTCAATCATCTTAAGGACGCTGTTGTCCTTTATGTAGCCGTCCGGCGAGGTTGGGGTCGCAATCGTGCGATAGAACGGGCCATGAAAGGTCCCGTTAAGCCGAGTCATCAACTCGGCCGGCAATTGGCGACGGGCGTACGAGGGAGGCAAATGCCCGCTCGTATCCGGCAACAACTCGTGAATCAGGCCTTTAGGAAGTGGCTTCGTGTTATTCACGAGGATAAACTGCGACCGTTGCTCAGCCTCACCGTCGGCAATGAACGCCACTGCAGCCACAGGGAATTCGTCGACGTCAGCGTCTCTGATAGCCGCGCTGCGCTGCTGGCCATCCACCAACCACGCGGGCTTGTCCTCCTCAGACTGAGCCTCATCGATCGGTACAAGCAGCTCGCCGGGTACAGAATAGGCCACGCTCGACTGCGTGGTAGCGGCCGGCTCGAACCTGACTCGGTGGTCGAAGGCCAGCACCAGCGCGTTTGGCAGTATGGCGTGGTCCGACTCGAGGTACCGGCGGATCGCGCGAATGTGGTTGGCAACCTCGGGTCGCTGGTAGCCATGCAGCGCCTCCTCTGGGTCACGCCTGATCCGAGAAACAGCCGTGAACTCGTGCAGCCGTTTGCCGTCTACCGCGAAGCAGTAGATGCGTCGCGAACCCTGCCTGACCTCGAGCGCGGGAAGGCGGAGTGTATACCGATCGGCCACTAGTGGACCTCCTGAACAACGGGGCGCACATCGATGCGATGCATCTTTTCTCTCAGCACGCCGAGATTATGGAATCCGCGACTCTTGTTCCGCTCGGTTCCGCGGAAGATGATGATCTCGACACCCAGCTTCCGACAGAGGTCGCAGGGGCATGACTGCCAAGGCTTTGCCTCAAGTGTACGGCGATAAGATGGGATTCGCGTCTTCTTCTTCGGATCAGCCAGCGGTTCATATTCACTGAGCACGGAGAGCACATCGTCGATCGAGGAAGCACCTCGGTCGAAGTCCCTCAACCGACGCAGGCATTCCCGCTCGATAGACTTCAATTCCGTCTGGGAGACAGCGCCAGAAAGGACGCGGCGTTTTAGATCAGGGTTTCCATCCACCTGGGGAACACGGATAGCACTATACGCATCAGTGAGGGTATGATAATTATTTCGAGCATCCTTGAAGGACTGCTTGAATGGAGATGTACTGTCGAAACTCGTCACGCCGTAGCAGGCAAACTCTTCCATCGAGGCCACTCGCGTGATGCCCAGCAGGTGCAATCCCGTCTCGGGATGACGCACCTTATCGACCTCTTGGAGGCAAGCTATGATTTCGTCGGTCTTCAGAGGGACCATACCCCCCAGAGCGATGCGCCGATAGCCCATCTCCTGTAAGCGCTGAACGCTGTAGGCATAACTCGCAGGGCTCCAGCCTTGTGCGGCACCTAGTGGTTCGATCTGATTTCCCCTCGCTTCGACCGCTTCCAGGAAATCCTCTGCGTAGCGGAGCGAAATCTCCCTACGCCGCACCCAGGCCGGATTCGCCTCCCTATCTGAGACGTCCGGATCATAATCCAAGATCACGTGGTCGACGCTGACACCTGAATCGAATCCGCATCGTTCGTAGAAGTCGAGCACATTGTCGACAGAGTAGGGCGGCTCCTCTTCGCTAGCGTAATTGAAAGCTCCACAATCACCTAGAGAGCACACATTCTCGGACAAGCGAAAATATCGAGATACCCCGAGTCGGTAAAGACGCTCGCGCTGAGACATCGAATACTTCCCAGCACTTTTGATGGATCCATCAACGATGGCCTTGCTCACCAAGATTCCGTCATAAGGGGCGGGTGTGATCACCTCGTGGGCGTACAAGTCGTCGCGTTGGCGCACTCGGTGAGCAGAATACTCGTCATTGATGAAGTCATAGGTTGGACTGACCATGTCCTGACTGTCGGGAAAATAGAACTTCACGCGAGTTCCCTACGGGCGTTGTGATATACGCGGATGAGGTAGTTAGAAAGCTCTTGTACGTGCTTGTTTAGGTTCTCGATCTCGTTCCACTCCCGGCCTAGGACCTCCCACGACCCTGCGGTCCAGCGGCAGGACGATGCGACTAACGCCAGGTGTGCGCAAATGCGTTCCCGCGCGTCGGATTGCAGGGGATCCACCGTCGCAAGGATCCGGTCCATGAGCCTCCCCATGGCGCGAATCCCGGTGCCGTGCATAAGCCGACTCTTCTCCGGGGGCTTCCCCCATGCTTCAGGGAATGTGTCACGAACCGCGCACCAGTAAACGATCAGCGCCTTGATTACGCTGTCGTAGTCCGTCTCTGAACGGCCGATATCACGGTACGGATACAGGCTCCCCGATGGAGACATCAGGCTCTCTTGGATCATGGCAACGATTCCGCTATCGCCGACCACCGCGGTCTGCGACTTCCTGCCTGGGGTGGACGCTCGTTTAATCATCCCAGCGAAGGGCGAGGCCGGATCGGAGTTGAGGACGTCGCACAGCCGGGACGGTGCTTGACGGACAGCCAGACGCGACGGGAGTGGGCTGTCCACCTCGGGAAGCAGCTCGGTAACGAGGCCGCGGGGCAGGGGCCTCGTGTTGTTGATACGGACGAACTGGTCACGCTGAAGGTTCACGGAGTCCGCGACGAACGCGGTGACTGGAACAGGAAAGTCCTTACGTCGTGACTGGGAAAGCGCCAAGGCGCGCTGTTGCCCGTCGACGATCCACGCGGGCTTTGGCCTGCCCTCCTCGGGAACGGGCAGTGTGAGCCGCCCAGTGTCGGAAATTTTGTCGTCGGGATGCCGGTTGCCGCCGCGTGTGCTGCGAAATTGCACGTCTGGGGAGAGAGCGAGGATGATCGGGTTCGGGAAGATTGGCAGGTCGCTGTCCAAATACTCCACAATCTCGCTAACGTGCTTGCGTACCTGCGGTCGCTGATAGCCGATTAGCTTGCCAGCCTCGTCGCGGCTAACCCGTGAGATATCCGCGAAGTTTAAGATCTCGCCAGCCCGCAACATAAAAACATACAGGGGGTGATTCTTCGCCTGAACGATGCGAAGGGCGCGAACCTCTCGCGTCTGCGCGTGCCTAGAGGTTCCCATCACCGAAACCCCTCTCCGACAACCGTAATGAAGAGGTCGCGAAACCTGGCCTGCTCACAAGAGCGTCCCGTGTCGCGTAGCTTACGAAGGAGGCGCGTAGCCGAAGCGCCGGGACCAAGGTGTCCTCGGATGAATTCGCGAACCTCTGCGTCGCTCATTCGAATGCCCGGACCACGGCGTCCGGAATCGGCGGGCGCGGCGACGGCGGCGTCGGCCGCCAACTTCGCCAAGAGCGACCTGCGCAGCGGGCTCCCGGCCTCTCGGGCAACTCCGAGCACGTATCGTGCTGCTCGGACATTAAGCGCTTGGAGGCTGCCGCCAACTAGGGGACGAAGCGCGGCCGTCACCGGGACCATGTGCTCTTCGATCCCGGTCACGCTTCCCGGTGGGCCGAAGACGGACAGATTCTCCGGGTCGGCCAGCCGGGAGATAGCACGCCGAATATCGATGACGCAGGCGCGGAGGTAGGCGTCCGATAGGACCGCAATGATCGTGGCATCGGGATCCCGTTCAGCGAGCTCGGCCAGAGAGCGCGGCGCGCCCTCTTGCGGGCCAGGCCAGCACGACAATTCATGCCACCACGTGCGAGCCCCGGCACTATCTACAGCGACGGAGTCCGGTTGCCCGGCTGCGAAAGTGGCTGCATAAGCGTGGATTGGGACGTCAGCGGAAATAAGTCCGTAGCCGGCGGAAGCTACCCACAGCGATGCACTGGCGCCAACCACCTCGACCAGCGTCCGAGCTATCTGCCAGTGCTCCCCCGCGTAGATCTCACGCGCAGGAGTAATAGTGGAACCGATAGCCAGTCGGGCCGTCCAAGCAGCGCGGCGCTGCGCAACCGCGCCAGCGGGGATATCGCGAAAGCGAAGACGGTCGGGAACAGCCCGGCGTTTCCGGTTTGAGCACGTCACCACCAAGTGGACGCTCATTCAGTCCTCACTTGGGTGGAAGGATAGGTCGACCTGCATGCGCAGCGCTCAAGCGGGTCCTAGCCTCGTCAGCGAGGGAGGGCGCGACCTGCCGGCTCACTGGGTTCCAGGATTTGGCAGATTTCTTGACGAACCAGGCCGGGTGAACGCCCTTGATCTGCGGGTGGAAGCCCACCGGTATCGCGATCGTAGCCGCAGTCGCGTGGGCACCTTGCCATCCCGAGACGTGGACGGGATATTGCAGCGCTTGAAGGCGGACCACTTGCAGGGGGGTGCCGCGCGTGCCGGAGGCAGCCCAAACGTCCTCCAGCATCAACCCTCCCCTCGGTAGATACAGCCCGACGTGCAAGTTTCCATCACCTGGATCGCCGTCAGCGGCAACTGGTCCGCTAAACGATCCCAGATCCACTTGGCGAGTACCTCACTCGTCGGGTTCTCCAGGCCGGGAATGTCATTTAGGTAGTAGTGGTCGAGTTGCTCTTTAATGGGCCGGAAAGCCGCCTTTATATCGCCGAAGTCCATCAACCAGCCTGCATGGGGGTCAACCGTGCCCTGCAGATGCACCTGAATCCGGTAGCTATGGCCGTGCAATCGGGCGCACTTGTGGCCGGCGGGCACGTTCGGCAAACGATGCGCGGCCTCGAAGGTGAACTCGCGGAAAATTTCTATCAACGGATTCCCAGATTCTTGTGAGTCTGGACACTCAGCTCCCATTGGGGATGTTCCAGGCAATATTCAATTGCTGCGCGAGTATTGACGGCCAGATCGGGGCCATCCATTGGCTGCAGCAAAAATCGGGTAAAGGCGAGGTGCTCGAACCGCTTAGGTTCAGCCATCGGCTGAGGGAAGACGAGCTTTAAATCATCACCCTTAGTGAGGATCAAATTAGTGCCAGCCTTCGGGCTTACGCATATCCAGTCGACACCCGCCGGAGCGGGACGGGTCCCGTTCGTCTCTATCGCGACCTCGAAACCTTTACTGTGAAACGCGTCGACGGCAGCCTGATCCAGTTGCAGCAGAGGCTCCCCGCCGGTGCATACGACGTAGGGCTTGCTGCGCGGGTGGGGGCGCCCCTGCCACGTCTTGGCGACGGCAGACGCAAGGTCCTCAGCCGTCGCAAACCGGCCCCCGCCTGGCCCATCCGTACCGACGAAGTCCGTGTCGCAGAAGCGACAGATCGCGCGATGCCGGTCTGCTTCCCGGCCCGTCCAAAGATTGCAACTAGTGAAGCGGCAGAATACCGATGGACGGCCGACGTGGCTACCCTCGCCCTGCAGCGTATAGAAGATCTCCTTCACCCGGTACACGAATCAAGCTCGCAAAGATGTAAAAGATGGATCGGTCAGGCCGAGTTCGGCGAAGCCGCGGCTACGCAGGAGGCAGGAGTCACAGGTCTGGCAGGCTTTGCCATCGACTGGGTCGTAACAACTGTGCGTCCATGCGTAGTTGACTCCTAGTTCGAGGCCACGCTGAATCGTCTGCGCCTTGGTGAGTTCGATCAAGGGGGTGTGAATCCTGAGCTTCTGGATACCCTCGACACCTGCCTTTGTCGCCAGATTGGCCATGCGCTCGTAGGCCTCGATGTACTCGGGCCGGCAGTCCGGGTATCCGCTGTAGTCCAAGGCGTTGACCCCTATGAAGACATCGGATGAGCCGAGAGTCTCTGCCCAGGCAAGAGCGAAGGAAAGGAAGATAGTGTTGCGTGCGGGGACATAAGTGATCGGAATCTCGGTTCCCAGTTCTTCCACACTGTCATGGTGTGGCACCTCGAGTTTGTCATCGGTGAGCGCGGATCCCCCGAAAATGCTGAGGTTGATATCGGTGATCACATGCTGCGCTGCGCCCAGTTCAACCGCGATCTTCTTGGCCGCCTCGAGTTCCTCTGTGTGACGCTGCCCATAACGGAAGCTAAGTGCGTACGTCTCATAGTCTTCATGGCGAGCGATCGCGAGGACGGTCGTCGAGTCAAGCCCGCCGCTCAGGAGCACTACAGCCTTCGGCTTGCTCGTAGCCATTCGATCACCCTCCGTCAACTTGCCTGCCCGAAACTTACATCACTATGACCTCAGGGGGCAGCGTAGTTTCCAGAAGATGCATCTGCCAACCTAACCGCCACTCATCTGCATACAGGCGCACCGCTTGCCCCATGCCTCACTGCCCGACCACGGATGCCAAGCTAGCGGCCGCCGACCAGCCGGATCTGTCGATCGTGCGAGTCCGTCTGATCCGAAACTGAGCCTCCGCCCCTGACGCCTAGACAGCAGTTTCTTGCTCAGCAACCAGGCGGAGCTAGACGATCACGAACCTGCTACACCTGACCAGGGATCTAGAAGTGACGACGCGATCTTGTCGCGGACCAAGATCATACGGTTTGCTCATGAGGATTGTGCAGTAGCTCAGGATCCGCACCATTGTCGGTGCTGTGCGTTGTACTGTCTGGACCTCGCCCTGCTGGCATCCGCCCTGGGCCCCCAGATAGCTACTAGCAGAGAGTAGATCGTGAAGGTTTCCGGTCCCGCTGGCAGCGCCACGCTCCTCGCGTATATCGCGACGATTCCGGCCGCCAACCTGGCAGTGGCCCACTTTGGGGCCGTCCCCGTGGGCTTCGGTTACGCCGCACCTGCTGGCGTGTACATGGTGGGGTTGGCGCTCGTGCTTCGCGACCTCAGCCGAGAAGCTGCTGGCCGCCTCGCCGTCTTAGCAGCAATAGCCGTCGGCATTGTCCTCTCGTACTTGCTGGCCGATCCAGGCCTCGCAGTGGCCTCAGCCGCAGCCTTCGCCGTCGCGGAGTTGGCGGACTTCGCCGTCTACGAACCGCTTCGTCGGCGGGGCTTGCTCACCGCCATGCTCGCTTCGAATGCGGTTGGTCTCTTCGTCGATAGCATCCTGTTCCTGAAGATGGCCTTCGGCTCCCTCGAGTACCTGCCGGGACAGATCCTCGGCAAGGTCTGGATGACCCTCGCGGCAGTCGCAGTCTTGTTCCTTCTCCGCCGAAGGAGGAGGGCTGCCGTCTGAACGACCTTCGTTCGATGTAGACGCTTGGCCGCTGATCGTTGCTCGGCACGGACCCATGAGCGTCGACGGGAAGGAGGGGACCGACCAACAGGCGGTCCCTTCCGCTTCAAAGAGCATTCGGCCTGCCCGCCAGCGCGACGCGGGCTGCAGTCCCCGCCGCGCGGGGCCCCCATCCCTCCCTTTTCATCCCTCCCGGCAACTCAACTCTCCTGCGCTTCCAGCACTCTTGACGAGACGGCCCCAGCGCGGGCTGCGGTCAAATGCACGAGCGATAGCAACACCGCTGGGCAAAGCTCCGTCTGCCTGCCGGTTCTGCTGCGCCCAGCGCCACGCTTCCCGCTGCAGCAGCCGCCCGTGCCAGTTGCGCCCAGCGGGCAGTTCCGCTTCTTCCTGGGTATCTTGCTGCTCCGAAGAGTCAGCGGCACCAGGGCTGAAGATCGACAAGGCTTGCTCCTGGGACTCTCGTCCCGCACAGCGGCGAATCTGAGACATGAGGAGCTCGTAGCTGCCGATCAGGGCCAATGACGGCCAGGCGGCGATGATACGGCCGATCAGGCTGGGCTCGGCGACGGCGACGTTCGCCCCGAGGCTGGCGAGGCTGCCGACTACGAGCAGGGTCCACGCCAGGAATCCGCCGCGGGAACCGTTTCGGTTGGCCAGAAGGATGGACATCGAGGCGACGACGATCAGGCCGTCAACGGCGACCGGAATGAGCACCGCCGCTAGGTGGTCCTCACCATGACGCAGGCAGAGCTCGTGCATATGCCTGAAGGAGACGACCGCAGCGATCATCGCCAGCAGGAACACACCGGCGATCGTCGTCCGCTGAATTCGGCGTACAGCAGCTAGGTCCCCGGCCATCGCTACTCAACCCTCCTCGTCCAAGGGAAGGCCACGGGCAGCGATCCGCGCATCGCGACTTGGTTCCAGATCGCCCACCGGCATGAACTCCCCGTGGTCACCGAAACGGGGACTCCGCGCAGCCCAGCACTGACTCGCAGGGAAAGCGGACCGACGAAGAACACGGCGCCACGCTGGTCGCGTGCCGGGTGACTGGGCGAGGGCACTTCTTTCGTCCGCATCCCGTCTGCTGTTCCCCCTCTGATTGGGCTGTCCTTCCAACGGATTGAGATGGGGTAGGTCAAGCGCGTGTACTCAAGCAGTCGTGCTCACCTCGCGGATCGATTCCGGATTCTCGAGAAGGCGTCCAGAGCTGTCTCGTCGGCGTCATCGAGGGTGTGCAGGTACTTCTCGGTGGTGGCGATCGAGGCGTGGCCGAGCCGTTCCTTGACCACTTGAAGGTCGGCGCCGCCGGCCAGCAACCACGAAGCGTGGGCATGCCGCATGTCGTGAATGCGCACGTGGATCCCCAAGTCGGCTTCCTTGAGTGCGGGCTTCCAGACCTGGCGCCGGAACCAGTCAGCTGGAATGTGGCCGTCGGTCTCCCGCTGCCGCGGCTCGCGGGGGCTGTCCTTACCTGAGGACCGTCGACCGGCGCGGTATATGGCGAACGCGGTACGACAGTGCTCGCAACGGCACTTGCCCGCGGTGTAGGCACTGAGCGTGCCGTGCCGGTAGCTACGTCCCTTCTCGTTCGGCTCGGTGAGGCCCAGTTCGACAGGATCGGGAGCGAGCCGGAGCTTCGGCTTGCCCTTGGGTTCGTGCCGCCAGACAAAGAAGAGGTCGTTCGACCCGAGCTTCTCCGCCTCGATGTGCGCCTCGATCTTCGCTGCGATCTGCGCCGTGAGCTTGAAGCGCCGGAACTCCCCGTCCTTCGGATAGTCCTTCACGATGAACCGCTCACCGTCAGGGTGGAACTTGGGGTTCACCTCGACGACCGCACGGGAAACGGTCAGGATTCTCGACCTTGGCGCCAGATCCTTGACCCGCAGCTCGGTCAATTCTCCCCACCTCAGGCCGGTCTCGATGGCCGTCTCCACAAGAAGCTGGGAGTCGGCGTCGGGAAGCGCCCGATAGAGCACGTCGAACTGCTCCGGCGTGATGATCGTGCGCGGCTTCCTCGGAACGGTGGGCGTCTTCACCCCGCGGCAGGGATGCAGATACGTCACCTGGTCGTTGAGGGCCGTCGTGAAAATTGCGCTCAGCAGGACCTTGGCGTACTTGATGGTCGCCGGGCTGACGCCGTTCTTCTTCATGCTCGCGACCCAGGCACGGACGTGCTCAGGAAGGATGTCGATCATCCGCATCGCGCCAAATTCGGGAATCAGATGCCGGTGGATCGTGTAGGTGTAGCTCTGCCGTGTGGTGGCCTCGATCTCGTGGTTCGGCAACCAGGTATCCAGCACGTAGCGCTCGAAGATCTGCCGGCCCCGCCGTGGGTCGCCCACTCGCCCCTGCGCGACCAGGCTCTCGGCGTCCTGCCACGCCCTGTCGGCCTCTTTCTTACTGGAGAACGTACCGGCGGACTTCTCCATCCCCTTGAGATCCATGTAATAGGCCGTGTACCGGGGCTTACCGTCCCTGCCGACCCGCTTCCGGGAGTATCCCAACCTGTCGATCACCTCCTTGATCGTTTGACCGTCGTTTGACCGTGAGACCCTCCGTCATCCGTGGGCACTCGTGGTCACCACTGGGTACTGCAAAAGTGGCTTCTACCTGGGATTTTACGCGCCAGAAGCGATCTGACCAGGGGCCCGAATGAACGTGTCGTCCCCGTTCGGGACGAAGAGGCCGTGGGTTCAAATCCCGCCACCCCGACCATGCAGTACCAGCTGAGAGGCCGGTTCCGATGATCGGAACCGGCCTTCTGCGTTGCTGAGTGACTGCCTCTCCACGCGGAGCAGAGTGGCATCGTGTCCTTCTGGCGGGCCGACGAGGTTGAGCTCGCCGGCCCGCCATCTGGCTCCTACCGCACCGTTAACCTCTGGTAGTCGGCGGTGGACCGGGTAGTTCCCGCGCTGCAGATCGGCGGTCCGCAGTGTGAGGTCGTGCGACTCGAACACCTCGATGTACTGGGTGTCGTTGATGGCCCGGTGATCGGTGTGGATTGTTCCGGTCACCGGGTCTTCATGCGACATAGATCTATGGGGACGGGGCCGACCGGTACCCGACCGGCCCCGGTTCAGTAGCGGGAATGCGCCGTGGCCGGTCGGGTTAGGCGCAGTTGATGGCGGTGTAGGAGGGGTTGTAGGTCGAGGTGACCTGCCGGCCATCGATCGTCGCGGTCGCCGTCACGGTCGCACTGCCCGTGGCGATCTGCCCGGCCCTGGCGCTGAAGGACTGGTAGGCCTGCTTGCCTTGGGCGACGTCGGCCACTGCCTTCGAACCGTAGGGGGTGGTCAGCGTCACGTTCGCCGGCACGGCGGCGTCGTTGACCGCGGTCACGGCCACGTACGCCGTGGTGCCCACGCAGCGGGCGGTGGCGGTCACGGTCAGCGCGAGCTCCGGAGCGACCGGCACCGTGAACGACGCCGTGCCCTCCGACGCCTTCAGGTAGTCGATGCCGAGGTACTCGGCCTTGACCGTCCGGGTACCCGCGGGCAGACCCTCCGGCAGCGTGACCGTGGCCGCGCCGTCCTCCAGGTAGGCGAGCTTCGACCACGAGCCGATGCTGAACCGCACCTGACCGCCGGTCTCGAACCCGTCGGCCGCCTTCACCGTGGCGGTGGCCGTGGTCGTCTGGGCCCCGCTCGCGTACGGCTTGACAGCCACCTCCGTGGTGGTCGCGACGTCGCTGTTCGGGATCTTGCGGATGTCGTTCCACTCGCGGAGGGTGATCGGGATCACGGTGCCGTGACGCGGACGGACGACGCCCGCGTTGGTCATCGTGATCGCCTTGGAGTTCCAGGTCGGAGCCTCGATGTTCTCGTGGCACGCGGCCTGGTAGCCACCACCGTTCGTGTACCGGTCACCCCAGAGGTAGAACTGGCCGGGGCAGGAGGTGTCACCAGGGTTGGCCTTGAAGATGATCGGCCCCTCGTACCCCTGGTCGGCGACCCACGTCGTGCGCCCCAGAGCCGGAGCGAGCGACTTCCAGTTGTTGATGTTGCTGTCCAGGAAGTCGGTGTGCTTCTCCGAGAAGATGTCCGAGCCCTGGTTGCCGGCCTCGTTCTTGGTCACGCGGTAGTAGTAGTCACCGACCCGGATCGCGGTCGTGTCGATCCGCGACAGAGGGGCCGGGTTCTGCCAGACCTTGGGAGCCGAGAACGTCTGGAAGTCGCGCGTCGTGGTGTACCACATCTGCGCGTTCCCCTGACCGGTGCGGTTCACGGGGTCGTTCCACAGCGACTGTGCCCAGAACACGGCGTAGGCGCCGATCTCCTCGACCCACAGCGACTCGGGTGCGAAGGCGTTGCCCGCGTTGTCGGGCGCGACTTTCACGTGCCGCTGAGGAGTCCAGTGCACGAGGTCGTGCGACTCGAACACCTCGATGTACTGGGTGTCGTTGATGGCGTAACCGCCCTGGTCGTACCAGTTGAGGTCGGTGGCGATCATGTAGAACGTGTCGCCGTCGGGTGAGCGGACGATGTGCGGGTCACGAAGGCCCTGGTCGCCCAGCTGGGAGATGAGCGACGGCCGGCCTCCGGTCAGCCCGGTCCAGTCCAGAGCGGTGTTCCCGTTGGACGTCGCGAACATGATCTGCTCGCCGTCGGCGATCCCCTCACCCTTGAAGTACCCCAGGAAGTACCGCTCGCGCTCCTCGGAACGGGGCATGGCGGTGATGGTCACCGGGAACGACTTCGTCTGCGAGGCCGACCCCTTGGTGATGGTCGCCGTCAGTACGGCGTCGGCGTCCGCACGGCCGAAGGCCGGGCGGGTCACCTCACCCTTCGGGGTGACGAGGTCGGTGGTCGACTTCCAGGTGATCGTGGATCCGAACTCACCGGTGGCGGGGAGGTCGAGGTTTCCGCGTACGTCGTCGGTGTCGTGCAGGGTCAGGTCGAACGTGTCACGGCCGACCGCCTGCGCGTCGTCGAACTCGGCCTTCACCACAACGGGGATCTCCCGTGTGGTGACCTCCTGGGCGCCCTTGCGGACAGTCGCCGTGAGCGTGGCCGTCGCGTCGGGCTGCCCCTTCGCGGGCCGGGTGATCCTGCCGGTGACCGCGACCTTGCGTGCGCTGGGGAGGGCCGGCGGGGTGTAGACCTGGACGACCGACGGGTCCGAACTCGTCCACGTGATGGTCGAGCCCGCCACGGAGCCCACCTTGGGCAGAACGATGTCGCGTACGATCGCACTGGTCAGGCCGAGGTCGATGGCTTCGGCGTCGGCGTGAACGCCGGTGGAGACGGTCCTTTTCGCCAGGGCGAGTGTCTCGTCGACGCTCACTGCCCGATCGTAGACCCGGAAGTCCCGGAGCGTTCCGCGGAACGAGTAGTGGCTCGACGTCTGCGAGCGAGCGAGGAAGTTGCAGTTGGTCCCCGCGGCGTTCACCGACGGCGGCGTGGTCAGGTTCGTGGACGTCGCGTGCAGCACACCGTCGAGGTAGAGCCTGCCGGTCCAGCTCGTGCCGTTCGCGTTCAGCGACTGGGTGTAGGTGACGTGTGTCCAGGCTCCCTCGGTCATCCGGACGCGGTTCTGCTGGAGGTTCGCCGAACCCACCGCGACGCGGAACCGCTGGGTGTTCGACGCGAAGATGGAGCCCTGGGCGCCGGTGTCGACGTCGCACGAGCCGGACTTCGCGCCGAAGCCCCACATCTGGTGCTCGCCGACGTTCGCCGGGTCGATCCACACGTCATAGTCGACGGTGAGGTTCGACATGCCGGCGGTGAGGTTGTTCGGCAGCTTCACATACGCACCGTCGAGGGCGCTCTCGTAGGAGTCGGGGTTGAACCTGACCCCATCGCCGGTCAACGTCGCCTTTCCCGGATTCACGAGCGTGGCGTTCGCCGCCGAGCCCGCGCTACCCGAGTTGACCAGCGTCGTTCCACTGGTCTCGTTGAGGGCGAAGTGGTGCACCAGACCCTCGTTGAGCTCCTCCTCGGCGGCGTGCGAGGGCGTCGCCGCGAACGAGACCGAGAGAAGCGCACCCAGTACCAGGCCCGCGACACCTCTGCCCTTGCGACTCAGCCTGTGACGTGACCTTTGCTGTCGCACTCTCAATTGGTCCTCCTTGATCCGGTCACTGTGATCAGGCCTCGTTGAGCGCTCCGACGAGACGAGGGCAGCACAGACAAAGTTCACCTCGCTGTGAGACATGGGGGGACGGCGTGAACTGGGGGGAGACTGGGCTATATGTCGCAGGTGTCCGGGTCTTGGATGCAGACATTAACCTCCAGCCCCAGCGAAAGATAGCCTCACCATAAGTAAGCTTTGTCAGTGAACCGATGAAAGCTATGCATGACCTGGATAAAGACCTCATTGCTGGGTGACTACGGCTGCGGAGGGTACGGACTTTCCACCCGAGGTCACTCCGAGTGGAACCACCCGGGCTGCTCGACTCGGTTCCGGGCGGAGAGAGCCGTACCTTGGTGATCTGCGCGGAGGCGGGACCAGAGAAGGGGCCAGCATGAGCAACCGGGGCCAGGAGGTCGCCGTAATCACCGGCTTGACCGTCCAGGGAGACATCTCCGGCCGTGCCACCGCCGAACGGGTCATCGCGGCCGGCGTGCTCCACCTGGAGACCGCCCTCTCCGTCACCAGCGGCCGGAGCGCAGGGCGCCGACTCCTGTGAACGAGGCACTGACCGCCCTCGGGGTGAGCGCTCCCGTCCTGGCCGCGCCGATGGCCGGCGGCCCGGGCACGCCCGCCCTGGTTGTCGCGGCGGCGCGCGCGGGCGGCCTGGGCTTCCTGGCCGGCGGGTACAAGGACGCCGGCGCGCTGGGCGAGCAGATCGACCAGGTACGCGCCGGTGAGGTCCCGTTCGGGGTGAACCTCTTCGCGCCCAACCCGCTGCCGGTGGATCCGGCGGAGTTCCGGCGCTACGCCCGCACGATCGCCCCCGAAGGCCAGGCGTACGGCCTCGACCTCCTCGCCGCGGAGGCCGTCGAGGACGACGACCACTGGTCCGACAAGATCGAGCTGTTGCTGTCCCGACCGGTTCCGGTGGTCAGCTTCACCTTCGCCGTTCCGCACCCGGCGGTCGTCAGGGCACTGCGCGCCGCCGGGACGCTCGTCGTCCAGACCGTCACCTCACCCGCGGAGGCGCTTCAGGCCGCGGAGGCCGGGGCCGACATGCTGGTCGTTCAGGCCTCGGCCGCGGGCGGCCACTCGGGCACGTTCACACCCCGGCGAAGCCCCGCCGACGTGCCGCTCCCCCGGTTGCTGGGCGAGGTGGCGGACCGCGTGTCCCTGCCCCTCATCGGCGCGGGCGGGCTGGCCACCCCCGCCGACGTGGTCCGGGCGCTGCAGGCCGGCGCCGCGGCGGCCATGGTCGGCACCGTTCTGCTGCTTGCCGACGAGTCCGGGACGTCGCTCCCCCACAAGGACGCGCTGGCGGGCGCGGCGGACCGGGGAACGGTGGTCACCAGAGCCTTCACCGGCAGGCCGGCACGGGCCCTGCGCAACCGCTTCACCGACCGCTACGGCGATCTAGCGCCCTTCGGCTATCCCGCGCTGCACCACCTGACCGGCCCCATGCGCCGGGCCGCGGCAGCCGCCCGGGATCCGGAGCGGATCAACCTGTGGGCCGGCACCGGCCACCACCACGCCACTCCCGAACCCGCCGCCCGGATCCTGCGACGGCTCGCTTCCCGCCTCTGAGGAATCAGGGCGTCGGGCAGGGCGACGACGTCACTCCGCCGCGTGCGCGGAGCACCTCGCGGCCGCGCCGCGACTCGGGGAAACGATCGAGCATGGCACGCAGTCCGGCCGCGTGGATGTTCGCGCCGAACGGCTCCGTGCCCGGCTCCGTGCGGACGCCCTCGGCGAGCGGGCCGGCGATCACGGGATCGAAGCCGAGCGCGTCCACGATCGAGGCGACGACCTCGACGTCCTCCGGATCGTCGCCGGCGACGGCGATCGCGCGGCGGCCGGGAGCGCCGGCGGGACGGGCGCTCTCCTCCAGGTCGTGGTATCCCATGTGGTTGAAGGCCTTGACGACCCGCGCGTGCGGCAGGAACGCCTGGACGATCTCGCTGGAGGACGTGCGCGGGTCGGTGAGGTCGTCCCGGACCCCGTCCACGTCCTGCCAGTAGTTCATCGCGTCGAGCACCAGCCTGCCCCGCAGCGCTTCGGCGGGGACGTCGCGATGCTTGCCGAGTGGCAGGGCCAGCACCACGGCATCCGCCTCGGACGCGGCCTCCACCGCGGTCACCGCGGCCGCGCCGGGCGTGACGACCTCGACGGTGAGGGAGATCCGTGCGGCCTCCCCGGAGCCCGCTATCAGGACGCGGTAGCCGGCCGCCACGGCGAGGCGGGCCAGGACGGTGCCGAGCTTGCCCGCGCCGAGGATGCCGATGGTACGGACATCGCCTGGTTTCATGGTCGCTCCAAGTCGCCGATAGGTCACGCGTGGACCGTGCCGGCTGCGAGCAGCTCGCGTACGCGCGGGGCGACCTCTCGGCCCAGCAGCTCGATCGTGCGAGCACGGGCGTCGCGAGGAAGGTGCATGATGTCGTACTTGAGATCGAAACGGCTCAGGCGGAGATCGCGGGCCACCCTGACGATCTTCCGGGCAACCGTCTCAGGCGATCCCACGAAGAGCGCGCCGTCCTCGACCTCGGCTTCGTACCGCTCCCGATCGGGCGCGTAGAAGCCGCGCTCGGCCGCGAGATCCGCGACGACGGGCTGCCAGTACCGCCACCACGTCTCGACGGCCTCCTCGTCGGTGTCGGCGACGAGACCGAGCGAGTGCTGGCCGATCGGCAGCGCGGGACGACCGAAGCGCTGGAGCGCTGTGAGGTACAACTGGACGTTCCTGGCGAAGCGCTGGGGCCGTCCGCCGATGACGGCCATCATGAGCGGCAGGCCGTGACGGGCTGCGCGCACCACGGAATCCGGGCTGCCGCCGACGCCGATCCAGGTGGGGATGCCGCCCGGCCGCATCCGGGGATGCAGTCGCTGCCCGGTGAGCGGCGGACGCACCGTCCCGGACCAGGTCACCCGCTCCTCGCGTTCGAGCCGCAGGAAGAGGTCGAGTTTCTCCTCGAACAGCCGCTCGTAGTCGGCCAGGTCGTAGCCGAACAGCGCGAACGACTCCGTCGCGGAGGCACGGCCCAGCACGATCCGGGCCCGGCCGCCGGACACCGCGTCGAGAGTGGAGAACTCCTGGTACAGCCGGACCGGGTC
This sequence comes from Microbispora triticiradicis, assembly GCA_003260025.2. Taxonomy (GTDB): domain Bacteria; phylum Actinomycetota; class Actinomycetes; order Streptosporangiales; family Streptosporangiaceae; genus Microbispora; species Microbispora triticiradicis. The sequence goes on along the minus strand of QFZU02000063.1, from coordinate 111,662 downwards.
GTTCGTGCTCAACACGGTCACGGAGGTGCCGAGCCCGATTCGCCGGGTGGCCGTGGCGATCGCGGCGAGCAGCACCGGGGTCGCGGAGTCGTTGTGTCCCTCCCGGTAATGCTCTCCCACGCTGAAGACGTCCAGCCCCACCGCCTCGGCCAGCCGGGCCTCCTCCACGAGCAGGCGTACGGTCTCGGCGTCGTCGAGCACGCGCCCGCCGTCCGTCGCCACCTCCCCGAACGAGTTGAGCCCCAGCTCGAAACGTGGGTGTTCGGACCTACCGACGGACATGGTGCCAGACATACCGATCAACTCCCGTACGTGCGCCGACGGCCTGGAACAGGCCGCCTCAGCGACTCCGCATACCTGGGTACACGCCGGCGATCGGTAACTTCAATTGAACCGTGGTCACATGAAGTGAACCGACGAGGTCTCAGTCGAGATCGTCGACATCGAGGCCGGCCGCCTGGTCGAAGGCGCGGCGGTTGGCGCGGATCGCGTCCTGGTTGTCGGCCGCCCACCGGGTGAGCGCCAGGACGGGCTCGGACAGGGTGCGTCCGAACGGGGTGACCTCGTACTCGACCCGGGGCGGGATCTCCGGATAGATCAGGCGCTTGACGAGCCCGTCACGCTCCAGGCCGCGCAAGGTCAGCGTCAGCATGCGGCGGGAGATGCCGGGCGCCGTCCGCAGCAGCTCGGTGAAGCGCATCGGCCCCTTGTCGAGCAGCCCGATGAGGATCAGGCTCCACTTGTCACCGACCCGGTCCAGCACGGATCGGAGCACGTCCGGGTCGTGTTCGAGGCACGCCCTGCCCAGCGAACGCAGCGCCCTGTCCGCCTCGGTCTGGTGTGACATGGGTTCCCGCCTGCTCCGTCACCCGAAAGTGACCAGGTCATGTTGCTGTTACCGGTTGCCGAAGAGTACATCGGTGACAGAAGCAACCTCCGGAGGAGGCGCGTCATGCCCGTCGCCCCACCTCGGCCGCCGACATCGGTCACGAATCGAGAAGCGCCGGACCCGGAGCCGCTCGTAGCGTGAGCTTCATGAGCACGACCCCTGAAGCGCGAAGGAGCAAAGGCATGAAGGCGCACGTCAGCTCGATCCTCCTCGGTGTCCGTGACATGGACCAGGCCAAGAGGTTCTACACCGAGGGTCTCGGCTGGAAGATCAAGAACGACTACGGCGTCTCGGTGTTCTTCGAGTCGGACGGAGCTTCGCCGGTCGGCTTCTACGGCCGCGACGGCCTGGCCGACATGGTGGGAACGAGCCGGGACGGCAGCGGCTTCGGCGGGCTCGTCCTCACGTACGTCGTCCGCAGTGAGGCGCGGGTCGACGAGATCATGGCAGAGGCCGAGAAGGCCGGGGCCACGATCCTCAAGGCCGCCGGCGCGCTGCCGTGGGGCGGGTACGGCGGCACCTTCGCCGACCCGGAGGGCTACATCTGGAGCCTCGGTTACAGCGCCCAGGGACAGGACCAGCCCTACGCGGAGTGACCCGGCGCGCGGCTCCCAAACGCCCTCGGGGGCGGCGCCGGCCGGGCCTGGGCGCCGGAACAGACTGAGGCGGGCTCGGCGTCGTGCCGAGCCCGCCTGTCTCGGGTCCGCCCGGTCCTGGGGTTCAGCCGTCAGGACGTCCGGGTGGAACCTGTGTCATGCCTCAGCGCTGCAGGGTCAGCAGGCCCGGGCGGTAGGGCAGGAGACCGTAGTCGACACCGTCGGAGCTGGGGCTGCGGCCCTGGTAGAGCAGCTGCAGGTTGCAGGGGTCGACCGTCTTGGTCTGGTCGGGGTTGTTGCGGACCAGGTCACCGTGGCTGATGTCGTTGGTCCAGGTGGCACCGCTGTTGGCCTTGCCGGCGAACGGGTTGCTCTCGGTCGCGGCGTTCGGCGTCCACGACCCGCTCAGGCTGTCGGCCGTGAAGGAGCGGAAGTAGCGGCCCCAGATCTTGCCGTTGTCCCCGGCGAAGAACAGGTACATGTTCTGGCCGTCACCGATCAGCGTCTGGTCGATCGGGCCGGTGCCCGAACCGGAGATGCTCGCGGTGGACAGCGTCTGCTGCGCCGACCAGCCGTTGGGGTTGGTCGGGTCGCTGGAGGTGCGGTAGGAGAACGCGGTCCCGCCCCACTGGTAGGCCAGCACCCAGACGTTCTTGGGCGCGAAGTAGAACAGCGTGGGCGCCACGGTGCCCGAGTTCATCTTGGTCTGGGTGGCCGAGGCCATGTCCGACCAGTTCGTGAACGTGCTGAAGCCCATCGAACCCCAGCTCGACCCGTTGTCGTGCGTGGTGGCGTAGACCAGGTGCTTGCCGTTGTAGACGACGTTGGTGAAGTCCTTCAGCGAGACCCACCCGGACTTCGGCTGCGCCAGCGCGCCCGACGAGGTCCAGCGGTACGACGACGGAAGCGGGCACGTACCGGTCGGCGTCACGGACGGAGACGGCGACGGCGACGCGGACGGCGACTGGGACGGCGACTGGGACGGCGTCGAGCTGGGCGACTGCGTCGGGGTGGAGCTGGGAGTGGCGCTGGGCGTGCCCGGGTTGCCGGTGCAGGCCACACCGTTCAGGGAGAACGAGGCGGGCACCGGGTTGCTGCCGTTGTACGAGCCGTTGAACCCGAAGTTGGTGTTGCCGCCCGAGGGAATGGAGCCGTTGTAGGACACGTTGGTGGCGGTCACCGACGACCCGGACTGGCTGTTGGTGGCGTTCCACATCTGGGTGATCTGCTGGCCGGCGTCGAAGGACCAGGTCAGCCGCCAGCCGTTGATCGCGTCACCGAGGTTGTTGATGGTGACGCTGGCGTTGAAGCCGCCCGGCCAGCTCGAACTGATGACGTAGTCGACCCGGCAGGCCACGGCGGCCTGGGCGGGCTGGGTGGCCAGCAGGCCGGCTCCGCCGCCCAGCAGGGCCGTGACGGCGCCGATCGCGAGACCGCGGCGCGAGGCGGTCGTGCCGGCGGAGAGGCGCGATGACCGCGCTCGCCAGGGCAGATGCATTCGAATTCTCCTTGTGATCATTTATAGCCGCCGTCAGGGGCTGGTGCAGGTAGCGGTCGGGGTGGCCGCCGTGCCGTTGGCGGTGAAGCCGAAGGTGGTGGAGCCGCCGGCGGCGATGGAGCCGTTGTAGGTCTCGTTGCGGACGGTCACCGAGGAACCGGACGTGCTCTGCCGGCCGTTCCAGAGGCTGCTGATGCTCTGCCCGCCGGGCCAGGTCCACTTCACGGTCCAGCCGTTGACCGCCGAGCTGCCCGCCTGCACCGTCACCTCGGACTGGAAGCCGCCGCCCCAGCTGTTGATCGTCTTGATCGTCGCCGAGCATCCGCCGGGAACCGGGGACGTCGATGGCGAGGCCGACGGGCTCGCGCTGGGGCTCTGCGAAGGACTCGCGCTGGGGCTGACCGGCGGGGTGGGCGAGATGGTGGGACCGGAGTTCAGGGCGTTGAGGACCGCGTCGTAGGCGGGCTTCTTGTTGTTGCCGCTGAACAGCAGCGGGGTGTCGCCGGACCGCCAGGAGTCCTGGTCGCGCACGCCCCACGTGGTGATGCCGTTGCAGCGGGGCACGGCGAGGCAGTCGTTGGTCACGGCCGCGTAGGTCGTGGGCGAGGCGCCCTGGATGTCCAGCTCGGTGATCTGCACGTCCACGCCCAGCGCGGCGAAGTTCTGCAGCGTGGTGCGGAAGTTGCTGTTGTACGGGCTGCCGCTGTTGAAGTGCGACTGGAAGCCGACGCAGTCGATCGGCACGCCGCGCTGCTTGAAGTCCTTGACCATGTTGTAGACGCCCTGCGTCTTGGCCCAGGTCCAGTTCTCGATGTTGTAGTCGTTGTAGCAGAGCTTGGCGGCCGGGTCGGCGTTCCGCGCGGTGCGGAAGGCCACCTCGATCCAGTCGTTGCCGGTGCGCTGCAGGTTGGAGTCACGCCGGCCACCGGAGTTGCCGTCGGCGAACGCCTCGTTCACCACGTCCCAGGCGTAGATCTTGCCCTTGTAGTGGGCCATCACGCCGTTGATGTGGTCGATCATCGCCTGCCGCAGGCTGCTGCCCGACAACTGCTGCATCCAGCCCGGCTGCTGGGCGTACCAGGCCAGCGTGTGGCCACGCACGCGCTTGCCGTTCTGCACGGCCCAGTTGTAGACCCGGTCGCCGCTGGAGAAGTTGAACTGGCCCCGGTTGGGCTCGGTAGCGTCCGGCTTCATCTCGTTCTCGGGCGTCACCATGTTGAACTCGCGGTTCGCGATCGTGGTGTAGTTCGAGTCGCCGAGCCGGCCCGCGGCGATGGCGGTGCCGAAGTACCGCCCGCTCTGCGCGGCGGCCGCGCCGAGCGTACTCGCCGCCGCACCCGCCGGCGTGGTCGACACCGCCACCGCGGCGACCACGCCGAGTACGCCGGCGGCCGCGGCCATCAGAACCCGCGGGCTTCTGGAAGGCCGCGACGGAAGTAAGGCTTTGCTGCCCATGAGGGAGTGCTCCAGACTGAATCACGGGAAAAGCGGACAACGGGGGTCTCACCCACGCGATCGACGCCGCGTCCCGTGATCAGGGAACGCACACCACTGGGGCGTCGCGAAGGGCGGTCCTCACCGCTCACCACCACAGGGCAGGAGGAAGCCGCCTCGGGACACAGTTTGGAAACCACTCCGAAATGTGTCAAGCCCCGCAAGAAAGTTTCAGAGCGACGCTCTCGCCGTCACGGGCGGCGCCCGCTGATAACGCCTGATGAGGCGCACACCCGCCCGCCACCCTCCCACAGGTGTGAGGCGCCGTCCTTGACGCCTCCTCTTCGTCTCGTATTGGCTCCGATCTGCCACCACCACCGTCTGACAGAGAAGGAACCGCGACAGGGAAAGCGTGTGAGCGCTAACAGCCGAACCGGGTCCGTCACCCGGCGGCCGGCGCGGGGCGGTCCGGGGGACAGACACCACGTCCCTGGAGCCGCCCTCCCGGACAGTCACCGATGAGGAGGTTCACGACCGCAGAGACGAACGTCCAGGACGCTCGCCTTCGTCGCGTCGTGCCGGCACCGGCGCAGCCGCGGGTCGTCCGCCCCTTCTCGGCGGCGTCCGGTTCCCCCTCGCCGCACCCGCCTGCATCACACAAAAGCCTTGAAACCCGACGAAAAGGATCTTAATCTCGATCCGGTCGACACAGGATTTCTGTGCCGTCTCACGGGACAGTCGCTCAGGCCCTCGTGCACCTGGTGTCATGCATCGGAGGTACGGTGACACCGCACTCGACCCCGGCGATCGAGCACCACGGTCACCGAGCACGCGGTCTGGTGGCTGTGGCCCAGCACCTGCCTGCTGCGCTACCCCGGCCGCGGGAACTTCATGGTCCTGCAGATCATCCCCGACGGCCCGGACCGCACGCGCGAGATCTGGGACTTCTACCTGGAGACCGCGGAGCCGAACGAGGCCGAGCGGGACAGCATCCGGTACATCGACGAGGTGCTCCAGGTGGAGGACATCGCCCTGGTGGAGAGCGTCCAGCGCGGGATGCGCACCCCCGCGTTCACCCAGGGGAAGATCGTCTTCGACCCCGACGGGTCCGGGTTGTCGGAGCACGCGGTCCATCACTTCCACGGCCTCGTCCTCGACGCGTACCGACGCGATCTCGGACGAGACCGCTCGTGACGAGGTGACACGGTCACGGTGAGCGTCTCGCCCCGGCCGGCGCACGGTGGTGCGGCCGCGCCGGCGCCGTCGAGGTGCACGGCCCGGAGGCGGCGCGTCGCGCCCTGCCCCGGTGGTTCAGGTTGTCCACGTTCGCCCAGGTCCCCCGCCCCACCGGCTGAACCGGGCCTCATGCCGGGTAGGCGTGCGTCTCCGTGGCCTTGACGGCGGCCCAGACCTCCTGGCCGGGGACGAGGTCCAGGTCGGCCGCGGCGGACGGCGTGACGTCGGCGGCGAGCGGGATCGGGCCGTCGAGGTGGACGCGGACGTTGTCGCCGTGCCGCTCGATGCCGTCGATCACTGCCTTCCACAGGTTCCGGGGGCTGCCGTCGGGGCGGGTCCGGTAGAGGGCGACGGCGGACGGCGGAAAGGCGACGAAGGCCGGGCCCTTCAGGCGTTCGGCGCTGCTCAGGCGGACGTCGCCCACGGTGACGTGGGTCCCGTCGGCCTCGCCGCGGTAGAGGTTGAGGCCGACGAGGCGGGCCACGTAGTCCGTACGCGGGCGGCGGGCGATCTCGGCGGGGGCGCCGGTCTGCACGACGGCGCCGTTCTCGACGACCACAAGCCGGTCCGCCAGGACCATCGCGTCGAGCGGGTCGTGGGTGACCAGGATCGTCGCGCCGTCGAAACCGGCCAGGTGACGGCGCAACTCCGACCGGATCTCCAGCCGGGTGTGCGCGTCGAGCGCCGCCAGCGGCTCGTCCAGCAGCAAAAGGCGGGGCCGTACGGCAAGGGCGCGGGCGAGGGCGACCCGCTGCGCCTGGCCCCCGGACAGGCGCCCGGGGCGGACGCCGGCGAAGTCGGCCAGGCCGACGCGCTCCAGCAGCCCGGCGGCGATCCGGCGGGCGGCGGCCCTCCCGACGCCCTGGCACCGCGGCCCGAAGGCGACGTTGTCCAGGGCCGTCAGGTGCGGGAACAGCAGGTAGTCCTGGAAGACGACGCCGATCCGGCGGTGTTCCGGCGGCAGGTGGTGCACCTCGGCGCCGTCCAGCACGATGCGCCCGCCGCTCAGCGGCGTGAGCCCGGCGAGCCCGCGCAGCGCGGTGGTCTTGCCCGCGCCGTTGGGACCGAGCAGGGCCACCACCTCACCGTCCGGCACGTCGAGTTCGGCGTCGAGGCGGAAGGCGGGGCGTTCGACGACCAGGTGGGCCCGCAGGCTCATGCCGATCCCACCCAGCGGTCGCGCAGCGCGGCCAGCACGATCACCGAGACCGCGAGCAGCACCAGGCTGAGCACGATGGCGGCGTCCGGATCGGTCTCCAGGGCCAGATAGACGGCCAGCGGCATGGTCTGCGTACGGCCAGGGAAGTTCCCGGCGAAGGTGATGGTCGCGCCGAACTCGCCGAGCGCCCGGGCCCAGCACAGGACCGCTCCGGCCATGACGCCGGGGGCGATCATGGGCAGGGTCACCCGGCGGAAGACCGTCCAGCGTGAGGCGCCGAGGGTGGCGGCGGCCTCCTCGTACCGCTGGTCGGCGGCGCGCAGCGCCCCCTCCACGGCGATGACGAGGAACGGCATCGCCACGAACGCCTCCGCTAGGACGACCCCCGTGGTGGTGAAGGGCAGGGAGACGCCGAAGGCGTCGTACAGCCACCGCCCGGCGAGGCCGCGCCTGCCGAGCACCAGCAGCAGCGCGACGCCGCCGACGACCGGCGGCAGGACGAGCGGCACGGTGACCAGCGCGCGCAGCAGCCGCCTGCCCGGCAGGTCCGTACGGGCGAGCAGCCAGGCCAGCGGCACGCCGAGCAGCAGGCAGATCACGGTCGCTACGGTCGCGGTCACCAGGGACAGCCGCAGGGCCTCGATCACCCGCGGCTCGGCCAGCCGCTGGGGCAGGGCCGGCCACGGCGCGCGCACCAGGAGCCCGGCCAGCGGCAGCACCAGGAAGGCCAGCCCCGCGAGCGCGGGCACGAGCAGCGCCCACGGCATGCGCGCCCGCGGGCCCCGCGCTCGTACGGGCCCGGTCACGGCGCCTGGAAACCGGCCTTGGTCAGCACGTCCCTGCCCCGCCGCGACAGCACGAGATCGACGAACCCCTTGGCCAGATCGGACGCGGGCGCGGTGCCGAGCGCCGCGATCGGATAGTCGTTGACCGCCTGGGCGGCTTCGGGGAAGTCGATGCCCGTGACCTTCCCGGCGGAGGCGATCACGTCGGTGCGGTAGACGAGCGCCGCGTCGACCTCGCCGAGCTCGACCTTGGTGAGCGTCGCCTTGACGTCCTGCTCCAGGGTGACGGGGGTGACCTTGAGGCCGGCCGCGTCCAGCGCCTTGACCGCCGCGGCGCCGCAGGGCACCTGTTCGGCGCACAGGGCGACCTTGACCTTCGGGTCGGTCAGGTCCTTGAGCGACTCGACCTTCGCCGGGTTGCCCGCGGGGACCGCGATCTGGAGCGTGTTCCTGGCGAACACCGCAGGCGCGGAGGCGGTCGGCCCCGCGTCGGTGACCGTCTTCATGGTGGCCGGGCTGGCGGCGGCGAAGACGTCGGCCGGGGCGCCCTGGGTGATCTGCTGGGCCAGCGTCGCGCTGGAGCCGAAGTTGAAGGTGACCTTCGTTCCGGCGTGGGCGCTCTCGAACCGCCTGCCCAGCTCGGTGAACGTCCCGGTCAGGGACGCCGCGGCGAACACGGTGAGCGACCCGCCTTCCCCCGGCGTGGCGGTGGCCGCCGGGCCGGTGGAGGAGCCGCACGCCGCCAGGCAGGACACCGAGGCGAGGACGGCGGCCAGGGAGAGACGCTTGAGCACGACCGGCTCCTTCTAGTGACTCGCGACGCGCGCGTTGTCCGGGATCTCGACGACGACGTTGGTGGACTTGACGACGGCCACCGCCATCACCCCCGGCTCCAGCCCGAGCTCGTCGGCCGCCCGCCGGCTCATCAGGGAGACCACCCGGAACGGCCCGGCGGCGATCTCCACCTGGGCCATCACGGAGTCTCTGATCACCTCGGTCACGATCCCGCGCAGGCGGTTGCGCGCCGAGGAGACCCCGGTGCGCTCGTCCTCCTCGGTCTGCGCCCTCGCGAACGCGGCGAGGTCGGTGCCGGCGATGACACGGTGGTCGTGCTCGTCGCGGTGCGCGGGCAGCCGGCCCCCGTCGACGAGACGCCGTACGGTGTCGGCGCTCACGCCGAGCACCGCGGCGGCTTCACTGATCCGGAACATCGTCACAGACGACACCCTACGCCGCAGTTGCGGATCACGACGTCTCAGTAGGGTTGCAATATCAACCTCATCGAGGGTCTGAGTGTCGCATCTGCGAGGCTCATTCAGAGCTGCGGCGCGATCCGGTCGACGCACCAGTAGAGGCTCACCGCCACGATGGGGACCGACGTGGCCGCCGTCACCCAACGAGCGGCGGAGGTGCGGCGCAGCAGCGCCAGCACCGGGAAGAGCACCGCGATGATCAGGAGCTGGGTCGCCTCGATCCCGGCGTTGAAGCAGAGCAGCGACAGGAGCAGCCCCCACGATCCCTTCTCCTCGATGTCCAGCGCGCTCGCGAAGCCCAGTCCGTGCACCAGGCCGAAGGCGAAGACGATCGGCAGCCGCCATCCGCCCAGTCTGTCCTCGTCGCGGCCCAGGAGGTTGGCGACCGCCACGACGATGATCGACACCGCGATGACCGGCTCGACGATCTCCGCGGGCACGTCCACGACCCCGAGCGCCGCCATGAGGAACGTGATGCTGTGGGCGGCCGTGAAGGCGGAGGCCGCGACGACGACGTCGCGCGGGCGGCGGGCGCCGATGATCAGGGCGAGCAGGAAGAAGACGTGGTCGAGGCCGGACAGCAGATGCTCGGCGCCGAGCAGGAAGAACTCCCCGGCCTGGTGCGAGGCCCGGTGCTCGCCGACCCGCAGCGTCGGATTCCCCGCGGTCAGCACCGCGGAGCCGGTCGTGCCGTCGAGCGTGTACCGGACGATCGTCTGCGTGCTGTGCACGAAGCTCTCGGCGTCGGGGAAGAGCGCGCTGGAGACGGTGTGCCCGCCCCCGCCCTCTCCCGCGCAGCGGTAGGCGAGGGTCACCACCGCGAAAGCCACCCCGTCGCGGTCGCGCACGTCCGCGTCGCCCACGGAGGTGGGTGTGCACGGCGCGTCGCCGTACGCCACGGCGAATCGGCGCGTGACGTAGTCGGCCACCGCGGCGTGGTTCTTCTTGAGCTGGCGGAGTTGCTCGGCCCGTTCCTTCGCGTCGTACGCCTCGGCGTACAGCCAGGCCGACTTCATGAGGAGGTCGTACTCCAGGTCGAGCACGACTCTGACGTCCGCGCCCGTTCCGGTCACCGTGGCGTGCGCCTTCGTGGTCACGTCGTGCGCCGACGCCGGGGCGGCGGACACCATCAGGACGCCGAGAACACAGGCGAGGGCACAACCGAGGACACAGGCGAGAGCGAGGACGGCGGCGGAGAGCCGGCGCCTGCGGGACATGTCTCGTTCTCCAGGATTCGAGCGGTTGAAGGGGGAAGGGCCGCCCCGGGCGCTCCGCCATGAGGCGGTGCCCGGGGCGGCGGTCACGGATTACTCAGCTCTGCCTGTGCTGGAACCATTGGTAGAGGGGCGAGTCCGGTCCCCACTTGCCGGGGCGGCCGTGCTCGTCCTTCGTGACGAAGACGCTCGGCTCGGAGGCGGTCACGCCGCCGCCGGTGGAGCGTGCGGTGACGAACCAGGCGTACGCCGTGTCGCCCTTGAGGCGGTCCCAGGTCACCGAGGCGACCTGACCTGACGCGACCGTGCTCGTGCCGATGACCCGGGTGGGCTTGTAGATCGCCAGCGAGTCGGTGGTGAAGCTCGTCGTACGGGTGGTGAGGTCGATCGGGAGCACCATGTTGTCCTCGCGCCCGTCGTAACGGCGCAGCGGGTCGAACTCGCCCGCGCCGAAGTCGTTCAGCAGCGGCGAGTAGGTGTCCACGGTCAGCTCCGCCCGCTTGACGTCGAACTGCAGCAGCCGGAAGAAGCTCGCGCCGAACTGGAGCTGGTCGTCCGGGTTGTACCCGCCGACCTGCGTGAGCCCGAGGCGGTCGGCCGAGACCGTGTAGAACTGGTAGTCGGCCAGCAGCTCGACGACGCCGTTGCCGACCTGGCCCACCTTCGGCTTCACGTTCGTCCCCACGCCGTGCTCGTGCCCGGCGAGGATGAGGAAGACGTTCGGGTTCTTCTCGACCACGGTCTTGTAGAGCATCGAGCCGTCGGGCGCCGAGAATCCCGCGCCGCGTCCGTCGGGGTTGGTGCTGGGCACGAGGTAGTCGTGCGAGAGCAGGATGCCGTTGCGGCCGGGGAACCGCTTGAAGACGGAGTCGGCCCACTCGGCCTCCTCCCGCGTGACGCCGTACGACAGGCCGACCACGACGAAGTCCAGCCCGCCCGCGGAGAACAGGTCGTAGTGGTTCTGGTTGTCGCCCTCCTTCCACGGCCCGCCGTACTCCGCGTGCTGCCAGCCCTGCGCCGCCGTCTGGTAGCGGCCGGGGCCGTAGTACTTGTTGTAGATCGCCTCCGGCCCGTTCTCGGTGCCCGACTGGTTGTCGTGGTTGCCGGCGATCACGCCGTTGGGGATACCCGCGTCGTCCAGCACCTTCTGCTGCTTGGACGACACCTCCAGCTCGCCGGCGACCTGCCGCTGCGTGGCCTCGTCGGCGGGCTTGCGGATGTTGTTCTCGATGATGTCGCCGGTGTGCGCGACGTAGGAGATCTTCCGCTGGTCCCTGTTGCCCTTGATCCAGTTGACGATCCCGGCGTACGCGGACTCCCACACCGCGCGTTCCTCGGCGGTCTCCTGCTCCACCGCGCCCTCCGACAGGTACTGCGTGTCGGTGAAGTGGACGATCGAGAAGTCGTACGTGGAGGGGTCGGCGAAGCCGTTCGGGTCGCCCGGGTCGATGTCGTCGGTGAACGGATCCTCACCCGTCACCATCACATGGACCCTCTGGCCGTCGACGTACTCGTCGCCGACGACGGCGCTGAGCGTGGTCCGGCCCTCGGCGGCGCCGCGTGCGCTCGTCAGCAGATCCCACGCCCGGGTCCCGGTGTTCCAGGCCCGCAGCGACACCAGGCGCTCGGGGTCGATGACGCCTTCCCAGCGCAGGACCGGGGTGTCCACGTGGCCCTTCACCTGGATGTCGTACCGCTGATAGGTGAGGTTCCGTCCGGCGGGCGCGTCGAGTGTGACGCCGTCGGCGGGCTCCAGGCCCGCGGCCTTGACCTTCTTCTCACCCGGCACCTGCAAGGTTGTCGGGACGGCGTCGGCGACGCCCTGGTACGCCTGGTTCGGTGTCAGGATGTCGGCTTCGGAGAACGTCGCCCTGACCCGGCCGCCGCCAGGCTCGGCCACCTTCGCCGAGAGCGTGACGGTGCCCGGCACGTCGGCCGTCCCGGATGCCGGGGTGAGCTCGGCGGGGACGTCCGGGATGCCCGCGGACTCGAACGCGATCTCACGGGTGGCGGTGTTGCCGAGCGAGTCGGCGCCGGTCACGGCGAGGGTGTGCCTGCCGGGCGGCAGACCGGGACCCACCCGGGTGCCCAGCGCGATCGGCCGGCCGTCGAGCGTGACGTCCGGCCCGGACACCACACCGGAGGCGTCCTCCAGCGTGACGTCCAGCACGACGGAGGCGGTGATCTTCTTGCCCGCGGCGGGGACGCTCGTCGCGACCTCGGGCGCCGTGTTGTCGGTGACCAGCGTACGGGTGGCCTTCTCGCCCGTGGTCGAGGCCGCGGCGAGCGTGTGCCTGCCGTCCTTGATCGCGGTGGTGTCGAGGTCCGCGCGCAGACCGGCGGCAGGCGCGTCCATGAGGAACTCGAGATCGATCTCGGTCAGCAGGTTCACGTTGTCGCCGCAGTTGCCGTCGCCCATGCTGTAGGAGCTCTTGAGCATCTGGCCGCTCGCCGTGCCCCGCACCGGGGTGAGGGCGATGTTCGAGATCGCGAAGTCGTCGCGGTTGTTGCCGCATGACGTCGGATAGGTGCCGGTCACGAAGTCGATCGTGTTCCAGCCGGGCACGAGGTACTCGTTCGGGAAGGTGAAGTCGACCCGCCGGCTCACGAAGTCGCCGTCGAGCACGACCTTCCGCCCGTTCACGAGCACGTAGTTCTGGTAGCGCGCCTCGATCGAGTTGGTGCCCACGGTGAAGCTGAGGGTCGCGTCACCCGAGCCGAGCGTCTGGACGACGTGCACCGCCGGGGCGTCGATCGTGTAGTGCAGTTCGACCTCCCGGAGGGCGGTCTGGCCGCTGCCGCAGGTGCCGTCGCCCATGTCGTAGGACGGCTCGATGTCGTGACCCTTCACGGTGGCGCCGTCGAGGGCGAGGTCGAGGTTCGCGATGGCGAAGTCGTCGCGGTCGACGCCGCAGGACGCCTTCCAGTCGCCGGTCACGACCTTGATCGTGTTGTCTCCGGGCACCAGGAACCGGGCCGGGACCGCGACGGTGACGCGCCGGCCGGCCCAGGAACCGCCCAGGTCGACGCGCTTGCCGTTGACGAGCAGGAAGTCGTCGTACTTGTCCTCGATCCCGTCCGCGCCCACGTCGAAGCCGAACATCGCCGCGCCGTTGCCCAGCGTGGCCTTGGCGGCGGGTTCGGCACCGTCGACGGTGAGGGACGAGACGCCGCCCGCGCCCGCGGCGGGCACGGTCGCGGACACCGGCGTGGTGCCCGACACCAGCGTGCCGTCCGTGGGCAGCAGCCGGGGCGCCCCGGCCGGGGCGTTGTTCACGGTCACGGCGTTCTTGACGGTGGCCCCGGACGCGGTCGTGGCGGTGATGGCGTGCTCGCCGTTGGCCAGGGTCGTGGTGTCCAGGTCCGCCGCCAGACCGGTCGTCCCCTGCGGGTCGCCCTTGACGAAGAACTTCAGCGCGGCCTGCTTGAGCAGCGCGGTGTTCGAGCCGCAGTTGCCGTCGCCGAAGGACAGGGTGTACGGGTTGTCCTCTCCGTCCGCGACCTCGCCGAGCAGTTCGAGGCCCACGTCGGACAGGACGAAGTCGTCGTAGTTGACGCCGCACGAGCTCTGGACGGTCCCGGCGAAGATCTCGATGGTGTTCTCGCCCTTGACGAGGTGTTCGTTCGGGATCTCGATGGTCGCCCGCTCGTTCACGAGATCGCCGATGTCGGTCCGGTACGCGCCGTTGACTAGCACGTAGTTGTGGTACCGCGCCTCCGTCGAGTTCGAGCCGACGTCGAAACGGAGCCGGGACACGCCCACCGTACGGGTGGCGTTCAGGGCGTCGCCGTCGACGGCGAGTCCGGTCACGCTGTCACCGGCCGCGGCCGGGACCGCCGCGACCTTGACCAGGCCTTCGAGGTACGAACCACCGGCGGGGCTGAGCGTCGGCGGGGTGGGGGAACCGGTCGGCGCCGGGCTGGGACGTCCGCTGCCCGCTTTCGCGGGGTCGGGGTCGGCGTGCGCCGTGGTCACGACGGCGCCGGCGAGCAGCGTCGCGACCGTGGCGATCACGGCGGCCACGGCGAGACGCCCTCGCCGCCGCACGCCTCCCAGCAGCTTTCTCGCTGCCACTGGCTGCATCTGGTGCAGTCCTTCCATCACGTTCGATAAGACGCCGATAAAGAAACGGCGTGGTCTTCGAGCGGTCACAGTGGTTTTCGCGAGTGAACGAAGTGCGTGAAGGGACTGAAGTGAAGACGAACTATCGCCTCATTCTGTGCACATGTCACGAATCGGGAACAATTGCGTCACATCGCCCGTAATCTCACAAAGGGCGACCACTACGTGAAATTTCGGGCATGCACTCGTGACGCCGCGGTCGCTCTCCGTACGCCGGCCGGGCTCGATCACGACATAGGAACAGTGCCGCGCGCGGGGGCTCCGGGCCGCTGACAGACGGGACCGGGCGCTCTAAGATCGCCGCCCATACCCGGGCGTCGCGCGCATCGGCGCCGTCCGGGCGACTGGAAAGGCGGGCTGTTCCTTGACCCCCGACATATGGCCGGCGCCGACCGCGGAAGACCTGTCGTCATTACCCCTCGAATCCCTGCTGACCAGGGAGTACGAAACGAACCCGGCACATGTGCACGAACGCCTGCGCGCCGCGTACGGCCCGGTGGCGCCGATCGAGCTGCACGGAGTGCCGGTGTGGTTCGCCTTCGGGTACGACGAAGTGCGCTACATCATGCAGAACCCGGACGAGCTCTGGAGTAAGCACGTCGGCAACTGGCGGGCGTTCGCCGAGGGCCGGATTCCCGCCGACTGGCCGCTGATCCCCCTCCTGTCCGCCGACAACTCGGGCTTCCACGACGGAGACCGGCACCGCCGTCTCCGGGGCGCGTGGATCGCGGGTCTGCTGGAGTTCCAGGAGCCCGGCGGGGAGCACACCCAGAAGTTGGAACGCGCCATCATGAGGCACTGCGACGACCTCATCGGCGTGATGACGGAAGGCATGCCCACCGGCTGGGCGGACCTGGCGGCGCAGTACGGGCGGCCGCTGCCCCTCCTGGTCGCCAACCACCTCCTCGGCGTCACCATCGAAGCCGGCGAGGAAATGGTCATGGATCAGTGGCGTCTGCTGGACGGCCCCGACGCCGCCGGCGCCTACCAGCGCCTGAACGCCGCCCTCCTGGAACTGGCGACGCTCAAACGTCACCAGCCCGGCCACGACCTGCCCTCCGCCATGTTCGCGGCCGATCCCGCGCTCACCCCCGAGGAGGTGGCTCGCGAGCTGTTCATGCTGTCCGGCTTCCTCGACTTCACCGGCAGCCTGATCTGCAACGTCCTTCTCGAGGCCGTCGGCAACCCGGACCTGCGGACGTCGGTGTCGTCCGGGCAGATCGAGGAGCTGGTCAACCGCGTCGCCCTGCTCAACCCGGCGCTGGCCAACCTGACCTTCCGCTACGCCAGGGCGAGCGTGAAGCTCGGGCGGTTCACGATCGCCGCCGGAGACCCGGTCATGCTGTCCATCTCGGGCGCGCACGCCGATCCCCTGTTCGCCTCCGCCCTGAACCGGAACACGGTACGCAGCACCCGGGCCCATCTCGCCTGGGGCGCCGGCCCGCACAGGTGCCCAAGCCAGCGGCTCGCCACCCAGATGTGCACGATCGCCGTACGCCGGCTGCTCGACCGGTTCTCGGTGCTCACGCCGGCGACCCCGCTTAATCAGCTGCCCTGGCGGCCCTCCCCGTTCATCCGCGCGCTGCGCTCCCTGCCCGTGCGGTTCGAGGTCAACCCCAACGCCGTGCCCGTGTCCCGTCCCGGTCCGGCGACCGCCGCCCAGGAGCCGCCGCCGGAGGAGACGAACGCCGGCGGATGGCGGCCGTCCTCCCGTTCCGGCTTCTGGACGTTCCTCCGGAAGCTGCGCCGAGGCCAGTGAGTCACCGGCCCGCGGGGCCGTCCCCGGCGGGCAGGGAGGTCGCGCTCCGCGCCTGTTGCGGCAGCAGGAGCCGGGGCTCGCGCGGCACCGGTTCCGGCGCCGTACGGGGCAGGCTGATGGTGAAGGTGGCCCCGGCTCCCGGCAGTCCGTCCACCGTCATCGTGCCGCCGTGCGCGTCCACCACCTCGCTCACGAGAGCCAGGCCGATGCCGAGGCCTCCGCTGTGAGGCGCGCCGGCGTGCCGGGCGAACAACCGCTCGCCGTCGCGCGGATCCAGGCCCACCCCGTCGTCCCGCACGCTGAGCTGGACCAGATCGGGCCCCGAACAGATCGTCACCCAGATGTGCCCGCCCGAGGAGGTGTGCCGGAGCGCGTTGTCCAGGAGCGCGGAGATCACCCGGCGGAGCGCGGACTGCGCTCCGCGCACGACGTGGTCGCCCGGCCCCCGCCGCACGTCGATCGTCACCCCGCGCTGCCCTGCGCGGGCCGCCTCGGCCCCGGCCGACTCCTCGGCCAGCGCGGCCAGGTCGACCGGCCCGGACGGCCGGTGCTGCCTGAGCTGGCTCGACAGCAGCAGGTCCTCGATCACCTCGCCGAGCTGACCGATGCCCGTGACCAGCCGGTCGAGGTCGCCCGCGACGAGGCCGGGATCGGGTTCCCGGCCCAGGCGCCGCGCGGCGAGCTGGGCGCGGACGTGCAGGCGGGCCAGCGGACTGCGCAGCTCGTGGCTGACGTCGGCGGTGAACCGGCGCTGCCGGTCGAGGGCGTCGCCCAGCGGCGCGATCGCCCGGCGGGCGAGCACCTGGCCGATCAGCAGCGCCGCCAGCAGGGACGCGACCTCGGCGGCGCCGAGGACCCGCAGCAGCCGCTGCCGCTCGGCGGTCTGGTAACGCAGGTCCTGCACCGCCTGCACCGGCACGTCGCCGCGGAGCTGGGTGTGGACCAGCAGGTCACGCCCGGCGAGGCGCACGAGGCCGGTCCGCGTCCTCCCGTCGGCGGCGACCGCGTCCAGCGTCGCGCGGATCGGCAGGATCGACGGCGCCCCGGGGGAGCTCCGCATGGTGCCGCCGCGCAGTTCGAACAGCCAGACGCAGGGCGGGGGCTGGGCGAGCGGGGCCGCCTGCGCCGCGACGGCGAGGTCCCGCCGGGCGCCGACGTCCTGCCCATGCGCCACGGCCCAGTAGACCACCGCGCCCATCATCGCCGTCACCAGGCAGAACACGCCCGCGATCTGCAGGGTGATCCGGCGGCGGGCCCGGATCAGCAGGCGCCGCTCCGGGTCGAAGGGCCGCCGGGGCGTCACAGCTCGCCCAGGCGGTATCCGACGCCGCGCACGGTGCGTACGACGCCCGGGCCCAGCTTGTTGCGCAGGTAGTAGACGTAGGTGTCCACGATCGACTCGGTGCTGGCGCCGTCGAAGACCCGCTGCCGCAGCGAGGAGCGCGTGTGCACCTGCCGGGGGCGGGCCGCCAGCGCGTGGAGCAGCCAGTACTCCCGGCCGGACAGCGTCACCTGTTCGCCGGACGGCAGCCGTACGGTGCAGGACCCGGAGTCGAGCCAGCCGGCGCCGAGCGGCAGCAGCGTGGCCTGGTCGAGGTTCCTGCGGTGCAGGGCGCGGACCCTGGCCAGCAGTTCGTCGATCTCGAACGGCTTGACCAGGTAGTCCTCGGCGCCGGCGTCGAGCCCGGTCACCCGGTCGGCGACGGCGCCGAAGCCGGTGAGCATCAGCACCGGCACGGTGACCGCCTGGCGGCGCAGCCGCCTCAGCAGATCGAGCCCGTCGACCACGGGGAGCCCGCGATCGATGATCATCACGTCGTAGCCGCGGCTCAGTCCCAGATGCAGGCCCCGCTGCCCCTCCAGTGCCAGGTCGACCGTGTATCCCTGGTCGCCGAACACATCGGCCAGCATGTCTCCCAGCTCGCGGTCGTCCTCCACGAGCAGCAGGCGACGGGAGCGCGGTTCGGATGTCCCCGATATCCGTGCCACTGGAATACCGTGGCACCAATATCGCGAAATATCCAGACTTTGGGACGCCGCTCCGGCTCCCGCCCCCGCCCTTCTGCGATTTCCTCGCGTTTTCCCTGGCCGCCTCCCGACCGAAACGTGAAAGTAGCTGAAACCGTTTTCTCAGGCGGCCGCCCGTTCGCGCCCGGCCAGGCTCTCCGCCTCCGCCGCCTCCGCCCGCTCGATGCGCTCCGGAAGCGCCAGTTTGTACAGCGGCAGGGCGCTCGCCGTGGTGAGCACGGCCACGAGGACGAGCATCGCGAAGAGCTCCTGCGTGATCATGCCCTGGGCCAGGCCGATGTTGATGAAGATGAGGATCATCAGCCCGCGGGCGTTCATCATCGCGCCCACGGCCCAGGACTCGCGCCAGCCGAAGCCCAGCCCCCTCGTCGCGAGGGAGCAGCCGAAGTACTTCCCGCAGAAGGCCGCGGCCAGGATCACCGCGAACGCCAGGAGCGCGGGGCCTCCGGCGATGCCCGCGAGATGGGTGTTCAGCCCCGAGAAGGCGAAGAAGACGGGGAGCAGCAGGGTCGAGACGACGTCCATCATCCGGCCGTGCAGGGCGGCGCGGAACGCCGGCTCGCGCGGCATGGCCAGCCCGGCGATGAAGCCGCCGAACACCGAGTAGACGCCGATCGCGTCGGTGATGTACCCGGCGGTGAGCGGCACCAGGACGACCACGTACACGGCGCCGGCGCCGAACCGCCCGGTGCGGGCGACCTGGCGGCCCAGGGGGCGCAGCAGCCGGGCGACCACCCCGAGCATCACCGCCGCGAACGCCGCCGTCAGGCCGATCGTGCGCAGCGTGTCGGACGGACCGCCGCCCAGATGCACCGCCGACAGCGCCGCGAGCAGGCACCACGCCACGGCGTCGTCGATGGAGGCGGCCAGCAGGGTGAGACGGCCGACACGCGTGTTCTGCAGCCCGCGCTCGTACAGGATCCGCGCGAGCATGGGGAACGCGGTGAGCGACAGCGCTCCCCCGAGGAACAGGGCGAACTCCCACCGCCCGACGTCGGGGCGGGAGAGCCGGTCCCACAGGAGGAGCCCGGCACCGAGGCCGAGGACCATCGGGGAGCCGATTCCCGACGCCGCCAGCGCGCTCGCCTTGCGCAGCTCGCCCGGCGCCCGGGCGTCGTGGTCGATCCCGGCTCCGACGAGGAACATGTACAACGTCAGGCCGATGGTGCTGAGCACGTACAGGATCGGCCTGACGTCGGCGGAGAACAACGCCGCCTGGGCGTCGGGGAACAGCGCGCCGAACAGCGTCGGCCCGAGCAGGACGCCGGCGACCATCTCGCCGACGACGCGCGGCTGCATGACCATGGTGGCCAGCCGGCCGCACACCGCCGCGGCCAGCAGGATGACGGCCAGGGCCGGCAGCACCTTGAGAGCGAGTGCGAGGTTGGGGTCGGTGGCGGGGGCGGCCGCCAGGGGAAGGGCCGGAACGAGCATGACACGCTCCTCAGCTCATGAACGGATGGCGTCGCCGGAGAGATCGGCGAAGTGGCGCTCGCACAGTCGCAGCCTGCGCGCGTCCCAGACCATGTACGTGCCGAGGACGAGCTGCACGAGGCTGCGCCAGAGGTTCTCCCAGTCGTCCCTGAACCGCATGAACAGCAGCGTCATGCGGTGTCCGGGCCCGCGCGGGGCCCCCAGGGGGGTGAGCAGGCAGGGTCCCCGGTTGGGCAGGGACCGGGTGTGGGCGGCGGTGGAGTCGAGCCGGTACGCCCCGAGGATCTCCCGCACCGCGACCCGCATCATCAGGGGGGCGAGCCGCCAGGCCGGGCAGGGACGGTTCGCCGGCATGCCGAACGGGATGTGGTTGAGCTCCCGGACCGGGGTGTGCCCGGGGGCGAAGCGCCCGGGATCGAAACGCTCCGGGTCGGGGAACCCGGCGCGGTGGAAGGAGGGGTAGTCGAAGCACAGCACCGAGCCGGCCGGTATCGCCGCCCCCTCCCCGAGGGGGATCTCACCGGTGGTTATGCGGTGCGCGATGCCGAAGAGCGGGTAGAGCCGCAGGGTCTCCGAGATCACCTGGTCGAGGTAGCGGTCGTCGCCGCCACGCGCCCTGTCCTGGACCTCCGGATGCTGCGCGAGGGCCATCAGCACGTGTGCCGTGGCCTCCGACATCTGCACCACGGCGGTGTTGAAGAAGGCGCCCTGGAGGTAGAGCGCCCGCTCCCGGTCCGTCAGGCCGGGCGGGAGTTCCCGCCTCACGTCGTCCCGCAGCCTGGGCAGCGACTCGACGAGATACGCGGTCAGCCGGTCGCGCCGGTCCATGTGCCGCAGGCCGCAGCACTTCAGGGAGGTCACGACGTCGTCCGCGTTGCCGACGATCAGGTCGCGGGCGTACGGCGGGCACTCCTCGCCGAAGACGAGCTCGTAGGAGAACTCGGCCCACGCCGGCATCGTCAGGTCACGCAGCCGGACCACGCCGCGCCTGTCCCGGCCCTGCCCGTCCCGCAGCGCACGAGTCACGCAGCGGCGGGTGAGCTCCTCCGCCCGCGCCCGCGGAACGGACAGGATCCGGCGGGTGGCCAGGGCGACGGCGTCGTAGCGCTCTCCCTCCTCCAGGTGCTCCTGGTGCATCTCGGGTCCCGGCGACAGCCAGTACCAGAACAGGTCCGACAGGGCGGCGCCCCTGCTGCGGCCGGAGGCCGCCGGGTGGGAGTAGACCTCCCTGAACCGATCGACGCCGACGAGATCTCCGGGGACCGGGATGCTCTCGTCGCCGTTGATCCGGGTGAAGACCCACCCGCGCAGCGCGACGACCCGCCCGGGGAGCCACCGGGGCAGGCTGACCACGACGAGGGCCGCGGCCGCCCATCCCGCCGTCGCCCACATCCCGCTCAGCACGGCCGCACCAGGTCGGGCCCGAGGTCCCGTACGGAGGCGACGCCGCACAGGGCGAGCGCGTGCTCGATCTCGTCGCGGAGCAGCCCGAGCACGCGGGCCGCGCCGCGCTCACCGTCCGCCGCGAGGCCCCAGATCACCGGACGGCCCACCGCGACGGCGGACGCGCCCAGCGCCAGCGCCTTCACCACGTCGGTGCCGCGCCGGATCCCGCCGTCCACCAGCACGGGTACGGCGCCGCCGACGGCGGCGGTGATCGCCGGCAGCAGGTCGACTGCCGCCGGGACGGTGTCGAGCTGCCGTCCGCCGTGGTTCGACACGTACAACGCCGACACGCCGTGGTCCAGGGCGAGGCACGCGTCGGCGGGATGGGTGACGCCCTTGAGCACGATCGGCAGCCGCGTCATCCGCCGCAGCCGGTCGACGTGCTCCCAGCCGACCTCCGGCGACATGACGATGGGCCGCACCCGGTCGCCGTCGCGCAGGTTCTCGCAGCACATGCCGTCGGGCAGGTCGTCGAAGCCGTTGCGGGCGTCCCGGTCCCGCCGCCCCCGGGCGGGGGAGTCGACGGTGACCACCAAAGCCGCGCAGCCGGCCGCCTCGGCCCGCCGGACGATGGCCTCGGTGAAGTCCATGTCCGGCTGGAGGTAGAGCTGGAACCACAGGGTGACGCCCGACGCGGCGGACGCGACGTCCTCGACGGCCATGGTCGAGGCCATGCTCACGATCATGACGGTGCCCGCGGTGGCCGCCGCGCGGGCCGTGGCCCGCTCGCCCTCGGGGTCGGCCAGCCGGTGGAACGCCGTCGGCGCCACCAGCACGGGCATCGCCAGGGAGCTGCCGAGCAGGGTGATCCCGGTCCGGGGGCTCCCCGCGCCGCGCAGCACGCGCGGCAGCAGCGCGAGCCGGGCGAACGCCGTCTCGTTGGCCCGCAGGGTGATCTCCTCGCCGGCCCCGCCCGCGAAGTAGTCGTAGTGGGCGGGGGCGAGGCGGTCGCGGGCCGCCGCCTCGTACTCCCCGATGGTCGGCAGCACGGTCGTCACACCGAGACCGGAAGGCTGTGGTGCTGGAAGAAGTCCCGCAATGGGTTGAGATGCACCTGCTCGGACGTCCAGTCGTTCTCCAGGTTCTCGGTGACGTGGTGGACGGCCTCCACCACGCCGTTCCGGAAGCGACGCACCACGGGGTGGAGGTAGTGGCCCTCGTGCGCGCGCTCCGCGTCGCTCTGGGTGATCCGCCCCACCGAGATGTCGAAGGGGTCGACCTGGTCGTGGCCGGGGCCGTACTCCAGCGTGACGGCGAAGTGGCCCTGGTCGCCGACCGGCGGGCCCTGCAGGTCGAGCGGCACCTCCTCCAGATAACGCGCGCCGCCGCGGCCGTCGGGGACGATCACGTCGGCCAGCACCCCGAACTGCTGCCACAGCGCCGAACTGCGGTTGACCCGTTCGAGCACGGCCGCCGCGAGCGCGCCGGGGTCGCCGGACAGGTCGCGGCCCGGCCACTCGACGCCGTGGTACCGCGCCTCCAGGGCTCGGTGCAGGGCGCGTACGCCGTACCGGAACCCGTGGATGAACCCGCTGGTCCCCCGCTTGAAGTCGCGCGACTGGGTGATGGTCCCGGCGAAGTGGAGATCGGGCACGTTGACCGACTCGTACGCCGGGGTCAGCGCCGGGAACCTGTCCTTGATCGCCAGCTCGGGACGGCATTCGGGCGCGAAGATCGAGGAGTCGAACCGGAATCCGGTGCAGACGATCACCCGGTCGTACGGGATGTCCTTGGTGACCTCGTCGGCCCGGACGAAGGCCACGGTCACCAGGTAGGAGCCGTCGGCCCGGCGCTCGATGCGCCGGATATCGCCGTCCAGCACGGCGTTCTGCAACTTGAGCTGGTAGGTGTCGAGGAAGTTGTTGTTGTACGCCCGCAGGTGCCCGACGAAGTGGGTCTTCCAGGCCAGCTTGACCGAGTGCGGCCCGGCCACGTGGATGACCGCGGCGGTCTCGATGAGGTTGTCGGCGGTCTCGAAGGCCGAGTTGGCCTTGCCGATGATCAGCACCCGCTTGTTCGTGAAGTCGGCGGGGTCGACGGAGACGGCGCCGTACTGCTCGGCGGTCTCGATGCCGGGGATCGGCGGGACGTTGGGCTGCGTGACCCCCGTCGCGACGATCACCCGCCGGGCCGTGAACGTCCGGCCGCGCTCGTCGGTCACCCTGAACGGGCCGTCGACGTCGGGGCGCGCGACCTCGGCGACCCGCGCGTCGTACGTGATGTTCGGCTCCTGGGTGGCGGCGAAGTCCTCCAGGTAGCGGACCATGTCGTCGGCGTCGGGGAAGTAGCGGTCGCTGTAGTGGGTGAACAGGAGCCGGGGGTCGTCGGACAGCAGCGAGTTCCAGTCCATCCGGAGGTTGAGCTCCGGGTCGTCCCAACCGGTGTACTTCTTGTTGATGGAGATGAGCGTCCGGTGGCGGGGAAAGGTCCGGAAGAACGCGCCCGGCGCGGGCGTCGCCTCCAGGATCCGGTAGCTCCGCCCCGCCCGGTGCAGGAAGTGGCCCATCTGCAGGCCCGCCGGTCCGGCGCCGATCACCAGGTAGTCAAGGATCTTTTCCGGCACTGCCGCCTCCCTCGCTGGGGTGGTTGAAGTTTCACCAGTGTTGGCGGGTGATTCTCAGAAAACTCTCAGAGCGCGGACGGCGGGTGCCGTTCCAGCAGGGCGCGCTTGTCTGGTTTGCCGCTCGCCGCGACCGGCACTCCGGGCACCGTCGTGATCGTCCGGGGCACGCTGTCCGCGCCGAGCTCGGCGCGGACCAGGTCGGCCAGGGCCGCGGAGTCCGGCGTGCGGCCGGGCACGGGGACGACGAACGCGTGGACGGCCTCCCCCGTCCGCTCGTCCGGCGCGCCGGTCACGTACGCCTCGGCCACGTCCGGGTGCCCGGCCAGCACCCGCTCGATGGGACCGGCGTAGACGACGATCGCGTTGACCATGACGACGTCCCTGGTCCGGCCGGCCAGGTAGAGCAGGCCCGCGTCGTCGAGGCGGCCGAGGTCGCGGGTGCGCAGCCAGCCGTCCCGCAGCACGTCGCGGGTCTCCTCCGGCTGTCCCCAGTAGCCCGTCATCAGGAAGGGGCTGCGCACGTGGACCTCACCGGCGTGTCCCGTCCCGACCGGGCGGCCCTCCTCGTCGCGCACGCTGATCTCCACGCTGGGGTGGGCACGGCCGACGGAGGCCGGCGCGCGGGTGAGGTCGCCGGGGTTGAGGATGGTGATCATCCCGGCCTCGGTCGCGCCGTACGCCTGGTAGACGACGGGGCCGAGCCGATCCGCCGCCTCACGCATCCGGTGGGGGCTGATGGGCGACCCGGAGACCATCAGCATGCGCAGGCTGCCGACGTCGACCCGCTCCTCGCGGAGCAGGTCGAGCATCTGGCACAGCCGGGGCGCGGTCACGATGGCGCTGGTGATGCGGTGGCGCTCGACCGCGTACGGGAACAGCGGCCGGCCGTCGTCCTCCGGGATGACCACGGTGCCGCCGCCGAGCAGGCACGGCCCCAGGAACTCCAGCATCACCAGGCTGGCCAGGGTGCCGAACAGCAGGTGCCGCCCGAACCGGTCGGTGAAGCCGGGCTCGACCGACGACCAGACGCGCGGCCAGGACCAGTGCGCGGCGAGAGCGCGGTAGGTGAGCACGCAGCCCTTCGGCTCTCCGGTGCTGCCGCTGGTGAAGGTCAGCAGGGCCACGTCGTCCGGCCGCGCCGTGACCTCGGGCATCGGAGCGCCGCCCGTTCCGGCCGCGGTGAGGATGTCGACGGCGGCGGGTACGCCCTCGACGGGACCGAGTGACAGCACTGTCGCCGGCCCGGCGGCGTCGAGCACCTCCGGGGTCGCGGTCGCCGGGTCGACGACCACCGCGTCGACTCCCGTCCCGAGGACGTGCGCGAGCTGACGGGGCGTGTATCCGGGCTTCACGCTCACGACGCGGCAGCCCAGCACGTGCGCGGCGATCTGGGCGGCGAACGCCTCCGGCGTGACCCCCGTCCGTACGGCGACGCCCCGGCCGGGCCCGAGACCGGCCTCCCGCATCGCCACGGCCAGGTGCCCGATCAGGCCCAGCAGCTCGCCCCGGGAGACGGCCCTGCCCCCGTGTTCGAAGGCCGGGCTGCCGGGCGCGCTCCGCAGCGCGTCCAGGAGCACCTGCGGAAACGCCACGGCGTCGGCCTCGGCGGGCGCGGCAGGCAGGGGAGATGCGGCGGGCGCGGTGGGTACGGCGGGATCGTGCACGTCCAGCTCCTTCGTCTCGCGGGCGCCGGACCGCGGCGACGACGCCGTCGGCCGCGGCGCGGGTGCCGGTGTGCCACCGGCACCCGCCGACGGTAGGAGGCGCACATCAGAGCCGCATCAGAGCCGGGGCCGTTCCCGGAAATCGGGGTGCGGCGAGGCACCCGGTCTTGCCACGATCGGCGCATGCGACACTGGCCGCTCTTCGCACTCAAGGTGACGACCCCCCGGCTGGAGCTACGGCTGCCCACCCTGGACGACCTCGACGCGCTCGCCGACCGCGCGGCGGAGGGTGTCCACGAGCCCGGGGGGATGCCGTTCGGGGTGCCGTGGACGGACGCCCCGCCGCTCGAGCGCGCCCGCTCGACGGTCCAGATGCATTTCCGGCAGTGGGGCACCTGGTCCCCCGACGATTGGCACTGCTCCTTCGTCGTCGCCTGGGAGGGCCGGATCGTCGGCACGCAGGAGATGGCCGGCCGCGACTTCGCGTACACCCGGGAGATCTCCACCGGTTCCTGGCTGGGCCTGCGCTTCCAGGGCAGGGGCATCGGCACCGAGATGCGCGCCGCCGTCCTGCATCTCGCGTTCGCCGGGCTCGGGGCCCGCTACGCGGTGTCGTCCGCCTTCACCGACAACCCACGGTCGCTCGCCGTGTCGCGCAGGCTCGGCTACCGGGATGACGGCATCGAGGTGTGCCGGCGCCGGGACGAGACGGCTCGGCAGCAGCGGGTGCGGCTGGCCCGCGAGGACTGGACGGCCCCGGACGGGTTCGCGATCCACGGTCTCGAACCCTGCCTGCCCCTGTTCGGACTCGCCGAAGGCCGCCCCCCGCACGCCTAGCCGCACCGCCCCGTGCGCCTATGCGTGCGGGGCGAGCGCCGACGAGTGGCGCCTCCTCGGCGTCAGGCCAGGCGCGGCGGGAACCCGCCGGTGGCCACCGGACCCCAGGAGATCGGGGTGACCCGCAGCAGCGACTTGCCCTGCCGGATCATCGCCGCGCGGTACTCCTCCCAGTCGGGGTGCTCGCCCGAGATCGAGCGGTAGTACTCCACCAGCGGCTCAAGGGCGTCGGGCAGGTCGAGCACCTCGGCGGCGCCGTCCACCTGCACCCACGGTCCGTCGAAGTCGTCCGACAGCACGACCACGCTGACGCGGGGGT
The DNA here is from genome assembly GCA_003260025.2 of Microbispora triticiradicis. Taxonomy (GTDB): domain Bacteria; phylum Actinomycetota; class Actinomycetes; order Streptosporangiales; family Streptosporangiaceae; genus Microbispora; species Microbispora triticiradicis. The sequence continues at coordinate 85,425 of QFZU02000063.1, read as the reverse complement.
CGCGGCGGGCGTTGCGGGCCTTGGCCCGCTCGGGATACGTCGACACGACGATGCGCCCCTCGGGGTCGACGCCGCAGGACACCGGGGACGCCTGCGGCCCGCCGCCGCTTCTCGTCGTGATCAGGATGGCCTTGTGGCGGTCACGGACGAAGTCGAGCAGTTGTTCACGGGAGACGGTCTCGGCGGTCGCGATCCTGGGACTCATGACGCAACTCTAGTAACCGGTCCCCGCCGCGACGTGACCTGCCGGGGCCGGGCTCGCCGCGTCGAGGCGGGGCACGCGGGTCACCGCCTGCCGGACCCGGAGTCGCCGGCCCGCGCGATCGCACGCGGCCTCTCTCCAGCAGGCCCTAGACGGCCGGCCTCCTGTTCACCCAGGCCGCGACCTGGACGCGGGACCGGAACCCCAGCTTTTCGAGGATGTGCTCGATGTGGCCCTCGGCGGTGCGCTGCGAGATGACCAGCCTGCCGGCGATGTCCTTGTTGCTCAGCCCTTCGGCCACCAACCGCGCGATCTCGGTCTCCCTGCGGGTCAACGGCGCGATCCTCCCGGTTGCGTGGGCGGCAGGCGGCCTGTCCGCCAGGGCGTACGCGACCGCCTCGTCCGCCGGCATGGCCGCGCCCCGGGCGAGCGCGGCCCGGAAGGCGGCCTCGCCGAGTTCCGTACGGGTCGCCGCCACGCACACGTCGTGGAATCGGCTCAGGTAACCGAACTCCCCCATCCGCGACCCGGCGGCCGCCCGGACGGCATCGGCGGCGCCCAGCAGCCGGGCCGCCCGCTCGCGGTCGCGCGCTCCCGCCGCGAACCAGGCATGGGCCTCCAGGTTCACGCCCAGGCCGAGCCGGTCGTCCAGCAGGGCGCTGTGCCGCAGGCTCTCGTCGCCGTGTTCCACGGCCGCCCGCGCGTCCCCACGGAGCCAGGCGGAGATCGACAGCGCGAGCAGCGCGTACGCCCGGTGCCGGCCCTCGCCGTACAGGTCGCACAGGGCCACGCACTCCTCGGCGAGGCCGCGGGCCTCCGGACGGCCGAGGGACGCGTTCGCCAGGGCGAGCCGGCTGAGGGCGAGCGCGAGACCGACGGGGTCGCCGACGGCACGGTGGGCCCGCGCGGCCTCCTCGTACCACCGCATGCCGGTGCGCAGGTCACCCCCGCGGACGGCGGTCATGCCGGTGAGGAACGCGACGTGGCCGCGGATCTCCCGCAGGCCGAGCCGCGCGGCGATCGCCCCGGCCTCCGCCAGCCGTACGGCCGCGGTGGCGTGGTCTCCGCCGAGCAGGGAGATCCAAGCCCCCGCCCACAGGCCGTGGGCGCGCACCTCACCCGGATCCGTCTGGGCGGCCAGGCCCCGGCCGAACCAGCCCGCCCCCTCAGACAGGTGGCGGCCGCTCCAGTGGTACAGCAGCTCCGCGATCATCGTCAGGGCCGTCCCGGCCTCTCCCGGCTCGCGCAGCGACCAGTCCAGCGCCCTGCGCAGGTCGGCGTGCTCGCGCTGGAGGCGCCCGGTCCAGGACCGCTGCGCGGCGCCGGACGGCTCCGCCCAGGCCCGCGAGGTGATCTTCCGGTAGTAGTCGCGGTGCCGACGGCGCAGCGCCGCCTCCTCGCCGGACTCGGCCAGCAACGCACGACCGAACGCCCGGACCGTGTCGTGGAGGTGGTAGCGGACCACCCCGTCGCGCTCCCGCCGGAGCAGGACCGCCGCGTCGGCCAGACCGGCGACCAGCGCGGGCACGTGCTCCCGCGCGACGCCGTCCCCGGCGCACACGTGCTCGGCCGCCTCCAGGTCCACGCCGCCGCCGAAGACGGAGACCCGCCGCCACAGCAGCCGTTCGCCGGGCGTGCACAGGTCGTGGCTCCACTCGAACAGCACCCGCAGCGCGCACCGATGCCGCGACCTGGCGTCCAGCCCCTCCAGCACCTGCCGCACCGACAGGTCGCGCAGCCGTACGGCGGCCATCTCGATCGCGAGCGGCAGCCCGCCGAGGCGGCGGCAGATCTCCGCCACCTCGCACCCGGCCATCTGGAACCCTGCCGTCCCGAACCCCGGCACGACGGCGGCGGCGCGATCCGCGAACAGTCGCACGGCGTCCGGCTCCGGAAGCGGCGCGAGCTCGACCACCCGCTCGCCCGGAAGACCGAGCGGCCGCCGGCCGGTGACCAGGACCCGAAGCTCGGGAAGCGCGCGGATCAGCGTGTCCACGAACGGCGCGCACCCGGGGAGAAGGTGCTCGCAGCCGTCCAGCACGACCAGGGCCGGGCCGCCGCGCAACCGGTCGATCAGCGCCTCCAGGGGCGGCCAGGCCGAGTGGCCCGCGACCGGCAGGGCATCGCCCACGGCGTGCACCAGCAGCGCGGGGTCCTCCAGGGCGGCGAGCTCGGCCACCCGGACGCCGCCGGGGAAGCTCCCGCGCGCCTTCTCGGCCGCCCGCAGGGCGAGGCGGGTCTTGCCGACGCCGCCCACGCCCACCACGGTGACCACGCCCGCGGTCCCCAGCAGACGCCCGATCCCGGCCAGCTCGGGCCCGCGCCCGACGAAGCCCGTGCCTCCCGGTCCCCCAGCGGTCATGACGCCCATGCCGCCCCCGTCGTCCGTACGCCAGTGGCCTCTACCAGCGTACTTTCGCCGGCGCGGCCGTCGCTCAGGCGGAGCCCATCCGCCGCAGGATCTGCTCGCGCCTGACCTGCAGATCGTCGATCAGCGCCTCCTGCTGTTCGACGTTGGTCAGCAGGGTGGCCCGCTCCGCCATGTCGGTGGGCGCGTCCCAGCTCTGCCCGATCTCCTCGCGCATCTGCGCGCTGTCCCGGCGCATGCGCTCGATCTGCGCGTCCAGCTCCTCAAGCTCCTTCTTGAGCTCCGGATCACCCATGCCACACCGTCCCGCTTCCGTCACTCGCGCTCGTCGTTCCGTTCGCCCACCCCATTTCCACGCGGAGGAGAACTATTCGAGGACGGAGCCGCCGAGGTACTCGGTCGTGCCGCTCTCCCGCGCCCGCGCCGCGGCGGTCAGCCGGGCCAGCAGGTACGCCGGGAGGAGAGGAGCGGCCTGCTCGGCGGTGAAGAAGCCGTAGTCCTCCAGCTCCTCCTCCTGGAGCACCATGCCGGTGCCGTCCTCCACGACCCCGCAGTCGAACAGGAAGTGGACCAGCGGAATCGGCCGGTCGTCGAGCGGCGGCACCCAGTGGACGACGAGCAGGCGGCCCACCGGCAGGACGAGGCCCAGCTCCTCGGCCAGCTCCCGGTGGCAGGCCGCCTCGGGCGACTCGCCCTCGTCGACGTGCCCGCCCGGCCAGCCCCAGTGGTCGCGGTAGCCCGGCTTGACGAGCAGGACCCGGCCCGAGGGATCGGTGACGAACCCGGCCGCCGCGGCGGCCACCTTGAACAGGCCGGCGTAGAAGGCCTCCGCCGGTATCACCGCAGTTCCGATCGCATGTCCCTGAGCCTAGTCGGGGACGTCCCCTAGACCGCTGGGAGGAGCGGTGTACGCCCAGGGCAGTATGCGCGATCTGGTCTGCTCGCCCGATGTTTCGCCCTTGATCGACTTCTACCGTCGAGACAGTCGTGAAAAGGGGAGGTCATGAGAGGCCGCAGGAACATCGCCGCCGCCATCGGCGGCTGGAGCGCACGCCACCGCTGGCTGGCGCTGCTCATCTGGATCGCGTTCGTCGCCGTGGCGACGGTCGCGGGCAACGCCGCCGACACGGTGGAGATGCGCGGCTACGAATCCGCGAACGGCGACTCCCGCCAGGCGGAACGGATCCTCGACGGCGCGGCGTTCAAGGACGTGGCCGGCGAGATCGTGCTGGTCCAGTCGCGCACGGGGACGCTGACCATCGCCGACCCCGCCTTCCGCCGGGCGGTCGAGGACGTCAGGAAGGCCGTGGAGGCCACCGGCCAGGTCGAGCACGTGCGCACGCCGTACGACAAGGAGCCGTCGCCGGTGACACAGGACCGGCGGACGACGCTGGTGCAGTTCGACATGAAGGGCGACGGAGGCACGGCCGAGGAGCGGATCCAGCCGGTGCTCGACGCGGTGGCCCGGGTGCAGGGGGCGCATCCGGACCTGCGCGTGGAGGAGGCCGGATCGGCCAGCGCGGGCAAGCTGATCGGTGAGGCGATCGACAAGGACTTCGTCCGCGCCGAGCAGCTTTCGCTGCCCATCACGATCGGGATCCTGCTCGCCGCGTTCGGCGCGCTGCTGGCCGCGATCGTGCCGGTCGCGCTCGCGATGACCGCGATCTTCGCCGCGACGGGCCTGCTGGCCTTCACCAGCCACCTCCTGCACGTCGACTCCGCCACGAGCAACGTCATGCTGCTCATCGGCCTCGCCGTCGGGGTGGACTACTCGCTCTTCTACATCATGCGGGAGCGGGAGGAGCGGGCGAGGGGCCGGAGCAAGAAGCGGGCCATCGAGATCGCGGCGGCCACCTCGGGACGCGCCGTGCTGATCTCCGGCATCACCGTCATCGTCGCCATGGCGGGCATGTTCCTCACCGGCAACGGCGTCTTCATGGGCTTCGCCGAGGGCACGATCCTCGTGGTGCTGACGGCCGTCGTCGGCTCGCTGACCGTCCTGCCCGCCCTGCTCTCGCTGATCGGCGACAAGATCGACGCCCGGTTGGTCCACGGCGTCGTACGGGTCGTCACCGGCGGCCGGGTGACCTGGCGCCGGGTGCTCGGCGTGCGCGGCGGCCAGAGCCGGGTCTGGGGGGCCATCATGCGCCCGGTGCTGCGGCACCCGCTCGTCTCGGTGCTCCTCGCCGGCGGCCTGCTCGTGGGCCTCGCGATCCCCGCCTTCCAGTTGAAGACCGGTGCGCAGACCATCGACGACCTGCAGGGCGACTACCAGATCGCGGAGACGTTCAAGCGGATCGACAAGGCGTTCCCCGGCGGCAACGAGCCCGCGGTCGTCGTGGTCGAGGCCGCCGACGTGACGACGCCCGCGTTCACCGCGAAGATCGAGGACTTCAAGCGGCGGGCGCTGGCCACCGGCGAGGCCAACGAGCCCTTCGCCGTCGCCGTCAACCCCGCGAAGACCGTGGCGAAGATCAGTATCGGCATCAAGGGCACCGGCGCCGACGAGGTGTCCGAGCACGCGATCCGCACGCTGCGCGACGAGGTCGTGCCGGCCGCCCTCCCCGGCGCCCACGTCACCGGCAACACCGCGGGCTCGATGGACTTCAACGAACAGCTCGGCCGCAGGATCCCGCTGGTGTTCGCGTTCGTGTTGCTGCTGGCCTTCGTGCTGTTGCTGGTGTCGTTCCGCTCGCTGGTCGTGGCGGTCAAGGCCATCGCGCTCAACCTGCTGTCCGTCGCCGCGGCGTACGGCGTGCTCGTGCTGGTCTTCCAGAAGGGGTACGGCGAGAGCCTGCTGGGCTTCCACTCGACGGGGACGATCACCAACTGGCTGCCGCTGTTCCTGTTCGTGATCCTCTTCGGGCTGTCGATGGACTACCACGTGTTCATCCTCAGCCGGATCAGGGAGGCGTACGACAAGGGCATGAGCACCGAGGACGCCGTGGCGTTCGGGATCAGGAGCACGGCGGCCGTCGTGACGAGCGCCGCGCTCATCATGGTGGCGGTGTTCGCAACGTTCGCCACGCTGTCGCTGCTGACGTTCATGCAGATGGGCATCGGCCTCGCGGTGGCGGTCCTGATCGACGCGACCATCGTCCGGGCGGTGCTGCTGCCGGCCACGATGAAGCTGCTCGGCGACTGGAACTGGTACCTGCCGCGCTGGCTCGGCTGGCTCCCGCGGCTCTCCCACGGGGACGACGCGGCCGAGGAGGCCCCGGAGACTCCCGAGGAGCGGGTCCCGGCCCTCGTCTGATCACCCGAAGCCCGCACCGGGACGGCCAGTCGACACTGGTGCCGTCCCGGCGTCGGCGTGTCCGGGCTCACACCGGGTCACACAAGGGACAAGAAGCATGCAACGGTAAAATGCGTCTACGTGGTGCATACGGGTGGGAACAGTCGAAAAGCTCTGATCTATTGGGCCGCCGGTGTGCTCGCGTACATGATCGCGGTTTTCCATCGCCAGTCGCTCGGCGTCAGCGGCATCGACGCGGCGACGAGGTTCGGGGTCGGTTCGACGGCGCTGTCCACCCTCGCGATGCTGCAACTGCTCGTCTACGCGGCCATGCAGATCCCCGTCGGGGTGCTGGTCGACCGCCTGGGCTCCCGGCGGATGCTGCTCGCCGGCGCCGCGGTGATGGCCCTCGGCCAGCTGCTGTTCGCCGTCTCGGCCGATCTCGTCACGGCCGCCGCCGGCCGGGTGCTGGTCGGCTGCGGCGACGCGATGACGTTCATCAGCGTGATCCGGGTGGTGAACGTCTGGTTCCCGCCCCGCCGCAACCCGCTGATCGTGCAGCTCACCGGCATCCTCGGCCAGTTCGGCGCGGTCGTGTCGGCCGTACCGCTGATCACCTCGCTGCACGCGTACGGCTGGACCCCGACCTTCCTGTGGGCGGCGGGGCTCGGCGGCGTGGCCCTGGTCGCGGTCGCGGCGGGGCTGCGCGACCGGCGGCCCGAACGCGCTCCGGCGGCGTCCGGAGTGCGCGCCGCCTGGGCCGAGCCGGGCACCCGCCTCGGGATGTGGACCCACGCCGCCACCTCGTCGTCGGCGGCGGCCTTCACCCTCCTGTGGGGATATCCGTTCCTGGTGCAGGGCCAGGGCCTGTCGCCCCGGACGGCCGGGATGCTGCTGACCTCGCTGACCCTGCTCGCCATGGCCTGCGGGCCGCTGCTCGGCCACCTCGCCGGCCGCTTCCCGCTGCGCCGCTCGTGGATGGTGCTGACGATCATCGGTCTCACGGCCGGCGCGTGGACGCTCGTCCTGCTGTGGCCCGGCCGCGCCCCCGTCTGGACGCTCGGGCTCCTGATGGTGGCCCTCGCCACGAACGGGCCCGGCGCGGTCATCGGCTTCGACTACGCCAGAACCTTCAACCCCGCCGAACGCATCGGCGTCGCCACCGGAATCGTCAACGGCGGCGGCTTCGCCGCCTCGATGTCCGTGATCGCGCTCATCGGCGTCGCACTGGACCTGCGGGGCGGCTACCACTGGGCCTTCGCCGTGCAGTACCCCCTCTGGCTGCTCGGCGCCGTCCAGGTCATGCGTTACCGCACCCGCGCCCGCCGCCGCGCCTCCGCTCCCCTTACCCCCGCCCCGGCCCCCGCCTGACCGGGCGGAAGGGCCCGCCGCGGGCGGTCAATTACCCAGGGCGATGAAGGGTTGGGGGAAGTGGGCGGGGGCGAGGACGGCGGCGCGGGCGAGGAGCTTCCGGCGCGTCCGTACGGCGAGATCGGGATCCTCGTCGTACACGTAGCGGATCGTGGGATCGGCGAGTTGCGCCGGGTGGTGCAGGAGGTCGCCGCTCATCAGCACGTCCCCCACCTGCACGCACTGGTGGCCGGGCGTGTGCCCGGGGGCGTGCAGCACCCGGACCCCGGGGACGGGTTCGGCGTCGCCGTCGACGACGTCGACCCGGTCCCCCAGCGGCAGGATGATCCGCTCGCGCACCGGGCCGGACGCCCACTCGACCTCCGCCCGCTGCAGCAGGTAGCGGGCGTTCGGGTAGGCCGGGGCGCCGTCCACGACGCACCCGCCGGCGTGGTCGCTGTGCAGGTGGGTCACCACCACGACGTCGACGTCGGCCGGGGCGACCCCGGCGGCGGCCAGTTCCGCGCCAAGCCGTCCGGGCAGGGGCGCCCAGGTCGCGGGTGAGTCCGCGCCGCCGATGCCGGTGTCCACCAGGACCGTACGGCCCCCGGCCCGCAGCAGGAAGCAGTGGAAGTGGAGCACCCACTCCTCGTCCGGCCCGAACGACGAGCCGGCGAACATCTCCGGCAGCGGTTTACGGATGGGCGGTCCCATCGGGCCCACGGCGTCGCACAGCGGAGTGATCTCGACGCCGGCCACGACTCTCGGCTCATACGGCATCCGACCACGATACGGCGGGTGCGACGACGCCCGGGCGGCCGGGATGATGGTGGCGTGCTCGCCGACGTCATCGACCTGCTCGCCTGCCCCCTCTGCGGGGCGAGGACCCACCTCGCCGGGGGATCGGTGCGGTGCGGGAGCGGCCATTCCTTCGACGTCGCGCGCCAGGGGTACGTGAACATGCTCACCCGGCCCGCGGGCACGGCCGACACGCCTGACATGGTGGCGGCGCGGGCACGCTTCCTCGACGCGGGCCACTACGGTCCGCTGGCCCGCCGCCTCGCCCGGTTGTGCGCGGGCGCGGAGGTGGTCGCCGACGCCGGGGCGGGCACCGGCCACTACCTGGCGGCGGCGCTCGGCGACGGCGCGGTGGGGATCGCGCTCGACGTGTCCAAGCACGCGCTGCGGCGGGCCGCGCGGGCCCATCCCCGCGTCGGCGCGGTCGTCGCGGACGTGTGGCGGCCCCTGCCGGTCGGCGACGACCGCGTCGACGTGCTGCTCAACGTCTTCGCGCCGCGCAACGCGCCGGAGTTCGCCCGCGTCCTGCGGCCGGGCGGGACGCTGGTCGTCGTCACGCCAGGCCCCGGACACCTGCGCCCGCTCGTGGAACGGCTCGGCCTGCTGTCGGTGGACGAGGACAAGGAGCGCCGCCTGGAGGAGAGCCTGGGTGGCGCGTTCACCCGGGAGGGCGAGGAGACGGAGGAGTTCACGCTCTCCCTCGGGCACGAGGAGGTCGGAGCGGTGGTCGGCATGGGCCCGAGCGCCTGGCACACCCGCCCGGAGGAACTGGCCGCGAAAATCGGCGACCTGCCCGACCCGGTCGAGGTGAGCGCCTCGTTCCGCGTCTCCCGCTGGGCCGCCCGCACCTGACCTTTCCTCTGTGGGCGGAATCCTCGCCCGACATCACCCATTTAGCGGTCATTGTCACGCCTCACCGGACATACTGAACGCGACCCCGTAGGAGCGCAGGGGAGGGCGGCATGAAGGCCGAGGAACGCTGGCAGGCCAGGTTCCGGGCACCCCGCGTGACCCTGCCCACGTGGGCGCGGCAGGCGCCGCACCGTGCCGTCTACCGCGGCAACGCCTCCGGCGCCTGGGAGATCTACGCCTGGGACCGGTCGAACGGGCGCACCCGCCAGGTCACCGACCGCCCCCACGGCACGCGGTACGGCGCGATCGACCCGACCGGCCGCTGGGTCTGGTGGTTCGGCGACGCCGAGGGCGACGGGCAGGGCGTCTGGTCGCGGCAGCCGTTCGACGGCGGTCCCGACGTGCCCCTGTCCCTGCCGCCCGGTCATCCGGGCGGGCTCGCGCTCGCCTCCGACGGCACCGCGGCGGTCGGCCGTTCCTCCCGGGACGGTTTCGAGATCCTGCTGGCCCGGCCGGGGGACGAGCCGGTGCGGCTCTACCACCACGACGAGTACGCCGTGGTCGCGGACATGTCCCTCGACGGGGCGGTCGTCGCCGTCAACCACAGCGAGCACGGCGACCTGCTCCACCCGGCCGTACGGGTCGTGAAGACGAACGGGTCGGTGGTCGCCGAACTGGACGACGGGCCCGGCAAGGGAGTGATCGCGGCCCGCTTCGCGCCCGTGCCCGGCGACCGGCGGCTGCTGGTCCTGCACGAGCGCCGGGGCCGCCGCGAGCCGCTCGTGTGGGACCCGGTGACCGGCGAGCAGCGGGAGATCTGGCTGCGGGTGCGCGGGGAGATCTCCGCCGACTGGTACGACGACGGCCGCGCCCTGCTGATCGTCCACAACCACCGGGGCCGCACCGAACTGCTGCGCTACGACCTGGCCGGCGGGGGTCTCACCCCCATCGACAGCCCGCACGGGGTGATCGAGGCGGCGGCGCCCCGGCCCGACGGCACCGTCGAGTACGCGTGGTCGAGCGCGGCCCACCCACCGGTGATCAGGTCGAGCAACGGCCACGTGGTCTTCAGCCCCGGCCGTACGCCACCGCCGTCCGTGCCGCTGGAGGACATCGACGTGGACGGCCCGGGCGGCCGGATCCACGCCCTCGTGTCCCGGCCGGAACGGGCCGCCGCGCCGTATCCGGCGGTGTTCCTGCTGCACAGCCAGCCGGCCGCGTTCGACGGCGTGCCGGGCGGGCAGGACGACGACTCCTTCCAGCCGCAGGTGGCGGCGTGGGTGGACAACGGCTTCGCCGTGATCCGGGTGAACCACCGCGGCTCGGCCGGGTACGGCTCGGCCTGGCGCGACGCGCTGCGCGGGGACGTCGGCCACATCGAGCTCGCCGACGTGGCGGCGGTGCGCGACTATGCCGTGGAGCACGGCATCGCCGACCCCGACCGTCTCGTGCTCGCCGGGGCCGCGTGGGGCGGCTACCTGACCCTGCTCGCGCTCGGCACCCAGCCGAAGGCCTGGGCGGCGGGGATCGCGACCACGCCCATCCCCGATCACGCGGCGATGTACGAGCACGAGGCCGAGTGCCTGCGCGCGGCGCACCGGGCGCTGCTCGGCGGCTCTCCGGACGAGGTGCCCGACCGGTACGCCGCGTCCTCCCCGATCACCTACGCCGACATGGTCGAGGCGCCGCTGCTGATCATCGCGGGAGACGACGATCCGCACTGCCCGATGGAGCAGGTGGAGCAGTACGTGCGGGCCCTCGCCGACCACGGCCGCGAGGCGTCCCTCTACCGGTACGCGGCGGGGCCCGGCGGCACGCCGGCGGTCGAGGAGCGGATCCGGCAGATGGGGGCGTCCATCGAGTTCGCCGTACGCGCCCTGGGCGGGGCCTGAACTGGCCTGAACTGACCCGACCGGCGCGAGCCGGCCGGTCAGGGGGCGCGCAGGACGAGGATGGCGAGGTCGTCGGCGCTCGGCTCGGGCGCGAAGTCCTGCACGGCGCGGCGGATGCGTTCGGCGACGGCGCGGGCGGACAGGTCCGCGCACTCCGCCAGCAGCCTGGCGAGGCCGCCGTCGTCGTCCAGCAACCGGTCGCCCGACCGCCGCTCGGTGACCCCGTCGGTCACGCCGAGCAGCACGTCACCGGGGGTGAGCCGCAGCTCGTCCTCCTGGAACCTCGCCTCGGGGAACACCCCGAGCAGCGACTGCGGCGAGGCCACGACCTCGACGTCGCCGTTCGGCCGCAACCGCATCGCCTCCGGGTGCCCGGCGGAGACGAGCCTGATGTCGAGTCCTTCGGGCACGACGTTGATCTGGCCGTGCAGCAGCGTCAGGAAGCGGGCCCGCTCCCCCTCCTCCAGGATGGCCTGGTTGAGGCGGCCCACGACGGCGGCCACGCCGTACCCCTCGCGGGCGAGCAGCCGGAGCGTGTGCCGGGCCAGCCCGGTCACGGCGGCGGCCTCGGGGCCGGTGCCGCAGACGTCGCCGATCGCGAAGCGCCAGACGCCCTGGGCGACCGGGAACAGGTCGTAGAAGTCGCCGCCGACCTCGTTGGTCTCCCCGGCCGGCTCGTAGATCACGTGGAAGTCGAGGCCGGGCGTGTCCGGCTCGTCGGGCGGCAGCAGGCTGCGCTGGAGCGCCCGGTTGGCCGCCGCCTGCTGCGCGTACAGGCGGGCGTTGTCGAGCGCCAGCGCCGCGCGGCGGCCGAGGTCCTCGGCGATCTGCATCGCCTCGTCGGGAAAGTGGTCGCGCCGGCCCAGGCACATCACGCCGAGCCGCCGCCCGCGCGCGGTCAGCGGGTACGCCAGCGCCTGCCACTCACCCAGCGGCAGCACGGCGGGCCCGTCGTCGGCCGGCAGCGCGACGTCCTCCAGTTCGTCGCGCATGGCGTCGATCTGCGTCTCGTCCGCGTGCCACAGGTACGCGGGGCGCAGGTCGCCCGAGCCGTCCTGCGCGGTGTAGACGGCGCACCAGCTGGCCAGGCGCGGCACCACGATCTGCGCGATGATCGCCGGCACCATCTCGGGGTTGAGCGTGCCCGCGAGCAGGTCGCTCGCGTCCGCCAGGAAGCCGAGCCAGCCCGGGCCGTGCGCGGCCTCCAGCAGCCACTCGTCGCTCTGCACCGGCTCACCGCCGGGCAGGTCGAGCCGGGCCCACCGGGTGCGCAGGGCCGAGGTGAACGTCACACCCCAGGTCACGGCCTCGGCCTGCGGCCCGAAGTCCGAGCCGTCCGTCTTCTCCCGCACCTCCACCTGGATGCTCTCCCCGTTGTGCAGCCAGGCGACCTCGAAGGGCCCTCCCGACGCCTCCGCGACGAGTTCGCCCACCAGCCGCTCGGCTTCCGGGCACACGGACAGGGCCGCCCACGCCGTCATCACTTCACGCGTGAACCGCTTAGCGTCGGGTACGGCCGTCTCGCCCGGAGTGAAGGACGCGGCGAGAACGGCACGAGGGGAAACAGCCACCGCCTTCTTGCTTACCACACTTCGGGCTGACGCCGGGTCAGGCAAGGGGGCCCCGCACTCCACGGAACGTGACAGACTGGCATGGAGTCCACGGCTGGACAAGGCCGTATCGGCCGCTGCCTTGGTCGCGTCAGCCCCGATCGGGGTAAAGGAGGCTAGATGTCGCCCGCCAACGTCGAACTGGCCGGGACCGAACGGACCTACACCGAATCCGATCTCGTTCCCTTTCTCGAAACCCTCATCACCTGGCGGGACGGCGACTTCCGCCGGCGCGTCTCCCACGCCCCGGCGGGGATCCTCAGCGAGATCCGGCTGCTGCTCAACGAGGTGGCGGACCGGCGTGAGCACCTGGCCAACGAGCTGGCCCGGGTGCGCCGCGAGGTCGTCAAGGAGGGCCGGTTCACCGAGCGGCTGAGCCCGGGACCGGGCGTGGGCGCGTGGGCGGAGAGCGTGGGCTCGGTCAACGACCTGATCGACGCGATCGTCACCCCGGTCAGCGGCGCCGCCGACGTCATCGACGCGGTGGCCAAGGGCGACCTGTCCCGCCGGATCGACGTGGACCGCGCGGCCCGGGGCGAGGTGCGGCGGCTCGGCAAGGCCATCAACGGCATGGTCGACCAGCTCTCGCTGTTCACCTCGGAGGTGACGCGGGTCACCCGCGACCTCGGCACCGAGGGCAGGCTGGGCGGCCGGGCGAACCTGCGCGGCATGTCGGGAAGCTGGCGCGACCTCACCGAGGCCGTCAACACGATGTCCGACCGCGTCTCCGCGCAGGTGCGCGACATCGCCGAGGTGACGACCGCGGTGGCCAGGGGCGACCTGAGCCGCAAGGTCACCGTCGACGCCGTCGGCGAGATGCTGGAGCTCAAGCACACCGTCAACACGATGGTCGACCAGCTCTCGGCGTTCGCCGAGGAGGTGACCCGGGTCGCCCGCGAGGTCGGCACCGAGGGCAAGCTGGGCGGCCAGGCGCAGGTGCGCGGCGTCTCCGGGACGTGGAAGGACCTCACCGACAACGTCAACTTCATGGCGAACAACCTGACCTCGCAGGTCCGGCAGATCGCCGTGGTGTCCACCGCCGTCGCGAAGGGCGACCTGTCCAGGAAGATCACCGTGGACGCCCAGGGCGAGATCCTGGAGCTCAAGGAGACCCTCAACACGATGGTCGACCAGCTCTCGGCGTTCGCCGACGAGGTGACCCGGGTCGCCCGCGAGGTCGGCACCGAGGGCAAGCTGGGCGGCCGCGCCGAGGTGAAGGGCGTGTCGGGCGTCTGGAAGGACCTCACCGACAACGTCAACTCGATGGCCAGGAACCTCACCTACCAGGTGCGCAACATCGCCCAGGTGACCACGGCCGTCGCCAACGGCGACTTCACCCGCAAGATCGACGTCGACGCCCAGGGCGAGATGCTCGAACTCAAGAGCACCATGAACACGATGGTCGACCAGCTCTCGTCCTTCGCCTCGGCGGCCAGGCGCAGGTGCGCGGCGTGTCGGGCAACTGGAAGGACCTCACCGACAACGTCAACTTCATGGCGAACAACCTGACGTCCCAGATCCGTCAGATCGCCGTCGTGTCCACCGCCGTCGCCCAGGGCAACCTGTCCAAGAAGATCACCGTGGACGCCCAGGGCGAGATCCTGGAGCTCAAGGACACGATGAACACGATGGTCGACCAGCTCTCGGCGTTCGCCGCGGAGGTCACCCGGGTCGCCCGCGAGGTCGGCACCGAGGGGCGCCTCGGCGGCCAGGCCCGGGTGCCGGGCGTCTCAGGCGTCTGGAAGGACCTCACCGACAACGTCAACTCGATGGCCAACAACTTCACCTACCAGGTGCGCAACATCGCCCAGGTGACCACGGCCGTCGCCAACGGCGACCTGACCCGCAAGATCGACGTGGACGCCCAAGGCGAGATCCTGCAGCTCAAGAGCACCATGAACACCATGGTCGACCAGCTGTCGTCCTTCGCCTCCGAGGTGACCCGCGTCGCCCGCGAGGTGGGCTCGGAGGGCCAGCTCGGCGGCCAGGCCCGCGTCGAGGGCGTCGAGGGCACCTGGAAGCGGCTCACCGAGAGCGTGAACGAACTGGCCGGCAACCTCACCACGCAGGTGCGCGCCATCGCCGAGGTGACCAGCGCCGTCGCCAGGGGCGACCTCACCCGGTCGATCACGGTGGAGGCCCCGGGCGAGCTGGCCCAGCTCAAGGACAACATCAACACGATGGTGTCCACCCTGCGCCAGACCACCAAGACCAACCAGGAGCAGGACTGGCTCAAGTCCAACCTGGCCCGGATCTCCCGCCTCATGCAGGGCCACCGCGACCTCATGGAGGTCGCGCGGCTCATCATGAGCGAGCTCACCCCGCTCGTGTCGGCCGGCCACGGCGCCTGCTACCTGTACGACGGCGGCCGGCTCAACCTCATCGCCGGGTACGGCATCCAGCCGGGGTCGTCCCCCAAGCCGTGCTTCGAGCTGGGCGAGGGGATCATCGGCCAGGCCGCGCTGGAGGCCAAGCAGATCATCCTGGAGAACGTGCCGGCCGACTCGATCACGATCGAGACCGGGCTCAGCCGGTCGCACCCGGCGCAGATCGTCGTGCTGCCGATCCTGTTCGAGAACAAGGTGCTCGGCGTCCTGGAGATGGCCTCGTTCACCCAGTTCAGCCAGGTGCACGTGGCGTTCCTCACCCAGCTCGTCGAGACCATCGGCGTCACCATCAACACGATCATGGCGAACTCCCGGACCGAGGCGCTGCTGACCGAGTCGCAGCGGCTCGCGATTGAGCTGCAGGAGCGCTCGGACGAGCTGCAGCGCCAGCAGGAGGAGCTGCGCCGGTCCAACGCCGAGCTGGAGGACAAGGCGGCGCTGCTGGCCAAGCAGAACCGGGCCATCGAGATCCAGAACTTCCAGATCGAGCAGGCCCGGCGGACGCTGGAGGAGCGCGCCGAGCAGCTCGCGGTGTCGTCCCGCTACAAGTCCGAGTTCCTCGCGAACATGTCCCACGAGCTGCGCACCCCGCTGAACAGCCTGCTCGTGCTCGCCAAGCTGCTCACGGAGAACGCCGAGGGCAACCTGACGCCGCAGCAGGTCGAGTTCGCCCGGACCATCCACGACGCCGGCTCGGCGCTGCTCCAGCTCATCAACGACATCCTCGACCTGTCCAAGGTCGAGGCGGGCCGCATGGACATCCACCCGCAGGCCATGTCGCTGGCCGCGCTGGTCGAGTACATGGAGGCGACGTTCGCCCCGCTCGCGCGGGACAAGGGGCTCTCCTTCACCGTCGACGTCGATCCATCGGTGCCCGGCGACGTCAGCAGCGACGAGCAGCGCCTGCAGCAGGTCCTGCGCAACCTGCTCTCCAACGCGGTGAAGTTCACCCACCAGGGCGAGGTCAGGCTGGAGGTGACCCGCGCGCCCGGGGACGTGCCGTACGTGGACGAGAAGCTGCAGGGCGCGCAGGAGATGCTCGCCTTCAAGGTCGTCGACACCGGCATCGGCATCGCCCCGGACAAGCTCGAAGTGATCTTCGAGCAGTTCCGGCAGGCCGACGGCACGACCAGCCGCAAGTACGGCGGCACCGGCCTCGGCCTGTCGATCTGCCGGGAGATCGCCCGCCTCCTCGGCGGCGAGATCCACGTCCAGAGCACGCCCGGGGCGGGCAGCACCTTCACGCTCTATCTGCCGCCGAGCTACTCCGGGCCGCTCGCCGCGTCCGACGGTGGTGCGATCACCTCGCTGGCGGCCTCGGACGGGCACGAGGTGGACGTGCCCGAGCTGCACATCAAGGAGATCCTCCCGGAGATCCCGCTCCCGACCGACCCGCCCATGGCGCAGCTCGCGCCGATCCCCGACGGCCACGTCCACGACTGGCAGGGCGACGACCCGCTGTCCGGAGCGAAGATCCTCATCGTGGACGACGACATCCGCAACGTCTTCGCGCTGACCAGCGTGCTGGAGCGGCACGGCTCGACCGTCGTCTACGCCGAGAACGGCCGCGAGGGCATCGAACAGCTCGAACGCAACGAGGACGTGGCACTCGTCCTGATGGACATCATGATGCCCGAGATGGACGGCTGGGCGACGACCTCGGCGATCAGGAAGATGCCGCAGTTCGCCGATCTCCCGATCATCGCGCTGACGGCGAAGGTCATGCGGGGAGACCGGGAGAAGAGCATCGCGTCGGGCGCGTCCGACTACGTGCCGAAGCCGGTCGACGTGGACCGGCTGCTCGAACGGCTGCGCGGATGGCTCATGCGCGGGCGGAACGTGGGCACAGAACGGACGAGGGGTGTGCCGGCCCCCGAGCCCCGCGACTCCCAGGAGGCATGATCGATGCCCGACCGCGCCAGGGTCCTGCTGGTCGACGACCGCGAGGAGAACCTGATCGCCCTTGAGGCGATCCTGAGTTCGCTGGACGTCGTGCCCATACGGGCCCGCTCCGGCGAGGAGGCGCTGAAGGCTCTCCTGTCGACCGACTTCGCCCTCATCCTGCTCGACGTGCGCATGCCCGGCATGGACGGCTTCGAGACGGCCGCGCACATCAAGCGGAGAGAGCGCACCAGGAACATCCCGATCATCTTCCTGACCGTGGTCGACAGCGCACCCGACTACGCCTTCCGCGGGTACGCCGCCGGAGCGGTCGACTACCTCACCAAGCCGTTCGATCCCTGGGTGCTGCGCGCGAAGGTCTCCGTGTTCGTGGAGCTGTACGCCATGAACCGGCGGCTCACCGAACAGGCGGCGCTGCTGCGCGAGCGGCTGGCCGCTGAACTGCCGGGAGGCCGCGACACCGACCTGACGTCCGTCCTGGCCGAACTGGCCAAGCGGCTCGCCGCCGTGGAGGACGACCTGCGCCGCGTGCGGGAACAGGCCGGCAGGTCGGACGACTCACCACTGAACGGCGCCATCTCCGACCTCGGTGAGCGGGTCGCCCACCTCCGGGCCGGCTTCGACGCCCTCACCTGACGGCGAGCCGCCCCTCTCTCACCCCTCCGGGCCGGACGTCACCCCGCCGGGTTGAGTCTCCCCCAGGGGGAGACGGAAGGCTGGAGGCATGGACGGCGACACGACGTGGTCGATCGGCGAACTGGCGGCGCGAACCGGGCTGACGGTCAAGGCGATCCGGTTCTACTCCGACCGCGGGATCGTGCCGCCCGCCGACCGCAGCCCCGCCGGCTACCGCCGTTACGACGCCGACGCCGTGGCCCGCCTGGACCTCGTACGCACGCTGCGCGACCTGGGGATCGACCTTCCCACGATCAGGAGGGTCCTGGACCGGGACGCCACGCTGGCCGAGGTCGCTGCGGCGCACGCCGAGGCGCTGGCGGCGCAGATCCGGGTGCTGCGGCTGCGGCACGCGGTGGCGCTGGCGGTGGCCAGGCGCGGCTCCACCCCTGAGGAGATGGATCTGATGCACAGACTCGCCAGGCTCACCGAAGACGAACGGCGGCGGCTGATCGACGACTTCCTCGACGCCGCCTTCGGTGAACTGGACGCCGACCTGACCGGGATCAGGCGGACGATGACCCCCGAACTCCCCGACGACCCCGAACCCGAGCAGGTCGAGGCCTGGGTCGAACTGGCCGAGCTGTCCGGCGACCCCGCTTTCCGGGCCGCGCTCAGGCGCATCGCCGAGCAGCATGTGGCCGACCGCGCACCCACCGCCCCACGTCCGGACACCGCCCCGCTTCCCGACACCGCCCCACGTCCGGACGCCGTCGCGATCGTCCGCGACCAGGTCGCCCCCGCGCTGGCGGCGGGCGTCGATCCCGCCTCGCCCGGCGCCGAACCGTACCTCGCCGCGGTCACCGCACGATATGCCGCGAGCCTGCGCCGCCCGGACGACGCGACCCTGCGCCGCCGGTTGCTCACGCTGCTGGAGACCGCGAACGACCCGCGCCGCCAGACCTACTCCCGGCTGCTCGCGGTGGTCAACGGCTGGCCGCCGCCGGACGACCTGACGCCCGCTCTCACCTGGTTCGCCGAGGCCCTGCGCACCCGGATGCCGGACTGAGCCCGGCGGGGGTCAGCGGCGAGGGTTAGCGGCGGGCCCGCTCCAGGGCGTCCCAGAAGCCGCGCCGCAGCGCGTGCCGGACCTCGTCGTGGAGGAGGAAGTCGATCGGGAGCGACGACCCCTGCAGAAGCCTGGCCTCCAGGTCGGACGGCATGCGGGGCTTCCGGGCGAGCACCGCCTCCAGCCAGAGCGCGGGAGCGTCCCTGGCCACGGACTCGCCGAAGTCGTGCCCCTCCTTGTGCGCGGCCTGCACCGCCTCGGCCAGCGTGGTGGTGCCCCCGGGCTGCATCGGCACCGGCGCGGGCTGCGGACCGGTGTACGGCCCGAGCTGGGAGGGCGGGTAACCGACGGGCCCGGAGGCGTACTGGCTGTTCAGAGGGGTCGTCGGCGGCGCCTGACCCGCGGGCGGCGCGGGCGGAGCCGGCAACGGCATGGACGGAGGCGGCATGGACGGGGACGGCGGAGCCGGACGCTGCTGCGGCTGGCCCGGCGACTGCTGGGGCTCCGGCGGATAGCCGTTGTAGGCAGGAGGGGACGGCTGCGCCGGAAGCACCGGACGGGCGTGCCCGGAGGATCGGCCGCCGCCGTGGGCACCGGAGCCATGCGCGCCCGAGCTGTGGGTTCCCGAACTGTGCGCTTCCGAACTGTGCGTTTCCGAGCCCTGCGCGCCCGGACCATGAGCACCGGAACCATGGGCACCGGACCCATGAGCCCCGGACCCCTGAGCCCCGGAACCATGTGCCCCGGTCCCATGGGCACCGGAACCGAACGCACCCGCGCCCTGGGCACCGGAATCCTGCGCACCGGACCCGAGGCCGCCCGACGAGTGATCGCCGGACGGGTAACCCCCCGACGTGTGGCCGCCCGGCCCCGCGGTGCCGGACGCGTGCGCACCGGACCCCTGGGCGCCGGACCCGGACGCGTGGCTGCCGGACGAGTGAGCGCCCGTACTGTGGGCCCCGCCGCCGAGCGACCCGCCCAGTGACGACCCGCCCAGCGACGATCCTCCAGGCGACGCCGGACCGAGCGATCCCGAATCGCGCGAACCGGCACCGTGCGAACCGGTGCCATGCGAACCGGCACTGTGGGACCCGGAGCCGTGTGCCCCGGAGCTGTGGGAGCCGCCGCTCTGTGGCAGCCCGTCGGATGCCGGCGTGCCAGATGCCGGAAGACCCGGCGTCGCAGTGTCCGGCGACGAGGTGCCCGGCGTCGAGGCGCCGTGTGCGCCCGAACTCCGTGAGCCGGAGCCGTACGAGGCGTTGTCGTGCCCGCCGGAGGCGGGAAGGCCGGGGGTGTGCGAGCCGAGGATGTAGCCGGCCTGTGACTGCGAACCGTACTGCTGCGAACCCTGCGGGTGGGAGCCGTTGGCGTGGGCGACGACGCCGTTGCCGTGGTGCTGGCCGTTGCCCGCTGTGAGCTGGTGCTGCCCGTTGCCGGTGTTGAGGCTCGTGTCCGCCGCGGTCGACAGGGTGACGTACGACCGCAGGTGCGCGCCCGCGATCTCCACGAGGTCGTCGCACTCCTGGCGCAGGGTGCGCGCGGCGGACCAGGCGCCGTCCGCGGCCAGTTGCATGACGGTCACCCGGACGCCGAGATCCTGCGCGTCGCTCACCACCTGGGTGAGGTCCTCGTCACCGCTGACCACGACCGCGTCGCAGACGGCGTTGTTGCGGGCCAGGGTCATCAGGTCCCGGTGGACCTGGGCGTCCACGCCCTCCCGGCGGCCCGGACGGATGCGCCCGAGGCGGAGCTTGAGACCGGGGATGTCGGCCAGCACGTCGTGCTCGGGCGTCCGGCGGCCCTCGACGGTCGCCTCGTACCAGTAACAGCGCAGCAACGGCAGGCCGGTGCGCTCTCGCGACAGGTTCGTCAGGAACCGCAACAGCCCCGGATAGTCCCAGGAGACTGCCTCGCGATGGCGGGTCCCATGGACGGCCATCGCGCCGTCCGCCAGCAGGTAGCCGGCGTCAACGAACAGCGCGCAGCGATCCACGCGACACCGCCCTTCCTTACGTGGCTCTCTCAGGGTAGTCAAAGCGTGTGTTCCCGCGAGGGTGATTCCCGGCGATTCAACCCTCGCCCCCAGGTGGGAGATCGGGACGTCCGCGGCCCCTGGAATCGGAAGCGTTCACGCCGACCGTACCAGTTTGTCCAGGTATTACCTGCCACTCATTCGTTATCGGTCGCCTTCGGAAAAAGCTCCCCTCGAGGAGGCGGAATATGTCAGGACCACGTCCTCGCGCTCACGACCGCGACCCCGAAGAAGGCCGGCTCCCGCCTGGTCGCGAGACGCAGCGTGGGGCGGCGTCCCAGCAGCGTGTGGAGGGAGTCCACCGCGACACCGCCGGTGGCTCCGGTGGCCCCCGTGGAGAGGACACCCGCCTCCCCCCGGTCCTCGCCACGACCCCGGCCGCCGGTGGTGGCGAGCCCGGCCCTGACCCCCTCGGCGTTCCACACCATCAGGTCGATCCGTGCCGGGGCGCCGCCGGGGGCCAGGCCGTCGAGCGGGATCCGCAGCGCCTCCTCCTCGGTCCCCACGACGGCCGCGGCGTCCAGCACCACCACCCGCGTGTACGGCTGACGCTCGTCCACGGCCAGCATCACCAGGCCCCACGCGGCGTGCCGGACCGTCCCCGTACGCGCCGGGGCCGCCCCGGCGACCCACCAGCGGCCCCCGCCCGCGGCCCGGACGAGGGACGTGACGTCGGCGAACGCCTGGTAACCGGGACCCGTGGGCAGGTTCCGCCGCGCGATCTCGGCCGCGCGCACGGTGACGTACGCCGGGCTGCCCGGCGCACGCACCCGGACGTCCCCGGCGGGCTGCGCCCGCCTGCCGTCCGCCGACCAGTAGAGCCCGGCCCACAGCACCCGGCCGGCCCCGGGCAGAGCGAGATCGGCGCAACTCGACGTCGGCGTCGAGTCGTCCGCGTCGAGGTCGACGGGCACGCTGACGCCCGGGCCACGACCGGGAGCGGTGGAGGCGGCGGTGCCCACGAGCGTGTTGCCGACGACCCGCGTGACCAGACGGCCGTCCGCGGCGAACCGGGCCGCCACACCCGACCCGCGTACTCCCGCCGTCGATCGGGCGGCGGCCTCCGTCCGCCCCGAGCGGACCCGGACCGTGAACGCCCTTCCCGTGGGCGCGTCCGCGGCCACGGCCACCTTCAGGAAGATCGCGGTCACCTCCCCGGCCGCCAGCGGCCCTCGGGCGCAGCGCACGACCCGGCCCTCCGCCGTGCAGGTCCAGCCGTCCCCCGTGCCGGCGTCCCCCTTCTCGCGCCCGTCCCGATGCCCGCCTCGATGCCCGCCGGAAGCCGCGTACCGGCTCCGGGCCACGAACCTGACTCCCGGCGGGAGCGTCACGGTCGCGACGACCTCGTCCTTCCCTTCCCGGCTCTCCCCCTCCGTGGCTCGGCCCGCGTCGCGCAGCCGTACGGCGACGAGCCCCGGCTGCCCGCGCAGCAGGGCGCCGAGCGGGTCGACGGCGACGACCGGCCCGGCCTCCCCGCTCCTCTCGGCGCGGCTCACCGTGCCGGGGTGCGGGGTCCGCGCCGCGTGCCGCCTCCCGGTCGTCCCGTCGCCGCCGGGCCGGGTGCTCCGTCCGGCGTGCTCCGCGTGATCCCGGACGCCGGCGCGGGCCTGCCCGGGAACCCGCTGACGCACCTCCTGGCGGGTGGGGAACTGCTGGTGGGCCTGCCGGCGGCCCTGGTCGCGGTCCGTCTCGTACGGAACCCGGGGAACCCGCCGGCGCACCCGCTGCCGTTCCGGGGCCGAGACGCGGCCCTCCTGCGCCGTACCCCCCTGTGCGACGCCCTCCTGAGCCGGGGCGTGCCCCGCGTTCACCCGGACATCGGAGGAGTGACGGGGAGCCGGAGGCCACCCGATATGCCCTCGGCTGTCATGGGGCGGCGGGACCGGGTCGTCCGGCCGGGCCGGCTCCGGCATCGCGGCCGTCCCGGCCGGTGTCGCGGGGCCGACCGGCTCGCCCGTCCGGCCCGGTGACCCCGAGACGCTCACCGGAAGCACGCCCGTCGGCTCGGCGACGAGCAGGAAGGCCGCCGTCGCCAGGCCGGCCACGGCGATGCCTCCCAGCACCGCGCGGTAGGAGGCCGGCACGCTCTGCACGAGGGCCGGCAGCCGCAGGATGGGCGCCCGCACCCGGTCACCGGCGGCCCCGAGCACCGCGACCGCGCCCGTCCAGACGCTTCGCACGAAAGCCCGGGCCCTGTCGTACGCGGCCCGCAGCACGGCCAGAGGGCTGTCGTCCATTCGGACGCCCGCCCGGACGCCCGCTCTGAAGTCCCCGCCGGACGCCTGGTCGTGCCGCGTGTGCGCGGCGAGGTCCGCGAGGTAGTCGTCCACGGCCGGCCCCGCGACGAGCTGGCCGACGACGTCCCGCAGCCCCTGCGTGAGGTCCACCATCTCCAGGAAGACCGACCGGCAGTCGATGCACTCGGCGACGTGCCCGTCGACCTCGGCGGCCTCCTGCTTCGGCAGGCCGTTCTCCAGGTACCGCAGGATCGTGATGAGGACCGGCCGGCACTCCTCGCGCGGACCGCCGTCCAGGCGCAGCCGCACGTACGCCTCCCGCAGCGCGCGGCGGGCCCTCCCGGTGAGCTCGACGGTCGCCCTTCCCGAGAGCCCGAGCAGCGGGCCCGCCTCCGCCGGGTCGGCGCCCTCGACCTCCACATGCCACAGCACCATGCGCCAGCGCTCCGGCAGCGAGAGATAGGCGCGGGCGAGCGGCGCGCGTTCGAGCCCCTTCAGCTCGGGGTCCACGTAGAGGGAGTCGCCGTCGGCCAGGTCGACCACCCCGGCGGCGGCGTACCGGCGCAGCGACGCCAGCAGATAGGGGCGGAAGGCGGAGGCGGGGCCGCCGCCGCGCCGCACCAGTTCCAGCACCCTCGCGAAGATCTCGACGAGGAGGTTCTCGACCGCCTCCTCACTCTGCGTGAGCTGCCGGGCCAGGGACCGGGCGGCCGTGGAGTGACGCCGGTAGAGCGTTCCGTACGCCGCCGTGTCGCCTCCCCGGACGGCTTCGAGCAGCTCCACGTCGGTAAGCCGGACTTGTCTACGCATTGCGACCTCGCGATTACGATGAGTTGCATCGCCAATCATTCCGCAGTCCGCGTCCTGGCTAAACCGCAGCCACGTCTTTACTCTGCGTAGTCATCGGCCCCTGCCAACCGTCCCGCCGGGCCGGCCGTACGCTGAGGCCCATGAGTGACCGCGAGAAGCTGCTGGACGAGATCAAGAACAAGGGCATCGTGCACGGGCGGGTCGTGCTGTCCTCGGGCAAGGAGGCCGACTGGTACGTCGACCTGCGCCGCATCACCCTCGACGGCGTGGCGGCGCCACTGGTGGGCCGCGTCATGCTGGACCTCACCGAGGATCTCGGCTACGAGGCGGTCGGCGGCCTGACGCTGGGCGCGGACCCCGTGGCGACGGCGATGCTGCACGCGGCGGCCGCCCGGGGCCGCGCGCTCGACGCGTTCGTCGTCCGCAAGGCGGGCAAGGCCCACGGCCTGCAGCGCAGGATCGAGGGCCCCGACGTCGCCGGACGCCGGGTGCTCGCGGTGGAGGACACCACCACCACCGGCGGGTCGGTGCTGACCGCCGTAGAGGCGCTGCGCGAGGCGGGCGCGCAGGTCGTGGGCATCGCGACGATCGTGCACCGGGGCGGCGACGAGGCGCTGGCGGCGACCGGGGTGCCCTACCGCTCCGCCTACACGCTCACTGACCTGGGGATCGCCGCACACTGAACGCCTGCCGCTCGCCGGGCGGCCCGGGGGACCTGGCGGCTCCGTTCGTGAACACCTCGACCGTGCTCGCGTCGTCCAGGACGACGTCGAGTTCGGGGTCGAAGTAGGACGCCTGCTCGCCCCGGGCCAGGTCCCGGTCGACCAGCACGTCGCCGCCCGGCACCCGGACGAACACCGGGCACCGGTCGGCCTGGCACACCACCCGTACGGTGGGCACGCTGGGCGGGGACGCCGCCGCGGAGGGCCGGGCCGCCGGGGACGAGGACGCGACGGCCGCGGGGTCCCCGGACTGCCCTGATCCGAACGTCGAGAACAGCGCCCTGCCGCCGATCACGATCACGGCGAGCAGCAGCACGACCGCCAGGCCGACGAGTGCCAGCCTCGCGATTCCGAGGGGATCAGACCTGTGGCGTCCCACAATCCGGAGAGTAGCGGCTGTGCGGGAGGTTCAGTGCTGACCTGTCGCTTGTCATCAGGCATTCATCGCCGGGCCCGCGTCAGACGCCGGGGTGGTTCCGCTGCTCCACGCCGGCGTGGTGGCGGCCCTTCGGTACGACGACGGCGGCCCGGCGGCTCTTCATCACTTCACGCACGATGGGGATGATCGACAGGACGATGACGACGAATACGCCGGGAAGGATGTACTTGTCGATGCCCTCGACCTTGCTGCCGAGGAAATAGCCGAGCAGCAGCAGCGCCTCGACCCAGACGACGCCGCCGACGACGTTCCAGACGAAGAACCGGCGCGCGTCCATCTCCAGGACGCCGGCCACGGGATTCATGAAGGTGCGGACGATCGGCATGAACCGCGCGACGACCACGGCCTTCGCCGGGCCGAACTTCTCGAAGTAGTGCTCCGCCTTCTCGACGTGTTCTCTCTTGAACAGCCGGGAATCCGGCTTGTCGAACATCCTCCGGCCGACCTTCGCGCCCAGGAAGTGGCCCAGCTGCGCCCCCGCGATCGCGGCCAGCGGCGCGCCGATCAGCAGGGCCGGCAGTGACAGCGGCGCGATCCCGAACCCCTGGGCGGCCGCGACGGTACTGAAAATTCCAGCGGTCACGAGCAGCGAGTCACCGGGCAGGAAGAACCCGACGAGCAGCCCCGTCTCCGCGAACACGATGGCGATGACGCCGATCGTGGCGAAGGCGCCGAGCATTCCCAGCCACCACTTCGGGTCAAGAAGGTCCAAGAGCACGTCCACGGCCCGAGCCTACCTGTCCGGGATGAGATGAGACTGAGAAGAGACAACGGCTGTGGAAAACCCGGGTCGCGCAATGACCGCGGCTTTCGGCGGCCTCCACCCGGCCCGGCTTTCCGGATCGGCCCGGCCTTCGGGATACTGGCCACGCCGCATACCGTCAGAAGGAGATGACTTCGCATGCCTATCGCGACTCCAGAGGTCTACGCCGAGATGTTCGACCGCGCCAAAGCGGGCGGTTTCGCGTACCCGGCGATCAACGTGACCTCGTCGCAGACCCTGCACGCCGCGCTGCGCGGCTTCGCGGAGGCGGAGAGCGACGGGATCATCCAGGTGTCGACCGGAGGGGCTGAGTTCCTTTCCGGCACCACCGTGAAGGACATGGTCACCGGGTCGGTGGCGTTCGCCGAGTTCGCCCGTGTGGTGGCCGAGAAGTACCCGGTGACGGTCGGTCTGCACACCGACCACTGCCCGAAGGACAAGCTGGGCTCTTTCGTCCGCCCGCTGCTGGAGATCTCCGCCGAGCGCGTCGCGCGCGGCCAGGACCCGCTGTTCCAGTCGCACATGTGGGACGGCTCCGCCGTGCCGCTTGACGAGAACCTCCAGATCGCCAGCGAACTGCTGGACAAGACCGCCGCCGCCAAGGTGATCCTCGAGATCGAGATCGGCGTCGTCGGCGGCGAGGAGGACGGCGTCGTCGGCGAGATCAACGAGAAGCTCTACACGACGCCGGAGGACGCGCTGGCCGTCGCCGAGACCCTCGGCCTGGGCGAGCGGGGCCGCTACATCGTGGCCGCCACCTTCGGCAACGTGCACGGCGTCTACAAGCCGGGCCACGTGAAGCTCCGCCCGAGCGTGCTCAAGGAGATCCAGGAGGCCGTCGGCGCGAAGTACGGCAAGGAGAAGCCCTTCGCCCTCGTCTTCCACGGCGGCTCCGGCTCGGCAATGGAGGAGATCCACGAGTCGATCTCGTACGGCGTGGTGAAGATGAACATCGACACCGACACGCAGTACGCCTTCACCCGTCCGATCGTGGACCACGTGTTCCGCAACTACGACGGCGTGCTGAAGATCGACGGCGAGGTCGGCAACAAGAAGGCCTACGACCCGCGCGCGTACGGCAAGCTGGCCGAGGCCGGCATGGCGCAGCGCATCGTCGAGGCCTGCCAGCACCTCAAGTCCGCGGGCACCAAGCTCAAGTAGCGGGCGGACCGGCGGGAACTGAAGATCATTCTCGTATCGATCTTCCGTTCCCGCCGGCCGGACCATACCCCTCGGGCTGTTCGGCAGGTAAGACTGTGCTCATGGAAACGCACGAGAACCTCCTCGCCGGCCCGCCGCCCACCCTGCTGCCCGACAACGCCGAGGCGCGGCAGATGCTCGAGTCGGGCGCCAAGGCGGCCGACGTGGCCGCGCGCTTCCCCGCCTACTCCGCGGCCTGGGGCGCGCTCGCCGACGACTACTTCGCCTCCGGCCACGCCGTCACCTCGTACGCGTTCGCCCGGACGGGCTACCACCGGGGCCTCGACCAGCTTCGCCGCGCGGGCTGGAAGGGCCACGGCCCGATCCCGTGGGAGCACGAGCCGAACCAGGGGTTCCTGCGCTGCCTGAACGCCCTGGCCCGGGCCGCCCACGCGATCGGCGAGAAGGACGAGGCCGAGCGCTGCGCCCAGTTCCTGCGCGACAGCAGCACGGCCGCCGCGGAGGCGCTCGCCACGGCCTCCTGACGGCCCGGGAACGACGACTCGGGTACGACGGGCCCGGGACCGACGATCGGGAACGACGGCCCGGGAACGCAGCGGCACGCGAGGGCCGGCGAGGCTCCGTCTCGCGAGTTAAGACGCCGTTCACCGACGGCGCGGCCCTCGGGTAGTCTCTGTGTGCAAGAGGCCCCTGCCGCGCTTGCGCCAGGGGCTTTCGTCGTGGTTCGGGAGATTTGACCATGCCGGCTGTCGTTCTCGTTGGTGCCCAGTGGGGCGATGAGGGCAAGGGGAAGGCCACCGACCTGCTCGGTGGTGACGTCGACTACGTCGTCCGTTACCAGGGCGGCAACAACGCGGGTCACACCGTGGTGATCGGCGACCAGAAATACGCCCTGCACCTGCTGCCGACCGGGGTGCTCTCGCCGGACGTCGTACCGGTGATCGGCAACGGAGTGGTCGTCGACCCGGGCGTCCTGCTCTCCGAGATCGACGGGCTGGCCGAGCGCGGCATCTCCTGCGAGCGGCTGCTGATCTCCGCGAGCGCGCACCTGATCATGCCCCAGCACAAGGCGATCGACAAGGTCAGCGAGCGGTTCCTCGGCAAGGCCAAGATCGGCACGACCGGCCGCGGCATCGGCCCGGCGTACGGCGACAAGATCTACCGCATGGGCATCCGGGTGCAGGACCTGCTCGACCCGGGCATCCTCGGCAAGAAGATCGAGGCCGCGGTCGGCGAGAAGAACCAGGTCCTCACCAAGATCTACAACCGCAGGGGCCTCGACCCGGCCAAGGTGCTGGAGGAGTACCTCGGCTACGCCGAGCGGCTGCGCCCGCACATCGCCGACACCTCGCTGGTGCTCTCGCAGGCGCTCGACCAGGACAAGGTCGTGCTGCTCGAAGGCGGGCAGGGCACGCTGCTCGACATCGACCACGGCACCTATCCCTTCGTGACCTCCAGCTCCCCCACCTCGGGCGGCGCCTGCGCCGGCTCCGGCATCCCGCCGACCCGGCTGACCAGGATCATCGGCATCCTCAAGGCGTACACCACGCGGGTGGGCTCCGGGCCGTTCCCCACCGAACTGCTGGACGAGCAGGGCGAGTGGCTGCGCCAGACGGGCGGCGAGTACGGCGTGACCACCGGCCGCGACCGCCGCTGCGGCTGGTTCGACGCGGTCATCGCGCGGTACGCCACCCGGATCAACGGCGTGACCGACTTCTTCCTGACCAAGCTCGACGTGCTGTCCGGGCTGGAGCGCATCCCGGTCTGCGTGGCGTACGACGTCGACGGCACGCGCCACGACGAGATCCCAATGACGCAGACCGAGTTCCACCACGCCACGCCGGTCTACGAGGAGCTGCCCGGCTGGCAGGAGGACATCACCGGCGCCAAGACGTTCGAGGACCTGCCGCCGAACGCGCAGGCGTACGTCAGGGCGCTGGAGGAGATGAGCGGCGCCCCGATCTCGGCCATCGGCGTGGGCCCCGGCCGCACCCAGACCATCCAGATTCGCCCGCTGATCTGATGGTTCGTGGCGTACGCGCCGGGAACCGGGGGATCACCCGCGTCACCCCCGCGGGGCGGTAGGGTACGCCGCTGTGCACGGATACGTTGAGCTGCACGGGCACCGTGGAGCACGAGGGCTGCGGCCCGAGAACACGCTGCCCGGCCTGGCCTTCGCGCTGGAGCTCGGGGTCGACGCCTTGGAGTTCGACGTCGCCATGTCGGCCGACGGGCAGCTCGTGCTCACCCACGACCTGCACGTCTCCCCCGTGACCAGCGCGGACACCGGCATGGCGACGCCGGGGGACGAGATGTTCCCGTACGTCGGCAAGCCGGTCGTCGCGCTCACGCTGCCGCAGCTGCGGACCCTCGATGTCGGCGTGCGGCTGCCGCAACGGCCGGAAGACCGTTTCGCGCTCACGCAGGTGCCGTTGCCGGACACCCGGATGCCCACGCTCGGCGCGGTGCTCGGCCTGGTCGGCGCTCTCGGCGCGGACGACGTGCGGCTGAACGTGGAGCTCAAGTCCGACCCGGTCCGGCCCGGCCTGTGCCCGGACCCTCGGCGGTTCGTGACGGAGGTCGTCCGCGAGCTCGACCGGCACGACCGGCTCTCCAGGTCGGCCCTGCTCAGCTTCGACTGGCGGCTCCTGGAGATCGCCGGACCGCTGATCGAGCGGCGGTACGCCCTCGTGGAGCGCGACACGATGACGCCGGAGTGGATGAACGGCATCCGCCTCACCGAGGTGGGCGGCGACCTCGCGGCGGCCGCCGCCGTGGTGGGCGCGACGACCCTGTCCCCCGACCGGGTGCTCGTCGACGAGGCGCTGATGGCCGGGGCGGCGCGGCAGGGCCTGCCCGTCGTGGTGTGGACGGTCAACGAGCCCGACGAGGCGGCCCGGTTCATCGACCTGGGCGTGGCCGGCGTCGTCACCGACTACCCCGACCGCATGCGCCGGTTGTGGAAGGCACGCGGGCTGCCGCTGCCCCGGCCGGTCAGCCCGTTGCGCCCGGTGGGAGCGCCGTAAGAGACCCTGCTGAGAGGGACCCTGCCGTGAGGGACCCTGCCGTTAAGGGACGTGGGAAGAGCCCCGCCGAGGCTCCTCTTCTGAGGGGCTGAGACGGGGCTCCAGGGTCACCCACAAGAATGGCTTTCACAGCCACTTACCAGACAACCTCATCGCAGGGTGCGCGTCAAGTAGCTGACCGTCACCCCGTCCTGCGTGTCGCGCCGGGCCGGTCGCCGCTCACTCCTCGCCTACTCGATCGACTCGGCCTACTCGATCGACTCGGCCTACTCGATCGGCTCGGCCGACTCGGCCGCATCTGTCGTGTCGAGCGAGAGGGCGCCGGACGGGCAGAGCTGGACGGCTCTGCGCACCGCCGCCGCCAGTTCGGCCGGCGGTTCGGGGTCGAGAATCTCGACCGTTCCGTCGTCCTCGCTCTGGTCGAAGACCTGGGGCAGCGTGAGCGCGCACATACCCGCTCCGACGCACCGTTCGAGATCAGCCTTGATCTTCATCGTTTCCTCCCGCGCATCGCCTCACCAGAGCACCGGCAGGCGGCGTACCCCGTAGACCGCCGAGGTGGCTCGCATCGGCACCTCCTCCGGCGGCACGGCCAGGCGCAGGCCGGGGAACCGGCGCAGCAGGGCCGGATAGGCGATCCGCATCTCGACGCGCGCGAGCTGCTGGCCCAGGCACTGATGGATGCCGTGGCCGAAGCTCAGGTGGCCCTGGGCCGACCGGGTCACGTCGAGCGTGTCGCCGCCCTCGAACCGCTCGGGGTCGCGGTTGGCCGCCCCCAGCGACAGGGTCACCGACTCCCCGGCCCTGACCAGGGTGCCGCCGATCTCGACATCCTCCAGGGCCGTACGTGTGGGCCCGATGTGCAGGATGCTGAGGTAGCGCAGCAGCTCCTCCACCGCGTTCTCCACCGCGCCCGGGTCGTCCCGTACGACGGCGAGCTGCCGGGGGTTCGTCAGCAGCGCGAAGGTGCCGAGGCCGAGCATGTTCGCCGTCGTCTCGTGGCCCGCGATGAGCAGCAGCAGGCCCATGCCGGCGATCTCGGCGTCCGTCAGCTCCCCGGAGGCGGTCAGGCCGCTCAGCATGTCGTCGCCCGGGTCCTTCCTCTTGGCGGCGACGAGGGCGCCCAGGTAGGCGAGCAGGTCGTCCCTCGCCGCCGTGATCTCGTCGGTCGAGGCCTCGAGATCGAGGATCACCGACGAGTCGTGCTGGAACTTCTCCCTGTCCTCGTACGGCACGCCCAGCATCTCGCAGATGACCAGCGACGGGATGGGCAGCGCGAAGGACCTGACGAGGTCGGCGGGGGCGCCCTCGCGCTCCATGGCGTCGAGGCGGCTTTCGGTGATGTCGTGGATGCGCGGTTCGAGCTGCTTCATCCGCCGCACCGTGAACTGGCCCGTCAGCAGCCTCCGGTACCGGGTGTGGTCGGGAGGGTCCATCTGCAGGAAGAACCCCGGCGGCAGGGGCCCCCGGCGGAGCTCCACCCGCTGGGGAAGGGCCGAGTGCATCAGTTCGGGCCGGCTGCTGAAGCGGGCGTCGGCGAGGATGGCGCGGGACTCGGCGTAACCGGTCGCCAGCCAGCCCTCGTGCCCGTCCCCGTACATCATCCGCTGGAGCGGCGCCTCCGCGCGGCGGCGCGTCAGCTCGTCCGGCGGGTCGAAAGTACGCTCACGCGCGAGGGGAAAGATGGACAACCGGGGTGTCGCCTCTGTCATGACACGCTCCTGTGGAAGTGGAAACGGTCGATGTGCGCGAGCGGCCCGCTCTCCCCCACCTAACAACATCATCTGACATATCGCAATGACCGATACCCAGAGTCGGGGTCAGCCGGCCCCAATTGACAAAGCAGGAGAAAGCAGATCAGAGCCAGCCGTTGCGACGGAACGCCCGATGCAGGAGCGTGCAGGCGACGACCATGACACCCAGCACCAGCGGGTAGCCGTACACCGCCTTGACCTCGGGCATGTGCTCGAAGTTCATGCCGTAGATGCCGGCGATCATCGTGGGCACCGAGATGATCGCGACCCAGGACGAGATCTTGCGCATGTCCTCGTTCGCGAGCGCGTTCGAGCGCGCCAGCGCGGCCTGCAGGATCGAGTCCGACAGTTCGTTGGAGGCCTGCACCTGCTCGCACACCCGGGAGAGGTGGTCGCCGACGTCGCGGAAGTACTCGCGCATCTCCGAGGGGATGCTGCGCCGCTGGGGAAGGGCGTTGAAGGGGGTCTGGAGCGGTCCCACGGCCCGCTTGAGCTCCAGCATCTCCCGCTTGAGCTGGTAGATGCGGTTGATGTCCCGGGAGCTGACCTCGGCGAACACCGCCGCCTCGACCTCTTCGAGCTCCGCCTGCATCAGGTCGGCGACCTGGAGATACTTGTCCACCACGTGGTCGGCGATGGCGTGCAGCACACCCGCCGGGCCCCGACTGATCAGCTTCGCCTTCGACTCCAGCTTCTCGCGGACGTCGCCGAGCGGGCAGTACCGGCCGTGCCGTACGGTCACCACGAAGTCGGGGCCGACGAAGACCATGATCTCGCCGGTGCCGATGATCTCACCGCTCGCCGTCGGCACCTCGCCGTCGAGGAACGCGACGGTCTTGAGCACCACGAACAGCGAGTCGCCGTACCGCTCGACCTTGGGCCGCTGGTGGGCCTTGATGGCGTCCTCCACGGCGAGGGGGTGCAGGCCGAACACCTCGGCGAGCCACTCCACCTCGGGCGCGGCGGGCTCGTGCAGGCCCACCCAGACGTACGCGTCGGGCACCTCGTTGGCCTCGTTGTGCTCGCGGACCATCCGGACGGCCTCGGGGATGCCGTTGGCGGCGACCTTCTTGCCGCCGATGTACGCGCCGAACTCGACGAGGGAGCTGGCCGGCGGTACGCAGCGGACGACGGCGTCCGCGCTCACCGGCGCGGAGCCGATGTGCGTGGGCAGGACGCGGGTGTGCCTGTTGATGCGGGGGAAAAGCAGAGTGGAGCGCATGGCGGTCCCTTCCCGCCCGAGCCGGCACGCTCTACGCGCGACGTGATGTCACCCCTTCATGCAGGCGTGAGCTGCCCCTCGGGACTCAGTGTCGAAGTGGTCGGGAGTGCGCACGACGTACGTGCGCGAGCACGTACTGACGGGATCACCAGAATTCATCCCAGACCACCTCCAATCACTACGAGACAGCGCGAAGCCTGTCCAACCTAGCACACGGCTGCGTGACGCCTGTTCCAGGGTACCGGCGTCAAGACCCTCCGATCATGCACTTCTTGCCAAAAAGGGGTCGGACAAACTGGTCACCCCTGTGTATCCGGCACCCATCGGCCTGTACGGAGGCCGGACGGCGGAGGACGCGGAGAAGACTGCGAGAATGAGCGGGTGCGCGTTCTTGTCATCGGTTCCGGGGGTCGCGAGCACGCTCTGTGCCGGGCCCTGCGGCTGGACCCCTCCGTCGTCGAAGTCCACTGCGCCCCCGGCAACGCCGGCATCGCCGAGGTGGCCACCCTGCACCAGGTCACGCCCACCGACGGCGCGGCGGTGACCGCCCTCGCCGAGCGCCTGGGCGCGGGTCTCGTCGTGATCGGCCCGGAGGCGCCGCTGGTCGCCGGCGTGGCCGACGCGGTCAGGGCCGCGGGCATCCCCTGCTTCGGGCCGTCGGCCCGGGCGGCCGCGGTCGAGGGTTCCAAGGCGTTCGCCAAGGACGTCATGACGGCCGCGGGCGTGCCGACCGCGCGGGCGTACACGTGCGTGACCGAGGAGGAGGCCGCGGCGGCGCTCGACGCCTTCGGCCCTCCGTACGTCGTGAAGGACGACGGCCTGGCCGCGGGCAAGGGCGTGGTCGTGACCGACAGCCGCGAGGAGGCCCTGGAGCACGCGCGGTCGTGCGAGCGGGTGGTGATCGAGGAGTTCCTCGACGGCCCGGAGGTGTCGCTGTTCGCCCTGTGCGACGGGACGAGCGCGGTGGCGCTCCAGCCGGCCCAGGACTTCAAGCGGGCCTACGACGGCGACAAGGGCCCCAACACCGGCGGCATGGGGGCGTACACGCCGCTCCCCTGGGCCCCGGAGGGCCTGCCGGAGCGGGTCATGGCGGAGATCGTGCGACCGACGGTCGCCGAGATGGCCCGGCGCGGCACGCCGTACACGGGCGTGCTGTACGCGGGGCTGGCCCTGACCGCCGACGGCCCCCGCGTGATCGAGTTCAACGCGCGGTTCGGCGACCCGGAGACCCAGGTCGTGCTCGACCGGCTGGAGACCCCGCTGGGCGGGCTGCTGCTCGCGTGCGCGACCGGAACCCTCGCGGACCATCCGCCGCTGCGCTGGCGCGACGGCGCCGCCGTGACCGTGGTGCTCGCCGCCGAGAACTACCCGGCCGACCCGGCGAAGGGCGACCCCGTCGCGGGGCTTCCCGCGGCGACCGACGAGGCGTACGTGCTGCACGCCGGGACGGCCCTCGACCCGGAGAACCGGCTGGTGTCGAACGGCGGGCGGGTGCTCAACGTGGTAGGGACCGGCGCCGACCTGGCCGAGGCGAGGACGCGGGCCTACGAGGCGCTGGAGCAGATCACCCTGCGCGGCTCCCACCACCGCTCCGACATCGCCCTGACCGCCGCCTCCTCCTGACGCGACCCCTCCTCCTGACGCGACACGGGGTGAGGAGCTGGGAGAATGGCGGGGTGAAGCACCTCCACTCCGGCAAGGTACGCGACCTTTACGAGACCCCCGAGGGGTTGCTGCTGATGGTCGCGTCCGATCGCATCTCGGCCTTCGACTACGTCCTCGAACCCGGCATCCCCGACAAGGGGGAGATTCTCACCCGGCTGTCGCTGTGGTGGTTCGAGCAGCTCAAGGACGTCGTGCCCAACCACGTCGTCCCGGCCGACGTGCCCGCGGAGTTCGCCGGGCGCGGGGTCCTGTGCCGGAAGCTGCGGATGGTGCCGGTGGAGTGCGTGGCCCGCGGCTACCTCACGGGCTCCGGGCTGACCGACTATCGCAGGGAGGGCGTCGTCTCCGGCGTACGGCTCCCGGAGGGGCTCACCGACGGGTCGCGGCTGCCCGAGCCGATCTTCACGCCGTCGACGAAGGCCCCGATGGGCGAGCACGACGAGCCGATGACGTTCGAGCAGGTCGTCGCCGAGGTGGGCGCGGACGTGGCCGAGCGGCTGCGTGACATCACCCTCGGCGTCTACCGCCGGGGGGCGGAGATCGCCCTGGACCGCGGCATCATCCTGGCGGACACCAAGATCGAGCTGGGCTGGGACTCCGACGGCGTGCTGACTCTGGGGGACGAGGTGCTGACCCCCGACTCGTCGCGCTTCTGGCCGCTGGACCAGTGGGAGCCGGGCCGCTCCCAGCCGTCGTTCGACAAGCAGTTCGTCCGGGACTGGCTGCTGTCGCCCGCGTCGGGCTGGGACAGGGCCTCCGGCGAGGCTCCTCCGCGGCTGCCGGACGAGATCGTCGAGCGCACGCGCGACCGTTACGTGGAGGCGTACGAGCGCCTCACCGGAGAGCGCTTCCGCGCCTGAGTCACAAACGTCACACAAGTCATCTCGTGTGACCTGTTCCCCCGTCTGTTCTGGGGGTAGTTCCTCCCCGAAACGCCCGGGACAGCGGCTACTCTAGGCCGACGCATTCGCCGACGACGTGGCTGCCGGCCGACGCGAGTCCCCCCACTTTTCCCCCAACATAGGAGTCGAATTCATGGTCAGTTACCGCGTGCGCGGTGGCAACGTACTGCGTGGAACCGCCTTCATCCAGGGCGCGAAGAACGCCGTACTGCCCATGATCGGGGCGGCGCTGCTCGCGGCCGAAGGCCGTACGGTGCTCCGCAACGTGCCCGTCATCGAGGACGTGCGCCGGGCGGTCGAGCTCGCCGAGGCCATCGGGGCGAAGGTGGAGTTCCACGAGAGCGAGCGGACGCTCGTCATCGACGCCTCCCGGCTGACCAGCCCGGTCCTGCCCGCCGAGATCGCCCGCCGGTTCCGGGGATCGGTGCTGTTCGTCCCGGCCCTGCTCCACCGCCTCGGCGAGGCGATCATCGAGGGCATCGGCGGCTGCAACCTCGGCAGCCGCAACCTCGACTTCCACTACCTCGGCTACAAGCGCCTCGGCGCGATGGTGGACGAGGGCGAGGCCGTCATCCACATCAAGGCCGGCGGCCTGCTCGGCGCCCCGCTCTATCTCGACACCCCCTCACACACCGGCACCGAGAACCTGATCATGGCGGCCTCCCTCGCCCGGGGCACCACCGTGATCGAGAACGCGGCGCTCGAACCCGAGGTGCTCGACGTCATCACGATGCTGAGCCGGATGGGGGCGCGCATCCGCGGCGGCGGGACCGGCTTCATCACGGTCGAGGGCGTCGACGAACTGACCGCGGTCGAGCACACGGTGATGCCGGACCGGCTCGACGCGGGCGTGTTCGCCATGGCCGCGGCGATCACCGGCGGCGACGTGAGCCTGGTCGGCGCCTCGCTGGAGCACCTCGGCGTGGTCCGCTGGAAGCTGGAGCAGATGGGCGTCGAGTTCGAGGAGCACGGCGCGGTCCTCCAGGTGCGCCGCGACCGGCCGCTGCGCCCGATCAACGTGATCACCGACACCTACCCCGGCTTCGCGACCGACCTGCAGTCGCCCCTGATGACGGTGGCCTGCCTCGCGGAGGGCTCCAGCTACATCCACGAGCGCATCTTCGACGGCCGCTTCGCGCTCGCGGGCGAGCTCAACAAGATGGGCGCGAACGTCGAGGTGGAGGGGAGCCGCGCGGTGGTGCACGGCCCGACGCCGCTGCACGGCGCCGGCGTGACGGCCCACGACCTCAGGTCCGGAATCGCGCTCGTGCTCGCCGGTCTCGCCGCCCAGGGAGAGACGTCGATCGGGTCGGGTTATCTCATCGACCGCGGCCACGGTGCGCTGGCGCAGCGCATGCAGGCGCTTGGCGCTGATGTGGTGCGTGAAATTTCCACTTCGGACGGCCGCTGAGTCCGAAAACCTTTACTAACGCCCTGACCAGGGGGTATCCGGGATATTACGGATGCGGCTCGACCACCCAGAATGGTATTCCGGAAAATCTGGGCGTGACATTACGGCCTTAACCAGCGATCGTTCCAAAGAGAAGCCACAACAACGAGGGCGACGTGGGATGGGACGAACATTGGTCGAGCGCACGGAAGACACTCCGCGCGGGTCACGTCTGGGGACGGTGACACCCGACCTCACCATCGGCGTGGTGGGGTCACATGATTTGGTCGAACGCGTGATGCTCATGGGGCACTCTGCGGCCCCGGTGCCCTGTCGGCTGGTCGCCGCCGCGTACAGGGACGAGCAGGAGGCCGCGGACAAGGTGACCCGGCTCGGGCCGGGTGTGGACGCCTGCCTGTTCGCGAGCCCGGTGCCCTTCGAGCTCGCCCGGCGGGCCGGAGTGCTGACGATGCCCGCGACACACGTGCAGCTCGGCGGAGCGGCACTGGTGGCGGCGATCGCGCGGGCCTCACTGGACGAGCGGACGGATCCCCGCCGGGTGAGCGTGGACGTGCTCGGGCGGCCGGACATCGACGAGGCGTACGCGGACCTCAACCTCCCCTCGGGGGAGGTGCACAGCCGCGACGAGCCGGGCCCGATCGGCACGGTCACGGCCTTCCACGAGCGGTTGTTCCGCCAGGGGGCCACCACGGGCGCGCTGACGTGCGTCCAGGGAGTGGCCGACCGGCTGACCTCGGCCGGGGTGCCGGTCGTGCCGATCCGGCCGACGTCCGCGGCCGTACGGACGGCACTGCACACGGCGGCGCTGCTCGGCGCCCGGCACCGGCTGGAGGAGTCGCAGCTCACGGTCGTGCTGGTGGAGGTGCCGACGCTGCGCGAGCCGGTACGGCGAGCCGCCCCGCGCTACTGGCGGGACGAGCTCCGGCTGTCGCTGCACCGCCTGCTCGTGCAGGAGGCCAACCGGATCAACGCGAGCGTGTGGCCGATCGACGACCACAGCTACCTGGTCGTGGCGACCAAGGGCTCGATCGCGGCCGCCACCGACGGGTTCCGGGTGCTGCCCTTCGCCGCCAGGATCCGCGAGGAGCTGGGGCTCGCCGTCGAGGTGGGCGTGGGGATGGGCCGCACGACACACGAGGCCGAGACGCACGCGCGGGGCGCGCTCGCCCGCACCCAGGGCGGCAAACAGCCCCAGGGCTTCGCGGTCGACCGGGAGGGCCGGGCCCTGGTGCCGCCGCCCCGGATGCCTCCCCAGCCGGGCGGGCCGATCAAGCCCAAGGGCGTCGAGGTGCTGGCGCGCCTGGCGGCCAAGCTGGAAGGCGGAGACACGGTCGTGGACGCGGAGGGGGCCGGGCGCATGCTCGGGGTCACCCCGCGTACGGCTCGCCGGTTGCTGCGCACGCTGGTTGACGAGGGACTCGCGTGGCCGCTTCCGCCGAACCGCACTCCGCAGCCGGGCCGGCCGCGCCAGCTCTACCGGCTGATCGTGGAGAAGCTCAGCCGGTGACCGGGCGGTCGTGAACGACAGGTGTGGACGGCGCTCGGCGCCGGGCAGACGGCGTGGGGCCGGTGTGCCCCGGCAGCGCGGCCGCCGTCCACACTCTCCCTTCGATGGGAGGACCGCTCAGACGAAGGCCTGGGCCACGGACAGGAAGACGTCGTTGGCCTCGGGGTCGCCGATGGACACCCTGGCCCCCTCGCCGTCGAACGGACGCACGGCGACGCCGACGG
The DNA here is from genome assembly GCA_003260025.2 of Microbispora triticiradicis. Lineage (GTDB taxonomy): Bacteria > Actinomycetota > Actinomycetes > Streptosporangiales > Streptosporangiaceae > Microbispora > Microbispora triticiradicis. The sequence goes on along the minus strand of QFZU02000063.1, from coordinate 47,270 downwards.
CCGCGCACTCCGCGGCGAACTCCGTCGTGCGTTCGCCGAGGCGCAGCCACACGAAGTTGGCCTCGGTGGGCGGGACCGTCCAGCCCTGCGACAGCAGGGCCTCCCGCACGCGCGTGCGCTCCTTGATGACGGTCTCGACCCGCTCCAGCAGCTCGTCCTCCGCGTCGAGAGACGCGATGGCGGCGGCCTGCGCGAGGTGGTTGACCGCGAAGGGCAGCAGCGTCTTGCGGACGGCCGCGGCCACCGGCTCGTGCCCGATCAGGTAGCCGACCCGCAGCCCCGCCAGGCCGTACGCCTTGGAGAACGTGCGCAGGACGGCGACGTTCGGGTGCTCGCGGTAGAGCGTGAGGCCGTCCGGCACGTCGGCGTCCCGCACGTACTCCCGGTACGCCTCGTCGAGGACGACCGTGACGTCGCCGGGCACCCGGCCGAGGAACCGCCTGAGCTCCTCGGTCCGGTTCACGGTGCCGGTCGGATTGTTGGGGTTGCACACGAAGACCAGGCGGGTCTCCGGCGTGAGGGCGTCGGCCATCGCGTCGAGGTCGTGCGTCTCGTCGCGCAGCGGCACCTGGATGGAGCGGGCGCCCGAGAGGTCCGCGAGCAGCGGATAGGCCTCGAAGGAGCGCCAGGCGTACAGGACGTCCGCACCGGGCTCGCCCACCGCCGCCAGGATCTGCTGCGCCACCGCCACCGACCCGGCGCCGAGCGCGACGTGCCCGGCGGGCACGTCGTACCGCTCGGCGAGCGCCTCGGTGAGCCGGACGGCGCCGGGGTCGGGATAGCGGTGGACCTCGGTGGCCGCCCGCGCGACCGCCTCGACCACCGACGGCAGCGGCCCGTACGGGCTCTCGTTGGAGGACAGCTTGTACGACCGGCCCTCCGGGGAGACCACCGCCTTGCCGGGCTTGTAGGGCGGCATGCTGTCGAGGATCGAGCGGAATCGCGGCATACCGTCACCTTAGAAGATGACCCGGGGAGGCTCTACTTGTAGTAGGCGTACAGCGTCTTCCAGGTGCCGGCGTACTGGCAGTTGAGCGACGGCTTGGCGGCCTTGCCCTCGGAGCAGACCTTGAGCTCGACCTCCCCGACGTTCTTCATCGTGAAGGCGAACTTCTTCTTCACGTTGTACGAGCAGGTGCGGTAGTTGCGGTAGGCCAGGTGCGGCGTGTTGGAGGAGTCGAACCAGCTGACGCGGAAGAGCGCCCAGCCGCAGGAGGACGAGGAACGGGTCCGGTCGACGACGCTGCCGGAGACCTTGACCCACGGCGCGGGCACGCTGGGGTCGTCCTTGGCCGCGGCCGTCAGCGAACCGCTCACCTTGGCCTTCGAGCCCACCGCGAAGTACGGGCCCCAGGGCTTGAAGGCGGCCTGGGCGGCGGTGGCCTGCGTGGTGGCGGCCTCGGCGGCGGTGGCGGTGGCGAGCGGGGCGAGAGCGAAGATGCCGGCCGCCAGCGTGATGCCGGCCAGGGAGCGGGTGAGCGCCATTGCGGGGTTCCTTTCCTCTGTTGTTGCGCTCACTTTGTCGCAGGCCGCTTTCAATGCGCTTGACGCCCGCTGTACGCCGCTTTCGGACACCGATATTAGTTAGGATCGCGCCTGAACCGGCGATCGGGGAAAAGCATGACGAACGGCGCTGAGAGCGGCGGACCGCGATACGACGATCCCCGGCGCATCGGGCCGTTCCACATTCTCGGGCGGCTCGGTCAGGGCGGCATGGGCACGGTGTATCTCGGCCGGGACGACGAGGGCCGGGAGGCCGCCGTCAAGGTGATCCACCCGCAGTGGGCGGCCGACCCCGGTTTCCGGCGCCGGTTCCAGCGGGAGGTCGCCGCCGCGCAGCGGGTCGCCCGCTTCTGCACCGCCGCCGTCATCGGCGCCGGGCTGGACGGCGACGTCGCCTACCTCGCCACCGAGTACGTCCCCGGCCCCACCCTCCAGGAGGTCGTACGAGACCGCGGGCCGCTGTCGGGATCGAGCCTGGAGGCGGTCGCGGTGAACGTGGCCGTGGCCCTGCAGGCGATCCACAGCGCGGGGGTGATCCACCGCGACCTCAAGCCGTCGAACGTGCTGCTGTCGCCGGTCGGCCCCAAGGTCATCGACTTCGGCATCGCCCAGGTGAGCGACAACACCGCGGACCTGAGCGGCATCGTCGCCGGGACGCCGTCCTTCATGTCGCCCGAGCAGGCGAAGGGCGACCGGCTGACCCCGGCCTCCGACATCTTCGGCTGGGGCGCCCTGGTGGCGTACACCGCCTCCGGGCAGGCGCCGTTCAGCGGCGGGTCGATCCCGAGCATCCTCTACCGGGTGCTCCACGAGTCTCCGCAGATCTCGGGGCTCGAACCCCGGCTGCGGTCGATCGTCGACCTGGCGCTGGCGAAGGAGCCGGCCCGGCGCCCCACGGCGCAGCGCCTCGTCGAGATGCTGACCGGCCACGAGCCGGTCGAGCTGATCGCACCGGCCGCTCCGGTCGCGGCAGCCGAGCCGGCCGCACCGGCGGCGACGGTCACCGGGGCGCCGACGGTCGCCGGGGACGCGGCCGGCCGCCCGTCCCGGCCCGGCCTCACCGGCGGCGTCAGACTCGGTATCGCGGCCGTCGTGGCCGCCGTCCTGGTCTCGGCGGGGGTCTTCGTCGCCGCCCGGCTCACGTCGTCAGGGAAGCCGTCGTCCGGGACGCCGGGGAAGCCCCTGGCGGCGTCCGGGAGCCCCGCCGGGTACACCACCCCCGCACCTACGGGCACGACGGCTCGCGGCGCGGGCTCGGGCAACCCGCTGCGCGAACCGGACGTACGGCTCTACGCCGACCCGGCGGGCGACGAGGCGCGCCAGGCGGAGGCCTGGGCGGCCGCGGGGCGCGGCGAGGACGCCGAGACGATGCGGAAGCTGGCCGCGGTGCCGAGGGCCGTGTGGCTGACCGGGCCGAGCGCCGCCCAGGCGGGCCGTACGGCGAGCGCCGCGCTCGGGGCCGCCGCGCGGCAGGACGCCGTGCCGGTCTTCGTCACCGACGACCTCCCGCTGCACGCGTGCAACGAGGGCGGCGCGGCCGGCTCGGCGCAGTACCTCGCCTGGATCGACGCCGTCGCCTCGGCCGTCGGCGACCGCAGAGCGGTGTTCGTGCTGGAGCCCAACAGCCTCACGGAGCTGCCGGGCTCGCCGGAGTGCTCGCTCGGGAACGCCGCCGACCAGAGGGCCAGGCTGCGGATGCTCTCTTCGGCGGTCGAACGGCTCGGCACGCTGCCGAACACCGCCGTCTACCTCGACGGCAGCCTGGAGGGCTGGCCGTCACCCGAGGTCATGGCGACGCGGCTGGTCGAGGCGGGCATCGCCCGGGCCGACGGCTTCTACCTCAACGCCGCCGGTTACCAGGAGACCGGCTCGCTCGTCGCGTACGGCACCCGCCTCGCCGCCTGCGTCAAAATCAAATCGTCGGGGAGCGGCACGTGCGCCGACGCCGGGACGGGCGGGGACACGAGCGGGGACACGGGCGGGCTGCCGCACTTCGTCGTCGACACGAGCAGGAACGGCAGGGGCGCGTGGACTCCGCCGGAGGGCAGGTACAAGGACCCCCAGGAGTGGTGCAACCCCCCGGGACGCGGCGCCGGGGCGCGGCCGACCACCGACACCGGCAGCGCGCTCGTGGACGCGTACCTGTGGGTGCGACCGGCCGGGGTCTCCGACGCCCGGTGCACCCGTGGCGAGAGCGGCTCCGCCGACCCGGTGTACGGCATGGTCACGCCGTACGGCGGCCAGTGGTGGCCCGAGCTCGCCCTCCAGCGGGCCAAGGACGCCGTCCCGCCGCTCTGATGAAGGTCTGATTACCCTCTCTGCCGATATTCACTAAGATCCCGCGACATGTGGCGGAAAGTCAGAATCGCGATGGCCGGTGTCTGCGTGGCGGGCGTCTGCGCCGTCCCCACCTCGGCCGCCTCGGCCCCGTTGGCGGTGAAAACGGTGGCGGCGGTGCAGACGGTGAAGGCGGTGAAGCCGTACTGCGCCCGGTACAAGTGCATCGCGCTCACCTTCGACGACGGCCCGTGGCCCTACACGCCGGCGCTGCTCGACACGCTGAAGAAGCACAAGGCCAAGGCCACGTTCTTCCTGCTCGGCCGGAAGGTGGCCAACCGCCCGGAGCTCACGCAGCGGATCGTGCGGGAGGGGCACGAGATCGGCAACCACACCTGGAACCACCCCGACCTGACCAAGCTGCCCGACGAGGAGGTGCTCAGCGAGCTCACCAGCACCTCGGACGTCATCTACGAGACGATCGGCAGGAAGCCGGAGATCATGCGCCCGCCGAACGGCGCGACGAACGCCCGCATCTCCGGGCTCACGGCGCAACTCGGCCTGCCCCAGATCCTCTGGACGGGGTCCACGCTCGACTGGCAGGCCAGGAACACGAAGGTGATCGCCGCCCGGACACTGAAGCTCGCCAAGCGCGACGGCGTCATCCTGCTGCACGACATCGTCCCGGAGACGGTCAAGGCGATGCCGGGCGTGCTGAGCAAGCTGGAGAAGCAGCACTACAAGTTCGTCACCCTGACGACCCTGCTGCAGGGCCGGACGCTGCGCGGGGGCGAGATCTACCCGCCCCGCGGCAAGTAGGCGGCCGGCGCCTCCGCGAGCGGCGCCGGTGCCTGCGTCTGCACCGGTGCCTGCGTCTGCACCGGTGCCTGCACCGGCGTCTGCATCGGCGGGACGGGAACCGCGGCCGCGGCGTCCGCCGTGAGCGACCGCTCCAGGGCCGCCCGCAGGCGGGGCTGCATGGGCCGCTCCACCAGCCGGTGCACGGCGTACGCGACGGCGAGCACCGCGGCGGTCACGACGGGCAGGGCGAGCCGGTTGCCGAGCGGCCCGTGCAACGCCTGGATGAGCAGGAACCCCACGTGGTGGTGGAAGAGGTACAGGGGGTAGGTCAGCGCGCCGAGCGCAGTCAGCCACCGCCAGTCGAGCCGGTCGAGCGCGCCGACGGCGACCGCGACCATCACCAGGAAGATCAGTGAGATCACGCCGACGACGAGCGCGGACCCCAGTGCCGGGCCGAACCGGTCGACCGCCGGGAGCTTCTCCCCCAGCACCGACACAATCGCGAGCGCCCACCCCGCCCCGACGAACAGCCAGGGGAACATCGACCCGCCGAAGCGGTGGATCAGGAACAACGCCATGCCCGCGATGAAGTACGGCGCGCTGAACGGCAGCAGCACCGCCTGGAGGAGGTCGGCGTCCACCCGCTCGGCGATGACGAGCAGGAAGACCCAGCCGCCGAGGAACGCCAGGCAGCGGCGGTAGGTGATGCCGACCGCGGCGAAGCACGCGACGAGCACGTAGAACACGAGCTCCTGCCAGAGCGTCCAGTAGACGATCTCCAGGTCCCGCACCCGCAGGCCGTGCTGCAGCATGGTCAGGTTGGCCAGCAGCTCGGCGAACGTCGGCCGGTGGTCCGTGATGAGCCCGGCGACGGCCAGCGCGCCGAGGACGAGCACGCTCGCCCAGTACGCCGGGTAGAGCCGGGCGATCCGCGACGCCGCGAAGTGCCCGGACGTACGGCCCCACGCGCTCATCAGGATCACGAACCCGCTGATGAGGAAGAACAACCGCACGCCGTACACGCCGAACATGGTCACCGCGCTCAGGGCGGGGAAGGCGTTCGGGGTGCCCCACGCGCGGGTCTCGCCGAAGTGGAACAGGACGACGCCGAGAGCCGCGCAGAACCGCAGGAGGTCGAGGACGCGCAGCCGCGACGGTCCGCGGAGGATGGCCGGCGCGTCGGGGGCGACGCGTGGGGCCGCAGCGAGCATAGGCCGGAATATATCCTGAAAGATCCCTGTGAGGCGGACGATCAGGCCGTGGCGGCCACCGCGCGGCTACTGTGCGGCTACTGGGGGGCGGCGGCGCCGGCGCGGAGCATCGGGGGATGCAGCAGCACGGCGGGGCCGCGACGGTGCAGCATGGCGGGCCGGCCGCCGTCCCGGGTCGTCGTGCGCCCGGTGGGCACCAGGAAGCCCTCGGTCTTGGTGACCTTCCGATGGAAGTTGCGGGGGTCGAGCGGGCGGCCCCAGACGATCTCGTACACGCGGCGCAGCTCCGCGACGGTGAACTCCGGCGGGCAGAAGGCGGCGCCGAGCGAGGTGTACTCCAGCTTGCTCCGCGCCCGCTCCACGCCGTCGAGCATGATCCTGCGATGGTCGAAGGCCATCTCCGTCAGCTCCGCCACCGGCTGCCAGCTCATGTGGGCCTCGGTGGACGCGGGCAGGTCGGGGGCGAGGCCGAGGTAGGCGACGCTGACCACCCGCTGACGGGGGTCGCGGTCCGGGTAGCCGTAGGTCTGCAACTGCTCCAGATGGACGGGAGCGCCGGGCAGGCCCGCCCGCTCGGCGAGCACCCGGGCCGCGGCGGCCGGCAGGTCCTCCTCCAGCTTGATGAAGCCGCCGGAGAGCGCCCACCTGCCCTCGTACGGCGGCCGGTCGCGCCGCCAGACGAGGGCGCTCAGCTGCTGGGACCTGACGGTGAGCACGACGAGATCCACGCTGACCGGGATGCGCGGGATCATGAGCGAACGCTATCAGTACGCGGCCGGTTGCCCGGTGTCTCAGCCGGTGTTGTGGTAGTAGACGGGCTCCGCCGACTTACGGCCGTCGGCGGAGGTGACCTCAACCCGCACCCACACGCCGCCGGGCACCGTCGCCCAGTCCACCGGGATCCAGATCTGCTCGGTGCCCGCGGGAAGCCCCGGGATCGGCGTGCCGTCGTGCCAGCCGACCGTCGCCGAGTCGACGACCCTGGGGGTGTCCAGGCCCGGCCAGCTCAGCGTGACCTTCGCGTCGCCGAGGTGGTAGCCGCGGATCTCCAGGCCGTCCTGGATCTGCCGTTCGCGCCGCTGCGCCTCCACCGGGATCGGCCGGTCCCAGTCCTCCGCGATCTCCTCGGACAGCGACGGCGAGCCGCAGGTGAAGAAGTCGCTCCACATGTACGAAATGATCTTCGAGACATACGGCCCGGCCAGCGTGACCTGGGTGTCGAGCCGGGGCTTGTCGGTCCTGCCCCGGGTGCCCTGGCGGCCGCAGTTCTCGGTGGAGGACGGCTCGAAGGCCTCGACGTTGGCCCACAGCTCCACCTCCACGCCCTCCTCGGCCAGCTCCGCCCGCGCCTTGGACATCTCGCGGTAGTAGTCGCGGGTGCCGCCGTAGTAGGCCGTGGCGTAGGTGCTCTCGCCGACGACCGGCTTGAGGCGGTCGTCCACCGGCTTGTTCTTCCAGTTGGGCCAGAACAGGCCGACCTTGCCCGTGCCCCGGCCGTCCTGCGGGGCGATGATCTCCACCCCGGTCCGGGCGAGGGCCTTGAAGCCCGCGGCGACCTGCGCCGGCGTGGAGGTGTACTTCAGCCGCCTGCGGCTGTCGATGTACGGGCTGACCAGGATGGGCTTGCCGGGCAGCTCCTGCTCGACGATCCGGTGCTGCTCGGCGTACACCTGGAGCGTCTGGACCTTGCCCGGGTCGGGCCAGTCCCTGAGCTGCAGCTCGAACGGCTGGTAGACGCCGCCCAGCGACTGACGGTCGCCGAAGCGGTTGCCGTAGTCCTGCAGGATCCGCCGGGTCAGCGTGGTGAGCGTGCCGATGTGCCGGGGGTCGGCGCGGGTGGACTCGGCCGGGTCGCGCGGCGCGAGGGGCAGCGCGGGGAAGACCCTGATGCCGAACCGGTCGCCGAGGTCGAGCAGTTCGCTGAGGCTGTCCTGCTCGCCCGCCGAGACGAGGATCAGGTGGTAGGCCCGCCCCTTGGTGGTGAAGTCGCAGGTGGGGTCGTCCGAGCCGTCCTCGGGGGCGATGAGCCGGTAGAAGACGTCGCCGTTCACGACGATCTTCCGTTCCACCTGTGGGCAGCGGAAGATGCCGGGCCCGAACTGCTCGTCGGTGCGGTAGACGTACGTCCAGCTGATGCGGTTGCCGGGGTTGGCGGCCCGGAGCTCCTGCTCCGCCGCCTTCATGCAGCTGAGCCCGCTCTCCACGCAGACGGCGTACCGCTTGTCGGGCGGCGGAGTCTTCTCCCGATCCTTGTCGTCCACCGGCTGGAGCACCTGCCCGTCGTCGTCCGTCTGGCGCGGCGACAGGCCGAAGCCGAGACGCACGACGGTGTCCCCGCCGAGGCGGTGGATGGCCTGGAGCTGACGCCGCCAGGTGCACGGGTCCGAGGTCGGGATGAGCCAGTACCCCCGCACGGCGTACGGCGTGGCCGCGGCGGTGTCGAACGTGCCACAGGGGTCGGTGAACTCGCTGTGCGCGGGGGACGGGCTGGGGCTCTCGGTCGCCGCGGAGAGGGTCCGCCCGGCCCCGGCGGCGCCGGGATCGGAGCTCCCGTCCCGCAGGACGATCACGACGGACGCGACACCCGCGAGGATCGCCACACCCAGGATGAAGGTGAGCCAGCGCACTTTCAGGACACTACCCGCCCGTCGTTCGTCGAACTTGTCACGCCGAAGTGTTCACCGGGGCTTCAGCTCTTGACGCCGGCCCACGCTTCCAGCTGGTCGACGAAACGACGCGCCGAGTTGGGCCAGTGGTGATGCGCCCGCGCGGCGGCGTAGCCGCGCCCGCCGGTGCCGCGCCGTTCGAACGGGTTGTCCCTGAGCTGGAGCACCGCGCGCGCCACCGCCTGCGGGTCCCGCCACGGGACCACCATGCCGCACTGGTAACGCTCCACGAGCTCGACGGCCCGGGGCGAGGGGGTGGTGATGACCGGGATGCCGTGGGCCATGTACTCCACGATCTTCGTGGGCATGGAGTGGCGGTAGTTGGGCTCGTCGTGCAGCAGCGACAGCCCGGCGAGCGCGCCGTCGAGCCGCTTGAGCGCCTCGTCGTTCGGCATGAAGTCGCGCCACTCCAGCACGCCCTGCGCGACCGCCTCGTTGAGCAGCGGCCTGCTCTGCGGGTCGGCGTAGCCGATCAGCTCCACGGCCACCCGGTGCGGCTGGAGCAGGCGGGCCACCTCGACGGCCTCCTGCACGCCGCGGGCCTCCGAGAGCCAGCCCAGGTAGACCACCCGGTCGTCGCCGGGCGGGCTGACGCTGTCGGGCACCCAGGTCTCGTTCGGCACCACCAGGTGCCGCTGCCTGAACCGGCCCGCGTACGCCGCCTCGGCCAGGAGCAGGTGCATCCGGCGCTCGGCGGTGCCCTCCAGGAGCCGGGCGAGGAACCGCGTCGGCGGGCGCAGGAACGCCGGCAGCCACGGCTTGAGCGACAGCGTCGCGGGGGTGTCCTCGTGGACGTCCCAGACCACCGGCGGGCTCTTGCGCACCCCGGCGACGGCGAACAGCAGCTCGGGGTCGTGGATGAGCGCCAGGTCGACCTTCCCGCGCATGCTCTTGAAGAGCTTGCGGGCCGCCCGCACCGCCGACAGGCGGCGCCGCTCGGCGGCCCTCGGCAGGTCGACTCCGGTCACCCACGAGCGCGGCACGACTCCCCGCGCGGTGTACGGCGCGGCGTACGTGACCTCATGACCGGCATCGACGAGTGCCCGGATCTGCCGGTGCAGGATCCGGGCGTCCTCGGGGTGATGCACCACCGTCATGACGAGCACGTGCACGGCGCGGACCCTTCCTACAGCCGCTCGACGCGTTCGCTCGTGGCGAGCACGCCACGAGTGTCCAGGACGAGAAGGGCCTGGTCCTCCACCACGTCCAGGTCGAACGCCGCGTGCTGCTGCAACAGGACCACCACGTCCGCGGCGGCCACGGCCGACGACAGGTCCTCCTCGCGGGGGATCGCCCTGCCCTCGACCGACCATTCCTTCACGTACGGGTCGCAGAACGACAGCTCCGCGCCCAGCTCCAGCAGCGCCTCGGCCACCGGGATCGCGGGCGTCTCCCGCTCGTCGGCGATATCCGGTTTGTACGTCACGCCGAGGAGCAGCACGCGCGAGCCGTTCACCGGCTTGCGGGCCCGGTTGAGCAGCCGCTGCACCCGGGCCACCACGTACGACGGCATCCGCTCGTTGATCTCCTGAGCGAGCTCGACGAAGCGGAAGGGATAGCCGAGCTTCCGCACCGTGTACGACAGGTACGAGGGGTCGACGGGGATGCAGTGCCCGCCGACGCCGGGGCCGGGCAGGAACTTCTGGTAGCCGAAGGGCTTGGTGGAGGCCGCCTCGATGGACTCCCAGAGGTTCACCCCGAGCTCGTCACAGAAGATCGCCATCTCGTTGACGAGGGCGATGTTGACGTGCCGGTAGGTGTTCTCCAGAAGCTTGGCCATCTCCGCCTCGCGGGTGCCGCTGACCGGCACGACCCGCTCGACGAACCGGGCGTAGAAGGCGACCGCCCGCTCCTTGCAGGCCGCGGTGTAGCCGCCGACGACCTTGGGGGTGTTGCGCAGGCCGAACTTCGGGTTGCCCGGGTCGATCCGCTCCGGCGAGAACGCCAGGTGGAAGTCGTCGCCCGCGGTGAGCCCCGACTCCTCCAGGATCGGCCGTACGAGCTCGTCGGTGGTGCCGGGCCACGTGGTGGACTCCAGCACGACGAGCGTGCCCGCCTGAAGGCGCTCGGCCACGGCCCGGGTGGCGCCCTCGACGGCCGACAGGTCGGGACGGTGGTCCTCGTCCAGCGGCGTCGGGACGCAGATGACGATCGTGCTCGACCGCGACAGCACCGACGCGTCCAGCGTGGCGGTGAAACCCGCCGCGAGCATCGCGTCGAGGTCGGCGTCCGTCAGGTCGTCGATGTAGGAGCGGCCGGCGTTGAGCGCGTCCACCTTGCGGGGGTCGACGTCCAGACCAGCCACCCGCAGACCGGCCGCCGTGGCCTCCTTGGCCAGCGGCATGCCCACGTATCCAAGCCCGATGATCGTGAGATCGAAGGCAGTCACGATACGGCCTGAGGGCGGAAACAACACTTCATGGTGGCAAAGGTTATCTCAACTCGGCACCAGGCACGCCTGATGCAACACATCGGACTTCGTGCGTTTTACCGGGTTTCGGTCAGCGACTGGTAGATCCCCCGGTAGGTCCGGGCCAGGCTGCTCCAGGTCCGGTGCGCGGCGACCTCGGCCTTCCCGGCCTCGCCCATGACCCGGCGGCGCTCCGGATCGTCGCGCAGCGCGGCCAGCCCCTTGGCGAGCGCGGCCGGGTCTCCTGGCGGCACCAGCAGACCGGCGCCCTCGCCGCCGACGAGCTCCGACAGCGCGGGCAGGTCGCTGAGCACGACCGGCTTGCCCAGCGCCATCGCCTCGACCGGCTTCAGCGGCGTGACCAGGCGGCAGACGCGCAGGTCCTCCCGTGGGCAGACGAAGATGTCGATGGCGGCCTGGGCCTGCAGCGCCTCGTCCGGGCCGACCCGGCCGGGCAGGATCGCGTCCCTGAGGCCGAGCCGCTCGACCTGTTCGAGCAGCGCGGGCCGCTCCGCGCCGTCGCCGACGAGCAGCACCCGCACCGGCGTCCCGGCGTCACGCAGCAGCGCGGCGGCGTCCAGCAGGGTGGCGAAGCCCTCGTAGCCCACGATGCTCGACACCGAGCCCACGACGATCTCGCCGCGGCCAACGCCGTAGCTCTCGCGGAACGCCTCGCCGTCGTAGTCGGCGGTCAGCAGTGAGTCGTCCACCGCGTTGGGCGCGAGGAAGATGCGCTCCCGGGGGACGCCGCGCTCCATGATCTCGGTGGCCATGGTCTCGGCGAGCGTGACGACCGCGTCGGCCTCGCGCATGATGCGCGCCTCCCGCTCCCGCTGGAGGACGTGCCGCTCGCTGCCGACCCGGGCCGGGTCCCGGGAGACCCAGGTCTCCTCCAGGAAGCCGCGCACCTCGTACACGAAGGGGGTGTTCGTCCGCTCGCGGACGGCGAGCGCGACGGAGCCGTTGCGGTGGTCGGTGGCCGCGTGCAGGACCTGCGGGCGGAGGGTGCGGACCAGCTCCGACACGTCCGCGGCGCCGCGGATCATCCGGCCCTGCGTCTCGAACGGCACGTCGTCCTTGGGCAGCAGCCGGTAGTAGGGGACCCCGTCGATCTCCTCGTACGGCTCGGCGTCGGTGTGCCCCTGGAGCATCGGCCAGCCCCAGCTCGTCACGACGTGCGGGTCGAGCCCGGCCGCCCGCTGCGCGGTGACGATGCGGTGGGTGCGGACCGTGTATCCCGCCTGCGTGTACGGCAGGGCGTTGGTGACCATGTGCAGCACCCGGCCGGGCACCCGCTCGCCCATGATGACCTTGGGCTTCGGCGGGATCGGGTCCGGGCCCAGCGCCGCGAGCTCGCCCTCGTAGTAGGCGATCCTGCGGCGGACGAACGGCCACCGGGCCTGCGCCTGGAGCACCCGGACCGACTCGGACATCCGCCCGGCGTCGAAGTGCGCCTTCGCCTCCTTCAGCGGGCCCTTCGCCGCCCGCTGCAGGATCTTGCGCGTACGGACCTTGACGAAGCGGGCGGCGGGCCAGGCGACGCGGCCGACGAACGGGCGCACCCCGGCCGGCATCGCGTCGGCGGCCGCCTGGGCGATCCGCATCGGGTCAGACTTGGCCTTGCTGGCGACGATGCGGGAGACGAGGATCGGGTTCCGCGCGAACCCCCGGAGGAAGCCGCCGAGACCGGCCTTCGCGGACGCGGCGGACACGACCTTTACGGGCTTGTTGGCCTCGGTTTCCACGGCGCGACCGTACCATAGGCAACGTTTGTCTCAGGGTTAGGTGAAAGGCGAGGTAGATGAGAGACCAGCCCCTCGTCCTGCACGTTTTGGGCGCCCGGCCCAACTTCGTCAAGGCGGCGCCCGTCGTCAAAGGACTGGCCGCGCTCGGCGTCCGGCAGGGCATCATCCACACGGGTCAGCACTACGACGCGCTGATGTCGGACGTGTTCTTCGCCGACCTCGGGCTGCCCGAGCCGATCGCGAACCTCGGCGTCGGCAGCGGCACCCACGCGCGGCAGACGGCGGCCCTCCTCACCGGGCTTGAGGACGTCGTCCTGGAGCACCGTCCGGCGCTCGTGGTCGTCTACGGCGACGTGAACTCCACGCTCGCGGCGATCCTGGTCTGCGCCAAGCTGGGCGTGCCGACCGCGCACGTCGAGGCGGGCCTGCGCTCCTTCGACCGGGGGATGCCGGAAGAGGTCAACCGGATCGTCACCGACGCGCTGTCGAACCTGCTCTTCGCCACCTCGCCGGACGCGCTGGCGCACCTCGCCAACGAGGGCGTGGACCCGGCGAAGGTGCACCTCGTCGGCAACCCGATGATCGACAGCCTGTTCGCCGCGCTGCCCTCGCTCGACCCCGCGCCCGTACAGGAGCGCCTCGGGATCTCCGGGCGGTACGCGGTGGCGACGCTGCACCGCCCGGCGAACGTGGACGACCCCGAGGCCGCCCGCGAACTGGTCGACGCGGTGCTCGGGGTGGCCGAGCAGGTGCCGGTGATCGTGCCGCTGCACCCCCGCGGCCGGCAGCGCCTCGCGGAGGCCGGTCTGGTCGATCGCGACGGACTGCGGATCGTGGACCCGCTGGGTTACGTGGACTTCCTGTCCCTGGTCCGGGGCGCAGCCCTGGTGGTGACCGACTCCGGCGGCGTGCAGGAGGAGACGACCATGCTGGGCGTCCCGTGCCTGACCGTACGGCCCAACACCGAGCGGCCGATCACCGTGACTCACGGGACGAACCGGCTCGTGACCCCGGCGTCGCTGCCCGCCGCCGCGTCGAAGGCGCTCGCGGACGGCGCCGCCACCCCCAGCGGGGAACTGCCGCCGCTCTGGGACGGCGCCGCCGGGCCGAGGATCGCCCGCGTCATCGACGCCTGGCTCCGCGGTGACAACCTCTCCCCGGCCGCCAAGGGCCGGGCACGCTAGCGCCCGGCGAGGCTGAATCACCTATTTCGGCATAAAGGCGGCGGCGACAGCCGTACGATGACTCTTCCTTCGAGGGGGGAAGCATGGCTGAGACCGACGAGACTCCTGAAGAGCCGCGTTTCCAGCGGCTGGGGCCGGTGAACTGGCTGCCCGAGGAGCGCAAGCACGTCGAGCAGTACGAGGCGCGCATCCGCGACCTGGAGAACCGGCTCGCCTACCAGGAGGCCCGCGCCGACTACGCGCTCTGGCGGCTCCAGGCCACCCAGACCCAGAAGCCGTACCGGGTCGCGCAGGTGCTGACGAACGCGGCCAAGCCCAAGAAGATCGTCCGGCTGCCGCGCGACCTCAGCAAGGCGATGAAGGACGGCAGGAAGGCGCCGAAGGCGCCGCCGTCCGCGATCGAGGTCGCCGCCGCGGCCGAGGCGCGGGGTCCCGAGGTCAAGATCCCGACCCTCCAGTGGCCCGACGGCCCTGTCGTACGGCCCGACATGCGCGTCGCGGTGATCCTCGACGACTTCTCCCGCATGGCGTTCAGGTACGAGTGGGACCAGATCGAGTTCGGCCTGCAGGACTGGCGGGAGATCTTCGCGGAGCGGCGTCCGGAGATGCTGTTCTGCGAGTCGGCCTGGCACGGCAACCAGGGCCGCTGGCGCTACCAGATGACCGGGACCAACGCGCCCAAGCAGGAGTTGCGCGACCTGATCGCCTGGTGCCGGGAGGAGGGCATCCCCACGGTCTTCTGGAACAAGGAGGACCCGCCCAACTTCGACTTCTTCATCGAGACGGCCAAGCTGTTCGACCACGTGTACACGTGCGACGGCGACATGATCCCGAAATATCGCGAGATGCTGGGTCATGACCGTGTCGGCGTGCTGCAGTTCGCCGCACAGCCGCGGATCCACAACCCGATCCAGACCAAGCAGGGCCGGCCGTACGACGTCGTCTTCGCCGGCATGTACTTCCGCGACAAGCACCCCGAGCGGCGTGAGCAGATGGAGACCATCCTCGCGCCCGTACGCCCGCTCGGCCTGCACATCTTCGCCAGGAACGGCACGGTCGCCGACAAGTACGCCTGGCCGGAGGAGTACCGCCCCCACATCGCCGGCGAACTGCCGTACGAGCAGATGCTGGCCGCGTACAAGATGTACAAGGTCTTCCTGAACGTGAACTCGGTGATCGACTCGCCGACCATGTGCGCCCGGCGCGTCTTCGAGCTGTCGGCCTGCTCGACCACCGTGCTGTCGGGCTGGTCGCGGGCCATCGAGGAGACGTTCGGCCCGCTGATCCCGGTCGCGCACTCGCAGGAGGAGGCGTACAACCGGGCGATCTACTTCATCAACAGCCCGGAGCTGCGGGCCCGGCAGGGGCACCTGGCGATGCGCGAGGTGTTCGACAAGCACCTGTTCTCCCACCGGGTCGACCAGATCCTCACCGACCTCGGCCTGCCGGTCGTGTCGCGCTCGCGGTCGATCTCCGTCGTGCTGCCGACCAACCGGGCCGGCCAGCTCGAACACGCGATCACTCAGGTGGCCCGGCAGCGGCACCGCGACCTTGAGCTCGTGCTGGTCATGCACGGCCTGTCGGAGGACCCGGCGGTCGTGCGCGACAAGGCGGTCGCGGCGGGCATCCCGGCCGTGAAGGTGCTCACCGCCGACCCGTCCTGGACGCTCGGCGAGGTGCTCAACCACGGCATCGCCCACGCCGACGGCGAGCTGATCTCGAAGATGGACGACGACAACATCTACGGCGAGCACTACCTGTCCGACCTGGTCCGCTCCTTCGACTACGCCGACGCCGAGATGGTCGGCAAGGGCGCCCACTACACCTACTTCCCCGACCAGAACGTCACGATCTTCCGCCTGCCCGGGCTGGAGCACCGCTACGCCCACCTCATCCAGGGAGCGACGATCCTGGCCAGCGCCGACCTGCTGCGGGCGTTCCCGTTCGAGCCGGTCAACGCGGGCGAGGACACCCGGCTCGTACGGCGCTGCAAGGAAGAGGGCGTACGGATCTACTCGGCCGACCGCTACAACTTCATCTACATGCGCGGCTCCGACGCCACCGCCCACACCTGGCAGGCCGCGGACTACAAACTGACCCGCAACGCCCAGTTCTGCTTCGCCGGCAACCCCGAGCCGCACGTGCTCATCTGAACGTACTTGTCCGGCGAGAGGGCCGCGGTTCGCCTCCGGGCCTGCTCCGCGACCCTCTCTCCGTCTCGCGGCCGACGCTCTGACCTGGTCGTTCTCTCCTTGGTACCCCTGGCTGTACCTCCATTGGGGTGTACGCGGGAGCGACCGGGAGGGCCTGCGGCTGGTGTGCTGATCACTGTCAGTAGAGCACTCCCACAGGAGAGAGTGAAAATGGCAGTCGACAGTCGGCCGGAGGCCGAGCGGTACACGAGTCAGAGCGGGCTTCGGGGCTTCATCCGCAACCATCCGCTGATCAGCTTCTTCGTCCTGGCCAACCTGATGAGCTGGGTCGCCTGGGTGCCCTACATCCTCTCGGCGACCGGCCTGGCGGTCTGGGACTTCGCCTTCCCCCGGTTACTCGGCAGCACGCAGCTCGCCGGGGTGCTGCCCGGCGCCTATCTCGGCCCCATCTTCGCCGCGTACATCGTGACCAGGGTCGCGGACGGCAAGGAAGGCGTCCGCCGGTGGCTGCGGAGGATGACCAAGTGGCGGGTCGGCTGGGTCTGGTATCTCGTGGCCGTCCTCGGGGTCCCCGCCGCCATCATCGCCGCCTCTCTCGCGCTCTCCGGCGAAGACATTCATGTGCCGCCCGTCGCGGTGCTGGTCGCCTACGTGCCCAGCCTGCTGATCCAGATGGTCACCACCGGTCTCGCCGAGGAACCCGGCTGGCGTGACTTCGCCCTGCCCCGCATGCAGCGCAGGTTCGGCCCGCTGGGCGCCACCGCCGTCCTCGGCCTGCTGTGGGGCGTCTGGCATCTGCCGCTGTTCCTGAGCGAGTGGGGTGGGTGGCCGGACGTCACCATGATGAGAGTCGGCGAGTTCGTCGCCTTCTGCTGCGCCTTCAGCGTGGTCGTCACCTGGATGTTCAACCGGACCGGCCAGAGCCTGCCGCTGGTCATGCTGCTGCACGTGAGCGTCAACAACTTCATGTCGCTCCCGTACGGGGAGATGTTCCCGTCGATCGCCTCCGCCGAGCAGGCGAGCCATGTCACCCTGCTCGCGGCCACCACGGCGGCGATTGTGCTGCTCATCGCGACCCGCGGCCGCCTCGGCTACCGTCCGGCCGAGGAACACACGCCGGAGCTCGCCCAGGCGGAGCTGAACGCTGCTTGATCGACGATTCCTGTTCTAAGCTCTCTGGCCCGAGGGGGGTGCATGATGGCGGCGCACCAGCCGGAACCGGCCGACACCCGGCGAAACGATCGGAGGGGTGTCGCCGCACGCGCCCGTGACGTCTTCCACGCGTTCGAACACCTCGTCGGCGGCCTCAGCACGGCGCTGCTGGCGCTCGCCGCTCTGGTGTGGCTCGTCGTGGCCGGACTGACCTGCGTGATCGGTGTGGGCCTGCTCCTGCTGCCCACCGTGCCGCGTGTCGTACGGTCCGTCGCCGAGCGCGAGCGTGACCGGTTGTCCCGCTGGGGGCCGGAGATCGTCCCCTTGGGGCCCGCGCCGGCCGGCGCACGCGCCGCGCTCGCCGATCGGGCCGTACGTCGGGAGCTGTGCTGGATCCTCGCGCACGGCACGCTGGGCCTGTTCCTCGGCGTGGCCGGGTTGACCATGGTGCTGAACGCCGTGCAGAACATCACGTATCCGCTGTGGTGGCGGGCGCTGCCGGCGGAGGATCCCACCCCGACCCTGGTGTTCTGGGACGTGCGCGACGACGCCGGCGCCATGGCGGTCGCGATCCTCGGCGTGGGAATGGCCGCCTGCTTCCTGGTGCTGGGGACGGGAATGGCCCGGTTGCAGGCGTGGCCGGGACGCCGGCTCCTGGCACCCACCGCCGACGTCGACCTGTCCCTGCGGATCGCGGAGCTGTCGGCCACCCGCGCGGCGGCGCTGGACGCCCACGCCGCGGAGTTGCGGCGGATCGAGCGCTCGCTGCACGACGGGGCGCAGAACCGGCTGGTCGCGGTCACCGTGATGCTCGGCGCGGCCCGCCGCGCGCTGGCCCGTGACCGGCCGGACGCGGAGGACATGCTCGAACGCGCCCAGGAGACCGCCGAGCAGGCGCTGGCCGAGCTCCGTACGGTCGTCCGCGGCATCCTGCCGCCCGTGCTGGCCGACCGGGGGCTCGCCGGCGCGCTCGCCGGGCTCGCGGCGAACTGCGGTGTGCCCTGCCGGGTCGACGTCGACGCGCTCGGCAGGTGCCCCGCCTCCATCGAGGCCACCGCCTACTTCGTGACCGCCGAGGCACTCACCAACATCTCCAAGCACAGCCGGGCCCGGCACGCCACGGTGACCGTACGGCGTGAAGGCGTTCGGTTGTCCCTGCGGATCGAGGATGACGGCGTCGGCGGCGCGGACGAACGGCACGGCTCCGGGCTCACCGGCATCCGCAGCCGGGTCGAGGCGCACGACGGCCGTCTCACCCTGACCAGCCCACCCGGCGGGCCGACCGCACTCGAAGTGGAGTTGTCATGCGGATCGTGATAGCCGAGGACGATCCGCTGCTGCGTGAAGGCGTCGCGCTGTTGCTGCGCGCGGAGTCCTTGGACGTGGTGGCCACGACCGACTCCCCGGACTCCTTCCTGGCGGCCGTCGACGCCCACCGGCCCGACGTGGCCATCGTCGACGTCCGGATGCCTCCGACCCACACCGACGAGGGCATCACCGCGGCGGTCGAGGCCAGGCGCCGTCAGCCCGGCCTGGCCGTGCTTGTGCTGTCCGCCTACGTCGAGCAGGCGTTCGCCACCGAGCTGCTCGCCGGCGGAACCGACCGGCTCGGATACCTGCTCAAGGAGAGAGTCGGCCGCGTCGACCAGTTCCTCGACGCCCTGCACCGGGTGGCCGAGGGCGGCACGGCCATAGACCCCGAGGTCGTCGCGCAGTTGCTCACGCGCACCCGCACCGACAGCGGGCTGGAACGGCTGACCGCCCGGGAGTTCGACGTGCTCGCCCTGATGGCCGAGGGACTGGGCAACACCGCCATCTCCGAACGGCTCTTCGTGAGCGAAGGCGCCGTCCACAAGCACATCCGCAGCATCTTCGCCAAACTCGACCTGGCCCCCACCGACCGGGCGGACCGGAGGGTCACAGCCGTCCTGCGCTACCTGGAGGAGACCCAGCGCCGCGGCTGACGTCGTACACACACTTGTTGTGACTCCAGGTAATTGCCACGGCAGCTTGTTCTATACAGAGAGTGATGAAAGGATTAGGGCAAGAGTTCGAATCGCAGGGGCGGCGGGAGGAGGTGCGCATGGAGTCTCCGACGTTCGACATGCCAGCCCCTCGTCCTCCGGCTGATCCCTGGTGGGCAAGGATCATCGACGGCCCGCCCTTCTGGTCCTCGGATGACCCTCCTGCGTCCGAGCCCGGCGCCGAAGACTCGCGTCTTCGCCCTGCCGTCGCGCCAAACCTTGCTGTCGTGGCGCCGAACCACGCTGCCGTCGCGCCGAACCACGCTGTTGACGGCGGCCGCTCCCAGGACAGCGCGAGCGGAAACCTCACTACCGCAGGTGGCGGCACTTCCACCCTTAGGCCGGCCCGTGGGATCCCGGCGAACCCAGCCGACGACGCCGCTGACGCCGACGAGCACGGGGACGCTGACGGGCCCCGGGACGCCGATGGGCCCAGAGGCGCCGGACCC
Source organism: Microbispora triticiradicis (assembly GCA_003260025.2). Taxonomy (GTDB): domain Bacteria; phylum Actinomycetota; class Actinomycetes; order Streptosporangiales; family Streptosporangiaceae; genus Microbispora; species Microbispora triticiradicis. The sequence continues at coordinate 27,695 of QFZU02000063.1, read as the reverse complement.
CAGAGAAGCGCGGCCGAAAGCGCCCCCGGTGGCGCTGCCGGTGCTGCTTCCGGCGGTGCCTTCGGCGGTGCTTCCGACGGTGCTCGTGGTGGCGCTTTTGGCGCTGGGTCGTCGTCGTGGGTGGCGGTGGCGGCGGTTGTCGAGGCGGCGCGGGCGGTGGCGCTGGTGCCGGTGCCTGAGTCGGCGGAGGTGTGCCTGGCCGAGGCCGAGGAGTTGCTGTCGGCCCGCGACCGCATCACTTCGGCGTTGGCGGCCCGCGTCGGCCGCGTTCACCGGGCCGGGGAGGCGAAGAACCATGGGCACGCCTCCACCAAGTTGTGGTTGCGTTCCGCCGGGGGGATGACCCCTGCGGGAGCCGGCCGTCTGCTGACGATGAGCATGGAGCTGGTCCGCCTGCACGAGGTGCGCCGCCTGTTCGCAGAGGGCAGCTTGCCCGAGGGGATCGTGGAGGCGATCTGCATAGCCACTTCCGGGCTGACCGACGACCAGGCGACCACCGCCGAGCGGATCTTGCTGGAGTTGGCGAGATCGGCGGGTGCGGCGGAGGTGGCCAAGGCGGGGCGATTTCTGCGGGCGGTGCTGGACCCCGACGGCCACGAGAAGGACGAGCAGGCGGACTTCGACCGCCGGTTCTTCCGGATTCGTAGGCGCAGGAACGGCGGTGTGGAAGGGGAGTTCTACCTGCCGGTGGAGGCCGCGGCGCGGTTGCAGCATTGGCTCGACGTCTACGCCAAGCCCAAGGCCGAGGGTGATGACCGCACGCCGAGTGTGCGGAACGCCGACGCGCTGATCGCGCTCCTGGAGAACAAGATCGCCACCGAGCTCCTGGTGCTCGTCAACGCCGAATCCCTCCCCGACGACCCCGCGACGGCTCCCGGCAGCGGACCCCGCGCCGGTGATGCTCCGGGGCGTGACAGCGGGCGCTGCGAAAGCGACATACCCGAGTGCGACGGTGACCGGTTCGGGAGCGATGCGCCGATGCGGGGCGACGAGCACTGGGCTGACGCGCCTGTCAGCCGGGACCCTGGCGTGGATGCTCCCACCTGCGGCGACGAGCGTCCCGCTACGGAGCGCTCGGCCACGGGCAGCCCGAACGTCGCCGAGCCGCACTCCGACTCGGCACACGGCGACGAGCACGCCGAGCCAGTCGGCGGCCGGAACTGCACTGGAAACCGACGTGCGTCCGGCTACCCCGATGAGGACCGCCCCGCCGGTGACTGCCCTGCCGACGACTGCACGGCAGGGGACTACCGGCATGCCTTCACGCCGGGTGCGACACCGAGCGGGACGCCAAGGACGGGAGCCGACGCTCCGCCGCAAGCGGGACCAGACGCCTGGCCGGGGCCGGAACCCAGCAACACGCCGGATGGGGAGTACGACACCCCATCGTGGGTGGGAGCCGACGCTCCGCCAGGGTTGGGGGGCAACAGTCCGCCGGGGGTGTGGTTGCGGGGGTTGCCGGGGTTGATCCTGGCGACCGGGCATCGGCGGACTGACCGACCTCAAACTGCTCGGGCCGGCGTGCCAGTTCCACAACCGCGACCGCTACCGCCACCCCACCCGCTACATTCGCCACAAGATCGGCGACGACCGCTGGGCCTTCACCTACCGCAACCCCCGCACCACCCGCACCACCCGCACCGCCCAGCGAGCGAGGACATGACAGAGAAGGGGACCATGGCTGCCGACGTCGCGGCCTGATACCTGACGGTTGTTGACATGATCGGGCGATAGTCTCCCGCCGGAAGGAGGCGATGCGATGCGTCACGTGGCGCTGTTGCGTGGTATCAACGTCAATCCCGCCACCGCGGTGGCGATGGCCGATCTCAGGGCACTGCTCGACCGCCTCGGGTACGGGGACGTGCGGACGCACCTGCGCAGTGGAAACGCCCTGTTCACGGCCGACGGTGACGCCGATTCGATCGCCGCCGCGATCGAGCGCGGGCTCCAGGAGGAGCTCGGCCTGTCCACTACGGTGATCCTCCGTACGGCTGAGGAGCTTCGCGGCGTGGTGGAGCGCAATCCCCTGGAGGTCAGGGACCCCGCGCGGTTCGCCGTGGTCTTCCTGGCCCGGCCGCCGGACCGGGAGGGGCTGGCGAGCATCGACCCGGCGGCGTACGCCCCGGAGGAGATGCGGATCGGCGAGCGGGAGCTCTACGTTTACTTCCCCGACGGGCTGCGGCGTCCCAAGCTGCCGCCGCTGCTGGAGAAGCATTCGACCGGCCCGGCGACCATGCGCAACTGGAACACCGTCACCCGCCTGCTCTCGCTCGCCACCCAGTAGGGTCGGTGTCCTGATGAGCGCCACTCTTGTCGCGAAGGAACTCGCCGCCGGGCACGGCGACCGCGTCCTGTTCACGGATCTCGATCTGGTCGTCGCGCCCGGGGACGTCGTGGGGCTGGTGGGGGTGAACGGCGCGGGCAAGTCGACGCTGCTGCGCCTGCTGGCCGGCCTCGACACCCCCGAGCACGGCAGCGTACGGCTCAGCCCGCCTGCCGCCAACGTCGGCCATCTGCCGCAGGAGCCCGAACGGCGGCCCGGGGAGACCGTCGCCGCCTTCCTCGCCCGCCGTACCGGGGTCGCCGCCGCACAGCGGGCCCTCGACGCGGCCACCGAGGCGCTCGTCGGCGGCGATCCCGGCGACGCGTACTCCGAGGCCCTCGATCGCTGGCTCGCCCTCGGTGGCGCCGACCTGGAGGAGCGGACCGCCGAGGTGGCCGCCGACCTCGGGCTCACGGTCGGCACGGAGCAGGAGATGGCGTCCCTGTCCGGCGGGCAGGCGGCCCGGGTGGGGCTGGCCGCGCTGCTGCTCAGCCGTTACGACGTGTTCCTGCTCGACGAGCCCACCAACGACCTCGACCTCGACGGCCTGGACCGGCTCGAACGCTTCGTGACGGGACTCCGCGCCGGGACCGTGGTCGTCAGTCACGACCGTGAGTTCCTCGCCCGCACGGTGAACAGGGTGGTCGAGCTCGACCTCGCCCAGCGGCAGGTGCGCGCGTACGGCGGCGGTTACGACGCCTACCTGGAGGAGCGCGAGGTCGCCCGCAGGCACGCACGCGAGCAGTACGAGGAGTACGCCGACACCAGGTCTTCGCTGGAGGCCCGGGCCAGGGCCCAGCGCGCCTGGATGGAGAAGGGCGTCAAGAACGCGCGCCGCAAGGCCACCGACGGCGACAAGCTCGGACGGAAGTTCCGCACGGAGGCGACGGAGAAGCAGGCGGCCAAGGCCCGGCAGAGCGAACGGATGATCGAGCGGCTGGAGGTCGTCGAGGAGCCGCGCAAGGAGTGGGAGCTGCGGATGGAGATCGCCGCCGCGCCCCGCTCCGGAGCCGTCGTCGCGACGCTGCGCGGCGCGGTCGCGCGACGTGGCGCCTTCACGCTCGGGCCCGTCGACCTGCAGATCGACTGGGCCGACCGGGTCGCGATCACCGGCGCGAACGGCTCGGGCAAGACCACCCTGCTCGGCGTGTTGCTCGGCCGGGTGGCCCCGGACGAGGGGACGGCGACGCTCGGCCCCGGGGTGGTCGTCGGCGAGGTCGACCAGGCCCGCGCCCTCTTCGAAGGCGACGAGCCGCTGCTCGACGCGTTCGGCGCGCTCGTCGACCTGCCGCCCGCCGACGTCCGCACGGTGCTGGCCAAGTTCGGCCTGCGCGCCGACCACGTGCTGCGCCCGGCGGCCACGTTGTCACCCGGTGAGCGCACGAGGGCGGCGCTCGCTCTCCTCCAGGCCCGTGGGGTCAACCTGCTCGTCCTGGACGAGCCCACCAACCATCTCGACCTTCCCGCGATCGAGCAGCTGGAGTCGGCGCTCGCCTCGTACACGGGGACCCTGCTGCTCGTCACCCACGACCGGCGCATGCTGAAGGCCGTCCACACGACGCGCCGGGTCGTCGTCGAGTCCGGCCGGGTCCGCGAAGACTGAACCGCTACGACCGCTGAGCCTCACGGCCGAAGTAGCGGGCCACGACCTGCGTGTGGAGCGGGAACGCCAGCTCCTGAGGGGCGTCGATCACCAGCCACTCGCTGGTCTCCGCGGTGGGGACGACCGGCGGGAGGGCGTCCGCGGCTGTGCGCGGCCCGAGGCCGAAGATCAGCACGGTGCCGTCGGGCGCGCTGAGCACGTCGAACAGCCGCACTCCGGCCACGTCGACGACGACGCCCGTCTCCTCGCGGACCTCTCGCACGGCGGCCTGCTGCCAGGACTCGCCGATGTCGATGAAGCCGCCGGGGAGGGCGAGCAGGCCGCGGTGCGGCTCGACCGCCCGGCGGACCACGAGAAGGCCAGACGTACGCGCACCGTCCACCGGAAGCACCAGGACCGCGACCGGCAGGGGGTTGAGATAGCCGGTGTTGCCGCACTCCTCGCAGGTCCTCGGCCAGGGCAGGCCGGGCGCGTAGGCCGCTCCGCAGAAGGAGCAGTGGGAGTTCCTGATCGCCACGCTCGCGAGGGTAGCACCGGCCGGCTCGACGTTGATCACGGATCGGTGCCGCGCCGGGAACCGTCTCATCCCTCCGAGGTGACGTGCAGGGCGACCGGCCGCAGGACCAGGCCGTCGGCCCACTTCACCGACTCGGGCGGGGTGGCCAGGCGGAGGTCCGGGCGCCGGGTGACCAGGGCTCTGAACGCCTCGGTGAGCTCGACCCTGGCGAGACTGGCGGCCAGGCAGCGGTGCGGGCCGTACCCGAACGCCACATGCGGGTTGGGCGGGTGGCCGGTGAAGCGGTGGATGTCGAACCGGCCGGGCTCGGGAAACGCCCGCGGGTCGTGGTTGGCGGCGTTCAGGTTCGGCATGACGACCGTCCCCGCGCTCAGCGGGCCGCTGGGCAGGTCGGTGTCCGCGGTGACGCGGCGCATGAAGGCGTTGGCGGGCGGCCCGTCGAAGCGCAGGACCTCCTCGACGGCGGTGGCCGTCAGGGCGGGGTCCGCGACCAGTTCGTCCCACTGGCTCCGGTGCAGCAGCAATCGGAACACGCCACGGGCGATCATCGAGGCTGTCGTCTCGTACCCGGCCGTGATCAGGGAGAAGACGGTGTTGACGAGTTCACCCTCCGACAGCCGGTCGCCTTCGTCCCTGGCCTGGATGAGCAGGTCGATGAGGTCCTGCCCGGGCGAGAGGCGATGCCTGGCGACCAGTTCGGCGGCGTAGGCCATGAAGTCGGTGTAGGCCTCCTGGCGCACCTGCCCGTCGGCCGTGGAGGTGGTCAGGAACATGTCCGTCCACCGGACGAACTGCTCGTAGTCGTCGATCGGCACGCCGAGCATCTCGCAGATGACATGGGCGGGTAGCCGCAGCGCGTATCCCTGGACCAGGTCGAAGTCGTCGCCCAGGCCGTCGAGGAGATCCTCGGCGATCTTCGCGATGCGGGGACGCCACGGCTCGATCTGGCGGGGGGTGAAGGTGCCGTGCATGATCCGCCGGTAGCGCGTGTGCTCCGGCGGATCCTGGTTGACCAGCGCGTCCGGGTCGTCGTCGATGCCGACGCCGCTCACGAACCGCGGCAACCCGGGAAGGCGGAGATTGCGGCTGGATGTGGGCGAGGCCAGCAGGGCGCGGACGTCCTCGTACCGGACGACCATCGGGACGCGGTCGCCGCTGGGCATGGTCGCCGGCTCCAGTGGCCCCGACTCGCGCCTGCGGGCGAGCTCCGGCGACGGCGTGGCGAGCGGACCCGGCACGATGTCCGGCCCCCCGCTTGGACTCGGCTCGGTGGCCATAGCAACCCCTTCCCGGTCTGGGGCGCCCCGGGGGCGGCCTACGCGGAACGTACGAAATGTCGCCTGGCCCGTCAACAGGCCCGGAATGTTCTGCCATACGGTGACAGTTGCGCATGACGAAACCGCTGTGCCGAGGGCGTTCTTGAGGGAGTCTCATTCGTGACCACGACGACGACATCGAAGGGCATCGGGCTACGGTCGGAACGCGGTCCCGTCCTCGCCGCCATCATGCTGTGCACCGGCTTGGTGGCGCTGGACAGCACGATCATCGCGACCGCGGTGCCCTCGGTCGTCGGCGACCTCGGCGGGTTCTCCCAGTTCCCGTGGTTGTTCTCGATCTACCTGCTCACCCAGGCCGTCACCGTGCCCATCTACGGCAAGCTGGCCGACGTCTTCGGGCGCAAGCCGGTGATGTTCTTCGGCATCGCCGCGTTCCTGCTCGGGTCGGTGCTGTGCGGGGTGGCCTGGAGCATGCCCGCGCTGATCGCGTTCCGGGCGATCCAGGGCATCGGCGCCGGTGCGGTGCAGCCGATCAGCATCACGATGGCCGGCGACCTCTACTCGGTCGAGGAACGGGCCCGGGTCCAGGGCTACCTCGCCAGCGTGTGGGGCATCTCGGCGGTCGTCGGCCCGACGCTCGGCGGCGTGTTCTCCGAGTACGTCTCCTGGCGCTGGATCTTCTTCATCAACCTGCCGCTCGGCGCGGTGGCCGCCTGGGTGCTCGCCCGCCGGTTCGAGGAGCGGGTCGAGCGCGGCTCCCACCGGATCGACTACCTGGGCACCGTGCTGCTGACCGGCGGTTCCTCGCTGCTCATCCTCGGCCTGCTGGAGGGCGGAGTGGCCTGGGAGTGGAACTCGGCGCCCAGCCTGCTGATCTTCGGGGCGGGGGTGCTGCTGATCGCCGCCTTCGTCCTCGCCGAGCGCCGCGCGGCCGAGCCGGTGCTGCCGCTGTGGGTGTTCCGCCGCCGCACGCTGACCGGCGGCAACCTGGTCTCCGTCGGCGTCGGCGCCCTCACCATCGGGCTCACGTCGTACGTCCCGACGTACGCGCAGGGGGTGCTGGGCACCGGCGCGCTGGTGGCGGGCTTCGCCCTGGCCGCGCTCACCATCGGCTGGCCGCTCGCGGCGACGTTCTCCGGCCGCCTCTACATGCGCATCGGATTCCGTGACACCGCGCTGATCGGGATCGTCGTGGTGGTGGCGGGCACCGTGCTGTGCGCGCTGCTCGGCCGGAACGCGATGATCTGGCAGGTCGCCGCCGCCTGCTTCGTGGTCGGCGTCGGCCTCGGGCTGTCGGCCAGCCCCACGATGGTCGCCGTGCAGTCGGTCGTCGGCTGGGAGCGCCGCGGCGTGGTCACCGCGACGAACATGTTCTCCCGCTCGATCGGCAGCACGGTCGGCGCCGCGATGCTGGGCGCCATCTCCAACGCGACGCTGTCGGACCGCTTCGCCCACCCGCCCGCCTCCCTCGCCGACTCCGCGGCGGGGCGGCTGCCCGACAGCCTCGACGCCACGAGCCTGGTGCTGAACGCCCAGGGCGCGGCGGCCCACTCGGCCGCCGCGTCCTTCGTCCGGGGCGCACTGTACGACGCCGTCCACCACATCTTCGTCGCGCTCGTCGTGGTGGCCGTGCTCAGCGTCGGCGCGCTGCTGCTCATGCCCCGCCGTACGACGGAGCTGTCGTTCGACTGACCGAGCGCCCCGGCCGAGACGTCAGGCGGCCGAGCTGTCAGGCGGCCGTGCGTTCGCCGAGGGGGCGGCGGCGCAGGCTCGTCCGCTGGAGAGCCGGCGGCACGTACGCCTGGTCGAGCACGCCGACGTCGGTGCCGGGCGGGACGATCGCGTCGATCCGATCGAGGATGTCGTCGGTCAGAGCGACGTCGACGCCCGCGAGCAGGTCGTCGAGGTGGCTCATCGTGCGTGGCCCGAGGACGGCGCTGGTCACGCCGGGATGAGCGATGGCGAAGGCCATGGCGAGGTGGGTCAGCGGCAGACCCGCCTCCTGGGCGAGCGAGATGAACCGTTCGACGGCCTCGATGCGGTGCTCGTCGTTGACGTGCTTGAGGAAGCCGGCGCGGCGGAGCTCGTTCTGCCGCCCCTTGCGGACCTGTCCGGTGAGCAGTCCCTGCCCGAGCGGGCCCCACACGAGCGTGCCCATTCCGTAGCGCTGCGCGGCCGGCAGCACCTCGCGTTCGATGCCGCGGTTGAGCAGCGAGTAGGGCGGCTGCTCGGTGCGGAATCGCTCCAGGCCGCGCCGCTCGGCGACCCACTGGGCCTCGACGATGTCGGACGCCGGCATGGCGGACGTCCCGATCGCGCGGACCTTCCCACTGTGGATCAGGTCGGAGAGCGCGGAGAGCGTCTCCTCGACGTCCGTGGCGGGGTCCGGCCGGTGGATCTGGTAGAGGTCGATGTGGTCGGTCCCCAGGCGGCGCAGCGAGTTCTCGACGGCGGTCATGATCCAGCGCCGCGAGGCGCCCTGCTGATTGGGATCGTCACCGACGGGGCGGCTCACCTTGGTCGCGAGCACGACGTTGTCCCGCCGTCCCTTGAGCGCCATGCCGACGATTTCTTCCGAGTCGCCGTAGGCGTCGGCGGTGTCGATGAGGTTGATCCCGGCGTCCAGCGCCTTGTGGATGATGCGGGCCGAGTCGCCGGGATCGGGGTTGCCGATGGACGTGGCGAACATCAGTGCGCCGAGGCCATAGGGGCTGACCTTGATACCGGTGCGGCCGAGCGTGCGGTACTGCATGCGAACCATGCCTTCCTTCGTCGAACAGTCGGGGTCATCCGTAGCGTCGGCTCCGAGCCTCGGGCGGCGCGGGCGTGGGCGGGAGAGACGCCCTTATCCCGGGACAGGCCGTCCCTGGCAACGTCCGGCGCACCGGGGCATGGTGAGGGGCATGGTGAAGGGTGTGGACAGAACCGAACTGGCCGACTTCCTGCGTCACTGCCGTGCCCGAGTCACCCCTGCCGACGTGGGGCTGTCGCACGGCGCGCGGCGGCGCACCCCGGGACTGCGCCGTGAGGAGGTCGCGCAGCTGGCGAGCATGTCCACCGACCACTACACGCGGCTCGAACAGGCCAGGGGCTCGCACCCGTCCCGCCAGATGCTCGCCGCCGTCGCCCGCGCGCTGCGGCTGACCGGCGACGAACGGGACCACCTCTTCCACCTGGCCGGCGAGGAGCCGCCGCGGGACCGGTCGGCCACGGAGCACGTCCGGCCCGGCCTGCTGCTCATCCTCGACCGGCTGATCGACACGCCCGCCCAGGTGGTGAACGACCGCGGCGACGTCCTCGCGCAGAATTCGATGGACAAAGCACTTCACGGTGACATGTCCGCCCACCCCGAGGCGGAGCGCAACCTCATCTGGCGCTACTTCACCGACCCGTCCGCGCGGGAGCTCTTCCCTCCCGGGGATCGTGACCTCGCCGCCCGCACGGCGGTGGCGGATCTGCGCGCCACCTCCGCCCGCCGCCCGGACGACGCCCGGCTGGCAGAGCTCGTACGCCGGCTCCGCGCCCGCAGCGAGGAGTTCTCCGCGCTGTGGAACGCCCACGACGTCGCCGTACGCCGCGCCGACGTCAAGCGCTTCCAGCATCCGGTCGTCGGCCTGCTGGAGCTGGACTGCGAGGTGATGCTCAGCCCGGAGCACGACCAGCGGCTGGTCGTCTACACCGCCCGCCCGGGCAGCGAGTCCCGCGAGCGGCTGGAACTGCTACGCGTGGTCGGCCTCCAGGACCTGATCCGCGGCTGAACGCACGAGACGTTCGTCCCCGTCCGAAGGGACGGGGACGAACGCGGGCCGTCAGGAGGCGGCGTCGACGGCGTTCTTCGTGGGGGGCTCGGCGCCGTTGACGCTCGCGCCGTCCTGCTGGACCGCCGCCTGAGCCGCGGCGGGAGAGCCGCCGGCCAGGAGGGTGCGCGCCAGGCCCAGCCCGGTGCCGCCCAGCGTGAGCGCCTTGGCCAGCATCTCCTCGATGCCCTGGGCGCCGTTGAGCACCACCATGTGGTCGACGTTGCCGAACGCCTTCGCCCCGGCCTCGACGATCTGCGGCCAGTTCTCGGCGAGCTGCTGGGCGATGACGGCCTCCTGGTTCTCCCGCAGCGCCTCGGAGCGGGCCCTGATCGCCTCGGCCTCGGCCAGACCCCTGGCCTTGGCGGCCTCGGCCTCCGCGAGACCCCGCGCCTTGGCGGCCTCGGCCTCGCTCAGACCGGTCGCCCTGGTCGCGGCCGCGGCGGCCTCACCGCGCAGCCGCACCGACTCGGCGTCGGCCGCGGCCGCCTGCTTGACCTGCGACGCCTGCGCGACCGCCCGCAGCTCGGTCTCCTTCGCCTCCGCCTCGGCCTGCGCGATGCGCGCGTCGCGCTCGGCCTGCGACAGCGTCACGGTCTCGTACGCCTTGGCGTCGGCGGGCTTGCGCACCTGCGACTGGAGCCGCTGCTCGGAGAGCTGGGCCTCCAGCTCGGCCGTACGGGTCTCCTGGACGACGACCTCCTGGCGGGCCGTGGCCTCCGACAGCGGACCGGACTGCCGCGACCGCGCCTGCGCCTCGTCGATCTCCGCCTGGTAGGAGGCCTGCTTGATCTGCGCGTCGCGCCAGGCGGCGGCCTTGTTCGCCGCCGCGATCTGCTCGGCCTCGGTGGCCTCCTGGTCGCGCTGCGCCTCCGCGATGCGCGCGGACGCGGCGATCTTCGCGGCGTGCGGCTTGCCCAGGTTCGTGATGTAGCCGGTCTCGTCCTCGATCTCCTGGATCTGCAGCGAGTCGACCACCAGGCCGAGCTTGCTCATCTCGTCGGCCGCGGAGCTGCGGGTCTCGCTGGTGAGCCGCTCCCGGTTCAGGATGAGATCCTCGACGGTCAGGTTGCCGATGATCGAGCGCAGGTGACCGGTGAACAGCTCGTGGATGGCGCCGTTCATCGAGTCCTGCTGGTCGAGGAAGCGCCGGGCGGCGTTCGCGATGCTGGTGAAGTCGTCGCCCACCTTGTAGATGATCACGCCGCGCACCTGGACCGGGATGCCCTGCTGGGTCACGCAGTTGACCTGGAGGTTCGTGGCCCGGCTGTCGAGCCGCAGCCGCCGCGAGGTCTGGAAGCCGGGCAGCACGGCGGTGCCCTTGCCGGTCACGATCTTGAAGCCCAGGCTGTCGGCGAGCTCGTTTCTCGTGTGGGCGCCGAGGCCCGAGATGATGAGCGCCTCGTTGGGCTCGGCCACCCGCCAGATGGCCTTGAACAGCATGGTCAGGACGATGAGGGCGACGATGGCGACGCCGCCCACGACCAGGATCTCCGAGGGCATGGGAGCCTCCGTCCAAGTGGGGGGAAAGAGAGAGGAGGAGGGTGCCGGTCAGACGATCGCGCGTGCGACGTAGACAGTGCGCGGGGGCGAATACTCCACGACGACGACGATGGACCCCACCAGGATCTCCTCGTCCGGGACGCTCGGATAGGCGTAGAACGCCTCGACACCCCCGCGGATGGGCACCATCACCTCGCCGACAAGGCCGGGACCGATCCTGCCCGTGACCCTGCCCTGTCTGCCGACCACCCGCGTCACCCCGTCGTTTTCACCACATCTGGCCGCACCGCGAATGCGTACGCTACCCCGGATTGCGCGCTTCGCCATGTTCAGCACCATCGCCCGGAAAACGTGCGTACGGACGCTGGAGTTCCGCCCTGCGCCTACCGGGCCGGTGACCGGGCCGCCGGCTGGGCCGGCGCAGCGTCGTGAACGCCCAGGAGACGTCCGGCTCCACCGCCCACCGGAAGGCCCGCCGTACCGGGGAGGTGCACAGCACGGCCGCCAGTACGGCCCCCAGCAGGACCATCGCCGCCACGCCGAGCGGATTGACGAGCGCGTCGTGGAAGCGCTCGGTGACCTTCACCGCGAAGCCGTGCAGCAAGTAGGCGTACATGGTGGCGGCGCCGAGGCCGGAGAACCAGGTGCGGCGGTCCGGGGTGAGCGCGAGGAACGCCAGGACCAGCAGGAAGCCCGCCGCCAGCATGGCGAGCCTGATCAGGGTGCCGGTCAGGTCGTCCACGCCGAATCTGGTGGTTGGAGTGGCGCCAGCGGATCCACTCCGTCGGCACGAGCCGGTGCACGGCGAAGGCCCCGGCGAGCGCCGCGGCCAGCACGGCGCCACCCGTGATCGCGGCGACCCGTCCTCGCAGCAGTTCCAGGTGGCCGGGGGTGAGCATGAGCCCGAGCACGTAGAACGGCAGCAGGCCGAAGGTGCGGTTCATCGACAGCTCGTCCGGCAGCGCGCTCGTCCCCGACAGCAGCGAGAGCCCGACCGCGACCACCAGAGGATGCCGCAACTGCTGCCAGACCGGGGTGGACAGCCGCCAGAGGAACAGCGACATCAGGAACCAGGTCAGGTAGTACGGGTCGAGCAGGCTGATCTCCAGCTTGCCGTACAGGAAGTAGCGGGGCAGCGAGTATGCCACCTCGAAGATGACGTACGGCACGGCCAGGCCGCTGATGAGCTTGCGCGCCTTGCCGGCGGAGAACGTGAAGTTGCGCGACAGGTAGCCGCTGATCACGATGAACAGCGGCATGTGGAAGAGGTAGACGTAGAAGTAGAGCGCGTGCGCCGCGGGGACGTCCCGCAGGTCCTCCACGAGGTGCCCGGAGACGACGAGGACGATGGCCAGGAACTTGGCGTTGTCCAGCAGCGGGTCGCGGGCGGGGGCCGCCGTGCCGGACGTGCGCGCGGGAACGGTCACGGTCATGCGGCCGGACCCTAGTCACCCGTCCGTGAGCACCGGCGCAACCCCGGGCGAACACTCCCCGAACTCTTAGGCCCGATAGCGCGTGGCGAGCTCGGGGCTCTGCCCTCCGAAGGCGGCGAGCTCGGCCCGGAAGACCGCGTCCAGGAGACCGGCGTCCTCGACGCCGGGTGCGCAGACGACCTCTCCCAGCTCCAGCCCGCGCAGGCAGGCCGTCACGACGTCGTCGGCGCTCATCCGCGGCACGGCGCTCAGGTCGAGACCCTGCCGCTCGTGGAACTCGGTGGCCACCACGCCCGGGCACAACACCTGTACGGCGACTCCCGTGCCCTCCAGCTCCGCGCTCAGGGTCTGGGACATCGCGACGAGGTGGGCCAGGGTCCCGGCGTAGACGGCGCGGCGGGGCATCTGGGAGTGCGGTGCCGGGCCGCTGAAGGCGATCATGCCGGCCACGTTGACGATCGCGCCGCCGCCCCGCTCCCGCATGCCCGCGACGGCGGCCCGGGCGAGCATGGTCGGGGCGACGACCTTGACGTGCACGAGCTCTCTGGCCTTGTCCGCGGGAAGCTCGGCCAGCGGCATGTAGTGGGCGACGCCGGCGTTGTTGACGAGCAGGTCGAGCGGCTCGTCCGCGCAGATCCCGGCCACCGTGTCGATGCCCTCGTCGGTGGACAGGTCGGCGGCCACGGTCCGGATCCCGGCTTCGGGGTGCGAGGCGGCGAACTCCTCCAGACGCTCCTGCCGCCGGCCCACGACCACCAGGTCGTAGCCGTCGGCGGCCAGGCGCGCGGCGAAGGCCCTGCCAATCCCGGAGGTGGCGCCGGTGACGAGTGCGAGCCTGCTCATGACCGCGTGTTCCTTTCGGTTGCCGTGTTAGTGCCCCCAGCCTCCGGGACGACTCCGCGGCCGGGCCAGTCGTCCGGTCTTCCTGGGACTGCCGGTACCACGCGGGTCCTGGCCGGAACGGGCAGACTGGCGGCATGGCGACGTCGGAATTCGGGCAGGCCGTGCGCCGGTGGCGCGACCGGGTCGCACCGGAGGCGGCGGGACTCCCCACAGGGGGGCAGCGGCGCGCGCCGGGGCTCCGCCGCGAGGAACTGGCCCTGCTGGCCGGGATCTCCGTGGACTATGTGACCCGCCTGGAGCAGGGCCGGGCCGCCAATCCGTCACACCAGGTCGTCGAGTCCCTCGCCCGGGCCCTGCGGCTGTCGGACGCCGAGCGCGCGCACCTCTTCCAACTGGCCGGGCTCCGGTCGCCGGGGCCCGGCACCGTGCCCACGCACATCACCCCGAGCGTGCAGCGCCTGCTCGACCGGCTGACCGGCTCCCCCGTCGCGGTCTTCGACGCCACCTGGACGCTGCTCCAGGCGAACCAGCCCTACGCCGCGCTCATGGGCGACCCCTCCGACCGGCTCGGCCGTCGGCGCAACGGGGTGTGGCGCACCTTCCTCGGGCTGAACGACCGGGTGCGGCACACCACCGTGTCACGGCGCGAACTGGAGGCGGCCCTGGTGGGCGACCTGCGGGCGGCCACCGCCCGCTACCCCGCCGACCAGCGGCTCAAGCGACTGGTGGCGGACCTGCTCGCGAACAGCGACAGGTTCGCCCAACTGTGGGAGACCGGCGTCGCCGGGCACCACCAGGCCGCCCGCAAGACGATCGACCACCCGGAGGCGGGCGCCGTGACGCTCGACTGCGACGTGCTCACCGTGGCGGGCAGCGACCTGCGCGTCATGGTCTACACGGCCGAGCCAGGCACCGAGGACGCCGAGCGCCTCGCGCTGATCACCGTCCTCGGCACCCAGGCTCTGAACACAGGGTCTCTCGGCAGCTCAGCCTGACAGTCCGGTGGCGGCGGCGCTGGCGTCCCAGAGGGCGGCCGCGAGGGCGGGGTCGGACATCGTCTTCGGCACCCGCGCGGGGGCGTTCTTGACGAAGTAGCGGCCCGGGTGGTCCACGCCGTCGGAGTGGGTGGCGAGGTGGACGATCCTGGCGGCGCCGGCCTCGGGCGGCTCGCCGACCCCGGGAACGCGCCACACCATCTTCATGAAGAGCGTGCCGTCCGCGAAGGACGTCTTCAGCACTCCCGGGTGCAGGCAGGTGGCGGCCAGCCCGCGCTCGGCGAGCGACACGGTGAACAACGCGTTGGCCTGCTTGGAGTCGCCGTACTGCAGCCAGCCGTTCCAGCGCCGCCGTTCCCTGGACAGGTCGGCGGGGTCGAGGCGGCCGGTCTTGGCGGCCCGCGACGAGGTGGTGACGACCCGGGCCGACGACGCCGCGAGGCGGTCGGCGAGCAGGTTCGTGAGCAGGAACGGCGCCAGATGGTTGACCTGGATCATCAACTCGTTGCCGTCCACCGTCGTCCGCCGGTCGGGCGACATGACGCCCGCGTTGTTGACCAGCACGTCGATGCGGTCGTACCGGGCCAGCAGTTCCGCGGCCAGCCGGCGCACCTGGTCGAGGGAGGAGAAGTCGGCCACGAGGGTGTCCGGGCGGGCACCGCCGGCCTCCGCGGCCCGGTCCGCGACGGCGCGCAGCCTCTCGGGGGTACGCCCGATGAGCACGATTTGATGACCTCGCCGAGCGAGATCAAGGGCGGAAGCTGCACCGATTCCGGCACCAGCCCCAGTGATCACTGTAATCATCGTTTCCTCCCCCTGCGCGGCGAGTGTATCGGTGCTAGCCTTCTGTGCGATCTTCCGGAGGTGCATTCCCCCATAAATGCGGCACAGCCTCCAGCACTGCAGGAGTGGCCATATGGGTTCAAAAAACCGCTCGATTCGGTTCAAGATCTTCTTACTGCTGCTCCTACCATTGCTCATGTTGAGTGCTATGTGGGGGTTTGCCCTAAAACTCACGGTCGGCGACGGCGTCATCCTCATGCGTTCCAAGACGCTGTACGACACCGTGGGCATCGCCTCCACCGACCTCGGGCTGCAGATCCAGGCCGAACGCGCACTCACCGCGGGAGTGCTGAGCAGCGGCCAGACGAACTCCGCCGCCCTCACCGCCCAGCAGGCCAAGACCACCGCCTCGGTGGACAGGTTCCGGAGGACCGCCGGCGAGGACTCCACCCGTGACGCCATGGGCGAGGACCTCGTGGCGCCCCTGGAGTCCCTGCTGTCCTCCCTCGAACGCCTGCCCTCGATCCGGGAGTCCGTCTCGCTCGGCCAGATGGACCGGCTGTACGCCATCAACTCCTACAACGCGATCATGGATGACATGTTCGCGCTGTACGAGAGGCTGGTCTCGGTCCCCGACCTGACCGTCTTCCAGCAGGCCAGCGCGATGCAGGGGATGGGCAACGCGCACGAGATGATCAGCCGTGAGGACGCCCTCATCCGCGGCGCGCTGGCCAGCGGCGTGATGACCGGCGAGGAGCAGACCGCGTTCAGCGAGTGGGTGTCCACCCGCCGCTTCCTCTACCGGAAGAACCGCACAGTCCTCACCGGTGACATGCGCGCGCCGTACGAGCAGGAACTCACCTCACCGCTGTTCGACCGCTTCACGGCGCTGGAGAACCTGCTCGTCAACCGGGTGCGCACCGGCGGGCCGGTCCCGCCGGAGGCCCAGAAGTGGTCGCCGACCGTCGACCAGTTGATCCTCAGGCTCGACTCGGCCCGGGTGAAGGCGTCGGACGCGCTCAACACGAACGCCACCTCGGTCGCGACCGGGATCCTGCTCCGCATCCTGGTCGCCGGAGGGCTCGGCCTCGTCGTCATCGTGACGACGATCATCTTCTCCGTACGGTTCGGCCGCCGTCTCGCCCGCGACCTCGCCGGGCTGCGCGACGCCGCGCTCGACCTCGCCGACGTACGGCTGCCGCGCGTCGTCGAGAAGCTGCGGCGCGGCGAGGAGGTGGACGTCGAGGCCGAGGCGCCCCCGATCAACGCGACGGGGTCCAGCGAGGTCGAGGACGTCGCCCACGCGTTCGGCTCCGTGCAGCGCACCGCCGTCGAGGCGGCCGTCGGTCAGGCCGCCCTCCGCCGCGGCGTCGGCCAGGTCTTCCTCAACCTGGCCCGGCGCAAGCAGACCCTGCTGCACCGCCAGCTCACGCTGCTCGACTCGATGCAGCGCCGGGCCGAGGACCCGGAGGCGCTGGAGGACCTGTTCCGGCTCGACCACCTCACCACCCGCATGCGGCGGCACGCGGAAGGCCTGATCATCCTCTCCGGGGCCACGCCGGGACGCGCCTGGCGCAAGCCGGTGCCGCTCATCGACGTGGTCCGGGCGGCGATCTCCGAGGTGGAGGACTACACCCGGGTCACGATGGCGCCGATGCCGGCCGCCACCCTCATGGGCGCGTCCGTGGCCGACCTCGTCCACCTGATCGCCGAGCTGATCGAGAACGCCACCGTCTTCTCGCCGCCGCACACCCGGGTGGAGGTCCGCGGGGAGCTCGTCGCCAACGGGCTCGCGATCGAGGTCGAGGACCGCGGCCTGGGCCTCTCGCCCGAGGAGTACGACGAGATCAACGCGCGGCTGACCGACCCGCCGGAGTTCGACCTGGCCGACAGCGACAGGCTCGGGCTCTTCGTCGTCAGCCAGCTCGCCGCCCGGCACGGAATCAGGGTGGTGCTGCGCGGGTCGCCGTTCGGCGGGACGACGGGGATCGTGCTCATCCCCCGCACCCTGGTCGTGGAGGACGGCGCGCCCGCGGCGATCGAGGGGCCGCCCGCCCCCCGCGGCGCCCACGCCAAGCCGATGCCGAGGGCCGTGCACGAGACGGTGCCGGACAGGGTGCCGGACACCGTGCCGGACACCTTCCCGGAGAGATTCCCGGAGACCGCGCCCGAGACCACGCCGCCGACGCTGCGCGAGGCCGTCGCGGGACGGGTGTGGGAGCCCGGCGGAGCCTCGGAGTTCCCCGAGTCGTCCCCGTTCTTCACCCCGGCCGCCCTGCGGACCGAGGCCGTACCCTCCTCGATGCGCGAGGCTCCGCCCGCCCCCACGTCCATCCCCACGCCCGTCCCGACACCGTTCCCCACACCCGTGCCCACACCCGTGCCCACACCCGTCTCCATGCCGGAGCCGGCCCCCGCGAACGGCTCGGGAAATGGCGCGGGGAACGGCGCACCGAACGGCACCGCGTCCCGGGCCAGGGGGTCGGCGCCCCACGGGACCCACGCCGGTCTGCCGCGCCGGGTCCGCCAGGCCAACATCGCTCCGCAGCTACGCACCCCGTCCACGCAGCCGCCGCTGTCCGCCCCTCCGATGGAGGAGCGGTCGCCCGAGGAGGCCAGGGCCGTGTTCGCCGCCTTCCAGAGCGGAGCGCGCCGGGGCCGGGAGGACTCCGACCAGCCGGGTGGGGTAGCACCCGGTGACCACGCACACAACACGCACGGCGAGAAGGGTGACGCATGACCGGCAAAGCGACGTCGACCGGCGAACTGAACTGGCTGCTCGACGATCTCATCAGCAGGGTCGCCGCCGTCCGCCAGGCGGTGATCCTCTCCACCGACGGCCTCGTCGTGGGAGCCTCCCAGGGGCTGAGCCGGGAGGACGCGGAGCACCTGTCGGCGGTCGCCGCCGGGTTCCAGAGCCTGGCCAGGGGCGCCGGGCGGCACTTCGGCGGCGGCGAGGTGCGGCAGACCATCGTGGAGATGGAGGCGGCGTTCCTCTTCGTCACCGCCGCCGGGCAGGGCACCTGCCTGGCCGTCCTGGCCGCTTCCGACGCCGACGTCGGCCACATCGCGTACGAGATGGCGATGCTGGTCAAGCGCGTGGGCCAGCACATCTCCACCAACCCGCGCCGGATCTCCCCGTGAGACGGGCGCGCATATGACGGGACCCCAATGGATGGACGAGGAGGCCGGGCCTTTGGTCCGGCCCTACGCGCTGACAGGGGGCCGGGCGCGGCCCTCCGGCGCGAAACTCGATCTCATCACGATGGTGACCACCACGGGTTCACGCAGGGACCTGTCCGGGATAGGTCCCGAGCAGCGGCGGATCCTCGACCTCGCGCGCCGCGGCGCGTCGGTGGCGGACATCGCGTCCGACATCGACCTGCCCCTGGGCGTGGTCCGCGTCCTGATCGGGGATCTGCTCGATCTGGGACTCGTCGAGGCACGGGCTCCGGGCAAAGTGGCGCCGCTGCCAAGCGAGCGCATTCTCAAGGAAGTGATCAATGGCCTTCGCGCCCTCTGAGGAGCCGGTCGCCCTCAAGATATTGGTGGCCGGCGGCTTCGGCGTCGGCAAGACCACGCTGGTCGGCGCGATCAGCGAGATTCGCCCCCTCCGTACGGAGGAGGTGCTGTCCGACCGCAGCGTCGGCGTCGACGACACCGACGGCGTGGAAGCCAAGACGACCACCACGGTCGCGATGGACTTCGGACGCATCACCATCAGGGAAGGCCTGGTGGTCTACCTGTTCGGCACCCCCGGGCAGGAGCGCTTCTGGTTCATGTGGGACGAGCTCAGCTACGGCGCGCTCGGCGCGGTCGTGCTGGCCGACACCCGGAGGCTGACCGACTGCTTCCCGTCCATCGACTACTTCGAGCAGCGCGGCACGCCGTTCATCGTGGCGGTGAACTGCTTCGACGGGGCGGACCGGCACGAGGCCGACGACGTGCGGATCGCCCTCGACCTCGATCCGGAGGTGCCCGTTCTGCTCTGCGACGTACGGCGGCGCGCCTCGGCGAAGGTCGTGCTCGTCACCCTCGTGGAGCACGCGCTCAAGATGCTGACGGCCGCCCAGCGCTGAGCGGCCCGATCCCGGCGGATCAGCGGTGGGCCGCGAGGTCGGCCCGCCGCCCGCCGATCCACTCACGGAGCGGCGGCCCCCAGGTGAGCTGGACGAGCCGCAGGGCGAACAGCCCGAGGACGGAAACCTCGGCGGTCAGCAGCAGCCGCTCCACCAGGCCGATCATGACGCCGTGGCCGGGCAGCGCCACGTAGGTGATGGCGGCGAGGCCGAGGCCGGAGGCGAGCGCGAGCCATTCGAGCGGCCGGGCGACGGCCTGCCACCGCTCGTCCTGGCCGAGCCGGCCCACGAGCTGGATCGCGGCGGCGGGCACGCTCACGAAGGCGGCCGCCGACAGGAGCCCGTGCAGGTCGCCCTGCCAGCTCGTGTCCGACGGGACGACCGCCGCGCCGATGAGGGAGGCGCTCCACAGGCCGATCAGGCGGGCGGGCCAGCCGTCCACGGGCGCGTGCACGGCGCGCATCCCGGCCAGCAGGGCGAGGGAGGCCAGGCCGAGGACGGCCATGGCGGTCTCGATCACGCCGCCGGCGTCGCGCGCCGCGTACTGGCTGATCGTCATGGAGACGGGGTCCAGCGAGGGCTCCCCGCCCACCTGCGCCGCCACGACGGTGACGACGGCGAGCAGGATGCCACCGCCGGCGAGCAGGGGATAGATCCTCTTGGCCATACCTTGAGGATCCCGCGTACGGCCCGTTTCTAACATCCGGGACAACGCGTACATCACCCCGATAGGGGGTCAGGGTCGTCTCAGGGTGGGGTCTCCGGGGTCACGTGGACCCCACCCCGGACGTCTACTCCTGCGCGCCTCTAATCCTGCGCCGCCTCGCGGTAGCGCTCGCGCAGGCCGGGAGTGGGGTCGCCCTCGTACCGCTCGGTGCCGCCCGCCTCCCAGTGGGGCGGCTCCGGCTCGCCGGACAGCAGCCAGGCGGCCTGCTTGGCGGCGCCGTCCGCGACGTACTCCCCGGGGGTGGGGACGAGCACCGGACGCCCGAACACGGTGGGCGCGATCCGGCGCACCGCCTCCGAGCGGGCGCCGCCGCCGATGAGCAGCACCCTGGCCGGCTCGACGCCGAGCGCGTCCAGCGCGTCGGCGAGCCCGCACAGCATGCCCTCGACCGCGGCCCGGGCCAGATGCTCGGGGCTGGAGTTGGACAGGCGCAGCCCGTGCAGCGAACCGGTCGCGTCGGGCCGGTTGGGGGTGCGCTCTCCCTCCAGGTACGGCACGAGCACCAGCCCGCCGGAGCCCGCGGGCGCCCGCAGGGCCAGATCGCTCAGGCCCTGGGGGGTGACCCCGAGCATCCGGGCCGCCGCGTCCAGCACCCGCGCCGCGTTCAGCGTGCAGACCAGCGGGAGGTACCGCCCGGTGGCGTCGGCGAACCCGGCGACCAGCCCGGCCGCGTCCGCTGACGGGGTCTCCGAACAGGCGAACGCCGTCCCCGACGTGCCGATGGACACCACCACGTCACCGGGCCGCATGCCGACGCCGAGCGCCGCCGCCATGTTGTCCCCGGTGCCGGGCGCGAGCAGCGCGCCGCCGTGCTCGGCCGTACCCGCCTGTTCGGCCGGGCCGAGCACGCGGGGCAGTTCCGGCACCCGGCCCATGGCGAGTTCCAGCAGGTCGGTGCGGTACTCACCGGTGGCGGGCGACCAGTATCCGGTGCCGGAGGCGTCTCCCCGGTCGGTCGCGATCGTGTCCGGCCGCCCGGCGAGGCGCCAGGTGAGCCAGTCGTGCGGCAGGCAGACCGACCGCGTACGGCGGGCGTTGTCCGGCTCCTCGCGGGCGAGCCAGCGGAGCTTGGTCACCGTGAACGACGCCACCGGCACGCTGCCGACGGCCTCGGCCCATGCCTTCGGGCCGCCCAGCTCGGCGACCAGGTCGGCCGCGGCCCCGGCGGACCGGGTGTCGTTCCACAGCAGCGCGGGCCGGACCACCTCGCCGTTCTCGTCGAGGCAGACCATGCCGTGCTGCTGTGCCCCCACGCTGACGGCGGCGACGTCCGCCAGGCCGCCCGCCTGCTCGATCGCGCCCTGCAGGGCGGTCCACCAGTGGTCGGGATGGACCTCCGTGCCCTCCGGGTGGGGGGCACGGCCCTCGCGCACGAGGGCCCCGCTCTCCGCGTCCCGGATCACGACCTTGCAGCTCTGGGTCGACGAGTCGACCCCTGCCACGAGCGTCACAGTCGTCCCCTCACTCTGTCTTCCGGCCGGGCGGTCAGCCGCGGACGCCGAGGAGGTGCTCCAGCGCGAGCTGGTTCAGCCGGGTGAAGTGGAAGCCGCGGGCGGCCACCTCGTCGACGTCGATCGACTCGGCGAGGACGTCGTCGTAGGTCTCGCCCTCGGCCAGGGTCGGCTGGGCCAGCTCGGTGAGCTTGCTGGCGGCCAGCGCCTCCTGCACCTCGGGGTCGGCGCGGAAGGCCTTCGACTTCTCCTTGAAGATGAGGTAGGTCCGCATGTTCGCGGCCGCCGACTCCCAGACGTCTTCCTTGTCCTCGGTGCGCAGCGGCTTGTAGTCGAAGTGGCGCGGGCCGTCGTAGCCGCCGTTCTCCAGCAGGTCGACCAGGAAGAACGCGCTCTTCACGTCGCCGTGGCCGAAGACGAGGTCCTGGTCGTACTTCGGGCCGTGCTGGCCGTTGAGGTCGATGTGGAACAGCTTGCCGTGCCACAGCGCCTGGGCGATGCCGTGGACGAAGTTCATCCCGGCCATCTGCTCGTGGCCGACCTCGGGGTTGAGGCCCACCATCTCGGGGTGCTCCAGCGAGTTGATGAAGGCCAGGGCGTGGCCGATCGTCGGCAGCAGGATGTCGCCGCGCGGCTCGTTCGGCTTGGGCTCCACCGCGAACCGGATGTCGTAACCCTTGTCGATCACGTACTGGCACAGGAGGTCGAAGCCCTCCTTGTAGCGGTCGAGCGCGACCCGCACGTCCTTGGCGGCGTCGGACTCGGCGCCCTCACGGCCGCCCCAGCACACGTACGTCGTGGCCCCGAGCTCGGCGGCGAGATCGATGTTGCGAATGACCTTGCGAAGGGCGTACCGCCGGACGTCGCGGTCGTTGCTGGTGAACCCGCCGTCCTTGAAGATCGGGTGGGTGAACAGGTTGGTCGTGGCCATCGGCACCTTCAGGCCGGTCTCGCTGAGAGCCTTCTTGAAGCTCTCGATGGCCTTGGTCCGGTCCTGCTCCACCGCGAGGAGGTCGTCGTCGTGGAACGTCACACCGTACGCGCCGAGCTCGGCCAGGCGGTGCACGCTCTCGACCGGGTCCAGCGGGGCCCGGGTGGCGTCGCCGAACGGGTCGCGCGCCTGCCAGCCGACGGTCCACAGCCCGAACGTGAAACGGTCCTCGGGAGTGGGGGTGTACATGAGTCGCCTCCGAATTAGTCTATGTTGTGGACTAAATATCCGACGTGGCGGGCTCTGGGTCAAGAGGGCGTGTCCAGGTTCTCAACCCCCGATAGTGGAGGGTGTGATGTCGCAGGCCGTACGACACGACGCGATGCGCGCCCGGAATCTGGCGCTCGTACTGGGCGAGGTCGGCGCACGCGGCGCGGTGACGCGCGCCGCTCTCGCCGAGATAACGGGCCTCACCAAGACGACCGTCTCCAAGCTGGTCGGAGACCTCATCGAGGGCGGGCTGGTGGTGGAGACCGGCGCCGTCCGGGACGGCGAGCGCGGCCGGCCCGGCGTCGAGATCCGGATCAGCGGGCGCCATGTGGCCGCCCTCGGCCTGGAGGTCAACGTCGACTACCTGGCCGTGTGCGTGGTCGACCTCGCCCGGACCGTGCGGCTGCGCCGTACACAGGCTGTGGACAACCGCGCCGCACTCCCTGTGGACAGCATCGCGCGACTTGGGGATCTGGCCGCGAACGTTGTGGACGAAGCTGTGGAGAAGGGCCTCCGGGTGGTCGGCGGGGTGCTGGCCGTGCCCGGCCCTGTGGACAGGGCCACCGGCGACGTCCGGAACGCTCCCAACCTGGGCTGGCGCGACGTCCCGCTGGCGTCGCTCCTCCAGCACTTCCCCTTCCCCGTACGCGTCGAGAACGAGGCGAACCTGGCCGCGCTCGGTGAGCTGTGGTTCGGGTCGGGACTGCCCGATTTCCTGCACGTTTCAGGGGAGATCGGCATCGGCGCCGGACTCGTCGTTCGCGGCCGGCTCTTCCGGGGGGCGCACGGCTTCGCCGGCGAGCTCGGGCATGTCGTCGTCGCGCCCGACGGGCCGCAGTGCCGCTGTGGCGGCCGGGGATGCCTCGAACAGTACGCCGGGCAGGACGCGCTGCTGGCCGCCGCCGGGGGCGTCCGCGGCCAGCTGGGCGTCGCGCAGGTGGCCCAGCGCCTGCGGGAGGGCGACGAGAGAGCGCGGGCGGCCTGCGAGCGGGCGGCGTGGGCGCTCGGGGTGGCCCTGTCGTCGGCGATCAACCTCGTGGACCCCGGCGCCATCGTCCTCGGCGGGATCTACGCGCCGCTCTTCCGCTGGATCGGCGACGTGGTCGGGGACACGCTGCGGGCCCGCCTCGGCCAGATGCGCGGCACCGTGCCACCGGTGATCGTGTCACGGCTCGGCGCGGAGGCGGCCGCCCTCGGCGCGGCCGGCCAGGTGATCGAGCAGGTCATGGCCGACCCCGCCGCCCTTTTACACACCTGAGCTAGACTTACTTGAGAGCTCAAGTAACGGGAGGGCGTCATGCCGGTCCAGCGACTCAACCACGCGGTTCTCTATGTGCGGGACGTCGACCGCAGTGTGGCCTTCTACCGGGAGGCTCTGGGCTTCCGCGTCGTCAACGCGCTCCCCGGGGCGGCGTTCCTGCAGGCGGAGGGGTCGTCGAACGACCACGACCTCGGGCTCTTCCAGATCGGCGCGCAGGCGGGGCCGTCGTCGGCGGGCCGGGCGACGGTGGGGCTCTACCACCTCGCGTGGGAGGTCGACACGCTCGCCGAACTCGACCGCGTCGCGACCCGGCTGGCGGCGATGGACGCCCTGGTCGGCGCGTCCGACCACGCCACCACCAAGGCCCTCTACGCGAAGGACCCCGACGGGCTGGAGTTCGAGGTCTCCTGGCTCGTGCCCGCCGACCTGATCACCGACGAACTCCTGGCCGGACGCACGACGATCAGGCCGCTCGACCTGGCCGCGGAGCTGGAACGATACGGTGCGCACACGCGCGGCGGGGTCGGCGTCAGCGTCTGACCCGGAACCTGACCGAAACGCCTACATACGGCAGGTCAAAAGGGCTAAATGTAACGGGTTTGCCTTCATTGACCGACCTATCCGTACCACTTATCGCGAATCCCCTTCCTCACCCCCTCGTCCGGCTCTAGCATGATCGCGGTCTGCACCGGTACGGCGAGGGGACAGGACGAGTCGTGGACGACGAGGCCCAGCGCGAGGCCGCCGCGAGAGCGGCCCGAATCGACACGAGCAAGCCGAGCATCGCCCGTGTCTACGACTTCTTCCTCGGCGGCAAGGACAACTTCGCCATCGACCGCCAGATCGGGGAGGCGACCCTGAAGATCGCGCCGGACGCCCCCGCGGCCGGCCGGTCGAACCGGGCCTTCCTCCGGCGCGTCGTCCACCATCTGGCTGCCGAGGC
The DNA here is from genome assembly GCA_003260025.2 of Microbispora triticiradicis. GTDB lineage: Bacteria > Actinomycetota > Actinomycetes > Streptosporangiales > Streptosporangiaceae > Microbispora > Microbispora triticiradicis. Next base: position 2,959 of record QFZU02000063.1, on the reverse strand, counting down.
GGGCATCCGGCAGTTCCTCGACATCGGCTCCGGCCTGCCCACCCAGGGCAATGTGCACCAGGTCGCCCAGGCGGCCGCTCCCGAGTCGCGGGTCGTCTACGTCGACAACGACCCCATCGTGCTCGTCCACGGCCGGGCGCTGCTCGCCACGAACGGGAGCACCACGGTCATCGAGGCCGACATCCGCGACCCGGAGTCGATCCTGAACCACCCCGGGGTGCGCGACCTCATCGACTTCACGCAGCCGGTGGCCCTGCTGCTGTTCGCGATCCTGCACCACCTCAACGACGACGAGGACCCCCACGCGATCGCCGCCCGCTTCCGGGACGCCCTGCCGTCCGGCAGCTACCTGGCGCTGTCCCACTTCCACAATCCGGGCCCGTCCATGCCCGAGGTCTCGGCCCAGGCGACCACCGCCGAGAAGCTGTTCAACGAGAACCTCGGCACCGGCCGGTGGCGCACGCACGACGAGATCGTCGCGTACTTCGGCGACATGGAACTCCTGGAGCCCGGCGTGGTCCCGCTCGCGGAGTGGCGGCCGGACCCCGGCGAGCCGGTGGACCGCGGAATCACCTACCACACGTTCGTCGGTGGCCTGGCCCGGAAGCACTGAGATCGTTCCGGCCGAATAAACGTGAGTTAGGTCACTGTCCCCGCGCCGGGCCGTACGGGTATCAGTGCAGGCGGCGTCACGTCCGGCGACGGGCGGGCGGCCGCCCTGGTCCCCGTACGGCCGGTGGCGCGGTTGACACCGGTCGGTGAGGACGGTGATGCTCGGAGGTGGTTGCCCCTCTACAGGAAGGCGGCACCGCATGATGACCGTCAATGGGTCGTTCGAATCCACTCGCACCAAGAATCTGCTCTACACGGACTCGCAACTCAGCATCCGCACCTCCGTGGACGGGTCCGTCCGCCTGATCGGCCAGATCGATCTCACCAACGGCGACGCCATCGCCGGCGCCCTCAACAAGGCCTGGACGAAGTCCGGCGCGCAGGGCGTGGACGTCGCCGAACTGAGGTTCATCGACCTCTACGGCCTGCGCGCCCTGGCCGTGCTGTCCGACTCGCCGGTCGGCCACCCCATCCAGCTCAACAACGTGCGGCCCGCGCTGCGCAAGCTGCTGCTCATGCTGGACTGGCCCGCCTTCACAATGTCCTGATCCAGGGCGTTTCCGCCGTCGCGGATGGAGGAAAAGTATCGGAGGACGGTCGTCCGGCCGTTCTACCGTCATTCGTGAGTTCCCCCCGACTCTCGCGAGGAGGGGTGATGATCCTCACTGAGGGACTCACGACATCGGTGGCCCTCTTGCGGAGCGTGCTGCCCGAACCGCTCCGCGACCTGCTGCCGTGCACCCGTGAGGTGCGCCTCTGCCCGGGAGGGCTGCGCATCGGCCTGCACGGCATCGGCCGGCCGGGCTCCGAGGAGGCCGCCACGCGGCTGGAGACGCGGCTGGGCGAGGTCCCGGGCGTGGAACGGGCGGAGGTCAACGGCCGCATCTCCTGCGTCTTCGTCGCCTGCGACCCCGAGCTGACCGACCGGGACGAGCTCCTGAGGCTCACCGCCGAGCTCGACTCGCTGGAGGAGCACGCCCGCGAGACCCCCGTCCACCTCGCCCACGAGCACCTGAGGGCGACCGTACGGCTGGGCGCGGGCCTGGCCGGGATCGGGTGGGTCTTCCTCGCCAGGGCGGTGCGGGTGCCCCGGCTCCCCGCCGCCGTGCCCTCGCTGGTGCAGCTCGTCAACGCGACGCCCGCGCTCCGCGAGGAGCTCGACCGGCGCCTCGGCCGGCGTCCCGCCGATGTCCTGTTCACCACGGCCAACCTGGTCACCCAGACGCTCACGCTCCGCCCGGCGGGACTGCTGGTGCACGCGGCGGCCTCGTTCGGCCGCTATGTGGAGACCAAGGCGGGCCGGTACGCCTGGAAGGACCTGGAGGGACGGCTGGCCGAGCGGCCGGGCTCCTACCACCACGTCAGGGCGGGGTCGCGGCCCCGGCCCTGCCCTCTCCCGCATGGCCCGATCGAGCGGTACGCCGACGTGGTCGGCCCGATCAGCGCCGCGGGCTACACGGCGGCCCGGTTCCTCACGCGGGGCGAGCGGGCGGTGTCCGTGCTCGTCTCGGCCACTCCGAGGGCCGCCGACCTCGGCCGGGAGGCGTTCTCCGGCGCCGTCCTCCGCGCGCTCGGCAAACACGACACCGTCGTCTTCGACGCCGACTCCCTGCGCAGGATGGACCGCGTCGACACCGTGATCCTCGACGCCGCCGCCCTCACGACCGGCTCGTGGACGATCGACCGGGTCGAGCCTCTGGTGGACGGACTCGACACCGACGAGCTGTACTCCCGGCTCTACTCCCTCATCGACTTCGCCGACCCCGGGCACATACGGAACGGGGACGGGTGGTCCGCGCGGCCGCTGCCGGACCCCGCGCGGCTCGTTCCCGGCGGCGACGGCTGGCGGAGCCGTGGACTGCGGGCCGTGGAGGTGGCCAGGGACGGCGCCCGGGTCGCCGTCGCCGGTCTCGCCCCGGAGATCGACGCCCTGGCCGTGCCCGTCGTCAGCGCGGCCAAGGGGGCCGGCACCGTCTTCCTCGCGGGCGGCGACGAGGGCCTGGCACGGCGTCTCGCCATCCCCCGGATACTGCCCGGCGGCGCCGAGCTCGCCGGGCGCGTCTACGAGCTTCAGGCGGAGGGCCACTGCGTGGTCGTCGTGTCCGCGGGCGCCCGGCACGCGCTGGCCCAGGCCGACGTCGGCCTCGGGGTCGTCGATCCGAAGGGGATCGTGCCGTGGGACGCCGACATCGCCGGGGAGCTGCACGGCGTCCACCTGTTCCTGCGCTGCCTGCCCCGCGCGCGCCGCACCAGCGCGAACGCCGTACGGCTCGGGGCCGCGGGCGCGGTCGTCGGCACCCTGCTCGCCGTCGCGGGCCCGGCCGGCACGGCCCTGCGGCGGGCGCAG
>QFZU02000062.1 GCA_003260025.2 Microbispora triticiradicis | reverse complement strand
CGGCGGCCTTGCCGGCGGCCGGCTCCCGGACGGCGGCCCGCGCCGCCCGCCCCGCGCCGGCGCCGGTCAGCTCCGTCATGAGCCGCTCCGCGAGCGCGGCGGGGCTCGGATGGTCGAAGACGACCGTCGCGGGCAGCTTCAGGCCCAGCTCGGCGTTGAGCGAGTTACGCAGCTCGACCGAGGTGAGCGAGTCGAAGCCCAGCTCGTCGAACGACCTGCCCGCCTCCACCGACTGCGGGCTGTGGTGCCGCAGGACGTCGGCGACGCGCTCACGCACCAGGCGCAGCACCGCGCCCGCCCGCTCGCCCTCGGGCAGGGCCGCCAGCTGACGGCCGTACTCTCCTCCCGCTCCGCCGGAGGCCGCGCGGCGAAGCGGTCCGCGTACGACGCCCCGCAGGAGCGGATGCGCCTCCGACGCCCGCACCCGGGCGGTGTCGAGCCGCGCGGCCACATAGGCCGCCCGCCCGCCCGCCACCCCGGCGTCGAACATCGTCAGCGCCTCGTCCGTGGCCAGCGGGGACAGCCCCGACCTCGCCAGCCTGGCGCGGTCGGCGCCGGCCAGCCCCTCGGTCATGGCGCTGGTCTCGGCCCACTGCCCCCAGGCCAGGGAGGTCGCGGGCAGCCCGTCCGCGCGCCGCGCGCGGGCGATCGCGTCGAGGGCCGCGTTGGCGGCGGCGTAGTTGCCCTGCCCGGCCGCGCCGAACACCCCGGCCGCCGAGGAGAACAGGACGAATGCGGTCAGGTCGCGGCCTCGGGTCAGCTCGTCAAGGTGACGTGCGGCGAGCACCTTCGGGTCGTGGACCCGCGCCATCCGTTCGGGTGTCAGCGACTGGATCACGCCGTCGTCGAGCACGGCGGCGGCGTGCACGACGGCGGTGATCGGGTGGTCGGCCAGCACCCGCGCCAGCGCCTCCCGGTCGGTCACGTCGCACGCGACGACCGTCACCTCGGCCGGCACCTCCTCGGCCAGTTCGCGTACGCCCGGAGTCTCCGGCCCCCGCCGGCCGGCCAGGACGAGGCGGCGGACCCCGTGCGCGGTGGCCAGGTGCCGGGCGATCAGGCCGCCGAGCGTCCCGGTGCCGCCCGTGATCAGCACGCAGTCGTCCGGCGACCAGACGGAGCCCTCCGCCGTGACCCGCTTCAGGCGGCGGACGAAGACCTCTCCTCCGCGTACGGTCACCTCGGGCTCGTCCATCGCGAGGATCCCGGCGACCAGCCCGTCGACGGCGGTGTCCGCGTCGACCAGGACGATCCGGCCCGGGTGTTCCGCCTGGGCCGACCGGACGAGCCCGGCGACTGCCGCGGCGGCCGGATCGTGATCGGCGTTCGTGGTCACCACCACGAGCCGGGAGCCGGCGAACCGCTCGTTCGCCAGCCACGCCTGCAGGGAGCCCAGCACGTCGCCGGCACCGGTGAGGAGCACCACGTCCGCCGCGTCGGTGCGCTCGTCGACCCGGTCCACCGACACGATCGTCAGCGGCTCGGCGGCATGCGGTTCGGCGGCGGGGAGTTCCGCGGGCACCCGGTCCACGACGAGCAGGGGGGTGGCGGCGCCGATCCTCTCGGGGACCGGCCGCATGACGACCGACTCCGCCGTCAGCACCGGCCGGCCCTCGTCGTCGGCGAGGTGCAGGGAGAAAACACCGTCGGCGGACGGGGTCAGCCGGGCCCTGACCGTGGTGGCTCCCGCCGCGTGCACCGACACCCGCTGCCAGGCGAAGGGCAGCCGCGGGGTGCCGGTCAGCTCCAGGACGGCGGGCTGCAGGGCCGTGTCCAGCAGCGCCGGGTGCAGCACGAACCCCTCGGGCGCGAGACCGGCGGGCGACGCCGCCTCGGCGAACCACTCGCCGTCCCGGCGCCACGCCCGCCGCAGCCCGCCGAAGGCGGAGCCGTAGTCGTACCCGTGGGCGGTGAGCGCGGCGCGCACCTCGGCGAGGTCGACGGGTGTGGCGTCCGGCGGCGGCCACGGCATCGGCTCGGCGGCGGCGGTGTCGCGGCTCACCGTCCCGGTGGCGTGCCGGGTCCACTCCGTCTCGCCGCCCGCGCGGGAGTGCACGGCGAGCGAGCGGCGCCCGGAGTCGTCGGGGGCGCCGACGCCGACCTGGATGTCGACCAGGCCGCCGTCCCGGAACACCAGGGGGTTTTCGAGCGTGAGCTCGTCGACCATCGTGCAGCCGGCCTCGTCGGCGGCCCGGACGGCCAGCTCGACGAACGCCGTGCCGGGCAGCAGCACCGTGCCCAGCACCCGGTGGTCGGCGATCCACTGCCGCGTGCCGGTGGACAGCCGGCCGGTGAGCAGCACGCCGCCGGAGCCGGCCAGCCGGGTCGTCGCGTCCACCATCGTCTGCGAGGCGGACGCGCCGTCGAGCCAGAAGCGCCGGTGCCGGAAGGCGTACGTCGGCAGGTCCACCCGCCGCCCCGCGCCCTCCAGGGCGCTCCGCCAGTCGACCGGGACTCCCCGCACGTGCGCCTCGGCCAGCGACGTCAGGAGTCTGCCGACGCCGCCGTCGCCGCGCCGCAGGGACCCCACCGACACGACGTCCGTGCCCGCCGTGACCACCGGGTGGGCGCTGCACTCGACGAAGACGTGGTCGGCCAGCGCGCGCAGCGCCAGGTCGAAGCGGACCGGGCTGCGCAGGTTGCCGTACCAGTACTCCGCGTCCAGCGCCGCGCCCTCGACGAAGCCGCCGGTCACGGTGGAGAAGAACGGCACCTCGCCGTCACGGGCCGCCACCGGCCCGAGCACCTCCAGCAGTTCGTCCCGCACGGCCTCGGTCTGCGGGGTGTGCGACGCGTAGTCGATCAGCACCCGCCGGGCGCGGTCCCATCGGGCCAGGACCTCCTCCAGCGCCTCCGGGTCGCCGCCGACCACGGTGGCGTGCGGGCCGTTGACCGCCGCGACCGACAACCGCCCGCCCCGACCGGCCAGCCACTCCTCCACCTCGGCGAGCGGCGCGGGCACGGACACCAGGCCGCCCCGGCCGGACAGCGACCGGCCGATCACCTGGCTGCGCAGGACGGTGACGCGCACGGCCTCCTCCAGGCTGAGCGCGCCCGCCACGCACGCCGCGGCGATCTCCCCCTGCGAGTGGCCGACCACCGCCGAGGGCGTCACCCCGAACGACCGCCACACCTCCGCCAGCGACACCATCACCGCGAACAGCGCCGGCTGCACGACGTCGACCCGCCGCAGGGCTTCGGCGTCGCCCAGCACGTCCCGCAACGACCAGTCCACGTAGGGGTCCAGCGCCCGCGCGCACTCCTCCAGCCGCGCGGCGAACACCGGCGACGACTCGGCGAGCTCCACCGCCATCCCCGCCCACTGCGACCCCTGGCCGGGGAAGACGAACACCACGCCCCGGTCGCCGTCCGGACCGTCCAGGCCGGCCAGGCCCCGCACCACACCGGCCGCCGACGCGCCGCGCGCCACCGCCGCCAGACCGGTCAGCGTCTCGTCCCGGTCGCCGCCGAGCACGACCGCCCGGTCCTCCAGCGTGGCGCGACCGGCCAGCGAGACCGCCACATCGGTCAGGGCCACCTCCGGCCGTGCTTCCAGGAACGACCGCAGCCGCTCCGCCTGCCCGCGCAGGCCCTCCGCGCCGCGCCCCGACACCAGCAGCGGGACCGGGCCCCGCCACTCCTGCTCCGGAGCCCGCTCAGGCCCGGCTTCCGGGGCCTGCTCCAGCACCACATGGGCGTTGGTCCCGCTCACCCCGAACGCCGACACACCGACCCGCCGGGGCCCGCCCGTGACCGGCCACTCCACCGGCTCGGTCAGCAGCGACACCGCCCCGGCCGGCCAGTCCACGTGCGGCGAGGGCTCGTCGGCGTGCAGCGTCCTGGGCAGCACCCCGTGCCGCAGGGCCTCGACCATCTTGATCACACTGGCGACGCCCGCGGCCGCCTGCGTGTGGCCGATGTTGGACTTCAGCGCGCCCAGCCACAGCGGCCGGTCGCGGTCCCGCCCGAACGTCTCGACCAGCGCCTGCGCCTCGATCGGATCGCCGAGCGTGGTGCCGCTTCCGTGCGCCTCCACCGCGTCCAGGTCGGACGGCTCCAGGCCCGCGTCGGCCAGCGCGGCCCGGATCACCCGCTGCTGGGACGGCCCGTTCGGTGCGGTCAGCCCGTTGGACGCGCCGTCCTGGTTGACCGCAGATCCACGCATGACGGCCAGCACCTCGTGCCCGTTGCGCCGGGCGTCCGACAGCCGCTCCAGCAGGAGCATGCCGACTCCTTCGGCCCAGCCCGTGCCGTCGGCGGACGCCCCGAAGGACCGGCACCGGCCGTCCGGGGAGAGCCCGCGCATGCGGCTGAACTCGAAGAACACGCCGGGGTTCGCCATCACCGCCGCGCCCCCGGCCAAGGCCAGCGTGCACTCGCCCCGGCGCAGCGACTGCGCGGCCAGGTGCATCGCCACCAGCGACGAGGAGCACGCCGTGTCCACCGTCAGCGCCGGGCCCTCCAGGCCCAGCGAGTAGGCCACCCGCCCGGACAGGACGGCGTCCAGATTGCCGGTGACGACGTGGCCCTCCAGTTCCGCGGGCACCTCCTCCAGCCTCGGCCCGTACTCCTGGCTGCTCGATCCGACGAACACGCCGGTGCTCGTGCCGTTCAGCGCCGTCGGGTCGATCCCGGCCCGCTCGAAGGCCTCCCAGGAGGTCTCCAGCACCAGGCGCTGCTTGGGGTCCATCACCAGGGCCTCGCGCGGCGCGATCCGGAAGAACGCGGCGTCGAAGCCGGCGACGTCCGCCACGAAGCCGCCGTGCCGCACGTAGGTCGTGCCGGGGTGGTCGGGGTCGGGGTGGTAGATCGCTTCGAGGTCCCAGCCGCGGTCGCGCGGGAACTCCGTGATCGCGTCCACCCCCTGGTCCACCAGCCGCCACAGGTCCTCCGGCGACCGGACCCCGCCGGGAAAACGGCAGCTCATCCCGACGATGGCGATCGGCTCGTCGGCGACGGCCCCGATCGTGGCGGTGGGACGCGACTCGGCCGCGTCGCCGTACATGCGCGTCAGCAGGTGGGTGGTGAGCGCCTCAGGCGTCGGGTAGTCGAAGACGAGGCTGCTCGGCAGGGTGAGCCCCGTCGCCGCCGCCAGCCTGGTCCGCATGTCCACGGCGGTCAGGGAGTCGAAGCCCATCTCCCGGAACGTCCGTCCCGTCACCTTCGCCGCGTCGGTGTGCCCGAGCACCGCGGCGACCGTGCCGGACACCAGTTCGCGTACGGCCCTGCGGCGGTCGGCCGCCGCGACCACGCCGAGCCCGGCGGACGACACGGGCGCCGCGGGTGCCGGGGAGAGCGCCCTGCGGACCTCGGGCAGTTCGGAGATCAGCGGGCTCGGCCTGCCGACCGTGAACGCCGGGGCGAACGCGGCCCAGTCCACGTCGGCGACCGAGAGGAAGGTCTCGTCGTCCGACAGCGCCTCGTAGAACGCCGTGAGCGCATCGCCGGAGCGCATCGGCCGCAGGCCGAGCCGCTCCAGCTGCTCCCCCATGCCGTCGGCGCCGCTCTCGCTGCCGGCCCACACGCCCCAGGCCAGGGACACCGCGCGCAGCCCGCGCGACCTGCGCCGCACGGCCAGCGCGTCGAGCACGGCGTTCGCGGCCGCGTAGGCGCCCTGCCCGCCGCCGCCCCACACGCCCGCTCCCGAGGAGATCAGCACGAAGCCGTCGAGATCCCGGTCGAACAGCTCGTCCAGGTTCTCCGCCCCCACCGCCTTGCCGCGCATCACCTCGGCGGCCTCGGCCGGGGTCAGGTCCTCCAGGTCCCGCCAGTGCGGGATCCCGGCCGCGTGCACCACCGTACGGATCGGGCCGTCCGTCTCCACCGAGGCGACGAGCTCCGCGAGGGCGGCGCGGTCGGCGGCGTCGCACGCGGCGATCGTGACCCGCGCGCCGAGCGCGGTCAGCTCGACCGCGAGGTCGGCGGCGCCCGGCGCGTCCGGGCCGCGCCGCCCGGTCAGCACCAGGTGCTCGGCGCCGTCGGCGGCGAAGCGGCGGGCGATCCGCGCGCCGACGTTCCCGGTGCCGCCGGTGATCAGCACGGTCCTGCGGGGCCGCCAGGTGGCCTGCGTCCGGTCCGCGCGGGGAGCCCGGGTCAGCCGCCTGCCGAGGACCCCCTCGCGCCGGATCGCGACCTGGTCCTCGCCGCCGGCGGCCAGCACGGCCGCCAGCCGCCGGTAGACCGCCGCGTCGGTGTCGGTGCCGGTGTCGTCCGGCAGGTCGACCAGGCCGCCCCAGCGGCCGGGGTGCTCCAGCGCGGCGACCAGGCCGAGGCCCCAGACGGCCGCCTGACGCGGCGACGGGGAGTCCACGGCCACCGCGCCGCGGGTGGCGACCCACAGCGGCGCCGCCAGACCGGCCTGGATCAGGGAGAGCGTGACGCCGAAGGGGTCGGGGTCGGTGAGCGCGGCGAGCGAGAGCACGCCGGCCAGGCCGGGGGTGCGGGCCGCGACCTCCGGCAGCGACTCCACGGGGACGGCGACCGCGGTCGCGCCGGCGGCGGCCAGTGATGCGGTGACCAGCGCGGCCGTGACCGGGCCGGCCGGCTCGTCCCCGGTGGCCACGAGCCAGGTCCCGCGCAGCCGGGGCGCCTCGTCCTCCGCGACGGCCCGCCATTCGACCCGGTAGCGCCAGTCGTCCACGGGAGAGGCGGCCGGTGGGACGGGGGTGTCGAGCCAGTAGTGCTCCCGCTGGAAGGCGTAGGTCGGCAGGCCCACCACGCGGGGCTCCGGGCCGAAGGCCGGCGTCCAGTCGACCGGCGCGCCGCGCGTCCACGCCTCCGCCGCCGAGGTGAGGAAGCGCCGGGGCCCGCCGTCGTCGCGGCGGAGCGATCCCACGGCGACGACGTCCCGCCCGGCCCGTTCCGCGAGGTCCGAGAGGCCCGCCGTCAGCACGGGGTGCGGGCTCGCCTCGACGAACGCGTTGACGCCGTCGTCGAGCAGGGCGCCCACGGCGGCGTCGAGGCGGACGGGTTCGCGCAGGTTGCGGAACCAGTAGCCGGCGTCGAGCCCGGCCGTGTCCAGGCGCTGCCCGGTCACGGTCGAGTAGAACGGCACGTCGGTGGTGTGGGGGGTGACGGGGGCGAGGACTTCGGTGAGTTCGTCGCGGATGGCCTCCACGTGTGCCGAGTGGGAGGCGTAGTCCACCGGGAGCACCTTGACGTCCGCCGGGATCGCCTTCACCTCGGCCGCCAGCCGGCGTATCGCCTCGGCGTCACCCGACACCACCGTCGCCGACGGCCCGTTGACCGCCGCGACCTCAACCCTGCCCTCCCACCCCGCAAGCAGCGACCGCACCCGCTCCACCGGCAACGCCACCGACGCCATACCGCCACGCCCGGCCAGCGACCGCGCGATCACCTGGTCCGCCAACCGCCCGGCGAACACCGGCGACCACTCCGCCAGCTCCACCGCCATCCCCGCCCACTGCGACCCCTGACCGGGGAACACCAGCGCGACGCGCCGCGGCTCGCTCCCGCCGCCCCGCACGACGTCCGCGCCGGAGAGCAGTTCCGCCCGCCCGGCGCCGAGCAGCACCGCGCGGTACGGCAGCGTGGCCCGGGTCGTGGCCAGCGAGTGTCCGACGTCGGCCGGCGCGAGGTCCGGGCCGGCCTCGACGAACTCCTTCAGCCGTTCCGTCTGGGCGTCCAGCGCGGCGGCGCTCCGTGCGGAGACCACCCACGGCACGATCGCCGGCGCCGTGCGGTCGCCGTCGGTCTCAGACATTCGTCTCCCCCTGTTCCAGCACGACATGTGCGTTCGTCCCGCTCACCCCGAACGCCGACACGCCCGCGCGGCGTGGCCGGCCGGCCTCCGGCCAGGCCGTGTGCCCGGTGAGCAGCTCGACCGCGCCCAGAGACCAGTCCACGTTCGGGGTGGGCTCGTCGACGTGCAGCGTCTTGGGCAGCACCCCGTGGCGCATGGCCTCGACCATCTTGATGACGCCGCCGACCCCGCTGGCGGCCTGCGTGTGGCCGATGTTCGACTTCAGCGACCCCAGCAGCAGCGGCCGCTCGCGGCCCTGCCCGTACGTCGCCAGCAACGCCTGGGCCTCGATCGGGTCGCCCAGGGTCGTCCCGGTGCCGTGCGCCTCGACCGCGTCGACGTCGGCGGCGGACAGGCCGGCGTCCGCGAGCGCGGTATTGATCACCCGCTGCTGCGACGGCCCGTTCGGCGACGACAGGCCGTTGGACGCGCCGTCCTGGTTCACCGCGCTTCCCCTCAGCAGCGCCAGCACGGGATGCCCGTTCCGGCGCGCGTCCGACAGGCGTTCCAGCACGAGGACGCCGGCCCCCTCGCCCCATGAGGTGCCGTCGGCGGCGGCGGCGAACGGCTTGCACCGGCCGTCCCGGGCGAGACCACGCTGGCGGCTGAACTCCACGAAGAGCAACGGGCTGGACATGACGGTCACGCCGCCGGCCAGCGCGAGCGTGCACTCGCCCCGGCGCAGCGACTGCGCCGCGAGGTGCAGCGCCACCAGCGACGACGAACACGCGGTGTCCACGGTCAGGGCCGGGCCCTCCAGGCCCAGCGTGTAGGCGACCCGCCCGGACGCGACGCTGACCGCGAACCCGCTGGCCAGGTAGCCCTCGTACTCGCCCGACCCCTCCGGGGCGTTGAGCTGCCGCGCGCCGTAGGTGCTGTTCATCACGCCGGCGAACACCCCGGTCCGGCTGCCGCGGACGCTGTCCGGGTTGATCCCGGCCCGCTCCAGGGCCTCCCACGCGGCTTCCAGCAGCAGCCGCTGCTGCGGGTCCATCGCGGTGGCCTCGCGCGGGGAGATCCCGAAGAACCCGGCGTCGAACCGGGTCGCGTCGGTCAGGAACCCTCCCTCGCGTACGTAGCTGCGGCCGGGCCGGTCCGGATCGTCGTCGAACAGGTTCGCCAGATCCCATCCCCGGTTGGTGGGGAAGCCGGTGATCGCATCGCCGCCGGACGCGACCAGCCGCCACAGATCCTCGGGTGACCGGACCCCGCCGGGAAAGCGGCAGCTCATGCCGACGACCGCGATGGGCTCGTCGGACCGGGCGGCGACGGCGACCGGACCGACCGGCTCCGCGCGCCCGCCCGGCGACCCGGCCGCGAGCGCCCCCGCGATGGCGTCCGCGACCGCCCGTGGCGTCGGCCGGTCGAAGACGAGCGTCGCCGGCAGCCGCAGCGCGAACTGCCTGTTCAGCCTGTTGCGCAGCTCCACGGCGGTGAGCGAGTCGAAGCCCATCTCCTTGAAGGCCCGGTCGCCGTCGACCTCGGCGGCCGAATCGTGCCCGAGGATGCCCGCGACGTGGTCGCGGACCAGGCGCAGCACGGCGTCGAGGCGTTCGGCCGCGGGCAGGGCGGCGACGCGGCTCGCCGTGTCGCTCCCCATGTCGTTCCCCGTGGCCCCCGCGACGTCTCCGCCGGACGCCCCGGCCTCCCGCCGCACCGGTGTCCGTACGAGGGCGCGCAGCATCGCGGGCACCTCGGCCGACGCCGCCCGCGCACGCAGCGCGGCGGGGTCCAGCCGAGCGACGACGGGAGTGCCCACGCCCGTGGCGAGGCCGGCGTCGAAGAGGGCGAGCGCGTCCTCGGTGGACATCGGGGCGATGCCGAGCCGGACCTGCCTGGCCCGGTCGGTGCCGGTCCGGTGGCCGGTCATGCCGCTCTCCTCCGACCACAGGCCCCAGGCGAGCGACGTCGCGGGCAGGCCCTCGGCGCGGCGGGCGGCGGCGAGGGCGTCCAGGGCGCAGTTGGCCGCCGCGTAGTTGCCCTGGCCCGGCGCGCCGAACACCCCGGCGACCGACGAGCACAGGACGAACGCGGTCAGGTCCCGGTCGCGGGTGAGCTCGTGCAGGTGGACCGCGGCGGTCACCTTGGCCGCGCGCACGGTCTCCAGCCGCTCGGCCGTCAGCGCCTGGACCACCCCGTCGTCGAGCACGGCCGCGGCGTGCACGACCGCCGTGACCGGGTGGTCCTCCAGGACCGCGGCCAGGGCGTCGCGGTCGGTGACGTCGCAGGCCACGACCGCGACCTCGGCGCCCAGCTCGTCCGTCAGCTCGTCACGGAGCCCGGCGGCGCCCGGCGCGTCCGGGCCGCCGCGGCTGACCAGCACCAGGCGGTGCACGCCGTGGGCGCGCACCAAGTGGCGGGCCAGGGCCGCGCCGACCGTTCCGGTGCCCCCGGTGATCAGCACGCAATCCCGGTCGCTCCACGGGGCACCGTCCAGCGCGGGCCCGGGCCCGGGCTCGGGCTCGGGTTCGGTGAGGCGCAGGCGCGGCGCCTCGAACACCCCGTCGCGCACCCACACCTCGGGTTCGCCGGTGGCGAGGATCTCGGCGGCCCGGCCGGCGATCGCGTCCGGGTCGTCGGTGTCCACCAGGACGAAGCGGTCCGGATGCTCGGTGATGGCCGACCGCATCAGTCCCCGCACCTCGGCCTGGCCGAGGTCCGTCCCGGCGTTCCGCGTGACGACCATCAGGCGTGACGACGGGGGGCGCTCGCCGGCCAGCCAGGCCTGCGCCACCTCCAGGACCCGTTCGGCCGGGGCCGCGAGCAGCAGCACGACGTCGGCCGCCGGCTCCGGCTCGCCGAGCTCGGCCAGCTCGGTCAGTTCGGTCACACTGCGGACGACGGCCGTCGTCACGGCCGGGTGATCCTCGGGGGGCGTGACGGTCGCGGGCCGGATCGCGTACGGCCGGGCGGCCGGGCGGCCGAAGAGCCCCGCGGTCGCGGGCCGGGAGACGAGCGAGCCGGCGGTCAGCACCGGCCTGCCCTCGCCGTCGGCGAACTCGACCGACAGTCCGGTGTCCGCGGGCGCCAGGCGGGCGCGGAGCGTGGTGACCCCAGTGCGGTGGAGGGCGATGTTCCGCCACGAGAACGGCAGCTCCAGGGTGTCGACGACGATGCCGTGCAGCGCGGCGTCGAGCAGGGCGGGGTGCACGCCGAACCCGTCGCCCGGCACGCCCTCCGGCAGGGCGGCCTCCGCGAAGATCTCCTCCCCTCGCCGCCAGGTCCGGCGCAGGCCCCGCAGGGCCGGGCCGTAGTCGTACCCCTGCGCGGCCAGCCGCGCGTAGACGTCGGCGGCGCCGGTCCCGCCGGAGGCCGGCGGCCAGTCCGTGAGCCCCGTACCGGACTGTGTGCCGGGCGGGGCGCCGGTGGCGAGGACCCCGGTGACGTGCGTCGTCCATCCGGCCTCGTCGAGTGCCCGCTCGTCCCTGGAGTAGACCGTGATCGTGTGCCGTCCCGCGTCGTCGGGAGGGGTGACCGCCACCCGCAGCCGTACGGCCCCGCCGTCGGCCGGCAGCGTGAGCGGGGTCTGCACGACCAGCTCCTCGACCAGGTCACGGCCGAGGCGGCCGCCCAGGTGGAGCGCCAGCTCCAGGAACGCCGTCGCCGGCACCGTGACGATCCCCTGCACGGCGTGGTCGGCCAGCCAGGGCTGTGTGGCGAGGGAGAGTCGTGAGGTGTAGAGGAACCCGCCCGGCTCGGGCAGCTCGACCTCGGCGCCCAGCAGCGGGTGCCCGGCCGCCGACAGGCCCAGATCGGCCGCGTCGGCGGCTCCGGCCCGGCCGCCGCCGACCCAGTAGCGCCGGCGCTGGAAGGCGTAGGCCGGCAGGTCCACGCGCGGGCCCGCGCCGGCCAGGTGACCCCGCCAGTCGACGGGCACGCCGTTCGCGTGCGCCTCCGCCACGGACAGGAGGAACCTGCCGCCGCCTCCGCTGCCGCGTGACAGCGAGCCGACCGAGGTGACGTCGACCGCCGGGGTCAGCACCGGGTGGGGGCTGCACTCGATCATCACGTGGTCGTCGAACATCCGGGCGGCCTCGTCGAACCGGACCGCCCGGCGCAGGTTCTGGTACCAGTACTCCGCGTCCAGCGAGGCGCCGTCGGCGAAGTCGCCGGTCACCGTCGAGAAGATCGGCACGTCGGTGGTGTGGGGGGTGATGGGGGCGAGGACCTCGGCTTGACCGCCGCGACCTCAACCCTGCCCTCCCACCCCGCAAGCAGCGACCGCACCCGCTCCACCGGCAACGCCACCGACGCCATCCCGCCACGCCCCGCCAGCGACCGCGCGATCACCTGATCCGCCAACCGCCCGGCGAACACCGGCGACCACTCCGCCAGCTCCACCGCCATCCCCGCCCACTGCGACCCCTGACCGGGGAAGACGAACACCACACCCGGACGGCCGCCCGCGGCCCGCACCACCCCGCTCACCACGCCGGCGGCCGCGCCGCCGTCGCCGATCGCGGCCAGGCCCGCGAGCAGACCGGCCCGATCGCTCGCGACCACCGCCGCGCGGTGCGACAGCGCGGCCCGGGAGGCCAGCGCCGCGGCGACGCCGGACACGGGCAGTCGCTCGTGCTCGTCCAGGAACGACCTGAGGCGCCGCGCCTGGGCGCGCAGGCCGTCCTCGCCCGCGCCCGACAGGACGAACGGGAACGGCCCCCCGGAGCGCGCGGCAGGGTGGGCGGGAGGCTGGGCGGCGGGAGCGGGGCCGGCCGGTTCGTCCGGCGCCTCCTCGATGACCACGTGGGCGTTCGTGCCGCTGAGCCCGAAGGAGGACACGCCCGCGCGCCGCACCCGCTCTCCGGCGGGCCACCCGCGCTCCTCGGACAGCAGCCGCACCGCGCCGGCGTCCCAGTCGATGTGCGGGGAGGGCTCGTCCGCCCACAGCGTCCGGGGCAGCGTCTCGTGCCGCATCGCCAGCACCATCTTGATCACGCCGGCCACGCCGGCCGCCGCCTGGGTGTGGCCGATGTTCGACTTCACCGATCCCAGCCACACCGGCCGGTCGTCGGAGCGGCCGGCGCCGTACGTCGCCAGCAGGGCCTGGGCCTCGATCGGGTCGCCCAGCCGGGTGCCGGTGCCGTGCGCCTCCACCGCGTCGACGTCGGCGGGCGACAGGCCCGCGTTGTCGAGGGCGTCCCGGATCACCCGCTGCTGTGAAGGGCCGTTCGGCGCGGTCAGCCCGCTGCTCGCGCCGTCCTGGTTCACCGCCGAGCCGCGCACGACCGCGAGTACCCGGTGCCCGTTGCGCCGGGCGTCGGACAACCGCTCCAGCACCAGCACGCCCGCGCCCTCCGCGGGCCCGAAACCGTCCGCCGCCGCGCCGAACGCCTTGCACCGCCCGTCGGCGGAGAACGCCCGCTGACGCGAGAAGGTGACGATGGTCGCCGGGCTGGACATGACCGTGCATCCGCCCGCCAGCGCGAGGGCGCAGTCTCCCTGCCGCAGTCCCTGTACGGCGAGGTGCAGCGCCACCAGCGACGACGAGCACGCCGTGTCCACCGTGACGGCGGGTCCCTCCAGCCCGAGCACGTAGGCGAGGCGGCCCGAGGCGATGCTCGTCGAGTTGCCGGTGGCCGCGAAGTCCTGCACGTCCTGCGGCGCCCGCAGGGGGTCCGTGAGGTACTCCGAGGGCAGCACCCCGAAGTACACCCCGGTGCGGCTGCCCCGGAGAGAGGAGACGTCCAGGCCCGCCCACTCCAGCGCCTCCCACGACGACTCCAGGAGCAGCCGCTGCTGCGGGTCCATGGCGAGGGCCTCACGCGGGGAGATCCCGAAGAACCCCGCGTCGAAGTGCGCGGCCTGCGGGAGGAACCCGCCCGCCCGTACGTAGGTCTTCCCTGGCGCGTCCGGGTCGGGGTCGTAGAGCCGCTCGACGTCCCAGCCGCGGTCGCCGGGGAATCCGCGGACGGCGTCGCGGCCCTCCGACAGGATCGTCCACAGCGCCTCCGGGGAGTCCGCCCCGCCGGGGAGGCGGCAGGCCATCCCGACGATCGCGATGGGCTCCCGGCTCCGCGCGGCGAGCAGCCGGTTCTCCTCCCGCAGCCGTTCGGCCTCCTTCAGCGAGGAGCGCAGGGCCCGCACTACCTCTTCGAGGGATGCGTTCATCGTCCGTCCCACCCTTCCGACCTGTTCACGCGCTCATCCCGGGGGCCAGCTTGAGCAGTTCGTCCACACTCATCTCGTCGATCGCGCTCTCTTCCGCCCGCGGCACCGTCTCCGGCGCCTCCTCCGTACGGCCGGCCAGCTCGCGCAGGACGTCCACCAGCCGGGCCTGCCGGAGCCGCTCCAGCGGGATGGACGCCAGCAGACGGCGCAGCTCGGCCTCCTCGCCGTCGCCGCCGGGCGCCACCGGGCGGTCCCCCGGCTGATCCGCCGGCGCCAGTTCGGTGACGAGGTATCCGGCCAGGACCTCCGGGTTCGGGTGATCGAAGATGAGGGTGGACGGCAGCCGCAGGCCGGTGGCCGCGCTGAGCCGGTTGCGGAACTCCACCGCGCTGAGCGAGTCGAAGCCGAGGTCGAGGAACCCGCGGCCGGGGTCGATCGTCGCGCCGGACGCACGCCCCAGCACGGTGGCGGCGTGGGCGCGCACGAGGGTGAGGAGCGTCCGGCGGCGCTCGCCGTCCGGGAGCCCGGCCAGCCGGTGGGTGAGCGAGGCGCCGCCCAGACCGTCTCCCGTGCCGCCTGCCGTGCCCGCCTCCGGCCGGGCGGCCGTACGCACCAGCCCCCGCCAGAGCGGTGAGAGCGTGCCGCTCGCCGCCTGCCCGCGCAGGCCGGCCGTCGACACCCTCGCGGCGAGTGCCAGCGCGTGGTCCATGCCGGTGGCGACGTCGAACAGCCCCGCCGCCTGCTCTCCGGCCATGGGCAGCAGGCCGAGGCGGGCGAGCCGGCCGTGGTCGGCCCGGGCCGTCATCTCGCTCTGCTCGGCCCAAAGGCCCCACGCGATCGAGGTGGCCGGCAGCCCACTGGAACGCCGGTGCTGCGCCAGGCCGTCCAGGAAGGTGTTCGCCGCGGCGTAGTGGGCCTGCCCGGCGCTTCCGGTCAGCCCGGCGGCCGAGGAGAACAGCACGAACTCCGCCAGGTCCAGGCCCGCGGTGAGCTCGTGCAGGACCAGCGCGCCGTCCGCCTTCGGCCGCAGGACCGCGTCGATCTGCGCGGGGGTCAGCGTGTCCAGCACCGCGTCGTCGAGCACACCGGCCGCGTGCACCACGGCGGTGAGGGGGTGCTCCGCCGGGATCCTCGCCAGCACCGCGGCGACGGCCTCCCTGTCGGCGGCGTCGCACGCCTCGACGGCCACCACCGCGCCGAGCCCGGCGAGTTCGGCGGCCAGCTCCGCCGCGCCCGGGGCCGACGTCCCGCGCCTGCTCACCAGCACGAGGTGGCGGACGCCGCCGGCGGTCACGAGGTGCCGCGCGATCACCCGGCCGGCCATCCCGGTGGCGCCGGTCATCAGCACGGTGCCGCGCGGGTCCCGGCGGCGCGGCATGCGCAGCACGATCTTCCCGACGTGCCGCGCCTGGCTCATGAACCGGAACGCCTCGGGCGCGCGCCGCACGTCCAGCGTCCGGACGGGCGGCGGCGTCAGCGTCCCCTTCTCGAACAGGTCCACCAGCTCGGTCAGTAGGCGCCGGACCAGGCCGGGATCGGCCCGGCTCAGGTCGATCGCCTGGTACCGCACGCCCGGGTGGGCGGCATCGACCTCGGCGGCATCCCGGATGTCGGTCTTGCCCAGTTCGACGAACCGGCCGCCGGAGCCCAGCAGCCGGAGCGAGGCGTCCACGAGCTCACCGGTCAGGGAGTTCAGCACGACGTCCACCCCCGCGCCGCCGGTGGCGGCCCGGAACCGGTCCTCGAACTCCGGCGAGCGGGACGAGGCGAGCCGTTCGTCCGCGATACCCGCAGCGTTCAGGGCGGGCCACTTGTCCGGATGGGCCGTGGCGAGGACGCGCGCGCCGAGCGCGGCGGCCACCTGCACCGCCGCCGTCCCCACGCCGCCCGCGGCGGCGTGCACCAGCACCGTCTCCCCCGCCGACAGTCCCGCCACGTCGCGCAGGCCGTGCAGGGCGGTCAGGAAGGCCGCCGGCACCGAGGCTCCGCGCTCGAACGTCCAGCCGGCCGGCATCCGTACGACGTGACGGTGGTCGACGACGACGGAGGAGCCGAAGGCGTCAGGGAAGATCCCCATCACCCGGTCTCCCGGCGCCAGCCCGGTCACCGCCGGGCCGGTCTCGACGACGACGCCGGCGCCCTCAGTGCCGATGCCCTCCTGGCCCGGCACCATCCGCAGGGAGACGACCACGTCGCGGAAGTTGACCCCGGCCGCGCGCACCTCGATCCGCACCTCGCCGGGTGCCAGGTCCCGCGCCGCCTCCGGGGACGGCACGAGCGCCAGGTCGTCGAACGTGCCGCGCTCGCCCGCCACCGAGAGGCGCCACGGCGCGCCGTCGCCGGGAGGCGTCAGCGTCTCGTCCGCGGCCGCCCGGGCCAGCCTGGGGACCAGGACCGTGTCCCCGCGTACGGCGAACTCCGGCTCGCCGGACGCCACCGCGGCGCGCAGCGCCCGGCCGGTCGCGCCGGCGACGTCGCCGAGCAGGT
Source organism: Microbispora triticiradicis (assembly GCA_003260025.2). Lineage (GTDB taxonomy): Bacteria > Actinomycetota > Actinomycetes > Streptosporangiales > Streptosporangiaceae > Microbispora > Microbispora triticiradicis. Next base: position 2,698 of record QFZU02000062.1, on the reverse strand, counting down.
CGCCGAGCAGGAGGCGCCCGGGGTGCTCCTCCCGCGCGCCGCGGACGAACCCCCAGACGGCGGCCGCCGCGGGCGTGGGACCTGCGTCGCCGATCTCCACCGCGTTCTCGGTGAGCACCGCGTTCTCAGTGAGCACGAGGAGCGCGCACCCGCCGAGGCGCGGCTCGCCGAGCCACGACCGCAGGGTGGAGAGCAGGTCCCGGAGCGATTCCCCGACACCGGCGGCGTCCCCCGTGACCGCCGGCATGACGGGCAGCAGCACGACGTCCGGGACCGGCGCACCGGAGTCGAGCGCGTCGGCGAGCTCCCGGAGACCGGCGTGGCGGGCGACGCCGAGATCCTCGGCCAGTCCGGGCCCGCCCGGGCCGAGAACGGCCCAGCCGGACGTGCCGGGCAGATCCTGAGCATGGTCCGGAGCAGGGCCGGCGGCGGAGTCGAGGGGCGTCCAGCCCAGGGTGTAGAGCGAGTCGGCCAGGCCGGAGGCGAGCAGCCGCGACTTCGGCACCGGCCGCAGGACCATGGACTCGGCCGACAGGACCGGGCTCCCCGCGCCGTCGGCGACCACGACCCGGACGGCGTCGCGCCCCGCGGGCGACAGCCGGGCCCGCACGTCGGTCGCGCCGGAGGCCGCGAGCGAGACACCCTGCCATGAGAACGGCAACCAGGTGTCGTCCCCGGGGAGGAGGCCGCCGAGGAACAGCCCGTGCATCGCCGTGTCGAGCAGTGCGGGGTGCAGCCCGAAGCCGTCCGCGCCACGGGCGGCGTCCTCCGGCAGGGCCGCCTCGACGAAGACCTCGTCGCCCCGCCGCCACGCCGCGCGCAGCCCGCGGAACGCCGGGCCGTACCCGTAGCCCCGCTCGGCCAGCAGGTCGTACAACCCGTCTACGGCCACCGGCGCCGCGTCGCGCGGCGGCCAGGTCCGCAGTTCCTCGTACGCCGCCGCCACCGGGCCGAGCACTCCGGTGGCGTGCCGGGTCCACCCGCCGTCCTCGCCCGCGGAGTGCACCGACACGCCGCGGCGTCCCGAGTCAGCCGGGCCGACGCGGACCTGCAGGCGCACGTCGCCGTCGGCCGGCAGGACCAGCGGGGCCTCCAGCGTCAGCTCCTCCACCTGCCCGCAGCCGACCTCGTCGCCCGCGCGCACCGCGAGCTCCACGAATCCGGTGCCCGGGAACAGCACCGAACCGGACACCACGTGGTCGGCCAGCCACGGCTGCGACCGGGCCGACAGACGGCCCGACAACAGCACCCCGCCGTCGTCGGCGATCTCGGTGGCCGCGCCGATCAGCGGGTGCTCCGTGGGGGTCAGGCCGAGGGCGCCGGCTCCGGCGGACCGCACCCCGCCCGTCTCGGCCCAGTAGCGCTCCCGCTGGAACGCGTACGTGGGGAGCCCGAGCCGCTGCGCCGGGCGCGGCGGGCGATCCCCGTCCCAGGTGACGGGCGCACCGTTCACCCAGGCCCGCGCCAGCGCGGTCCGCAGGGAGGCGGGCCCGTCCTCGTCGCGGCGCAGCGTCGGGATCGCGACGGGCCGCGCCCCCGCGCCCTCCACCGCCTCCGCGCACTCCTCGACCGCCATGGTCAGCACGGGATGCGGGCCGCACTCGACGAAGAAGTCCCGGCCCCCGCTCATCAGCCGCGCGCAGACGTCGGCGAAGCGCACCCGCCCGCGCAGGTTCTCGTACCAGTAGGCGGCGTCGAGCCCGGAGGTGTCGTGCAGGTCTCCGGTCACCGTCGAGTAGAAGCTCACGGCGGACGCGCGGGGCTCGACGTCGGCGAGCTCGGCCAGCAGCGTCTCCCGCACCTGCTCCATCTGCGGGGAGTGGGAGGCGTAGTCCACCTGGATCCGGCGGACGCGGACCCCGTCGGCCGCGCACCGCTCCACGAACTCCCCCAGCGCCCTGGCCTCACCGGCCACCACGGTCGACAGCGGGCTGTTCACCGCGGCCACCGACAGGGCCTCACCCCAGGGGGACAGCAGCCGCTCCACGACGTCCACCGGCGCCGCGACCGAGGCCATCGCCCCCGATCCGGACAGGTCCCGCAGCGCGCGGCTGCGCAGCGCGACGACCTTCGCCGCGTCCCGGAGCGACAGCGCCCCGGCCACGCACGCCGCGGCGATCTCACCCTGCGAGTGGCCCACGACCGCGGCGGGCACCACGCCGTGGGCGCGCCACACCTCGGCCAGCGACACCATCACCGCCCACAGGACGGGCTGGACGACGTCGACCCGGTCCAGGCCCGGCGCGTCCGGCGAGCCCGACAGGACGTCCAGGACCGAGTAACCGGTCCACGGGGCCAGCGCCTCGTCGCACGCCCGTACGGCGGCGGCGAACTCCGGGGACGAGCGCAGCAGGCCGGCCCCCATTCCCGGCCACTGGCCGCCCTGGCCGGGGAACACGAACACCGCACCGGACCGCCGTGCGACGCCGGACACGACGCCGAAGTCGGGGGCGTCTTCGGCGAGCGCGGACAGTGCGCGCGTCAGTTCGCCGTGGTCGGCGGCCACCACGGCGGCCCGGTGGTCCATTGGGGAGCGCGCCGCCCGCAACTCCAGGGCGACGTCCGCGAGCGGCACGTCCGGCCGGGACTCCAGCCACGACCGCAGCCGCGCGGCCTGCCCGCGCAGGGCGGCCGGGCCGCGGGCCGACAGGGTCACCGTGACCGGCCCGGGCGGCGGGCCGGCCGGGTCCGCGACGGC
>QFZU02000061.1 GCA_003260025.2 Microbispora triticiradicis | reverse complement strand
GTCGGCGAGCGGCGTCCCGTGGGGCCGCGGGGGCCGCCGGGGCGGGCCGGGCGGGCCGCCCGTGTCGCTCATCTGTCCACCGCCTGTCTGTAGACGTGCACCATCCGCTGGACGACCGTGACGGCGCTGGCTGCGGCGAGCAGCCAGAGCCCGGCCGCCAGGATGTACGGCACGCCGAGGCCGGAGAGTCCGGCCGCGACGAGCACGACCACCAGGCGCTCCCCCCGCTCGGCGATGCCCACGTTCGCGGTCATGCCGAGCCCCTCGGCCCTGGCCTTCGCGTAGGAGACCAATGCTCCCGCGACCAGGCAGAAGAGCGCGACGGCCGCGAGGACGATCTCGGGCTCGTCCTCGAGGACGAAGTAGAGGATCAGCCCGGAGAAGATCGAGGCGTCACCGAGGCGGTCGAGCGTGGAGTCGAGGAAGGCGCCCCACGTGCTCCCCTTGCCCGTCATCCGGGCGACCACCCCGTCAAGGGCGTCGGCGAGCACGAAGAACGTGATGACGGCTGATCCCGCGAACAGATGTCCGGACGGGTAGAAGACGAGGGCCGAGGCCACCACTCCGAGCGTGCCGACCGTGGTGATCACATCGGGCGAGATCCCGCGGCGGGCGAGGGCCCGTCCCAGGGGGGTCATGACTCGGGTGACGGCGGGGCGCAGGATGTTCAACATCGCCGTCCGATCGTAGGCCATCCAGGGCCGCCGCACCTCGCAAGCACATTCGCCGAAAAGTCTTGTGATATGCGCCACATGGGTAAAGGGTGAAGAGCACGCGCCCGCAGGACCGCACGGAGATGACGCGGAGGTGAACCCCGTCGTGTGGTCGTGAGAGGGCGGGCCCCGGGCGCGGGAAGCGACGGCACGAGCGGCCGGCGCGGGGCGCGTCCGTGCGCCCCCTCTCCGCCGCTCCGAGATTCGGGAGGCGATGTGGCCGAAAGATCAACCGGCGCGACAACAGGGGCCGCGGGCAGGGCACCCGTGGCCGATCGGCCGGACATGGTGCGCAATGTCGTGCTGGTCGGCCATTCCGGAGCCGGGAAGACGACCCTGATCGAGGCGCTGCTCGCGGAGACGGGCACCGTGCAGCGTCCCGGCCGGGTCGAGGACGGCACCACGGTCAGCGACTTCGACGAGGTGGAGGTGCGCCAGCAGCGCTCGGTGAACCTGTCGGTCGCCCCGGTCGTCTACAACGGCATCAAGATCAATTTTCTGGACACCCCGGGGTACGCGGACTTCGTCGGCGACCTGCGGGCCGGGCTGCGCGCCGCGGACGCCGCGCTGTTCGTGGTCTCGGCCGTCGAGGGCGTCGACGGGCTCACCCGGATGATCTGGGACGAGTGCGCGCTCGTCGGCATGCCGCGCGCGGTGGTGATCAGCAAGATCGACCACCAGCGGGCTGCCTTCGACGACGTCCTCGCCACCTGCCAGGACGCGTTCGGCGACGGCGTGGCGCCGCTCTACCTGCCGGTGGACGGCACCGGCCTGCTCGGCCTGCTGTCGCAGCGGCTGTTCGACTACGGCGGCGGCCGCAGGTCGGAGCGGGAGCCGGCCCCGGACCAGCTCGCGCTCATCGAGCAGTACCGCGGCGACCTCATCGAGGGGATCATCCAGGAGAGCGAGGACGAGTCCCTCATGGACCGCTACCTCTCCGGGGAGACGATCGACACCAAGGTGCTCATCGACGACCTGGAGAAGGCGGTGGCCCGGGGCAGCTTCTACCCGGTGCTCGCCACCGCGCCCGGCGTCGGCACGCTGGAGCTCCTGGAGATCGTCACGCAGGGCTTCCCCTCGCCCCTGGAACACCCGCTGCCGCACATCACCACGATCGACGGCAAGCCGTGCAAGGAGATCACCGCCGACCCGGACGGCCCGCTGGTGGCGGAGGTCGTCAAGACGACCAGCGACCCGTACGTCGGGCGGATCAGCCTGGTCCGGGTCTTCTCCGGCACGCTGCGGCCCGACATGACGGTCCACGTCTCCGGCCACGGCCTGGCCGACCGGGGTCACGAGGACCACGACGTCGACGAGCGGGTGGGCGCGCTGTCCTCGCCCCTCGGCAAACTGCAGCGGACCGTGGGCAAGTGCGTCGCCGGGGACGTCTGCGCGGTCGCCAAGCTGTCGCGCACCGAGACCGGCGACACGCTCTCCGCCAAGGACGAGCCGCTGCTGGTCGAGGCGTGGACCATGCCCGACCCGCTGCTGCCGGTCGCGATCAGGGCGAGGTCGAAGGCCGACGAGGACAAGCTGAGCCAGGCCCTCGGCCGCCTCGTCGCCGAGGACCCGACACTGCGGCTGGAGAACAACGCCGAAACCCGCCAGCTCGTGCTGTGGTGCATGGGCGAGGCGCACTCCGACGTCCTGCTCGACCGCCTGGCCAAGCGGCACGGCGTGGAGGTCGAGAAGGTCGGCCTGCGCGTGCCGCTGCGGGAGACGTTCGGCGGCCGGGCGCAGGCCATGGGGCGCAACGTCAAGCAGACCGGCGGCCACGGGCAGTACGCCATCTGCCACATCGAGGTCGAGCCGCTGCCGTCGGGCGGCGGGTTCGAGTTCGTCGACAAGATCGTGGGCGGGGTGGTCCCGCGGCAGTTCATCCCGTCGGTCGAGAAGGGCGTGCGCGCGCAGATGGAACGGGGGGTCGTCGCCGGCTACCCGATGGTCGACATCCGCGTCACGCTCTACGACGGCAAGGCCCACTCGGTGGACTCCTCCGACATGGCCTTCCAGATCGCCGGTCAGCTCGCGCTCAAGGAGGCCGCGGCGAAGGTGGCCACGCACCTGCTCGAACCCGTGGACGAGGTCGCGGTGCTGGTGCCCGACGACTACGTCGGCGCCGTGATGTCCGACCTGTCCTCACGCCGGGGCAGGGTGCTCGGCACCGAGCCGGTCGGCACGGGCCGCACGCTGGTGCGCGCCGAGGTCCCGCAGCTGGAGATCACCCGGTACGCCGTCGACCTGCGCTCGCTGTCCCACGGGACGGGCACGTTCACCCGCTCCTTCCTGCGGTACGAGCCGCTGCCCGCGCACCTGGTCGACAAGGTGGCCGCGGCGGGCGAGCAGTAGGCCCGCATCGCGCGACGGCTCGGACGACCGTCTGGACGATCAGCTGGACGACTGTCCGGACGACCATCGGACACGGACGCCCGGCGGCACGCCTCCCGCCGCCGGGCGTGCGGATGTCACCAATCCGCCTCACAACCATTCCCCCGCGCCCCGGCGGCCCCTCGTCCGGCCGGGACGGGCCGCGCCGCCGCCGGACGGGCCGTTCGCGCAGCTCATCCGTACCGCCGGGTTTGACCGGACAGCCGCCCGGGGAGCCTCACGACGTGCCCCGCGTCACATCCGCATCACAAGTGCGTTTCGTTTTTTCTGGCTAAACCGCTCTTATGCCGATGTAAGACTGGTCGCCGGACTTACCGGCAAATCGGAGGGGCAGCCACGTGACCGAGCGGAGACAGGTCGTCCGCCCGTTGATCGCCACCACCGTCATCGCCGCCGCCGCCATCGGCGCCGCCTACACGTTCGGCCCCGGGGCCCAGGCCGAGAAGGTCGGCAGCACGGCGAAAGCGAAGGACGGGCGGACCCAGGTGGTGAAGGCGGAGACGCTGACGGCGACGGGCGCCTGCGCGACCAGCGCGAAATATCCCAAGCGCCAGCTCCGCGGTGTCTGGATCGCGACCGTGCACAACGTCGACTGGCCGTCGAAGCCCGGGCTGTCGCCCGACCGGCAGAAGGCCGAGTACCTGAGGATCCTCGACAACGCGGTGAAGCGCCGGCTGAACGCCGTGTTCTTCCAGGTGCGTCCCGCCTCGGACGCGATCTACCGCTCGTCGCTGGAGCCGTGGTCGCAGTGGCTCACCGGCACGGCCGGCCGGGACCCGGGCTGGGATCCGCTGCCGTTCCTCGTGGAGGAGGCCCACAAGCGGGGGCTGCAGTTCCACGCGTGGTTCAACCCCTACCGGGCGGCCGACTCGGCCACCGCGAAGCTGCCCGCCGGGCACCCGGCGCGGCTGCACCCCGACTGGGTCGTCAAGCACGAGGGCAAGCTCTACTACAACCCCGGGCTGCCCCAGGTGCGCGACTGGGTGACCAAGGTCGTGACGGACGTCGTGCAGCGTTACGACGTCGACGGCGTCCACTTCGACGACTACTTCTACCCCTACCCGGGCCGGGGCACGAGGTTCGCCGACCAGGCGGCGTACAAGAAGTACGGCAAGGGCCTGAGCCTCGCCGACTGGCGGCGGCGCAACGTCAACGACCTCGTCGCCCAGGTCTCGGACGCGGTCCACGCGGCGAGGCCGTACGCCGTCTTCGGGATCAGCCCCTTCGGCATCTGGCGCAACAAGGCCGAGGACCCGGCGGGGTCGGCCACCAAGGGCATGTCGGCCTACGACTCGATCTACGCGGACGCGAAGGCGTGGATCAAGAAGGGCTCGGTCGACTACGTGATGCCCCAGCTCTACTGGCCCCGGGGCTTCGCCGCCGCCGACTACACCGTCCTCGCCAAGTGGTGGGCCGACGCGGTGAAGGGCACCGACGTGGATCTCTACATCGGGCAGGCGCTCTACCGGGTCGGCGCGACCGACACCCCGGCCTGGACCAAGGCCGGGGAGCTGCCCGCGCACCTCACGCTGAACCGCAAGCACCCGGAGATCTCCGGCGACGTCTACTTCAGCGCCGCCCAGCTCGTGCGGAACCCCCTGGGCGTGCTCGACCGGATCGTGAAGGAGCACTACACGCGGCCCGCGCTGCCGCCGGTGCTCAGGACGGGGTCCACCGCCGCGCCGGCCGCCCCGCGCGGGGTGAAGGCCGCCTCGGGGGCGCTGACCTGGCAGGCCCAGCCCGGCGCGCAGGCGTACGCCGTGTACCGGGTGACCGGCAAGGACGCCTCCTGCGCCACGGCCGACGCGCGCAACCTGCTCGCCGTCGTGCCGGCCTCGGCCGCGCCGCAGTACGCCGCAGCGGGCTCGGGCGCCTACTACGTCACCACGCTCGACCGCCTCGGCAACGAGAGCGCCGCCACCCTGGCGACATGACCCGTACGCCCGGCTCCGGCGGCCCGATCCCGTCCGCCTGATCCGGGCCGCCCGGGACGGACCGAGTCGCTGCGCGGACGTCCACGGGTCCGGTAGCGTGGTCGCGGGTTTTTCCAAGATCATGTACGGGCCTGGGGGTCGCCGGTGAGTGGCACGTGGGTGAGGCGCGCGCTCGTCGCCGTCGTGTTCGGTGTGTCGGTCGTGACTCTCGCGCCCACCACGGCCGCGTACGCCGGACTCGCGGCCGGACCGGAGCAGAGGCCCGGCCAGGGCGGGACGGCCGCCGGCGAGAAGGCGGCCGGCGAGCGGATGGTCCTGGTCGGGATCCCGGGGCTGATGTGGAGCGACGTCACCCCGGCGGACACCCCCGCCCTGTGGCGGCTCGCCGGTGAGTCCGCCATCGGCTCCCTGTCCGCCCGGACCGTCCGCAAGGACGGCACCTGCCCCTACGACGGGTGGCTCACGGTCTCGGCCGGGGTGCGCTCGGCGGTGGGCGGACGCTGCGGCATGGCGCCCACGCCCGAGGCGAGCGGCGCGGGCGCGGTGGTCCCCGAGTTCTCCTGGCTGTGGGAGGTGCGCGAGCAGCGCGACGCCGGAACCCTCGGACAGGCCCTGCACACGGCCGGGCGGACCACGATGGCCGTGGGCCCGGGCGCGGCGCTCGCGCTGGCCGACCGCGCCGGGCGCGTGGACGTCTACGCCGCCGACGCCGGGCAGGTCTCGGACTGGACCCGGGCGGACGTCGTCGCGGTGGAGATCCCCGATCTCATCGCTCCCTACATCTCGGCCGACCGGCTGAGCGAGGTGCCGGAGGCGGTGTCCCCGCAGGCGCGCCGGGCGGCGGCGCAGGCGGCCGACGCGAAGCTCGGCGCGCTCCTGCCCCGCCTGGGACAGGCGACGGTGCTGGTGGCGGGCGTCGGTGACCACGGGCCGGTGCCGCACCTGCGGGTGGCGATGCTGCGCGGCCCGGCCACAACCGGCCCGGACTCCGCCCCGGCCACCGGCCTGGACGGCGCGGGCGCGACCGGGCCGGGACGCACGCTCGGCGCCAGGTCCACCCACCGTGACGACATGATCATCCTGCCGGACCTCACCGCCACGATCCTCGCCCGGGCCGGAGTGGCCGCTCCCCCGAACGTCGTCGGCGTCCCGGTCGAGACACACGGGACCGGCGGCGGCAGTCTCGCGGAGGGCGTCGCGGCCCTGCGGACCGCCGACGTGGCCGGGCAGACGATCAGGAACACCACCGGCGTCTTCTTCACCACCCTCGCCGTGCTCCAGGTGCTGTTCTACCTGACCGCGTTCCTGTTGCTGCGCCGCCGCGACCGGCTGCCGGCCGTACGGTCCGCGGCCGTGGCGCTGGCGGCGATCCCCGCCTCGACCTATCTGGTCAACCTTCTCCCGTGGGCCCGTACGGCGCAGCCGGTGCTCACGCTCTTCGCCTCGATCGCGGCCATCGCGGCGGCGCTGACCCTCGTGGCCCTCGCCGGGCCGTGGCGGCGCGCCGTGCTCGGGCCGTTGACCGTGATCGCGGCGGTGACCGCGGCCGTGCTGCTCGGCGACCTGCTGACCGGCACGCCCCTGCAGCTCAACAGCCTGATGGGCTACACGGGCGTGGTCGGCGCCCGCTACTACGGCCTGGGGAACATCCCCTTCGCGTTGCTGGCCACGGCCGTGCTGCTCGTGACCACGGCCGTCGCGGACCGGCTCGTGCGGTCGGGCCGCAAGTCCGTCGCGGTGGCCCTGATCGCCGTGCTCGGGGCCTTCGCCATGCTGCTGGACGGCTGGCCCGGCGTGGGCAGCGACTTCGGCGGCGTCATCGCCTTCGTCCCCGGCATCGCGGTCACCGCGATGATCGTCGCGGGCAGGCGGGTGTCGGTGGTCAAGCTGGGCGCGTTCTGCGCGGCGGGCGGCGTGCTGGTGATGACGATCGCCTACCTCGACTACCTGCGTCCCCCGGCCAGCCAGACGCATCTCGGGCGGTTCGCCGGGCAGGTCGCCGACGGCACGTTCCTGCCGGTGATCTCCCGCAAGCTCGGGGCGATGCTCGCCACGCTGCTCAGCCCCAACCTGATGCCGGTGGTGATCGCCGCCTTCGCGTTCCTCGTCTTCGCGCTGCTGCGGCCCGGCACGGCCAGCGCCGGGGTGCTGCCGGTCGCGTTCGAGCGGGCGCCCACGCTCAAGGCGGGCCTGCTCGGCGCGCTCGTGAGCGGGGTGGTCGGCATGCTCGTCAACGACTCCGGTGCCGCCGTGCTGTCCATGGCCCTGGCCCTCGCCGTACCACTGGTGCTCAGCGCGGGGATCCGCGCCCTGCAGTACGGCGAGCCCGCCCCGGCGGCCACCGCGCCGATCCCCCCGGCGGGTCTGGCGGGCTGAACCCCGGTGGCCGGGGCGCGGTCAGGAGTCGGCGGGCCAGGCGCCGGCGAGCAGGTCGCGGGTGTCGCGCAGCAGCTGCGGCAGGACCCTGGTGTGCCCGACCACCGGCATGAAGTTGGTGTCGCCGCCCCACCGGGGCACAACGTGCTGGTGGAGGTGGGCGGCGATGCCCGCGCCCGCCACGCCGCCGAGGTTCATGCCGACGTTGAAGCCCTGCGCCCCGCTCGCCTTGCGCAGCGCCTGCGTGGCGCGCTTGGTGAACTCGGCGAGCTCGGCGGTCTCGGGCCCGTCGAGGTCGGCGTAGTCGGACACGTGCCGGTACGGGCAGACCATCAGGTGCCCGGAGTTGTACGGGTAGAGGTTGAGCACGGCGAACACGGCCGATCCCCGCGCCACGATCAGCCCGTCCTCGTCGGAGAGCTTGGGGATCTCGCAGAACGGGCAGCCGTCGTCCGCGCCGGAGCCGGTGGGCTTGTTCTCGCCCTTGATGTAGGCCATCCGGTGCGGAGTCCACAGGCGCTGGAAGTTGTCCGGAACCCCGGCGCCGGCCTGCTCGATCGGCTCTGAATCCACGGTCGTCGCTTCCCTCCGGTCCGTCCCCTGCGCCAGGCCACCGCCGCTGCCGCCCGTACGACGACCGGCGGCACTGTGCACCGTCAGCACTGTGCACCGGCAGTACTGTGCAGCAGCATATGACCCGGCGGATCTCCCCCGGCCCGCCGGGTTCACCGTACCGGAGCGCCGTCGGGCGCAGCGGGCGTCCCCACGGAGGGGACGCCCGGGTTCGCCGTACGACGTTCCGTCCAGGCCTCGATGGAGCCGGGCCCGCAGGCGTCAGACCTGGACGCGGCGGCGGACCGCGTCGACGATCTCCTCGATCGCCTGGTCGACCGGCACGCCGTTCTTCTGCTCGCCGCTCCGGTAGCGGAAGGAGACCGCGCCGGCCGCGATGTCGTCGTCGCCCGCGAGGAGCATGTACGGCACCTTGGCCTTCTGCGCGTTGCGGATCTTCTTCTGCATGCGGTCGTCGCTCTCGTCGACCTCGATCCGGATGCCCTGCTCGCGCAGCCTCTTGGCGACGTCCTGGAGGTACGGCGCGTGGGCGTCGGCGATCGGGATGCCGACGACCTGCACCGGCGCGAGCCACGCGGGGAAGGCGCCCGCGTAGTGCTCGACCAGCACGCCGAAGAACCGCTCGATCGACCCGAACAGCGCCCGGTGGATCATGACCGGCCGCTTCCGGGTTCCGTCGGCGGCCTGGTACTCCAGGCCGAAGAGCTCGGGCAGGTTGAAGTCGAGCTGGATGGTCGACATCTGCCACGACCGGCCGATGGCGTCCCGGGCCTGCACGGAGATCTTCGGGCCGTAGAAGGCGGCGCCGGCCGGGTCGAGGACCAGCTCCAGCTTCTCAGACTCGGCCACCTCCCGCAGTGTCTCGGTGGCCTGCTCCCACGTCTCGTCGTCGCCGACCGACTTCTCCGGGTTCTTGGTGGACAGCTCCAGGTAGAAGTCCTCCAGGCCGTAGTCGCGCAGCAGGTCGAGCACGAACCGCAGCAGCGACTTCAGCTCGTCGCGCATCTGCTCCTGGGTGCAGTAGATGTGCGCGTCGTCCTGGGTCAGGCCGCGTACGCGGGTCAGGCCGTGCACCACGCCCGACTTCTCGTACCGGTAGACCGTGCCGAACTCGAACAGCCGCAGCGGCAGCTCACGGTAGGACCGCCCGCGCGCCCGGAAGATCAGGTTGTGCATCGGGCAGTTCATCGGCTTGAGGTAGTAACGCGCCCCCTCCAGCTCCATGGGAGGGAACATGCCGTCGGCGTACCAGTCGAGGTGCCCGGAGATCTTGTACAGGTTGTCCTTGGTGATGTGCGGGGTGTTGACGAAGGAGTATCCCGCCTCCTCGTGCCGGCGGCGCGAGTAGTCCTCCATCACCCGGCGGATCACCCCGCCCTTGGGGTGGAAGACCGGCAGCCCCGAGCCCAGCTCGTCGGGGAACGAGAACAGGTCGAGCTCGGCGCCGAGCTTGCGGTGGTCGCGCTTCTCGGCCTCCTCCAGCAGGCGCAGGTACTCGTCCTGCTTCTCGCGGGTCTCCCAGGCGGTGCCGTAGATGCGCTGGAGCTGCGGGTTCTTCTCGCTGCCCCGCCAGTAGGCGCCGCCGGACCGCATGAGCTTGAACGCCGGAATGACCCGGGTGCTGGGCAGGTGCGGCCCGCGGCACAGGTCCTTCCAGCACAGCTCGCCCGACTTGGGGTCGAGGTTGTCGTAGATGGTCAGCTGCCCGCCGCCCACCTCGACGTCCGCGCCGTCGGCCGACTCGGCGGCGCCGCCCTTGAGCCCGATCAGCTCCAGCTTGTACGGCTCGCCGGCCAGCTCCTCGCGGGCCTCGTCGTCGCCGACCGGGCGCCGGCGGAAGGTCTGCCCCTGCTTGACGATCTCGCGCATGCGCTTCTCGACGCGCTTGAGGTCGTCGGGGGTGAACGGCTCGCGGACGTCGAAGTCGTAGTAGAAGCCGTTCTCCACCGGCGGGCCGATGCCCAGCTTCGCCTCGGGGAAGATCTCCTGCACGGCCTGGGCCATGACGTGCGCGGTCGAGTGACGCAGGATCGCCCGCCCGTCGGGGCTGTCGATCGCGACCGGCTCGACGAGGTCGCCCTCGGCCACCTCGGCGGCGAGGTCGCGGAGCTCTCCGTTGATCCGGGCGGCGATCACCGACCGTCCGTCGGCGCCGAGCGCCTCCCCGGCCGTCGTGCCCGCCGCCACCACGCGCTCGGCTCCGGCGAGGGTGATGCGTATCTCAAGGGCGGCGGACACGGTAGCTCCTTAGGACAGTGTCGATGTAGCGCGCACGCGGAGAGGCGGCGGCTCCGATGCCTCCGATGCTACCGGTGCCGTCATCCCGATTTCTCGTGCCGGCTCCGGGCGCCGGGGGTGGGCGGGTCGCTCCAAAGGGGGCGTGTTCTACGAGAACATGCGGTCGATCGTCGGTGACGGCATGGCCACCTGCCCCCTGGCCAAGCACAAACGACTCCGCCGGCTCGCGCAGCCCGCCTTCCACAGCGGCCGGATGACCGGTTATGCCCGGACCGTCCAGGCCCAGGTTGACGCTGTCACCGCGACCTGGCGCCACGGACAGATCCTGGACGTACTACCGGAGATGCGGTCGCTGGCCACCCGCTCCACCCTCGCGACCATGTTCTGCCGCCGCGATCTCGGCCCCGAGGTCGCCGGGCTACGGCGGGCCGTCACCGACTTCGTCGACCACCAGACCATCCTGCGGATGATCGCCCCAGGCCTCAACCGCCTGCCCACCCGCCGCAATCACCGCTATCGCGAGAGCGAGGCCAGGCTGCTGCGCTTCCTGGACGAGGAGATCGCCGCCTACCGCCGGGACGGCGCGGACCACGGCGACCTGATGTCCATGTTCACCACCGCCCTCGACAGCGACCGGCTCAGCGACAAGGAGGTGCGCGACACGGCCATGACCGTGCTCCTCGGCGGGATCACCGCGACCGCCGTCGGCCACGCCTGGGCCCTGCACCAGCTCTCCCAGGACTCCGCGCTGGACGCCGAAGTGGCCCACGAAGCGCAGGCCGTCACCCGGCTCGGCCAGGGGCACACCGCCGCCGACGTGATGGCCCGGCTCCCCCGCACCCGAGGCGTCGTCGCCGAGGTCCTGCGAATGCGCTCTCCCAGCTGGATCTTCCCGCGGGTGGCCGTCACCGACACCGCCATCGGCTCCCGGCGCATCCCGGCCGGCGCGCAGGTGCTGCTGAGCCCGTACGTGCTGCACCACCGGCCCGACCTGTTCCCCTCCCCGGAGGCCTTCGATCCGTACAGGTGGGACGGACGTGACCCGCACCAGGTCAAGGGCTGGCTGCCCTTCGGGGCAGGAGAGTCGAAATGCATCGGCTACGAACTCGCCTTCATGGACCTGACGTTGTCCCTCGCCGGCATCATCCGGTCCTGGCGCCTGCTCCCCTGCCCCGGCTCCGTACGCCCACGGCCACGGCTGCACCTGGAGCCGCACGGCCTCACCCTGCGACTGACCGAACGGAACCAGCGCTGACCTGCCCTTGAGGAGTCGGCGGTGAGTGAGCCCGGATCACATGGCGAGCGGGTATCCCCGGGTGTCGAGGTCGAGCGCGAGCAGCTCGCGGCGGTCATGGCCGGCGAAGGTCACCTGCGGCCAGTCGACGAAGCGGCTGCGGATGGTGGAGGGGACGCAGTGCCCGGGGAGGACGATCCGTTCCAGATGCGCCAGCTCCCGCCGCTGCCGCAGCAGGGCGGGGAAGTCGAACCGGTGGGCGTCGTTGACCTTCCACAGGTCGAGGGTGGCCAGCCTCGCGACGACCGGAGAGGTGCCCAGGCTTGTGGGATCCACGTGTGTCTCCCACAGGGCGAGGTGGTTGAGGGCGGGCAGGGAGAGGCCGGCCAGCATGTCCAGCAGGGAGGGCGCGCGCTCGTCGATGCCGTACGCCACGAGCGTGTGCAGCCGGGGCGCCCCGTCCCGGAGCAGCGGCGCCACCTGCCACGCGGGGCACTCCAGTGCGCGCAGGCCGGGGTATCGCCCCGCGACCGGCGCTTCGGCGAGGTCGTCGCGCTGGCTCGGCAGGCACAGGTGGCTGAGCCGGTCACCGGCGGAGTAGGAGCTCAGGACCAGGTCGAGGCGGGCGGTGCCACCCCAGGTGCGGATCCGGAGCGAGCGCAGCCGGCTCATGTGTTCGCCGGCGAGCAGGCTCCGGAGCCGGTGCCGTCCCGTGAGATCGATCCGCCAGGGCTCGCGCCGGGGGTCGAAGCCCAGCCGGCCCGGTGTCATGCCCTTGGCGGTGGCCAGCCCGTCGACGAGTGAGACCACATCGTGCCCGTCGACGTACGCGTGGATCGCGGGTCCGTCCGGGATCAGGAGGAGGTGGTCGTCCAGCAGGCCGTAGAAGGACACCGGGGAGTCGATCGCCTCGATCGCCGCCCGCTCGGCGTCCCGTGCCGCCTGATCGTCCTCCCACAGCCGCAGCGCCTGTGCCCTGATGAGCTCGCCCCGGGCGCCGCCGACCTTCGCGGCGAACGCGAACGCGTATCCGGCGTCGTCCGCCGGGGTGCCGAGGGCGCTGCGCGCGGCCTTCTGAGTTCGGGGGGAGTATCCGCCGGCGACGTATCGGTCCACAGCCAGTTCGAAGTGCACGGCGGCGACGTCCTCGTCCACGTCGTCGATCAGCACCTCGGCCCTGTTTCCGTGACGCTCGCTGACCCGGCACCCTCGCCGTCGCAACTCCACGCGCGTGCCGCGCGGACCGGCCAGCCACATGGTCACATCGGGAGGCGTCACGATGGGGATTGTCGCCGATCGCACAAACGGCCTTTTTAACGAGTTGCCGTGCTTTGGTGCTGACGGGCAGGGTGTCGACGACCGCCTCGTTCCCGACGCCGCACGAGCGCCCTGACCCTGGAGCAGAAGTTGCAGCACTCCGATCGTTCATCGGTTCGGGAACTCCCGGTCGCGGATGCGAAGGCCGGCCCCTACGGCATCACGACCGGGCCCGACGCCGCGTTGTGGCTCACCCTGGTCCACAGCGGTGAGATCGCCCGCCTGGCCGTCGACGGTGAGCTCAGCCGGTATCCCGCGGGTTCCGCGGACTGCAGGCCGAGCATCATCACCGCGGGCCCGGACGGGGCACTGTGGTTCACC
The DNA here is from genome assembly GCA_003260025.2 of Microbispora triticiradicis. Taxonomy (GTDB): domain Bacteria; phylum Actinomycetota; class Actinomycetes; order Streptosporangiales; family Streptosporangiaceae; genus Microbispora; species Microbispora triticiradicis. The sequence goes on along the minus strand of QFZU02000061.1, from coordinate 12,858 downwards.
CGGTCCGCGGACGACCACATCGGCCGGGTCACCGTCGACGGAACCCTCACGGCGTTCGCGTTGCCCCAACCCGGAGCCGGCCCCTTCGGCATCTGCGCGGGCCCGGACGGCGCCCTGTGGTTCACCGAGATGAGCACCGACCGGATCGGCCGCATCACCACGGACGGACAGATCGCCCACTTCCCCCTCCCCGCACAGGGAGCGTTCCCCTCCATGATCACCGCCGGCCCCGGCGACGCACTGTGGTTCACCCTCAACCAGGCCAACGCCGTCGGCCGGCTCGACCTGGACGGCACCGTGACGCTCCACAGACTGCCCACCGACGGCGCCGCACCGGTGGGCATCACGTGCGGGGCCGACGACGCGGTGTGGTTCGTGGAGATCGCCGCGGGGCAGATCGGCAGGCTCGGTGCGGACGGCACGATCCAGGAGTTCCCGCTGCCCGATCGGAGCGCCAGGCCCCACGCCATCACCACGGCGCCCTCCGGAGAGTGCTGGTTCACCGAATGGGGCGCCAACCGCGTCGGATGCGTCACCCCCGCCGGGCTGATCATCGAGTACGACCTGCCCACCCCCTCGTCGGAACCCCACGGCATCGCCGTGGGCCCGGACGGTGCTGTGTGGACCGCCCTGGAAACAGGAGCGGTCGCCCGGCTGGCTCCGTGATCCTGACCGCCCTCCGCACTGCTTGACGTGCCCGTCCTGAAGCCCTGAGAGCCTCGGCCTCGTGCGGCCGGTCGAGGCGTGATGCCTACTCCGTTCGGTGTAACGCGTACGGCGAACGGTGCAAGGCCAGGTGACGATCGACGGACGACGCGCTCCCGCCGCGGCCCGGCCTAGCGTTTCTCGTCGAGACGGCCGAAGCTTCCGCAGCCCCTGAGCCCGCCGGTCCGCGCGGCTACGGAAAGCCGGACATGCCCACGGCGTCGCCCAGTTGACCGTCTGGGCGACGCGGCCCGGTCTCACATCCGTCGCCCCTCGAGAAAGGGCCTCCGCATGGCCGCTCTGCCCCCACGACGCGAACCGGCTCCCGTCCGGCACATCGCCCGGATCACCGACATCACGCTCGCCGCCCTCACGCTGGTCTTCTTCGTGGCCGTGGCCCTCGCCACCGGGGTGCACGACCCCTGGCAGGGCACGATCCCTCTCGGTCTGCTTCTCGGAGCGCTCCTGCTGGTCAGACGCAGGTGGCCGATGACCGTGCTGCTGCTGTCGATCGGCGGGATCCTCGTCTATCACCTCACCGGACACTGGTCTCCCGCCGGTTGGATCTGGCCGGCCGCGGTCGCCTACTTCACCGCCGCCACCACGCCACGCGTGCGCTGGGTGCCCGCCCTCGGCCTGGCCCAGCTGGTCTACTCCGCCGTTGACGCCCGCTGGATCCTGGACCGTAACCCGGTCCGCTACCTGATCCACGTCGCGGGGGAAGGACTGCTCCTGGCGGTCCTCGTCGCCGCGGGTCTCACGTACGCCGCCGCGATGCGCTGGCGTGAGCGGCTGCGCGAGACCGACAGCCGTGCGCGCGCGGCCGAGGAACGGCTGCGTGTCTCGCACGAGGTTCACGACATCATCGCCCACACACTGGCCGTCGTCGGCGTCCAGCTCAATGTCGCCGCCGACGCTCTGGAGGAGGACCCGGCCGCGGCCGCCGCCGCGCTGCGCCTGGCGAAGAACGTCAGGAACCAGGCGATGGCCGACCTCGGCTCCCTCATCACGGTCCTGCGCGACGACCCCGCCGACACCGCACCCCAGGCGGACCTGGCCTCCTTGGACGCTCTCATCGCCGACACCCGCGCCGCCGGGCTTGAGGTGACCCTCGACGAGCACGGCGACCGCGCGGTCGTCCCCGCCATCACCGCCATCGCCGTTCACCGCGTCGTGCAGGAGTCCCTCGCCAACACGCTCAAGCACGCGGGGGCGAGCAAGGCGGAGGTGACGATCGGCTACCGGCCTCGCTCGGTCACCGTCGAGATCACAGACAACGGCGGCAGCATTCCAGGCGGCGCCGATGTCACTGAGGGCCATGGCCTGGCCGGCATGCGCGAGCGGGTGAGCGCGCTGGGGGGCACGCTCACCGCAGGGCCGATCTCCGGCGGCTTCGCCGTGCGGGCCGACATCCCTGTGGCAGGCTCGACAGCGTGACGATCAAGGTGCTCCTCGCCGACGACCAGGCACTCGTACGGGCCGGTTTCCGCAGCCTGCTGGCCCGATCCCGGGACGTCACGGTCGTCGGCGAAGCCCAGGACGGCGACGAAGCCGTACGGCTGGCCGCGAGCACCCGCCCCGACGTGATCCTCATGGACATCCGCATGCCGGGCACCGACGGGATCACCGCCACGCGCCGCATCGTCACCGGCCCGGGCGCTCCGGGTTGCCGAGTCATCATCCTCACCACGTTCGACACCGACGAACACGTTTTCGCCGCCCTGCGCGCCGGAGCCAGCGGCTTCCTCACCAAGGAGGTCGAACCCGCCGAACTCCGCCGGGCGGTCGCCGCCGTCGCCGACGGAGACGCGCTCCTGTCTCCAGGGGTGACGCGCCGCGTCATCGAGCAGTTCGCTCACCGGCAGGACCTCACGCCCGGCATCGGGAAGCGGCTGGCCGTCCTCACCGCCCGGGAGCTTGAGACGGTCAGGCTCGTGGCGCTCGGACTCTCCAACAACGAGATCGCCGAGCGCCTCGTCATCAGTCCGCTCACCGCCAAGACCCACATCACCAGGGCCATCGCCAAGCTGAACGTGCGCGACAGGGTCCAGCTGGTCATCCTGGCCTACGAGAGCGGCCTGATCCGGCCCGGCACGTGACATCGGGATCAGTCGGATCCGGGATCTCGGAGGCTGTGGAGGTCGCTCTCGTCAGCCTTCGGTGGCGGAGGGTGGTTCCTTCATCCAGGCCGGGACCTCCTGGCCGGTGACCACGCGGAACTCGTCGGCCACAGCGGCGGCGTCTCCCGCATAGGCGAGACGGAGCAGGTCGGCGGCCGAGCCGATGATGCTCTGGGCGACGTACTCGGGCAGTTCCCGCGCCGCCAGTAACGCCGCGGTAAGCGGTGTGACGGCGGCGCGGAACCGGGAGTTCTCGATCAGCACATACCCCCAAGCCGTAAGACTTCTCAGGGCATCGGGCAGGTGAGCGTCGCGGTTGAGCGCGGCCAGCTCGCCGTAGAGGCTGACGGCCTCCTCACTGACCGGGACCGCCTCGACCCCCCGTCCGACCCGCCCCAGCAAGGCAGCGTGGTTGTTCAACGAGGAGGCCAGGTCGGGTAGATAGGCCTCCCGGTTGAGCGCGGCCAGCTCCGCGAAAAGGCGGAGGGCCTCCTGATTGACCGATACCGCCTCGGCCCGCCGCCCGACCTCCGCCAACCGCAGAGCATTGCTCTGCAACGAGCCGGCCAGGTCGGGCAGATAGGCCTCCCGGTTGAGCGCAGCCAGCTCACCGAAGAGACGGACAGCCTCCTCACTGGCCGGAACCGCCTCGACTCCCCGCCCGACCTGCCCCAGCAAGGCTGCCTGGTTGGTCAACGAGACGGCCAGGCCGGGCAGATAGGCGTCCCGGTTGAGCGCGGCCAGCTCGCCGTAGAGGCGGACGGCCTCCTCACCGACCGGGACCGCCTCGACCCCCCGCCCGACCCGCCCCAGCAAGGCAGCGTGCGGGCAGATAGGCGTCCCGGTTGAGCGCGGCCAGCTCGCCGTAGAGGCGGACGGCCTCCTCACCGACCGGGACCGCCTCGGCCCGCCGCCCGACCTCCGCCAACCGCAGAGCGTAATTGTTCAACGAGGAGGCCAGGCCGGGCAAGTGGGCCTCCCGGTTGAGCTGAGCCAGCTCACGGTAGAGGCGGACAGCCTCCTCACCGACCGAGACCGCCTCACCCCGCCGCCCGACCTCCCCAAGCAAGACAGCCTGGTTGCTCAGCGAGACGGCCACGTTGGGCAGATAGGCCTCCCGGTTGAGCGCGGCCAGCTCACCGAAGAGGCGGACGGCCTCCTGATTGACCGGGAGCGCCTCGGCCCGCCGCCCGACCTCCGCCAACCGCAGAGCGTAGTTGTTCACCGAGACGGCCAGGTCGGGCAGGTAGGCGTCTGGGTTCAGCACGACCAGTTCGCGACGCAGGCGGACGGCCTCCTCACTGACCGGGACCGCCTCGCCCCACTGTCCGACCTCCGTCAGCCGGTTCGCATGGTTGTTCAACGAGTCGGCCAGTAGGGGCAGGTAGGCGTCCGGGTTCAGCGCGGCGAGCCGGCGCCAGAGTCCGACGGCCTGGTGGCCTTCGGCCAGCGCGCGTGTGTGCAGCCCCGCATAGGACAGGCGGATGGCCAAGGCTTCGTGGAGGCGGCACGGGTGGCCGGGTCGGTGGCGTCGGCCAGACGGTTTTCGGTCAGACGGGAAACCACCGCGGCGGCCCCGATGTCGAGATCGATATGCCGATGGCCGGGCAGCCTCGCCGCGATGGCCGCCAGCAGCCGGGCATCGATGTCGTCCAGGTCGGCCAGCCTGGTCAAAGCGGCGCCACCGGCGTGCACAGCCAGGTCAGGGGCGGCGGCCAGCAGCGGATACAACTGCTGCCGCGCCAGGTGGGGCCATCGGTGAGCGGCCTCGATCAGCGTGGTCACCGCATGCCGCGCCCACGTCGGCATGCTCCCGCCCTCAGCCGGCCCGTCACCGGCGCCGGCGGGCGGGGCCAGCAGCCGAGCGGGCGCCGCCTCCGCCCACGGATCGGCGGGAAAGTCGCAGGAATGGCCGGGGGTGGACAAGGCGATGAAGTCCTCGCCCAGCCGGTCGGGGTACAACGGCTCCAGCACCGTGATGCCCGGGTGAGGAGCCGGCACCGCCTGCGGTGAGACCGGCCCGGGGCTGGAAGCCGCGGGTGGGTAGCACACCGCGTGGTCCTTCAGCAGCTGCCCGACCGCCTGCATGGACTCGATCTCGGCACGTGCCAGGGCGGCCTTGCCGTCCTGGTAGCCAAGCGGGCCGGTCAGTGTCGCGGTGTAGACGATCTGCCCCATCGCCTCCGGCGAGGTCGCCAGGGGTCTGTCCCGGCGGGGGGAGGCCATCGCCTCCCAGTGATCCCGCTCGCGCGCCAGCAGGAACTGCGACACCCGCACCGGGTCGGCGGGCGGTTGCTGGCCACGCTCGGCGGCCAGCACCGCGGCCAACGCGGCCATGTGCACGGTCAGCACCAGCCGATAGGCCTCATGCCGCTCCAACGCGGACGGCACCGCCACCGAGCCGGCTCCGGGCACCTGCAGAAGTTCGGCGAACCGGTCACGGGCCGCGCGAAACAGCCCCGCACGGGTAACCCCGGTCTCCTGCTCCAGCGGCTCCAGCTCCCGCCGGCCGGGCGTCAGGCCGAGATCACGCTGCATCCGCCCCCTCAGGCTGTCCCACCAGGTGCCGGCTGGGCGGGCCAGCAGCAGCACCCGCACCGGCAGCCGCCCGGGCAGATGCGCGTCACGCAACAGGGTGAGCAGGTCGGCGGTGTCCCACCGCTCGGCGTAGTCCACCACCACCAGCACCCCGGCCGCCTCCTCGAAGGTGGGCACCTCGAACTCCGCCGCGGTGGAGCGGTCACGCCGGTGATGGGCCGCCAGCACCACCCACCCCCGCTGCCGCCACAGGCCCGCCACGTGTCCGGCCAGCCGGGTCTTGCCCTGCCCGCCCGGCCCATGGATCAGATGCACCGCCACGTTCTGCCCGGTGGCCGTATCCCGCCAGCTCGTCAGCTCGTCCAGCAGATCGTGGCGGCCGGTGAAGGCGACGAGCGCGTGCGAGGCACGCAGAAGCTCACTGGGCTGCGCCCGCGCCTCCCCCGTCGTCGGAGGCGACGCCGGTGCGGGCCACCGCGCCCATCGGTACGGCTCCTCGCCCCCGTACACGATCAGGTCCCCGGCCGCCTGACAGATCCGGGCCAGTCCCGCGGCCTGCGCCTGCTGGATCACCTTGCGTGACCCACGCGACGGCCTCACCGCTCGTTGACGTCTCGGCCGGCCTGATTCACCTGGCCGTCCTCAGCGGCCTCGGCCCGCTGCCACACCGACCGTGCTTCCCCGCCGGCCACGCCACCCGCCGCGGCGTCGTCGTCGCCTCCCTCCAGCCGCCGCGCCGGACCGGCGGTGATGTCACGGCCGGCCTGAGAAACGCGGCCACGGCCGGTTGCCCTGGCCCGCTGCCGCACACCACCGCCGCCGCTTCCCCGCTCGGCGACCAGCCCGTACGCCGCCACCCCCAGCCCGGCCAGGCCGACGAACAACCCGACCACGCTGGCCAGCTTGTCCGCCTTGTCCAGCCCCACCTGGGACAGGTAGACGCCCAGCCCGGCCAGGGCCACCACCGCGACCCCAGCCCCGCCCCATACCGGCACCGCTCCGCGCATACCTGGCATCATCGACCACCCATCAGGATCACGTCATGTGATTGCCCGACATACAGGCCGGCGTCCCCGGTTCAGGAGGCGGGCCAGGTCCAGTCGCGGATCTCGGCGGGGTCCTCGCCGTACTCGCGGGTGTGGGCGCGGGCGCGCAGCCGGGCGTCGGCCATGCGCTGGCGCAGGTGGGCGGCCGTGCTGCCCAGGCCGGGCACCCGGTCGATCACGTCCATCACCAGGTGGTAGCGGTCGATGTCGTTGAGCATCGCCATGTCGAACGGCGTGGTGGTGGTGCCCTCCTCCTTGTATCCGCGCACGTGCAGGTTCTCGTGTCCCGTACGCCGGTAGGTCAGGCGGTGGATCAGCCACGGGTAGCCGTGGAAGTTGAAGATGATCGGCCGGTCGGTGGTGAACAGCGCGTCGAACTCCACGTCGCGCAGCCCGTGCGGGTGCTCGGAGGCCGGCTGCAGCCGCATGAGGTCGACCACGTTGACCACCCGCACCTTCAGTTCGGGCAGGTGCTCGCGCAGCATCGCCGCGGCGGCGAGGGTCTCCAGGGTCGGCACGTCGCCGGCGCAGGCCAGCACCACGTCGGGATGGGCGCCCTCGTCGGTGGAGGCCCACTCCAGGATGCCCAGCCCGCGGGCGCAGTGGACGGCCGCCTCGTCCATGCTCATCAGGTCGAGCACGGGCTGCTTGCCGGCGACGACGACGTTGACGTAGTCGCGGGAGCGCAGGCAGTGGTCTGCGGTCGACAGCAGCGTGTTGGCGTCCGGCGGCAGGTACACCCGCACCACCTCGGCCTTCTTGTTGACCACCACGTCGAGGAACCCGGGGTCCTGGTGGCTGAAGCCGTTGTGGTCCTGCCGCCACACGTGCGAGGACAGCAGGTAGTTCAGCGAGGCCACCGGCCTGCGCCAGGGGATCTTGCGGGACGACTCCAGCCACTTGGCGTGCTGGTTGAACATCGCGTCGACGATGTGGATGAACGCCTCGTAGCAGTTGAACAGCCCGTGGCGGCCGGTCAGCAGGTAGCCCTCCAGCCAGCCCTGGCACTGGTGCTCGCTGAGCACCTCCATCACGCGGCCGGCCGGGCCGAGGTTCTCGTCCGTCGGCAGCAGGGCCGCCTCCCACTCCTTGCCGGTGGCCTCGAACACCGCCGACAGCCGGTTGGACGCGGTCTCGTCCGGGCCGAGGAGCCGGAAGTTCTCCGGGTTGGCGGCGATCACGTCCCGCAGGAACCCGCCCAGCACGCGGGTCGGCTCGCTGGAGGCGGTGGCCGGGCTCTTGACCTCCACGGCGTAGTCGCGGAAGTCGGGCAGCACGAGGGGGCGCAGCAGCTCACCGCCGTTGGCGTGCGGGTTCGCGCTCATCCGCAGCGGCCCGTCCGGCACCGTGGCCGTGACGGCCTCGACCGGCCGGCCGTCGGCGTCGAACAGCTCCCCGGGCCGGTAGGAGAGCATCCACTCCCGCAGCGCCTCCAGGCGGTCGGGGCGGTTGCGCACATCGGTCAGCGGCACCTGGTGGGCGCGCCAGGTGCCCTCCACCGGCAGCCCGTCCACCTCCCTGGGGCCGGTCCAGCCCTTGGGCGTACGCAGCACGATCATCGGCAGCGGGCCGCCGTCGGCCATCTCGTCGAACACCGTGTCCAGGGTCCGCGCCATCAGCTCGTGCATCTCGGCCGGCTGGTCGCCGGAGACGACGTGGGGGCGGTAGCCGTACCCCTCGAACAGCTTGAGCAGCTCGGGTTCGGGGATGCGGGCCAGCACGGTGGGGTTGGCGATCTTGTAGCCGTTGAGGTGCAGGATCGGCAGCACCACCCCGTCACCGGCCCGGTTGAGGAACTTGTTGGAGTGCCAGGCGGTGGCCAGCGGGCCGGTCTCGGCCTCGCCGTCCCCGACGACGCACGCCACCACCAGGCGGGGGTTGTCGAAGGCCGCGCCGTACGCGTGGGACAGGGCGTAGCCGAGTTCGCCACCCTCGTGGATGGAGCCGGGAGTCTCGGGGGCCACGTGGCTGGGGATGCCGCCGGGGAAGGAGAACTGGCGGAACAGCCGGCGCATGCCGGTCGCGTCGCGGGTGACGTGGGGATAGCGCTCGGTGTAGGTGCCCTCCAGCCAGGCGTGGGCCACCGCGGCCGGGCCGCCGTGCCCGGGACCGGCGATGTAGATCATCTCCTGGTCGCGTTCCCGGATGACCCGGTTCAGGTGGGCGAAGCAGAAGTTGAGCCCGGGGGTGGTGCCCCAGTGGCCCAGCAGCCGCGGCTTGACGTGCTCGGCGATCAGCGGCTCGGTCAGCAGCGGGTTGTCCATCAGGTAGATCTGCCCGACGGACAGGTAGTTCGCGGCCCGCCAATAGGCGTCGATGCGCTCCATTTCGTCCATGCCCTGAGACTTTCCTGACGGGAACGATCGAACCAGGGTCTTTGGCCCACAAAGATTGTGCCGACCGACCGGTAGTCTTGGCGCATGTCCGGCACGCGATGGCTCGACGATGAGGAGCAGCGCACCTGGCGCGCCTACATCAGGACGAGCCAGCTCCTCCAGGACGCCCTAGAACGGCAGTTGCAGCGTGACTCGGGCATCCCGCACACCTATTACATGATCCTCGTGGTGCTCTCCGAGTCGCCGGGCCGGACCATGACGATGAGCGAGTTGTCCTCCATTCTCCGATACTCCGTCAGCCGCCTCTCCCACGCCGTCTCCCGGCTGGAGGAGAAGGGCTGGGTGCGGCGGGTCAAGCGGCCCGAGGACCGGCGCACGACCGTCGCCGAGCTCACCGACGAGGGCTTCGCGGCGCTCGTGCAGGCCGCGCCGGGCCACGTGGAGGAGGTCCGCCGCGTGCTGTTCGACCCCCTCACCCCGGCCCAGGTGCGGAGGTTCCGGGAGGTCCTCACCACGATCCTCACGGCTTTTGAATCCCAGGAACCGCCGGGCGAGGACGAGCGGCCCCGCCAGCTCGACCCCGCGGCTCCATGACGGCCTCCTGAAAATCCAGTCCGCCGGCATGCGCACCCGAACGGCCGGCCGGCGCTTTTCCCAGGCATATTCCGCCAGGTCTCGGCAGTTCTCCCGCCGCGCCCGGAGAAGACCATTTTTCGTTTCGGACATTCGTATTGGACACGATGTTGACAAGAAGCGGATATGCGTTGTCAATCAGGGAGGTGAATACCCGAGGCCCCGGCGGGACCGCGCTTCCGCCGCGCGCCGCGAACAGGAGGAACGACATGGGACCTGCTCGTCGATACGCGCTCACCGTACTGGCGCTGGCCGCGCTGCTGCTGACGCCCTTGGGCGTGACCGCGGCGTGGGCGTCGGGCACCGGGCCGGCCGGCTCTTTCCGCACCAGCGAATGGAAAGTCCTCCCCGAGGGTGTCGCGACGGCGAATTCGGCGGTGGCGGCGGAGACGAGCTACTGCATTCCGGTGGCCGGGCCGGGTGTGCAGATGACCTTCTACTGCGACATCAAGCAGTTGAGCACCCTGAAGGTCTACTGCACGGGGGTGACCGTCATAATCACCCTGAACGTCGGCAGGTGGGCGCCGTCGGGAAGCTGCCCGGGCTACAGCGGATACACCCTGCAGCCGCGGGTCTGACCGCTTTCGCGGCGGGTCACGGCGGCAGGCGGAGCGGGACCGGTCAGGCCCGGGGGTTGCGGCGGGCGATGGAGGCGTTGAGCGCGGTGGCGAAGAGCGTCCACCCCGTGTACGGCAGCAGCAGGAGCCCCGCCGCGCGGTCCTGGCGGAGGAAGCGGCGGGTCAGCAGGACGTTCGACGCGTTGAGCGCGACCAGTTCGGCGAGCGCGAGACGCGGGTTGCGGGCCCTGAAGAACAGCGGCGGCCAGGCCGCGTTCAGCGCCAGGTTCGCGGCGAGCGCCCGGCGCAGGGCCGGCCGGGAGCGCTCGTCCCCCACGGAGAGCGCGCGGGCGGACGCGTAGGCGATCGTCGCGTACAGCGGCGTCCAGACCAGGCCGTACGCCTGCCGCGGCGGCTGCCAGGAGGGCTTGCGCAGCCGGTGGTACCAGGAGGAACGGGGGTCGGTGCCGAGTCCGCCGGCCACGGCGGCGGCGGTCACGGCGAGGGCGGTGCCGGTCAGCGTCTTCTTCGAGGTGCGTCCCATAAGAAGCCTTTCTTCCCTTTCAGCCAGCCGTATGCACCGGTCCCCGCATGCCCCCGTCAGGCGGGGACGTGGTTACGCAGGCGCAGCGCGTCCGGGTACGGCGACAGGTAGGTCTGCTCCTGGACCTGGCCGGCTCCGGCGCCCTTCGCGTGATGGCGCAGCAGGGCCAGCGGCACGGCGAGGGCGACCCGGTGCGCCCGGTACGCCTCGATGACCTCGGTGAGGTCGGCCCGGCGGACCGGGTCGAGGTCCCCGCTGATCCTGCCGAGGAAGTGGTGCAGCACGTTGACGTGGCGCCCGATCGTGGCCCTGACCAGGAGGGCGGTGCGGAAGGCCCAGCCGTACTCGCGGGCCAGCGTCTCCCGGGGCAGGCCGCCCGCGGCGGCCACGAGCCGCCCGATCACCCGGTACGCCGCGGGCGAGTGGGCGAGGATCTGCATCTTGTGCCGGGCGTGGAAGCCGACCAGGTCGCGGGGGCGCCAGTCGCCGGACAGCAGCGCCCGCAGCCGGGCCGCGGCGAAGATCCGTTCGACGAACGCCTCCCGCAGCACCGCGTCGTGCAGCCGGCCCTCGTCCTCGACGACCAGAGACGGGTGAGCGCCGGTGATCGCGGAGGCGAAGATGCCGGGACCGCGGCGCCCGGGCGCGCCCGGGGCGGACCCGCCGTACACGGGGACGCCGTGGAGCCCGCAGCTCGGGCTCTTCGACTTGAAGACGTAGCCGTCGACGGCGCCGATCTCCGCCGCCCGCTCGGCGGCGAGGCCGGCCATCTCGGCGGTCAGGTCCCGGCGCGTCCGCCGGGTCATCAGCCGGGGTCCGTCCGTGCCGCGCTCCAGCCGGAGCGTCTCGCGGGGCGTGCCGAGACCGACCTCCATCTCGGGGCAGATCGGCACCCAGTCCACGTACTCGTCCAGCTCGCCGGCGAGGAACCGGTCGCGGCTGTGGCCGCCGTTGAACCGCACGGGAGCGCCCAGCAGGCAGCTCGACACCGCCACCCTCGGCCTGACCTGCGCCGCCGTGCTCTCCAGTGTGCTCTCCACCGCGCCCTCCGGTGTGCTCTCCGTCGTGTTCACGCCGCCTCCAGCAGTGCGGACAGCCGGTGCAGACCCCGGGCCGTGCGAGCCTTGACGGTGCCGAGCGGGACCCGCAGGTGCTCGGCGATCTCGCGCTGGGTCAGGTCGCCGTAGTACGCCAGCTCGATCGCCTGGCGCTGCACCTGCGGCAGCGCGGCCAGCGCCCGGAGCACCCGGTCGCGGTCGGCGAGCTCGTCGCCGTCCCGCCGCCCGTCGTGTCCCGCCGGGTCGGGGACCGCCTCCAGCGGCACCGTCGTCGGCGTGCGCGCCCGCAGGTGGTCGACGGCGCGGTTGTGGGCGATCCCGAACAGCCAGGCCGGCAGGCTCCGGCCCGGGTCGAAGCGGTGCCGGAACCGCCAGACCTCCGTGAAGACGACCTGGAGGACGTCTTCCACATCCTGCGGCGGCACAAGTTTGCGCAGGTAGGAGCGCACGGCCGAGGAGTGCTCTCGATAGCACTCTCCCAGGGCGCCCGTGTCACCCGCGGCGAGGCGGAACTCCAGCGTCGTCTCCATGGTCCCCCCATGCCCCAAGAACTTATTCAAAACCTATTCATAGCCCTCCGCGCGTCGCCATGGCAACAAAATCAGCCAAACCCCAGGTCAAGAGTGCGCCAAAGAGGGCGAATCACCGCAGAGTGGTCATTACCGCCGAGATGGCGTCACGAAACGTAGTCACTCGAACGACTTCCGTAGGCATTCCCTCGCCCCACCCCGGGCCACCGGCGATGACCCGGCACGCGGGGCGGAGCCCCGGCAGGCCGCCGAGCGGGGCCGGCTCGCCGGTCGCGGGGGTCTGCGACCAGACGAACACCGCCGCGGGGCCGACCCGGCGCATGGCGTCCGCCAGCGCGGAGTACGGCGTGCGGGCCCCCAGCACCCGGGTCTCCACCGCGAGCCCGGCGAGCGCGGCGGCGAGCGCCTGGATCGCCAGGGTGTGCTGCTCCTCCTCGGCGGCGGCCAGCAGGACCGGCCGGGGGTGGACGGGCGCGGGCGCGTGCGCGGAGAACCGCACCAGGGCGGCCTGGAGCCGGTTGGAGAACAGGTGCTCGATGTCGATCCCGGCTCCGGTCTCCCACTGCCGGCGGCTGATCGCCGCGAACACCGGCAGCACGAGCCGCTCCCACGTCCACAGCACGCCGTGCGCGGCCAGCGCCGCGTCCAGTGCCACGCTCACGGCCGGGGCGTCCATCGCCGCCACGGCGCGGGCCAGCATGGCCGCGGACAGCAGGCCGGGTTCCGCGACCGGCGATTCGGGCGCGGCCTCACGCGCGGCCTCGGGCGGCGCGGCGGGGCCCGCGAGACGG
>QFZU02000060.1 GCA_003260025.2 Microbispora triticiradicis | reverse complement strand
CGCGCCGGCGAGGCCGGTCGTCGCGTACGTCACGGCTCCCGCCGGAACGGCGGCGCCGGCCCGCGCCGGGCCGGCGACCCCGGCCGTCGCGAACGCCACGGCCCCCATCGCGACGAGCATGGCCGCGGCCGGTCGCCGTCGACCTCTCATCATGACCAACCCCTCAAAAGCCTGATTCCTAACAAAGGACTCACCTTACGGTCCGATTGCGAGCCGTGTGATCACAAGTGGCGATAATCGGCCGCGTCTGTCCTGGCAATCCGTTTAGAGTGGCCGGGTGCCGGAAAAGTTGCATCCGAACGTCGCCCGAGTCGAGCAGGCCCTGCGGGAGCGGCAGGTGACCGGTGAGGTCGTCGTGCTCGACGACGCCGCGCCGACGGCCGCCACGGCGGCGGCCCAGCTCGGCTGCGAGATCGGCGCGATCGCCAACAGCCTGATCTTCGACGCGGACGGCGCGCCGCTGCTGGTGCTGACCAGCGGCGCCCATCGCGTGAACACCGACCTGATCGCGCGGCTCGTCGGAGCGGTGAAGGTGCGCAGGGCGACGCCGGAGTTCGTCCGGGAGCACACCGGGCAGCCCATCGGCGGCGTGGCCCCGGTCGGGCACCCGGCGCCCGTGCGGACGCTCGTGGACACCTGGCTGGGCAAGCACGAGGTCGTGTGGGCCGCCGCCGGGCATCCGCACTCGGTCTTCCCCACCTCCTTCGACGAGCTCGTACGGATCACCGGGGGCACCCCCGCCGAGGTCGAATGACGTCCGCGACCGGCCTGGCGGCGCTTTGCTAGTGTGCGACGCGTGATCCGACTGCGCCGGGTGGGGCCCGACACGTTCAGGGCGGTGCTGGACACCGTGCTGGAGATCTACACGGACGCCATGCGGCCGCCGTCGGACCAGCTCGCGGGCCGCATGGCGATCATGCGCAACCACGCCGGTTATCCCGACTTCGCCTGCGTCCTCGCCGAGGACCCACAGGGCCCCGGCATCGCCGGCTTCGCGTACGGCTTCCACGGCGGCCCCGGCCAGTGGTGGCACGACGTCGTCCGCGGCGGCCTGCAGGACCGGGCGGGGCCGGTGGTGGCCGACGAGTGGTTCGGCGACGCCCTGGAGATCGCCGAGATCCACGTACGCCCGGGGTACCAGGGCAGGGGCGTCGGGCGGCGCATGATCCACGCGCTGTGCGAGGGCCGCCCGGAGCGAACCGCCGTGCTGTCCACGCACGACGCCCCCACGGTGGCCCGCCATCTCTACCGCGACGTGGGCTTCGCCGACCTGATGACCCGGTTCGTCTTCCCGGGCGGCTACGAGGAGTACGTCATCGCGGGGGTGCGGCTGCCGTTGCCCGGCCCCGCGCCGCTCCCGAAGGACTGATACGCGGGCAGGCGGGTCAGCCGGCGACGGCGGGCACGCCGTGCAGCGCCTGGAACACCTCGCGGGTCGCGCTCGACCGGTTGAAGGTGATGAAGTGGATGCCGGGGGCGCCCTCTTCGAGGAGCGTCCGGCACATCTCGGCGGCGTGCTCGATGCCCAGGCGGCGGACCGCCACCGGATCGTCGGCGACGGCCGCGAACCGCTCGGCCACCTCCGGCGGGAACGGCGCGCCGGACAGCTGCTCGGACCGGGCGATCGTGCTCATCTGCGTCACGGGCATGACGCCCGGGATGATCGGCGTGTCGCACCCCTGGGCCGCCACGCGGTCGCGCAGCCGCAGGTAGTCCTCCGCGCGGAAGAACATCTGGGTGATCGCATAGTCGGCGCCGGCCCGGCACTTCTGCACGAAGTATCTCGTGTCCGACTCGACCGTGGCCGACCTCGGGTGCTTGTACGGGAAGGCCGCCACGCCCACGCAGAAGTCGCCCGCCTGGCGGATCAGCCGCACCAGGTCCTCGGCGTACAGGACGCCCTCGGGGTGCCTGACCCATTCGTCCATCGGGTCGCCGCCGCGCGGGTCGCCGCGTACGGCGAGGATGTTGCGCACCCCGGCGTCGGCGAACCGGCCGACGAGGTGGCGCAGCTCACGGATCGAGTGGTCGACGGCGGTGAAGTGGGCGACGGGCGTCAGCGTCGTCTCGTGGGCCAGCCGCTCGACGATGTCCACGGTGCGGTCGCGGGTCGAGCCGCCGGCGCCGTAGGTGACGGAGACGAACGTCGGCCGCAGCGCCTCCAGTTCGCGGATCGCGCGCCACAGCTGGCGCTCCCCCTCGTCGGTCTTCGGCGGGAAGAACTCGAACGAGAACGAGCGCTCGCCCGCGGCCAGCAGTTCGCGGACCGTCGGGACGCGATCGGGAAGCCGCGAGGGCAGACCGAGAGCCATACGGGAAAGATTACAGCGCGGGCCGGTCCCCGGCCTCGCGGTCTTGCCATGTGGACTGGCAGCATGTACTGGTCATCCGGACGTTTTGCCCTAACAGCGCGAGCTGACCAATTTAGAGGGGATCTGCGCTGTGATGTCGGGATCTGGCCCGGTTACTCTCTGAGCATGACCACTTCCGCCGCCTCGCTCGACCACATCCGTACGGAGGTGGACCGCGTTCTCCGGGAGTTCCTCGACCGGCAGCGCCCACACTTCGAGGATCCGCAACTCGCCGTCCTGCTGTCCGCCGCGGAGGACTTCCTCGCCGGGGGCAAGCGGCTGCGTCCCGCCTTCTGCCACTGGGGGTGGCGCGCCGCCGGGGGCGGCGACGAGCCGGGACTGCACTTCGCCGCCGCGTCACTGGAGCTGCTCCAGGCCAGCGCGCTGATCCACGACGACGTCATGGACGCGAGCGACGTACGCCGCGGCATGCCCTCGGCGCACCGGCGCTTCGAACGCCTGCACGCGGACGCGGGCTGGCACGGGTCGGCGCGGCAGTTCGGCGAGGGCTCGGCCGTGCTGCTGGGCAACCTGCTGCTGGTGTGGTCCGGCGAGATGTGGCGCGGCAGCGGCCTGGACCCCCGGGCGATCGCCGCCGCCCAGCCCCTGCACGACTACATGCTCACCGAGCTGATGTGCGGGCAGTACCTCGACCTGCTGGAGCAGGCGCAGGGCGAGAGCACCTTCGACAGCGCGCTGCGGGTGGCCCTTTACAAGAGCGGTAAATATTCCGTCGAGCAGCCGCTGCGGCTCGGGCTGGTCCTCGCCGCCCAGGCCCGGCACTCCTGGATCGACCGCCTGTGCGTGCAGTACGGACAGCGGGTGGGCATCGCCTTCCAGCTCCGCGACGACATCCTCGGCGTGTTCGGCGACCCGGCCGAGACCGGCAAGCCCGCTGGGGACGACCTGCGCGAGGGCAAGCGGACCGTGCTCATCGCGCGGGCGCTCGCCGGGGCCACCCCCGCCCAGCAGGACGTCGTACGGACCCTGCTGGGCGACCCCGGGCTCGACGCCGACGGGGTCGCGCGGCTGCGCACGGTGATCGAGGAGACCGGCGCGCTGACGGACTGCGAAGACATGATCAAGCGTTATCTGGACGAGGCGCTGCACGCCCTCGAACAGGCGCCGATCGAGGAGGACGCCCGCGCCGCGCTGGCCGCCCTGGCCGTCGCCGCCACCTCCCGCCGCACCTGACGACGCCCCTGCCCGGGATCGCCGGCACCCGAGTCGCCGTGCCGGGCGATTCCAGATCGGCGCGGGCAAGGCGACCGTGGCCGGGACCGCGACGATCGGCCGCGTGCCCGGGCCCGGCTCCGGGCCCGGGCCGCCGTGGCCGTTCAGGCGGCGGGCCGGCTCACAGCGGGACGGCCGACAGGCGCGCCTTGAGAGCCGAGGCGGCGGCGCCGGGGTCCTCGGCCTCGGTGACGGCCCTGACGACCACCACACGGCGCACGCCGTGCGCCATCACCTCGTCGAGGTTCTCCGGGCCGATGCCGCCGATGCCGAACCACGGCCGGTCGGAGCCCAGGCCCGCCGCGTGCTCCAGCAACGCGGGGCCGGGCGCCGGGCGGCCCGGCTTGGTCGGCGTGGGCCACACCGGCCCGCAGCAGAAGTAGTCCACGCCCGGTTCCGTCGCGGCGGCCGACGCCTCGGCCGCCGAGTGGGTCGACCTGCCGACGAGCACGCCGGGACCCAGGATCTCCCGGGCCACGGAGACCGGGAGGTCGTCCTGGCCGAGGTGCAGGATGTCCGGCCGGGCGGCGTACGCGACGTCCGCCCGGTCGTTCACCGCCAGCAGCGCGCCGTGCCGGTCGCAGGCCGCGCGGAACACCTCCAGCAGGTCCAGCTCCTCGCGGGCCTCCAGGCCCTTCTCCCGCAACTGGACGATGTCCACGCCGCCGGCCAGGACCGCGTCGAGGAAGTCCTCCAGGTCGCCGCGGTCCCTCCTGCCGTCGGTGCAGAGGTAGAGCCTGGCCTGCGCGAGCCGTCGCCGGGTGTCGTTCACCCGACCAACAATGCCATGCGGCGGACGGTCAGAAGCCCAGCGCCTGGGCCCTGCGCTTGACCTCGGTGTGCCGGCCCTTGACGATCGCGTCGATCGGCGCACCCGGCAACGAGTCGTCCGGGGTGAACAGCCAGCGGATCGACTCCACCTCGTCGTACCCGGCGTCGGCCAGGACGGTCAGCGTGCCGGGCAGGCCCTTGAGCACCTCGCCGTGGGCGACGAACACCGACGGGATCTGCGGCTGGCCGCCTCCGCTCCGCCGGGCGCCGACGAGCTTCTTGTCCTTCAGGAGTTGCTTGGTGCGGCCGATGCTGAGCCCCAGCTTCTCGGCCGCCTGCGAGAGGGGGAGCCACTCCCCTACGAGCTGGTCGGTCTCCCGGTCGATCTGCGCAACAGTAAGCGTCACGGAACCACCATTACCACATGCGAGCCGCCGGGAAACACCTCGATTACGTCATAATGCAGTCGCGGAGCGGCACGGCCGGATCGGCCACCCGCCGGGGGTCGAGCCTCCGGCCGCCCTCCACCAGGCGGCGGCCCTGCACCACGTCGCGCGGCAGGTCCACGGTGAACACCGCGGCGAGCCGGTCCTCGGGGGTCAGCCAGCACACCGCCCACTTCCCGTCCGCGCGCGGGTCGCCGCGCAGCAGCACCCGGTCGTCCGCGGTCGGATGGCCGGCGAACTGCAGCATGTGGTCGAACTGCTCCGACCAGAAGTACGGCACCGGGTCGTAGACCGCCTCCTCGCCCAGCAGCGTGGCGGCGGCCGTGTCGGGGGCCTGGAGCGCGGTGTCCCAGTGCTCGACCCGCAGCCGGGTGCCGAACCTGCGCGACCACCAGTTGGCGCAGTCGCCCACCGCGACCACGTTCGGCAGCGACGTGCGCAGGTGCTCGTCGACGACCACGCCGTCGTCGAGCCGTACGGCCGAGCCCTTGAGCCATTCGACGGAGGGGCGCACCCCGACGCCGGTGACAACCACGTCGGCGGGCACCCGCGCGCCGGACATGAGCGTGAGCCCGTCGGCGTCCACCGTGCCGACCATCGCGCCGAGGCGCAGCTCGACGCCGGCCCGGGCGTACCAGCCGATCGTGTGGCAGCCGACCGCGGGACCGACGGCGGCGGCGAGCGGGCTCTCCCCCGCCTCCACCACCGTCACCGCGCACCCCGCCCGGGCCGCCGCGGTCGCGACCTCGGCGCCGATCCAGCCGGCGCCGATGACGGCCACGCGGGCGCCGGGCACCAGCAGCTCGCGCAGCGCGAGCGCGTCGTCGATCGTGCGCAGCACGTGCTGGTGGCCCTCTCCCCGCAGCCGGATCGGGGCCGCGCCGGTGGCGATGACCAGGCCGTCGTACTCCAGCTCGCCCTCGGTCGTCTCCAGCACGCCGTTCCGCAGGCCCTTGGCGGCCGTGCCGAGGCACAGCCGCACGTCCATGGCGTCGAGGTCGGAGTCGACCACGGTGGAGTCGGCGTCGCCGAGCAGCACCGCCTTCGACAGCGGCGGGCGGTCATAGGGGCGATGGTGTTCCTCGCCGATGAGCGTGATGCGCCCGGTGAACCCCCGGGACCTCAGCGCCTCGATGCTTCGCACGCCGGCCAGGCCGGCACCCACCACCACGACGTGATCCACGCCTTGACCATAGATTGTCAACGGGGGAACTGGCCAACCGGCTCCCCATAACGAGTTGGGCAAGGAGCGCGCACATCTCCGGCAGCCCCGGTTGTGAGCCACGTCACGCCCGCCCGGGTGAGCGCCGAACCGGGCGATCCGCCGGTATCGGCCACGTACTACGCTGTTGGGCGTAAGACGCGCGGGAGCCCGGCGGACCGGGCTGAGAGGAGAGCGTACGGCTCTCGACCGCCCACCACCTGATCCGGGTAATGCCGGCGAAGGGAGCGCGGTGTCCTCCACACGGCCCTCCGGGATCGAGCCCGGCCACGACGTCGTGATCGTGGGAGGCGGCGTGGCGGGCCTCGCCGTCGCCTGGCGCACGGCGCGGCGCGGACTGTCGGTGGCGGTGGTGGACCCCGCGCCGGGAGGCGGCGCCACCCACGCCGCCGCCGGAATGCTCGCGCCGGTCAGCGAGGTGACCTACACGGAGGAGCCGCTGCTGCGGCTCGGACTGGCGTCGCTGGCCGCCTGGCCGGCGTTCCGGGCGGAGCTGGAGGACGAGTCCGGCGCCGAGCTCGACTACCGCACCGAGGGCACGCTGGAGGTCGCCCGCGGCGCGGACGACATGGCCTTCCTCGACGACCTCGCGGCCTTCGAGCGCACGCTCGGCCTGCGGGTGGAACGCCTGACCGGGCGCGAGTGCCGTTCCTTCGAGCCGATGCTGTCCCCCTCGCTGCGCGGCGGGCTGCTGGCCCGCGACGACGCCTGGGTCAACCCCCGCAGGGTCGTGCGCGCGCTGCTGACCGCGTTCCGGAAGGCGGGCGGCACGCTGGTGGCCGAGCGCGCCGCCGGGATCGTCCTTCCCGGCGGGGGCTCCCCGTCGGTGCGGCTGGAGTCCGGCGGGACCGTCCCGGCCGGCCGGGTCGTGGTGGCCGCCGGCTCGTGGTCGGCCTCCCTGCTCCCCGGCCTGCCCGTGCGGCCGGTCAAGGGGCAGATCCTCCGGCTCCGGGGTCCCAAGGGGTTCCTCACCCGGTGCGTACGGGGGCTGGTGCACGGTTCTCCCGCCTACCTCGTCCCCCGGGGCGACGGGGAGATCACTCTGGGCGCCACCTCCGAGGAGCTCGGATACGACGCGCGGGTCACCGCCGGCGGGGTGTACGAGCTGCTGCGCGACGCCCGCGAACTGGTGCCCGGCATCACCGAGCTCGAACTGGCCGAGACGGCCGTCGGGTTCCGCCCGGGGACCCCGGACAACCTTCCGCTCATCGGCCCCGCCGGGCACCCCGGCGTCCTCGCGGCGACCGGGCACGGCCGGAACGGCGTGCTGCTGGCCCCGATCACCGCCGAGGCCGTCGCCGCCCTCCTCACCGGCGGCGCGGTGCCGGAGGCCGCCCTGTCCTGCGACCCAGGGAGATTCCGCGAATGAAGGTCACGATCAACGGAGACCCGGCCGAGCTGCCGGAGGGGGCGACGGTGGGCGACGCCGTACGGATCCTCACGGCGCTCACGTCCGGCGTCGCGGTGGCGGTCAACGGCGAGGTGGTGAGCCGCAGCGCCTGGGACTCCACCCAGGTGGAGGACGGCGACGGCGTCGAGGTGCTCACGGCGGTGCAGGGAGGATGACAGGCATGACGGAACAGGACGCGTCCGGCGACGTCTTCGTGCTCGGCGGGGAGAAGTTCACCTCGCGCCTGATCATGGGGACCGGCGGCGCGCCGTCGCTTGAGGTGCTCGACCAGGCGCTGGAGGCGTCGGGCACCGAGCTGACGACCGTCGCGATGCGCAGGCTGGACCCGGCCGCCCGCGGCTCGGTGCTCGACCTGCTGCGGGCGAGGAACATCAAGGTGCTGCCGAACACGGCCGGCTGCTTCACGGCCGGCGAGGCCGTGCTGACCGCCCGGCTGGCCCGCGAGGCGCTGGAGACGAACTGGGTCAAGCTGGAGGTCATCGCCGACGAGCGGACCCTGCTGCCCGATCCGATCGAGACCTTCGACGCGGCGGAACGGCTGGTCGCCGACGGCTTCGTCGTGCTGCCGTACATCGGCGACGACCCCGCGCTGGCTCGGCGGCTGGAGGACGCCGGGTGCGCGGCGGTGATGCCGCTCGGCGCCCCGATCGGCTCGGGCCTCGGCATCCGCAACCCGCACAGCATCGAGCTGATCGCCGAGGCGGCCACGGTGCCGGTGATCCTCGACGCGGGGATCGGCACGGCCAGCGACGCGGCGCTCGCTATGGAGCTGGGCTGCGACGCCGTGCTGCTCGCCAGCGCCGTGACGCGGGCGCACCGGCCCGGCCTCATGGCCGCCGCCATGCGGCAGGCGGTCACGGCCGGACGGCTCGCCCGCCTGGCCGGGCGCATCCCCCGCCGCCGCTACGCCGAGGCGTCCTCCCCCTCTCGCCCCGCCTGACCGCACCGGCCCGGCGTCCTTCCGGTTCGGACGCCGGGTAAGGCGGGTTTTAGGATGGAGAACGGCTTTCCGGGTGGCGCGGAAGGGGCCGCGTCAGGTCTCGGTTTGGGATTCGGGAACACGCCCGGCGGCAAATCACCCGTAAACTCGGGCGGGTGGACACGACGCTAACCGATCCGCTCGTGGGGCAGCTGCTCGACGGGCGCTACCGCGTCGAGTCCCGGATCGCCCGGGGCGGCATGGCCTCCGTCTACCTGGCTCTGGACGTCCGGCTCGACCGCACGGTCGCCGTCAAGGTGATGCACCGTTCACTGGCCGAGGACCCGCAGTTCGTCCAGCGGTTCATCGGCGAGGCCAAGTCGGTGGCGAGCCTCTCGCACCCGAACATCGTGCAGGTCTTCGACCAGGGCACCGACGGGGCGAACGTCTACCTGTCGATGGAGTACGTCCCCGGCAGGACGCTGCGCGACATCCTGCGCCGGCGTGGCCGCCTCCCGGCGCGCGAGGCCCTGGAGATGGTCATCCCGGTGCTCGCCGCCCTCGGCGCGGCCCACCAGGCGGGGCTGATCCACCGGGACGTCAAGCCCGAGAACGTGCTGCTCGCCGACGACGGCCGGGTGAAGGTCGTGGACTTCGGCCTGGCCCGGGCGATCGAGGCCACCAACCAGACCAAGACCGGCATGATGATCGGCACGATCGGCTACATGTCGCCGGAGCAGGTCACGACCGGCCTCGCCGACGCGCGCAGCGACGTGTACGCCGCCGGGATCATGCTGTTCGAACTGCTCACCGGGCGCCAGCCGTACGCCGGTGAGACGCCGATGTCGATCGCCTACCGGCACGTGCACGAGACCGTGCCCGCGCCGTCCTCGGTCGTGCCCGGCATCCCGCCGCAGATCGACGCGCTCGTCACCGCGGCCACCGACAAGGATCCCGCCCGGCGCCCGGCCGACGCGACCGCCATGCTGGTCGCCGCGGTCGAGATCCACCGCACGCTGCCGAAGACCGGGCACACCGGCGGGCACGCCCGCCCCGGCGTCGCGGGCGACTCCACGACGGGCTCTGTGACGGGTGCGCACAGCATGGCCGGCACGGGGGCGCACCGCGCGCCCGCCGCCCCGGCCGGCGCGACCCCCGCGTCCGGCACGGCCGGGCACGCGCAGCTCGGCCACACGATGATCCAGCCGCGCACGGACCTGCTGACCGGCGTCATGACGGGCCCGGCGGAGGCGGGAGGGCGCCGCGGCACCCGCAGGGTCAGGCCGGTCTGGTTCCTCGCCGCGCTGGCCCTCGTCATGCTCGCGGGCGTCGCCTTCACGGGCTGGTGGTTCTCCGAGGGGCGCTACACGAAGGTGCCCGACCTGGTGAACAAGCCCCTCACGGTCGCGCGGCAGGAGGCGCAGAACCACGGTTTCGAGGTCCAGGTCCTCAAGCCGGTGTTCGACGACAAGATCCCCAAGGACGTCGTCCTGAACACCGAGCCCGGGCCGGGCGCCGAGGTGGTCAAGGGAGCGGTGCTCAAGCTGGTCCCGTCGGCCGGGCCGGAGACCATCCCGGTGCCGAAGGTCGAGGGCCTCAGCCTCGCGGACGCCCGGGCCAAGATCGCCGAGGCCGGGCTGACGCCCGGGCGGGTCAGCCGGAGCGCGAGCGAGACCATCCCGCGCGACCAGGTCATCCGTACCAACCCGCTGGTGGGCAAGCGCGTCAGGAAGGGCGGCTCGGTCAACTTCGTGGTCAGCGCCGGGCTGCTCATGCCGGACGTCACGCAGATGATGCGCGACCAGGCGGAGAAGTTCCTGCGGGACAAGGGCTTCAACGTCCAGATCGACGAGACGGCCGACGACGCCCCGCCGGGCACCGTGATCGCGCAGGACCCCTCCGGCGGCGCGGAGGTGGTGGCCGGGGCGACCGTCCACCTGACCGTGTCACGCGGCCCGGACCAGGGCTTCCACTGGCCGTGGGAGACCGACCCCTCGCAGGCGGCGCCCGACTTCGTGAACGTGCCCGACGTGCGCTTCAAGGCGGTGCGGGACGCGGTGTCCGAGCTGAAGGCGGCCGGGTTTAAGGTCAGGGTGCGCGAACTCGTCGGCACCCAGCGCGTCGTCGGCGAGAACCCCCTCGGCCAGCAACCCCAGGGCAGCACCATCACGATCTGGCACTGACCCGCCCCGCCGCATTCGTCGACCATGTCCGCACGGATGCCATGCCCCTGGGAAAAATCGTCACAGGCGGTTCTCGTTCAGAGAACTGCCGGTGAGCCCAAGGCATGAGGCGCGAAAGCGGTACCGCCTTGGACGTCTCCTCTGCTCAGATGCGGTCGGTCCAGTCCTCGATGACCGCCGCCCAGTCGTCCTTGTTCAGGAAGTGGCAGTAGGGAAGATTGGTGCCTTTGATCCGGAGAGGCTTGAACCCCGACCAGCAGGCCACCTCGATGTGCCCGAGTCGCAACCCCTTGATCGTCTCCACTGCTGGGAGAAGGTCGGTATCACTCGAGAACAGCACCAGAGCGTCGTACTGCCCTCGCAGCGCGAGATGGATGAGATCGACGGCCAAGGCGACGTCGATGCCCTTCTCCTGCGGAGGCATTCCATCCGTCCAACCGCGGTAGTTGAGTTGTCGTCGGATCACCTGGACGCGGCGGTCGTGTGTCCACCGGGCCGTCTGCGCATCGTTGGCCGCTGCCGGTAACGGCTGAAAGTTGGGGTCGGGACGACCTCGGTAGACCCGCACCGCCGTCACCTCACTCGCGCGCGACCTCCGCTGACCGATCAGATCGGCGACCCCGGCGGGATCGGGCACGCATCTGTACAGCGGGAGACCGTAACTCTCGAAGAGACCGTGCCCGCTCAGATGGACGTTCTGGAAGTCCAGGAAAACCGCGACACGTTCCGCCACGAGGTCGTCTCCCACATGAAAAAGCCCCGCCAGTCCCGGAGGACGGCGGGGAGTAATGGTCCCAGTGTAGCAGAACGAGCCGTACTCGTTTCGCTACCCTCCGAAATCGCCTTGCCACCCTACTTCGCGACATGCTCGATACGCAGCGATTCCATCGGTTCGGGTGCTCAGGCGATGAGGGTGCCGGGGAGGCGGAGGCGGGCGAGGCCGCCGTCGGGGAAGATGTCGAGGCGGACGTGGGTGACGCGGCGGTCGTCGTCGAGGCGGAAGCGGTGGCGGGTGTCCGGCTGGAGCCGGGTCTTCGGCAGCAGCGGGAACCAGGCGTCGTCGTCCGGCGGGGGCGCCTGGCCGTCGTCCGGCTGGGGCGCCCGGCCGGTGTCGATGCCCGTCAGGGAGGCCCAGCCGGGGGCGTTGAACTTCAGGTTGGCGGTGTCGATCTCGGCCACGGCGATCCGGCCGGGCCCGGCCAGGGCGACGACGAGCCAGTCGTTGCCGCCGTCGCGCCGCCGGGCGGTCTCCCAGCCCTCGGCCTGGTTGCGGGCGAGGCCGGGCGCGAGGACGTTGTTCGGCGAGGAGTAGAACTCGTCGGAGCAAGCCGTGACGAACCCGCCGTTCTCCAGCGCCGCGAGATCGACGGTCAGCCCGTGCAGGAACGCGGGGTCGGGCACGACCCGGCCGTGCACCCGCAGCCGCGCGACCCCGCCGTCGGGGAAGATGTTCAGCCGGACGTGCGTGAACCGCCGGGGATCGGTGACCGCGAACTCGTGGGTCGCGTCGCCCCCGAGCGGGCTCTTCGGCACGATCTCCACCCAGCCGTCCAGCTCCTCCGGCGCCGGATGACCCTCGGCCGCGCACGCCTCCACCGAGGCGTACGGCGGGTAGTTGCCGCGGAACCACGCCGTGTCGACGACGACGCCCCGGACGACCCCCGGCATGCCGAGGCGGACGATCGCCCAGTCGTGGCCCGCCTCGCGCCGCCGGCGCGTCTCCCAGCCGTCGTAGACCTGGCCCTTGGCGCCGAAGGTGTGCGGCCGGAACTCGGCCGGTCCGGGCCTGATGAGGGCCTCCCGCTCGGCGAACGACTCGTCGTTGGCCGCCACGACCGACCCGCCGTACGTGCGGAGGGCGAGGTCGGGCAGGCGGGTGAAGGCGTTCACCGCGCTCCTCTGGTCAGCAGGCGTCCGGCCGGGCTGGCGAGGTCGGCGGGCCTGCCGCGTAGCCAGGTGGTGCGGACGACGCCGGACAGCCGCCGCCCGTCATAGGGCGACACGGGGTTGCGGTGGTGCAGCGCCGCCACGTCGACCGTGAACTCGGCGTCGGGGTCGAACGCCACCAGGTCGGCGTCGTTGCCCGGCCTGATCGCCCCCTTGTACGGCAGGCCCGCGAGGCGGGCGGGGCCCTCGGCCATCCAGCGGACGACGTCGGTCAGGCCGTACCCTCTGGCGCGGGCGGCGGTCCACACGGCGGGCAGGCCGACCTGGAGCGAGGAGATCCCGCCCCAGGCCTCGGCGAAGTCGGGCACCTTGAGGTCGGGCGTCGACGGGGAGTGGTCGGAGACGATCCCCATGAGCACCCCCTCGGCGAGCGCCTCCCACAACGCGTCGCGGTTGGCCGCCTCCCGGATCGGCGGGCAGCACTTGTACGCCGGGCCGGTGACCTGCTCGGCCGCCAGGGTCAGGTAGTGCGGGCAGGTCTCGGCGCTGACGCGCACCCCGGCCGCCCGCGCCTCGCGCAGCGGCCGGAGGCAGGCGGCGGCCGACACGTGCACGATGTGCGCCCTGGCGCCCGTCTCGGCGGCCAGCGCGATCACCCGCTCCACCGCCCGCCGCTCGGCCTCCTGCGGGCGCGACCTGAGGAAGTCGTCGTACGCCGGGCCGCCCGGCTCGGACAGCAGCGCCGGGTCCTCGGCGTGCGCGATCAGCAGGCCGCCGAAGCCCGCCACCTCCGCGAGAGCGGCCCGCAGCCCATCGTGGTCGAGTTCGGGGAACTCCTCGACCCCGGACGGGGACAGGAAGCACTTGACGCCCATGACGCCGGCCTCGTGCAGGGGGCGCAGGTCGGGGAGGTTCCCCGGGACCGCGCCGCCCCAGAAGCCGACGTCCACGTGGCACCGCCCCTCGGCGGCCTTCCGCTTGACCTCCAGCGAGGCGACGTCCAGGGTCGGCGGCAGCGAGTTCAGCGGCATGTCCACGATGGTGGTGACGCCCCCGGCCGCCGCCGCCGCGGTGGCGGTCGCGAAGCCCTCCCAGTGGGTGCGGCCGGGCTCGTTGACGTGCACGTGGGAGTCGACCAGCCCGGGCAGCAGCGGCAGGTCGCCGAGGTCGACCAGCTCGGCGGCGCCGGGCGGGTCGTCGTAGGGGCACAGGGCCTCGATCAGGCCCCCGCGCACGGCGACGGCGAGCGCCCGCTCCCCCTCCGGGGTCACGACCCGCCGCGACCGCACCACCAGGTCGCACTGCCGGCCGCCGGGTGAGGCCCCCTCATCCCCCGAGTGATCGTGCAAAGAACTCACCGCTCCTCTCGCGATCCCGGCGCCTCCCGTCGTGGTCCCGCGCCGGTGCCTACCGCCTGGTGAGGTGCTCGGCCGCGATCCGCCGGGCCAGCCGTTCGAGCAGCGGCCCGGCCTCGGCCACGCACCTGCCCACGTCGGGCTCGATGTCGGTCAGCGCGTACGCCGCCTCGATGCCCGCCTTCTTCAGCTCGTCGTCGCCCACCGCGCGGCGGCCGCAGACGGCCACGACCGGCACGCCGTGACCGGCCGCGGCCGCGGCGACGCCCACGGGCGCCTTGCCGCGCAGGGTCTGCTCGTCGATCGCGCCCTCGCCCGTGATCACCAGCCGGGCGCCCGCCAGGTGCCGGTCGAAGTCCACCAGGTCGAGCAGGTAGCCGATGCCCGGCCGGATCTCGGCGCCGAGGAAGACCAGCGCGCCGAAGCCCACCCCGCCGGCCGCGCCCGCCCCCTCCCGCCCGGCCACGCCCATCGCGCGCACGACGCCGTCGTGCTCGGCGGCGCCGGCCAGGCCGTGGGTGTGCGCGGCGACGGCCGCCAGCCGGGCCAGCCCGGCCTCCAGCACGGCGACGTCGCCGGGGCTCGCGCCCTTCTGCGGGCCGTACACCGCCGCCGCGCCGTACGGGCCGAGCAGCGGGTTGTCCACGTCGCTCGCGACCACGACCTCGAACCCGCGCAGCCGACCGGAGGCGTCGATCGCGTGCAGGTCGCGCAGCGCCGCCCCGCCCGGCGGGAGCTCGTTCCCCCCGGCGTCGAGCAGCCGTACGCCGAGGGCCTGGGCCATGCCCGCGCCGCCGTCGGTGCAGGCGCTGCCGCCGAGCCCGAGCACGACCCGGGCGGCGCCGTGCCGTACGGCGTGGGCGATCAGCTCACCGGTGCCGCGGCTGGTGGCGGTGAGGGGCGCGGTGCCGCCTCGCGGGAGCCGCCGCAGGCCGGAGGCCTCGGCCAGCTCGATCACCGCGACCCGGCCGCCCGGCTCGTCCCGCACGGCGTAGGCCGCCCGGACCGGCGTGCCGTCCGGCCCGGTCACCTCCGTCTCGACCCGGGTGAACCCGCTCGCCACGACCGCGTCGACCGTGCCGTCCCCTCCGTCGGCGACCGGCAGCGACACGACCGGGACGCCGCCCAGCCCGGCGGCCACGTGCGCGGCCACCTCCGGTGCGGTGAGCGACCCCCGGAACTTGTCCGGCGCGATGACGACGTGCCCTGTCATGCCGTGTGCCCCGTAGCCGTGTGCCCTGTCATGCCTGGCCTTCCGATAGTCGTCTGCGAACTTCTCAGACATGATCCCCGGTGCGCAAGCGGCGGTGCGCGTCGGCCCCCGCACGCGCGGCGGCCTCGCCCGGCACGGTGCGCAGCTCGCCGCCGTCCACCACGGTCCGGCCGCCGACCAGCAGCCGGGCGAGCGGCGGCGTGGCGCCGTAGGCGAACGCGACGACGGGGTCGTCGATCGCGGCGTGGAAGCCGCCGAGCCGCCACAGCGCGACGTCGGCGAGCTTGCCGGGCTCCAGCGAGCCGATCTCGGCCTCCCGGCCGAGGCAGCGGGCACCGCCCAGGGTGGCGGTCTCCAGGGCCTGGCGGGCGGTGAGCGCGCGCGGGCCGTACCTCGCCCGCTGCATGAGCATGGCCATGCGGATCTCCCCGGCCAGCGGGGTCATCTCGCTGGAGGCGGAGCCGTCGACGCCGAGCCCGACCGGGGCGCCCGCCGCGAGCAGGTCGCTGATCCGGGCGATGCCGGCGCCGAGACGGCCGTTGGAGGAGGGGCAGTGGGCGACCCCGGTGCCGGTCTCGGCGAAGCGCCGCACGTCCTTGTCGGTGAGGTGCACGCAGTGGGCCAGCCACACGTCGGGGCCGAGCCAGCCGAGCCGGTCGAGGTATTCGACGGGAAGCACGCCGAACTGCTCCACGCAGTGCTCGTCCTCGTCCGCCGTCTCCGCGCCGTGCGTGTGCAGCCGTACGCCGAGGGAGCGGGCGAGCTCCGCCGAGCGGGTCATGAGCTCGCCGCTGACCGAGAACGGCGAGCAGGGGGCGACGGCGACGCGCAGCATCGACCCGAAGGACGGGTCGTGATATTTCCGGATCGCCTCCTCGGTCGCCCCGAGGATCTCGTCGATGTCCTCCACGACCTCGTCCGGCGGCAGCCCGCCATGCGAGGTCCCCCGGTCCATGGACCCCCGGCAGGGATGGAAGCGCAGCCCGACCGCGCGGGCGGCCTCGATCTCCGCCTCGAACAGGTCGCCCCGGCCCTTGGGGAAGATGTAGTGATGGTCGGTCGAGGTCGTGCAGCCCGACAGGGCGAGCCAGGCCAGCCCGGCCGTCGCGGCGCCCGACACGACCTCGGCGTCCATCCGCGCCCACAGCCGGTAGCTCGCGACCAGCCATTCGAACAGGGTGCCGTCGGGCGTCACGCCCTGGGCCGCCCACTGGTAGAGGTGATGGTGGGTGTTGACCAGGCCGGGGGTGGCCAGGCAGCCGGAGCCGTCGACGCGCTCGGCCTCCCCTGGCGCGTAGGGCGCGGGTCCCGGGCCGACCGCGGCGATCCGATCGCCCTCGATCACGAGGTGGCCGGAGGGGATCTCCTCCGCCGTGACGGGCACGATGTAGGCGTTCTCGATGACCACTCGCCGTGGTGCGAGATCACGCAACGAAGACTCCCTGGTCAGGCGGGACGGAGGCGGGTGGCGGCCGGGCCGGGTGCGGCCGGCGCCGCGCTCACGGCGGTGGCCGGAGGCGGGCGGCGGCGAGCCGGACCGCGTCGAGGATCTTCTCGTAACCGGTGCAGCGGCACAGGTTGCCGGCCAGCGCCTCCCGGATGTCGGCGTCCGCCGGCACGCCGTCCACCTCGGCCAGCAGCGCGTGCGCCTGGACGACGAGGCCGGGCGTGCAGAAGCCGCACTGCACCGCCCCGGCGTCGAGGAACGCCTGCTGGACCTCGTGCAGCCCCTCCCCGGAGTCATCGGCGGTCCGGGAGCCACCGGACACACCGGCTGGGGCCGGGCCGTCGCCGTACGCGGATCCGGCGCCGGAGGGCGGGGCGCCGCCGCGGGACAGGCCCTCGACCGTGACGACCTCGCGGCCCTCCGCCTGGCCGGCGGCGACCAGGCACGCGCAGACCGGCGTGCCGTCGAGATAGACCGTGCAGGAGCCGCACTCCCCCTGTTCGCAGGCGTTCTTGGCGCCCGGCAGGCCGAGCCGCTCACGCAGGACGTAGAGCAGGCTCTCGCCCTCCCACACGTCGTCGGCCGCGGTCGCGCGGCCGTTCACGGTGAGGTTCACCCTCATGCGCTCCCCCTGTCGCCGTCCGCCCCGGAATCGGCCCCGGAATCGGCCCTGAAGTCGGCCCAGGCCCAGCCGAGCGCGCGGCGGGCCAGCACGGCCAGCGCGTGCGTGCGGTAGGCGGCGCGGCCGCGTACGTCGTCGATCGGGGCGGCGGCGCCGGCGACGAGCTCCCCGAAGCGGCGGGCCACCTCGGGATCGAGCGGCGAGCGCCCCTGCCAGTCGAGCCGCGCGGCCGCGAACTCCTCGGCGGCGACGGCCCGGCGGGGCGTCGGGGCGGCCGAGCCGACGCCGGTGCCCACCCGCCGCTCCGCCGCGTGCAGAGCGATCGAGAACGAGCACACCGCGATCACCATGGCGTTCCTGGTGCCGATCTTGGAGAAGTACTGTGGCCCGCGCGCCACCGGGACGCGTACGGCGCGGATCAGTTCGTCGGGCGCCAGCGCGTTGCGCTTGACCCCGGTGTAGAACTCCCCGATCGGGATCAGCCGGGCGCCGCGCACCGACTCGGCCTCCACGACCGCGCCGCAGGCCAGCAGCGGCGGGTGGCTGTCACCCGCGGGCGAGGCCGCGCCGAGGTTGCCCGCGACCGTGCCCCGGTTGCGGATCTGCGGTGACCCGACCGTGCGGGACGCCTGGGCCAGGCCGGGCAGGCGGGTTCCCAGTTCCCCGATCAGCCGCGCGTAGGTCACCCCGGCGCCGAGGCGGACGACGTCCCCCTCCCGCGACCACTCCCGCAGTCCGGGGATCGGGGTGAGGTCGAGCAGGGCGGCGGGGCGCCCCTTGTCGAGGTTGATCTCCACCATGACGTCGGTGCCGCCCTGGATCGGGGTGGCCTCGGGCCGTCCGGCCTTCAGGTCCAGGGCCTCGGCCCAGGTGCGCGGGCGCAGGAAGTCCATCGGCTACTCCCAGGCCGGGCCGGCGTCGGGCGCGTCCTCGCGCAGCACGGTCCCTTCGATCAGCCCGTACGGCCGGTCGGCGGCGAAGAAGACCTCCCCGTCGTTGGGCAGCCCGAAGGGCGCGAGGTCGACCAGGAAGTGGTGCCTGTTCGGCAGCGACAGCCGCACCTCGCAGATCCCCGGGCACTCGGCCAGCACGCGCGTGCCCATGGCGTACAACGTCTGCTGCAGCGACAGGCTGTAGGTGTCGGCGAAGGCCGTGAGCAGGGCCGCCCGGGCCTTCTCGTAGGCCTTGTCCCAGTCCGGCGAGACGTCCGGGGAGCCGTCCCGCGAGACGTCCGCGTGCCGCCACGACACGTCGACGGCGGTGGCCAGGACACGGTCGCTGGTCTCCGGCAGCGTCGTGTACTCGTCCTTCGCGAACCCCCGGAACTCGGAGTCGGTCGTGTTGAGCACGACGAGGTCGCGCAGCCCGGAGACCACCCACGACCCGGTCCCGTCGTGATGCGCCACGCAGGTGCGCACCTCCCGGCCGGAGCGGACGAAGGAGTGCCCGAACGCGCCGTTGCGCTCCCAGGCGTGCTCCTCGACCGCGACCCTGGCGTGGTGGATCGCGGGCTGGGAGTCCACGAAGTGACGCGCCAGCAGCAGCGCGAAGTCCTCGATCGCCCCGACGCCGTGCCTCTTGGCGAACGCGAAGATGGTGTTCTTCTGCGAGTCGGTGGGCAGGACGGCGGAGTTGTCCCCGCTCAGGTGCACCTCGGCCAGGTCGCCCGCCAACGCCGTGCTCACCGTGAGGTCCTTGATCCGGTGGGCGTCGCCGTGCCGGGTCACCCGTACGACCCTCGTCTCGGCCTTGCCATACCTGTTGGGTCCCAGAACGGCCACGGCTAGCTCCCCCGGTAGGTCGAGTAGGCGAAGGGGCTCAGCAGCAGCGGCACGTGGTAGTGCCCGCCGGGCTCCCGGACGGCGAACACCACGCTCACTTCCGGGAAGAACGCGTCGTCCCCCAGATAGGCGGCCGTGTCGAAGACGAGCCGGTAGGTCCCGGGACGCGGGTCGAGCGCCGGGTCCCACTCCCGGCCCAGCGGCCTCCATTCCCGGATGCGGCCGTCGGCGTCGGTGCGGCCCTCCGCGACCGGCACGAAGCCGTGCGCGGCGCGCCGCGACAGCCGTACGGGCACGTCCTTGGCGGGCGTCCCGGCGGCGGTGTCGAGCACGTGCGTCGAGAGGCTCACCGGCCCTCCCAGAGCTTGGCCAGCCGCAACGCGACGATCTTCGACAGCTCGTCCCTGACGACCCCGCGCTCGGTCTCCTCGTCGTTGCCGAGCCGCCCGCGCAGCAGCGCCAGCAGGTCGTCGGCGTCCCGGCCGGTCGCGCAGACCAGGTAGACGTGGCCGAACCGGCTCTCGTAGGCGGCGTTGCCCTCGCGGAGCGCGTCGAGGACGCCCCGGCCGGCGTCCGCGGCTCCGGACTGCTCGGACCGCGACCACGCGGCCTCGCGTCCGGCGCCGCCGGGCCGCTCGCCGATGCGGGGGTGCGCCGCCAGCGCCTCCAGCACGTCGTCCCAGGCCAGCGCGGCGAGCGCCGGG
>QFZU02000006.1 GCA_003260025.2 Microbispora triticiradicis | reverse complement strand
CCAGCTGGGCAAGCACGGCCTGTTCGACCTCACCGTGAAGACCGAGGGCGACCTGCACATCGACGCGCACCACACGATCGAGGTGTCCTCGATCGCGCTCGGCGCGGCCTTCCGCGAGGCCCTGGGCGACAAGTCGGGCATC
Source organism: Microbispora triticiradicis (assembly GCA_003260025.2). Lineage (GTDB taxonomy): Bacteria > Actinomycetota > Actinomycetes > Streptosporangiales > Streptosporangiaceae > Microbispora > Microbispora triticiradicis. Next base: position 10,463 of record QFZU02000006.1, on the reverse strand, counting down.
CGGCGGTTCGGCAGCGCCTCCTGCCCGCTGGACGAGGCGCTCGCGCAGGTCACCGTCGACCTGTCCGGCCGGCCGTACCTCGTCCACACCGAGCCCGAGAGCATGGCCCCGATGATCGGGCCCGACTACGACACGACCATGACCCGGCACATCCTGGAGTCGTTCGTCGCGCAGGCGGCGGTCTGCCTCCACGTGCACGTGCCGTACGGGCGCAACGCGCACCACATCGTGGAGGCGCAGTTCAAGGCGCTCGCGCGGGCGCTGCGGGAGGCGTCGGAGCGGGACCCGAGGGCGACCGGGGTGCCCAGCACCAAGGGCGTGCTCTGATGACCTTCGCGTCCGGTGGCATGATCTTCATCGCGCTCTTCCTGATCGGCGGGGTCGTCTCCGGCATCCGGCAGGGGATCAAGCTGCTGGCGGCGATCGCCGGCGTCGGCGCGGCCCTGGCACTTACCGCGGGAGTGATGTGGTGGCAATGAGCAGGCGTGTGGTGGTGCTCGACTACGGGTCGGGCAACCTCCGGTCCGCGGAGCGGGCGCTCGCCCGGGTGGGCGCCGACGTGACGGTCACCGCCGACTTCGACGAGGCCCTGGAGGCGGACGGGCTCGTCGTCCCCGGCGTCGGGGCGTTCGCCGCCTGCATGGAGGGGCTGAAGAGCGTGCGCGGCGACCAGATCGTGGGGCGCCGCCTGTCCGGTGGCCGGCCGGTGCTCGGCATCTGCGTCGGCATGCAGATCCTCTTCGGCAAGGGCGTCGAGCACGGCGTCCACACGGAGGGCTGCGGCGAGTGGCCGGGCACGGTCGAGCGGCTCGACGCGCCCGTGCTGCCCCACATGGGCTGGAACACCGTGACCGCCCCGGAGGGCAGCGCGCTGTTCCAGGGGCTGGACGAGGCGACCCGCTTCTACTTCGTGCACTCCTACGGGGTGCGGAAGTGGCTGCTCCAGACGGGCGACGGCTTCCGTGAACCGCTGGTCACCTGGGCCGAGCACGGCGTGCCGTTCGTGGCCGCCGTCGAGAACGGGCCGCTCATGGCGACCCAGTTCCACCCGGAGAAGTCCGGGGACGCGGGCGCCCGGCTGCTGTCCAACTGGCTCAACACGCTGTGAGCGTGCGCGGCCCGCGGAAACCCGGTACGGCGGTGCGACACTGGGGAGCGGCGGCGCGCGACACGGAGAAGAACACGGCGAGGAACACGCCCAGGAACGCGGGCAGAAACATGGGCTCCGACCTGGACACGGACCTGGAAACGGACCTGGAAACGGACATGGGCGCGGCCGGGCCCGGCTATAACCGTGACCAGAGCCCTGACCGCGGCTGTGACCAAGCCTGACCAGAGCGTGACCAGGACCAGGGCGTGACCGGAAGACCTGAGCGGGAGGCTCGATGAGCAAGGAGCGGGCCCGCCGGAGGGCGGAGCGCGAGGCCGAGCGCGAGCGCCTCGCGGCGGCCCGCGCCGAACGCGAGGCGAGGGCCGCCAGGCGGCGCGAGCTGCGTGACAGGCTCGTCGGGCCCATCCGGACCGCGGTGCTCCCGCGCCCCGCCCGACCGGTGCGGGTCGCCCGGCAGCGGGGGTATCTCGCCCGCCGCCGCCGCACGGAGAACGGGGTCGCGGTCACGCTGTGGTTCCTCGTCCAGGCGCTCGCCTGGATCCTGTTCGAGTCGTGGATGGCCCGGCTGGGCGTCTTCCTCGGCTCGATCCTGCTGCTCCCGGTGCTCGTCACCATCGTTTTCGACCGGAGGTCATGACCAAATGTCGCTCGTATTGCTCCCAGCCGTCGACGTCGCCGACGGCCAGGCCGTACGCCTCGTGCAGGGTGAGGCGGGGACGGAGACCTCGTACGGGGACCCGCTCGCCGCCGCCCTCGCCTGGCAGGAGGCCGGCGCGGAGTGGATCCACCTGGTCGACCTCGACGCGGCGTTCGGGCGGGGAAGCAACCGCGAGCTGCTGGCCTCCGTCGTGGGCAGGCTCGACGTGCAGGTCGAGCTGTCCGGCGGGATCCGCGACGACGCCACGCTGGAGGCCGCGCTGGCCACCGGCTGCCGCCGGGTCAACATCGGCACCGCCGCGCTGGAGGACCCGGCGTGGTGCGCCAAGGCGATCGCCGAGTACGGCGACCGCATCGCGGTGGGGCTCGACGTGCGCGGCACCACGCTGGCCGCCCGCGGCTGGACGAAGGAGGGCGGCGACCTGTGGGAGGTCCTCGACCGGCTGGAGTCCGAGGGCTGCCCCCGCTACGTCGTCACCGACGTGACCAAGGACGGCACGCTGCGCGGTCCCAACCTCGACCTGCTGCGCCAGGTCTGCGCGCGGACCGACCGCCCGGTCGTCGCCAGCGGTGGCGTGTCGTCGCTCGACGACCTGCGGGCCATCGCGACGCTCGTGCCGGAGGGCGTCGAGGGTGCGATCGTGGGCAAGGCGCTGTACGCCCAGGCGTTCACGCTGCAGGAGGCGCTCGCGGCGGTGACGGCCGGATGAGTACCCCGACGCCCGCACAGACTCCCGCGCAGACGCCCGCACAGACATCGGCACCGGCACCGGCATCGGCACCGGCACAGACGCCCTCGGCGCAGATGCCCGAGGGCCGGATCTCCTCCGGCGGTCCCTGGGAGGACCGGTACGGCTACGCCCGCGCGGTCGTCGCCGGGCCACACGTGCTCGTGTCCGGCTGCACCGCCACCGTCGGAGGGGAGGTGCAGCACGTGGGCGACGCCTACCGGCAGACGCTCACCGCCTTCTCGATCGCGCTGGACGCCGTCGAGAAGGCCGGCACGACGCGGGCCGACGTGGTGCGCACCCGCATGTTCGTCGTGAACGCCGACGACTTCGACGCCGTGGGCAAGGCGCACGGGGAGATCTTCGGCGACGTGCGGCCCGCCTGCACGAGCGTGCAGATCGCCGGCCTTGTCGACCGGCGCATGCTGGTCGAGGTCGAGGTCGAGGCGTACCGGGCGGCAAGCGGCGGCGGGGGCTGAGCGATGACGGTAGCGGTGCGCATCATCCCCTGCCTGGACGTCGACGCCGGACGGGTCGTGAAGGGGGTCAACTTCGAGAACCTCAGGGACGCCGGCGACCCGGTCGAACTGGCCGCGCGGTACGACGCCGAGGGCGCCGACGAGCTGACCTTTCTCGACATCACGGCGTCCTCCGGTGAGCGGGAGACCATGCTCGACGTGGTGCGCCGTACGGCCGAGCAGGTCTTCATCCCGCTCACCGTCGGCGGCGGCGTGCGGTCGGCCGACGACGTCGACCGGCTGCTGCGCGCGGGCGCCGACAAGGTCGGCGTCAACACCGCCGCGATCGCCCGGCCCGAGCTGCTGACGGAGACCTCCCGCCGGTTCGGGTCCCAGTGCATCGTGCTGTCGGTGGACGCGCGCCGGGTGGTCGACGGCCCGCCCACGCCCTCGGGGTTCGAGGTGACCACCCACGGCGGACGCCGGGGGACCGGCATGGACGCGATCGAGTGGGCCAGGCGCGGCGAGGAGCTGGGGGTCGGGGAGATCCTGCTCAACTCGATGGACGGCGACGGCACCAAGACGGGGTACGACCTGGAGCTGCTGCGGGCCGTACGGGCCGCGGTGGGCATCCCCCTGATCGCCTCCGGCGGTGCCGGGCGGCTGGAGGACTTCCCGCCCGCGGTGGACGCCGGAGCGGACGCCGTGCTGGCCGCCTCGGTCTTCCACTTCGGCCAGCTCAAGATCCACGAGGTCAAGGACACGTTGCGGGCGGCCGGTCACCCGGTCCGCTGAACGTGCCGGCAGGCCGGGCCCTCACCGCCCGGCCTGCCACGCACGTCTCCGATGATCATTCGCCGGTCAGTCGTCGTCGATCTCCACGATGGCCGTGGGAAAGGCCGCGGGACCGGTGCCGAGTGAGGACGACGCCTGCGACTGGTACTGCCACTGCGCCTGGTAGGGGCCGTCACAGCCCTGCCCGGACACCTGGTGGTGGAAGCCGGAACCGGTGTGGCCGACAGGGACGACCGTGTCGGCGAACGCTCTGGGCGCCGGTTGCACGGCCGACAGACCGATGGCGGCGAGGACCGCGAGACCGAGCGGGCTCGGGAATCGCATGGCGGGCATACTGCCTCCTGTCCTGCTGGCTCGTCCTGCTGAGCTCCTTGCTGAACTGGCGCGGGTACGGCGATCCGGATCGGCATCTCCAATGGTCACCGGGCGCGCTATGGCCGTCCAGGCATTCAGCAGCAAACAGGGCAATATGCGGATGAATCAGGCATAAGGGATTTAGTGCCCTTTTCCCGCCTTGGTGCGGAAAGATCGTGATTTGCCGAGGCGAGGTGCGGACGCGGCCGGGTCGTAACGGTCCTGACCGTTCCGGTCGCTCGCGCCGTGCCCGCGGCCGTCGTACGGCGGCTTATGCGGAGACCGGTGTGAGAGCGGCCCGTAGGGGTAAAGGTAGGGGACCGGTGGCCGGACCCCACTCGACGAACGCCGGAGGAGCCGCGAGAAGGGCCGCATCGATGATCGCGGAGGGTGGCGTGTCCGGCGCGGAGGGTGGCGCACCGAAGGGATGGGTCGGAGGGACGGGTCGGGCGGACAGGTCGAACGAGCAGGGCGCGGAGACGGGTGAGAAGAGGCCGGCGGAGCGAGGGCGGTTGCCCTGCCGGCCCTGTGTCGGCCCCTGTTGGCGCCCTGGCGTCGGCCCTGTCGGGAGAGTGTGGCCGTGCCGGAACGGGTTCCTTCACGGCCCTTGAGGGATCTCGCGGCTGGGACGCCGCGACGGTCGGCTCAGGACCGGGTCAGGACGGGGTCAGGACCGGGGTAGGACCGAGGTGAAGAAGGTGGCGAGCCGGCTGGCCCCGGTGTTGACCGTGTCGAACACGCCGCGGACGGCGCCCGCCGCCGCGTGCGGCTGGTTGTAGAGGTAGAAAACTACGAACGCGATGGCCGCGTACGTAAGAACCTTCTTCAACTTCATCGGGGGGGCCTCCTGCTGTCGGTTTCCCGGACGTTTGTACCCGGCGGCAGGAATGATCATAACTAGCCGCGAGGACACGAGCCCGTTCCGCTCTCATCGTGAGACGGAGGCGGGCCCGCCTCCGGGCCCCGGCGGTCAGCCCGACACGAGCGAGGTGAAGAAGGCCGAAAGCCGCTCCGCACCCGTCGTGATCCCCCCGAACAGGTTCCTGACCGCGGTGGCGGCGTTCGCGGGCTGGGTGAACAAGTAGAAGATCACAAACGCGACGGCCACATAGGTCAGGACCTTTTTGAGGTTCATCGGGGCTCCCAAACACTCATGTCTGGATCACATGCTGCCCCATATCAAGATGTTTACGTGGGAATTCCGGGCAGTTCCCACCATGCCCTGATCACAGGCCGAATCTCGCCTGCCGCAGCCGGGCGACCGCCTGGTCGTCCCCCTGGTAGGTCACCCGGGCGTGCTCCTGCCGGCCGAAGGCGAACAGCAGCAGCTCGGCCGGCTCGCCGGTGACCACGACGGCGGGCTCGGCCATGCGTCCCGCGGTCCTCGCCCCGTCCGTACGCTGGAGCACGACGCCCACGGGCGCCCCGCGCATGAAGAAGCGGGCACCGCCCCGCAGCCGCCGCCAAAACGTCTCCTGGAGGTCCTCGGGGAGGTCCCGGGGCTCCCATCCGGACTGTGCCCGGCGTACGTCTTCGTGGTGGACGAACAGCTCGACGGTGTTGACGATCTCGTCCAGCCGGGACACCAGGCCGTACGGGGTCCAGCGCGGCGGGCCGCTCCGCACGAGCCCGACCAGCTCGGGGTAGGAGTGACGCCGGATGAGGCGCTCCTGCACGGCGGCGGTGTGGCCCGCCAGGAGCGGCAGCGCGATGCCGGGGGCCGCGTCGAGGCGGCGCTCGCGGAGGACGAGATGGGCCGTCAGGTCCTCGGTGGCCCAGCCCTCGCACAGCGTGGGCGCGCCGGGGCCGAGGTCGTCGAGCAGGTCGCAGAGCGCCGCGCGCTCCGTCTGGGCGTGAGTCACGTGATCAGCCTACGGTGGGCGCCCGGCCCGCCCCGAAGCGGAGCGCAGGAATAAACCGCTTGATCAGGATGATAGGGAGTATCTAGGACCAATGGCTTGGGCGGGCCTGGGGCCTGGGACCGATCCGGCGGTCCGCCCGCATGGGTATCGTCCCCGTCCGGGGCGCTCGCAGGGAGCGGCCCGGACGATCCCCGATCGGAAGGAAGCACACCGCGTGCCGACGAAGGAGTCTCCCGCGCGGCCCGGCAGCTCGATCATGCTCCAGGGTCTCAAGGTCCTCGGCGTGGCGATCAGGACGGAGCCGCGGATCTTCATCGGCGCGGTCCTCGCCAGCGCCCTCTACGGAGGGATGACCGTCGCGTCGTCCTGGGCGCTCGGCTGGGCGACCGACAACGCCGTGCTGCCGGCGTTCCGGGACCACGAGGCCGCCACCGGAGGGCTCGTCGCCGCGGCGGCGCTGATCGTGGGCGTCGCGGTGCTCAAGGCCGCGGGCGTCATGGGCCGCCGCATCCTGGCCGGCGTCCACCAGTACCGCATGCAGGCCCACTCGCGCCGCGCGGTCACCCGCCAGTACCTGCGGCTGCCGCTCGCGTGGCACCACCGCCACCCGACCGGGCAGTTGCTGTCCAACGCGAACTCCGACGTAGAGGCGGCCTGGGCGCCGCTCGCGCCGCTGCCGATGGCGGTGGGCGTGGTCGTGATGCTCGTCACGGCCGCCGTGGCGATCGTGCTGGTCGACCCCGTCCTCGCCGTCGTCGGCTTCCTGATCTTCCCCGCCGTGGCCGTGCTCAACCTGGTCTACCAGCGCAGGCTGTCGCCGCTGGCCATGCGGGCCCAGGCGCTGCGGGCCGAGGTGAGCGAAGTCGCGCACGAGAGCTTCGACGGTGCGCTCGTCGTCAAGACCCTCGGCCGGGAGGACGCCGAGACCGTCCGGTTCCAGGCGAAGGCCGACGCGCTGCGGGACGCCAACATCGCCGTCGGCCGGGTCCGGGGCCTGTTCGACCCGCTGCTGGAGGCGCTGCCCACGCTCGGCGTGCTGGCCGTGCTGCTCGTCGGCGCGCTGCGCCTGGAGTCGGGCGGCGTCGCGGCCGGCGACCTCATCCAGGTGGCCTACCTGTTCACGCTCCTGTCCTTCCCCATCCGGGCGCTCGGCTGGGTGCTGGCCGAACTGCCGCGCAGCGTCGTCGGCTGGACGCGGATCAGGGAGGTCCTCGACGCGACCGGCTCCATGGAGCACGGCACGGCCCGCCTGGACGCCCCCGGCCCGGCCCGGCTGGCCGCGGAGGGCGTCGGCTTCGCGTACGTCCCCGGGAGCCCGGTGCTGAAGGACGTGACCTTCACGGTCACGCCGGGCCGCACGACCGCGATCGTCGGCCCGACCGGCGCCGGCAAGTCGACCCTCACCCAGTTGCTCGCGCGGCTCGTCGACCCCGGCGAGGGCGTCGTACGGGTCGACGGGGTCGACCTGCGCGACGCGGCCAGGGGGGAGGTCAGCCGGTCGGTGGCGCTCGTCCCGCAGCAGACGTTCCTGTTCGACGACACCGTGCGCGGCAACGTCACCCTCGGCGAGGCCGTCCCGGACGAGCGGGTCTGGGCCGCGCTGCGCCTCGCGCAGGCCGACGGCTTCGTCAGCGGGCTGCCGTCGGGCCTCGACACCCGGATCGGCGAGCGCGGCGCGACGCTGTCCGGCGGGCAGCGGCAGCGCCTCGCGCTGGCGCGCGCCCTCGTGCGCGAGCCCCGGCTGCTGATCCTCGACGACGCCACCTCCAGCGTCGACCCGCAGGTCGAGAAGCGCATCCTGTACGGCCTGCGCGACGGCGCCGCCGAGGCGACGGTGATCGTGGTCGCCTACCGGATGGCCACGATCGCCCTCGCCGACGAGGTCGTCTACCTGGAGCAGGGCGTGGTCGCCGACCAGGGCGCGCACGAGGAACTGCTGGCCCGCTGCGCGGGCTACCGCGCCCTCGTCACCGCGTACGAGCGCGAGGAGGCCGAACGGGCCGCGCTCGACAGCGGCGATGAGGTCGTGGCGTGACGAATCTTCCACGGCGCACAGTGAGGCTTTCAGTGAGGCTTTCAGCGAGGAGTGTGACCCGGTGACCGCCGTCACGGACACGGGGAAGACCGGCGGGAAGACCGGCCCGGAGAATGGGGAGGCCTCCGCGCTGCGGTCGGCGGAGCGCGGGGCGGTGGAGACGCTCAGGCAGGGACTGCGGCTGTCGCCGGAGTTCCGCCGCGGCATCGCCGGGACCCTGGCGCTGGCCGTGCTGGCCACGCTGGGCAAGGTCGTCGTGCCGGTCGCCGTGCAGCAGGTGATCGACCGGGGCCTCGGCCAGGGCGCGCCCGACGTGCCGTTCATCCGCGACGCCGTCGTCCTGTGCGCGGTCGCGGTGGCGCTGACCGCGGTGTGCGGCTACCTCATGAACGTGCGGCTCTACCGCTCCACGGAGTCGGGCCTGGCCACCCTGCGCGGCAAGGGCTTCCGGCACGTGCACGACCTGTCGGTGCTCACGCAGAACAGCGAGCGGCGCGGCGGCCTGGTCTCCCGGGTCACCGGCGACGTCGACCAGATCAGCGCCTTCATGCAGTGGGGCGGGCTGATGGTCATCGTGTCCGTCGGCCAGCTGCTGGTCGCGACCGTGCTCATGGCCGTCTACTCCTGGCAGCTCACGCTGCTGGTGTGGGCCTGCTTCCTGCCGGTGATGCTGGCCCTGCCCAGGTTCCAGCGCCTGGTGGCCAGGGCGTACACCCGGGTGCGCGAGCGGGCGGGCGACGTGCTCGCCGCCGTCAGCGAGTCGGTCGTCGGCAGCGGCGTGATCCGCGCGTACGGCTCGGAGGACCGCACCGCCGAGCGGATCGACCGGGCGGTGGACGGGATGCGCGCGGCGCAGACCCGGGCCCAGAAGATCGTCGGCTTCACGTTCCCGACCACCGAGCTGGTCGCCTCGGCCGCCGTCGCGCTGGTGGTCGTCGCCGGGGTCGAGCTGGGCGTCGCCGGGTCCATCACGGCGGGCCGGCTCATCGCGTTCCTGTTCCTCATCACGCTGTTCGTCAGCCCCCTGCAGACCGCGACCGAGGTGCTGAACGAGGCGCAGAACGCGATCGCGGGCTGGCGCCGCATCCTCGGCGTGCTCGACACCCCGGCCGACGTGGCCGACCCGGAGAACGGCGCGACGCTGCCGCGCGGCCCGATCACGGTCCGCTTCGAGGGCGTCGGCTTCGCCTACCCGGGCGGGCCGCCCGTCCTGCACGAGGTGTCGGCCGAGATCGCCCCGCGCACGCGGGTCGCGGTGGTGGGGGAGACCGGCTCGGGCAAGACGACCTTCGCCAAGCTCCTGACCCGGCTCATGGACCCGACCTCCGGCAGGATCACGGTGGACGGGGTCGACCTGCGGGAGGTCGGCTTCGCCTCCCTGAGGGAGCGGATCGTCATGGTCCCGCAGGACGGCTTCCTGTTCGACTCGACCCTCGCCGGCAACATCCGGTTCGGGCGGCCCTCGGCCACCGACGAGGAGATCACGCGGGCGCTGACCGAGCTCGGCCTGGCCGACTGGCTCGACGGCCTCCCGGCCGGTCTGGACACCCCCGTCGGGCAGCGCGGCGAGTCGCTGTCGGCCGGTGAGCGGCAGCTGGTCGCGCTGGCCCGGGCCTACCTCGCCGACCCCGACCTGCTGCTGCTCGACGAGGCCACCTCCGCCGTGGACCCCGCCACCGAGGTGCGGCTCGCCCGGGCGCTCGACGGCGTGACCCGGGGCCGTACGGCGGTCTCGATCGCCCACCGCCTGTCCACCGCCGAGGCGGCCGACGAGATCCTGGTGTTCGAGCACGGCCGGATCGTTCAGCGCGGCCCCCACGCCGTGCTCGCCGCCCAGCCCGGCGTGTACGCGGACCTCTACGCGTCGTGGACCACCGCCACCACCGTCCGGTGACACCGGGGCTGGGCTTGCGGGGAGCGGCGGCGGGGCGGCAGGGAGCGGCGGCGGGGGCGGCGGGGCGCTGCGGCACAATTGGCCACATGGCCCTCGACCCGAAGATCGCCGACCGGCTCAAGCGCACCCCGGACGGCCTGGTGCCCGCGATCGTCCAGCAGCACGACACCGGCGAGGTGCTGATGCTCGCCTGGATGGACGACGAGGCGCTGCACCGCACGCTCACCACCGGCCGGGCGACCTACTGGTCCCGCAGCCGGGGGGAGTACTGGGTGAAGGGCGACACCTCCGGCCACGTGCAGTGGGTCAGGCACGTCGCGCTCGACTGCGACGGCGACACGGTCCTGCTGAAGGTCGACCAGGTGGGGGCCGCCTGCCACACCGGCGACCGCACCTGCTTCGACGCCGACGTCCTCGACGTGACCGGCGCGCCGTGACCGCTCCCACCCCCGTTCCCGCCGCCGCGCCCAGCCGGGCCGGCTCTCCGGCGGGGCGCTCGCTGCTCGTCTGGCTCGCCGCCTGCGCCGCCGGCGGCGGCCTCGCGCTGCTCGCCGCGGGCAGGCGATGGG
>QFZU02000059.1 GCA_003260025.2 Microbispora triticiradicis | reverse complement strand
GGCCCGGCCGGGCGGCTGCCGCTGCCACGCGGGCGGTACGCGCTGTCGGTCCGCGCCCGCCCGGTTCCGGACCCCCGGGCGTCGGCCGGGGCGGCCGGACGGCCGGGTTCGCCGGAGCCGCTGGGGCCACTTGCGCCGGTCGTGCCGGTCGTGCCGCTGAGGCCGATCGCGCCCCTGGAACCGACAGCGCCTGGAGAGCCGCTGGGGCCGGTGTGGCCGATCGAGCGGGCCGAGCCGGTGGACCTGCCCCTGGAGTTCGACACCGACGTGCCGGCGATCCACCAGACGGCCCGCCGTACGTTCGGGATCGTCGTGCCGGGTCCGGGCCGCGCCGTGCTGACGGTCAGCGGCGACCTGACCGCCGACGAGCGGGGAAAGAGGGCCCAGCGGACGCTGCGCACGCGGACGTACCCGCAGATGCGGGGACGGCCGCTGCGGGAGGCCGTCCTGTTCGAAGGAGGAGGCGGCACGCGTTTCGGCGGCAGCCCGAGGGCGGTCTGCGAGGAACTGCGCCGTCGCGGGACGGACCTGCCTCTGCTGTGGAGCGTGCGGGATGGTCAGGTCGCCCTCCCGGACGACGTCGAACCGGTGCGGACGCTGGGACGGGAGCACTACGAGGCCCTCGCCCGATGCCGCTACATCGTCACCGACGCGCCGTTGCCCGCCTGGTTCGAGCGCAGGCCGGGTCAGGTGGTGGTCCAGACCTGGCAGGGCCCGGCGACCACCCTCGCTCTCGCCACGCCCACCGCCACGCCCACCGCCGGTCCGCCCGCCGGGCGACCGCCCGGCGCCGTGAGTTGCGCGGCCGACGCCGGACGGAGGGCCTGCGCCGACGACTCCGTGGCTACTCCGGGGGACGGCGTCGCGGGCCACGCGACCGGATGGCCGGGCGGCGCGGAGGACGGCCCCGGAGGCGACTTCGGGGCGGACCAGTGGACCCACCTCGTCAGCCCGGGTCCCTGGTGGACGCCCTGGCTGCGGCGGACGTCCGGCTTCGAGGGGGAGGTCCTGGAGACCGGCCTGCCGGGTGACGACCTGCTGGCCGGCCCCGGCGCCCGCGAACGCGCCGCCGAGGTGCGGTGCCGTCTCGGCCTGCGGGAGGGCCGTACGGCCGTGCTGTACGTGCCGGGGGAGCACGTCGCGCTCGACCCCGGCCGTCTCGCCGCCGCCCTTCCGGACGACTGCGTACTGCTGGTCCGCGGGCCGTCGCCGGCCGCCGCCCGGCCCTTCGCCCGTTCTCACGCGCGCTCCTCGGGCGGCTCTCCAATCGGCTCCTCCGGTGGGGCCACCGATCCCGGACGGGGGTCGTGGGGAAGGGCAGGCGGTGTCGTGGACGTCACCGGCCATCCGGATCCGCAGGAGTTGTTCCTCGCCGCCGACGTCCTGGTGACCGGGGACGTCGCGGCGATGGTCGAGTTCGCGGTCACGGGGCGTCCGATGCTCCTCCACCCCGGCGCGCCACACGACCTGTGCCTCCATCCGGAGGCGCCGGGCCCGACGCTGCGCGGCGCCGACGAGGTGGCCGAGGCGCTCACCCGCCTGGACGAGATCGCCGACAAGCACCGGGACGCGCTCGGCGCGTTCCTCCGCAGGTACCGTCCCGCGATCGACGGGCACGCCGCCGCCCGGCTCGTGGACCTCGTGTTCCGCTGAGCCCCGCGGTGGCGGCATCCGGCGCCCGTCGATCGGCCGGATGGTCAAGACTGTGCCAAGGAACCGTAAGGCAATCGAGATCGGCGGGGTGTCGCCTCGCCGTGCCTCGGCATCCTGACGGCGTGACAGCGCCTCCCAGGCTCTCGGTGGTCGTCCCGCTGCACGGCGGGGAGGAACACGCCGAGGAGTGCCTCAAGTCCCTGCACGACCAGACTCTCGACGACATCGAGGTGATCCTCGCCGGGCGGCCGGAGGGTCTGCGGGCCCCCGGCCCGCGGTTCACGCTTCTCGCGCTCGGCGACGGCGGCGACGACCCGGGCGCGGCTCGCAACGCGGGCGCGGCCTTCGCCACCGGCCGCTATCTCGCCTTCGCCGACCCCGGCTCCGTCGTCCCCGCCGACGCCTACCGCACGCTGGTCGACGCCCTCGACCACACCGGCTCCGACCTCGCCTGCGGCAGGATCCGCCGCTGGAGCCCGTACGCGTCCGGCGGGGCCGCCACAGGCCCGGAAACGGGACGTCCGACCGGTTCCGCGACGGGCTCGGGGACGGGCGCGACGGCGTCGGGGGCGTTCTCGGCGTCGGGATCGGTGGCGGGATCGGCAGCGCGGTTGCGTACGCACATCACCCGGCACCCGAAGCTGCTGGACGACCCGCGCGCGGGCGGCACGGTGTTCCGCAGGGAGTTCTGGAACCGGCACCGGTTCGCCTTCCCCGAGGGGCTGGGTGAGGACTTCCCGGTGACGATCCCCGCGCACGTGCTGTCCTCCTCCGCCGACGTGCTCGGCGACGTGGTGTGCCTCACCCGGGGGCCCCGGCCGCAGGCCGACCCGCTGCGCCGCCTGCGGGCGATGCTGGACGTCGCCGACCTGCTCGCCCGGCACGCCCCGAGCCTGCGGACGACGTACGACCTGCGCCTCGCGGAGGGGCCCGACCTCGCGGCGGTGCTGCGCGCGGCCCCCGGGCGGCTTCCGGCGGGACTCGCCGACGTGCTGGCCCGGCTCGACCGGGAGGCGATGGAGCGGCTGCCGGTTCTGAGGCGGCTGCAGATCTTCCTGGCCGCCCACGGCATGACCGGGGAACTGGCGGAGCTGCACCGGTTCGCGGAGTCGGAGATCAGGCACCGGGGAGTGCTCCGGCGCGGGCTGGTCCGCCGCCGCTGGTATCTCGACTATCCCTTCCGCCGTGATCCGCGGGTGCCGCGCTCGCTGTTCGACGCGACCCGCGACCTGCGGCTGATCGCCCGCGCGGACGACGTACGGCCGTCGGGCGGCGGGCTCCTGCTGACCGGCCACGCGTACATCGCCCACCTGGACAGCGGGCACAGCCGGACGGAGCTGTGGCTCCAGCGGGGGGAGGAGCGGATCGCCCTGCCCGTACGGCGGGTCCGCCGCCCCGATGTGACGGCCGACTCCCGCCAGTCGGTCGTGTGCCACGACGAGTCCGGCTTCGCCACCGAGATCGACCTGGACGCGCTCCGCGCGGCCTCGGCGTCCGGAACCGGTCGATGGACGTTGCACGCCATGGTCCGGGCGCGGGGCGTGACCAGGGCCGGAAGGGCGACCGGCGCCCCCGGCGAGCGCGTCTTCGACGTCGCGGGCGTGCGGGTCTCCCTCACGCAGGATCGGGGCCTCACCCTCACGGCCGGTGCGGCCGCAGATGACGGCCGGCCCGCCGGTCCGGGCGCCCGGACCGGCGCGGGCGGGCCCGGAGGCCCGGGCGTGTGCGGCGGCCAGGTCGTGCCGGGTGACGGCTCGCTCGCCGACTCCGGCGTGGTGCATGTCGGCGCCGTGCGCTGGACGGACGCGGGGGAACCGGTCCTGGAGGGACCGGGCCGGTTCCCCGGCGGCCGGATCACCCTCGACCGCGGCGCCGAACACCACTCCTGGCCGGTCCGCCAGGACGAGGGCGGATGGACGGCCGTGATCGGCAGGACGGCTGACGGGCTGCCGCTCGGCGGCGGCACCTGGCGCGTGCTCGCCGGGGACGAGCGCGTCCGGCTCTGCCCGGCCCTGATCGCCGACCCGCCCCGGCCGCATGTCGCCGGGCTGCACGAGGTCTCCTTCCGTACGGCCCGCGACGGTGCGATCAGCCTCGTGGTGCGCCCGGCCCTCGGCCCGCACGAACGGGGGCCGTACGCCACGCGCAGGCGCCTGGCCGCGGCCCGGTCCCGGGCGAGCGGCCGGACCGGCGGACGCGCGAAACTGCGGAACGCGGCCGTCTTCGACAGCTACGGCGGCGGCCAGTACTCGTGCAACCCCCGGGCCGTCTCGGAGGAACTGTCGCGCCGTCACCCCGACGTCGAGATCGTCTGGGTCACCAGGGACGGGCAGTTCACCGTGCCTCCGGGCGTACGCCTGGTCCTGCACGGCTCACGTGAGCACGAGGAGGCGCTGAGCACCAGCCGCTTCGTCGTGGCCAACCGGCGTACGCAGCCGGGGTGGTACCACAAGCCGCGTGGCCAGACCGTCGTGCAGACGTGGCACGGCACGCCGCTCAAGCGCCTGGGGCTCGACCTGGAGGGCATGCCGTACGCGCGGCAGGCGCCGCGGGCGGAGCTGACCCGGCAGGTGGCGACCTGGGACCTGCTGCCGTCGCCGAGCCCGTTCGCGACCACCGCGCTGCGCCGCGCGTTCGGCTACGCGGGGGAGGTCCTGGAGTCGGGTTACCCCCGCAACGACGTGCTGTTCGACCCCACGCGCGCCCGGGCCGTCCGGCGGCGGCTGGGCGTGCCGGACGACCGGCGGGTCGTCCTCTACGCGCCCACGTGGCGGGACGACGAGCCGGAGGGCGCCGGTCGGCTCGCCCTGGACCTCACCCGGGCGGCCCGGGCGCTGGACGACGACGACCTGCTGCTCGTACGGGCCCACTATCTGGTGGCGCGGCACCTGGCGATCCCCGAGGGCCTCGGCCATCGGGTCCGCGACGTCTCGAAATTTCCGGATATGGCCGATCTGCTGGCGGCCGCGGACGTGCTGGTCACCGACTACTCGTCGGCGATGTTCGACTTCGCCTGCACCGGGAGGCCGATGGTGTTCTTCACCCCCGACCTGGAGCACTATCGAGACGAGGTACGCGGCTTCTACCTCGACTTCGAGGCCGTGGCCCCCGGGCCGGTCGTCAGGACCGGTGCGGACCTGCTCGACGTGCTGCGATACGGCGACCTCGGGCCGTTCTCGGCGCGTTACGCGGAGTTCGCCCAGCGGTTCTGCCCCTGGGACGACGGGCACGCCTCGGCGCGCGTGGTCGCGCGCATGCTGCCGTGAACGGGCGGACCGACGCCCGAAGGGCCGCGCGGGACGCCTCCGAGCCCACGCCTCGGGGGTCGGCGCGGTCACTGCGCGAGAAGGCCGGCGCGTGTGCCGTCACCGGGGTTCCGGCCGCGCTCGCGCTCGCCGCCGGGCTGTGGGGCCTCGGCGGCCCGCCGCTGTGGCGCGACGAGGCGGCCACCGTGAGCGCCGCCGTCCGCACCCTCCCGCAGATGACCCACCTGCTGCAGTCGGTCGACGCCGTGCACGGCCTCTACTACGCGCTGATGCACATGGTCGTCGGCGTCTCCGGCACGGCCGAGGTGGCGCTGCGGCTGCCGTCGGTCCTCGCGGGGGCGCTGGCCGCCGCCGGGACCGGCGCGCTCGGCCGCGCACTCGGCCTTCGCCGGGCGGGCCTGTACGGCGGGTCGCTCCTGGCCCTCATGCCGATCTTCTCCCGATACGTCCAGGAGGCGCGGCCGTACCCGATGACGACGGCCGCGGCCGTCGGCGTGACGCTGCTGCTCCTGCGCGTGCTGCGGGCGCCCACCCCGGCGGCGCTGGCCGGATACGCGCTGGCGCTGACCGCCCTCGCCTACCTCAACCTCTTCGCGTTCCTGATCGTGGGGGCCCACGGCGTGGTCGTGGTCCTGTCGCGGGGACCGCTCGCGCGATGGGCCTGTGCGACTGCGGCGTCGGCGGCGGCCGTGGCGCCGCTGGCCTGGCTCGGTTCCCGGCAGGGCGGGCAGGTGAGCTGGATCCGCCGGCCCGAGGCGGCCGACGTGGGGCGGCTCGCCGTCCAGATGTTCGGGGATCTCGGCGCGACGGCCCCGCCGCCCCGGCCGGGTCTCGCCCCGCCGGCGCCGCTCGCCGCCACCGCGCTCACGGCACTCGGGGTCGCCCCGCTGGCCTGGACCCTCGCACTCCTCGGACTCGTCCTCGGCCTGGCCGGCGGCCTCCGCGCCACACGGGCCGCCCACGCGGCCCTGGTGCGGGTGACCCTGCCGTGGCTGCTCGTTCCCGCGACGGTGCTGCTGGCGGCGTCCTGGGCCGCTCATCCCGTGTACGTCTTCCGGTACGTCTTCTGCTGCGTTCCCGCGGCGGCGCTGCTGGCCGGTGCGGGGATCGCCGCGCTGCCCACCGGCGTGGCCGTCGCCGCGCTGGCGGCCTGGATCGGGTTGTCGGTGCCGGGGCAACTCGCCACGCGCGGGCCGGACGGCAGGCAGGACGACCCGCGCCCGGTCCTGGCGCTGCTCGCCTCCGCCGCGCGGCCGGGAGACGGGGTGCTGTTCGTGCCCCCGAAGGTCAGGAAGTACGCCACGGTCTACCCGTCCGTCTTCGGCGGGCTGGACGACGTCGCGCTGGCCCGGTCGCCGGAGCGGGACGGCAGCTTCGGGGGCCGTGAGGTCGGCCCGCGGCTGCTGGCCGCCCGCATCTCGGGGCTGCGCACGCTCTGGGTCGTCGGCCACACCGGCAAGGCGGGACTGGCCGGTCGCCGGCTCGACGTGGTGACCCGCGCGTTCGTCCCGGCCGGGCGCCGGACCTTCCGCGGCCTGTACGCCGAGAGGTACGAGGCGCGCGACGAGATCCGGGCGAACGGCCCCGGGGCGAGTGGCGGAAGAGGCGGGAACGGCCGGGGCGGGAGGTGACGGCGGGAGGCGGCAGGGACCGCCGGGCTCACCGCTCGAACGGCGCCGGGGTCGGGAAGTAGGCCTCCAGGAACCGTGCCAGCAGCGCGTCCTGCTCGTCGTCGGTCGGCGACGTGTCGTTCAGGCAGAACACGTCGTGCCTGCGCCGGGCGAGCATGCGGCGCAGCCGGGCGGGCGTCTTGGGCAGGGAGAGATCCACGTACGTGTAGTCGACCTGGCCGGGGACCGCCCGTCCGCTGAGGTAGCCGTAGTAGTGCGCCAGCGAGGACACCACCGAGATGTCCCGCGACGTGCGGAACCTGCTGCGGGCCGTCGCCTGGAACTCGGCGGCGAACCGCTCCTCGATCTCGTACATGAGCGACCTGCGCAGCGCGTACGGCACGTGCTTCAGCTTCTGCGTGATCGTGCGGCCGCTGAGGTCCTCCAGGATCCGCCGGTTGTTCATCCCGGCCGCGTGGACCGGGGACTCCTCGGTCTCCGGCAGGCCGAAGGGCACGTGGACCGTGCTGGGGAAGAACCGGGTGATCCCGTTGCCCTCGAAGAACGTCCGCGGCGCCAGCGGCCGGCCCAGGAAGAAGTCGTCGTTGAAGTACAGGAAGTGCTCGCTGAGCCCTTCGATGTGGTGAAGCTGGGTCTCGATGGCGTGCGAGTTGAACACCGGCAGCACCGACGGATCGGTGAAGATCTCCTTGTGGTCGACCACCGACACCATCGGGTGGGTGGTGTCGAGCCACGGGGGCGTCTGGCCGTCGGTGACGATCCATATCCGGTTGATCCAGGGGGCGTACATCAGCAGGGAGCGCAGCGAGTAGCGGAGCTCGTCCCTGCTGGTGAACCGCGCCTCGGTGGTCGCCATCTCGCTGAGCGGGCCGCCGACGCGCCGCGCCTCCTCGCGCTGCGCCTGGTCGCGGCGGGCCCGCCAGGCGGGATCGGCGCCGTCCACCCATGTGTAGACGGCGTCGATCGGGAAGTCGATGTCGTCGAGCAGCCGCCGGAGGAACTCCGGCCGCGTCCGGTAGGAGCGGGCGCGGCGGGCCGGGCACGCGAGGGGCAGGAACAGCTCCTCGCCACCCTCCGCCACCGGGCCGCCGGCCGGGACGCGGTCGCACGCCGGGTTGGGCCGCGGTCCGACCAGGTCGTCGCCCTCACGGGCCCAGAACTCCAGGTCGAGGCCGCTCTCGGGGCCGAGCGTGAGCGTCCGCGACGGGCTGGCGAAGTACATGGCCAGCCGCACGACCCTGGCGTCGCCGAGCAGCGGCGCGGCCCGCCGCGCCGGGCGCATCCGCCCCGCGTCCGCCTGGGCCCGCGCCCCCGGCCTGCCGTACGGCTGGCGCGCCGCGAAC
>QFZU02000058.1 GCA_003260025.2 Microbispora triticiradicis | reverse complement strand
CGCCTCGCCGTCCAGCACGCGGGCGCCCGCGGGGGTGCGGGCGCCGGGGTCGGCGACGACGCGCAGCACGGGCGTGGCGCGCGGCGAGGCGGGGAGGGCCGCCGGCGGCGCGATCGAGTCAACGGACGGCCGGACGGTCAGCCGGGGGTCGTCGGCGAGCACGGTGCCGATTCCGGCGAGGACGGCGTCGCTCTCGGCCCGCAGGCGGTGCACATCGGCCCGCGCCTCGGGCGAGGTGATCCACTGGCTGGTGCCGTCGGAGGCCGCCGAGCGGCCGTCGATCGTCGCGGCGAACTTCCAGGTCACATAGGGCCTGCGGGCCCGTACGAAGGTCAGCCAGGCGGCGTTGCCCTCCTCGGCCTCCGCCGTCAGCACGCCCTCGTCCACCAGCACGCCGTGCCGCCGCAGCACCTCAGCGCCGCCCGAGGCCACGGGGTTGGGGTCGGGGACGGCGACGACGACCCGCGCCACGCCGGCCTCCAGGAGGGCGGTGGCGCAGGGCCCGGTCCTGCCGGTGTGGGCGCACGGCTCCAGCGTCACGTAGGCCGTGCCGCCCCGGGCCCGTCCGCCCGCCTCGCGCAGCGCCACGACCTCGGCGTGCGGACCGCCGGCGTAGGCGTGGAAGCCCTCCCCGGCGACCTCACCCGACGCGTCGAGGACGACGCAGCCGACGACGGGATTGGGGCTGGTGCCGCCCAGTCCCCGGGCGGCGAGCGCGATCGCGCGCCGCATGTGAAGGATGTCCCGCGAGGTCACCCGGTCTTCCTCTCGCCGTTGCCGTAACGGCGGGCCCCGGGGAACGATCGGGATGCGGCCACGCACCACTGCTCGGGCGGCCCGCTGCCGGAACGGCCCCGTGGGACCGCCCGGCGGCATACGACCGCCCGTTCGCGCGCTTCCTCCCATCCGGACTTTCACCGTCGGTCCTGGAGTCTCACCAGGTCCACCGGCCGATGGCTTCGGCCGGGTCGCGGACTTCACCCCTGGGGGCAGGGATGTCACCGCCGGTTCGGAATTTCACCGACCCCGGAGCACGCTGCTCTGCTAGACACCAGTGTAGCCACGCCCGCTTCAACGACCTAGTGCGGGTTTGCGGGGATCGGATCGGTGATCAAACACGGATCCTTATCTGTGCACTTCTTCTCGGCTATGTGTGGGTTATGTCACAAAGTTGTGACATAAGTGCATTCATGTAATATGCAGTGTCCCGCGGCGCGTCCACCAAGGTCAACGCGGCCGCAGGACACAAGGTGATTTACATTGCACAACGAAGCAAGAACGCGGCGAACTGCCCGCGCCAAGTGATTGACCCCTGCCAAATCAGTTGCCAGGGTTCCCTATAGTCGGATCTCTTCCGATCGTTAATGGTCCACCCGGGAGCACCGAACCATGACGTTCCCCCCCTCGACCGCGACCGACGCCGCCGCGGAGCCCGCGGACACCGCGGACCCGGCCGCGTCCGGTCCCGCCGTCGTCGGCCGTTCGCCCGGACAGCTCATGTGGCGCCGCTTCCGGCGCGACAGGACAGGCGTCGGCTCGGCGATCGTCGTGCTCGCCTTCTTCCTGATCGCGCTCCTGGCCCCTGTGATCGCCTCGTTGTACGGCAAGGACCCGTACACCACGTACGGGCAGAACCAGCCCGGCCTGCTCAACCAGTTCGGCTATCCCATCGCGCCGAACGGCGGCATAAGCGGGGACTTCTGGTTCGGGCTGGAGCCCGGCCTGGGCCGCGACGTCTTCACGCAACTCGTGTACGGCATCCGCACCTCGCTGAGCATCGCCGTCATCGTGACCGTCCTCACCACGGTCATCGGGGTCGTGATGGGCGTGACCTCGGGATACCTGGGCGGCCGCACCGACTACGTGATCGGGCGGGTCATCGACACGCTGCTCGCGTTCCCCTCGCAGCTGTTCCTGATCGTCTTCCTCCCGGTCGTCGAGGCGGCTCTCGTGCTCCCCGAGGAGGAGACGCCGGTCTGGCTGCGGTACGTGTCGATCTGCGTCGTCCTCACCGTCCTCGGCTGGGCCACCATCGCCCGCCTGCTGCGCGCCCAGGTGCTGTCGCTGCGGGCGCGCGAGTTCGTGGAGGCCGCCCGCGTCACCGGCGCGTCGCCGGCCCGGGTGATCTTCAAGGAACTGCTGCCCAACCTCTGGACCCCGATCATCATCCAGGCCACGCTCGCGCTCCCGCTCTACGTCGGCGCGGAGGCGGGACTCGGCTTCCTCGGCGTGGGCATGACCGAGCCCACCCCCGACTGGGGCCGCATGTTCCAGGTGGGCGTGAACGTCTACCACTCCGACGTCACCTACCTGCTGTTCCCCGGCGTCTCGATGCTGATCTTCGTGGTGGCCTTCAACCTGCTCGGGGACTCCATCCGCGACGCCTTCGACCCACGCACCAAGCGCTGACCCAGTGAGCGCGCACCTCCATAGGAAGGACCACATGAGATCGCACAGCAGGCGATTCGTCTCCATGACGGCCGTGCTCGCGGCGGGCGCGCTGGCACTGGCCGGCTGCGCCAAGGGCGGTGGCGGCGGGGCCCCCGAGGGCGCCGCGGGCAGCTCCCAGAAGCCGCTGGAGAACAAGGCCGTCAGCGCGATATCGGTCGGCACCGCCGACGACTCCACGGGACCGGCCCCCGAGGTCCCGGGCGCCAAGCCGGGCGGCACCGTCTACATGATCGACCGTGACGACTTCAGCCACCTCGACCCCGGCCGCGTCTACATCAACTACAACTCCTCGGTCTCGGCCCTGTTCACCCGGACGCTGACCAACTACAAGCAGGACGACGCGGGCAACATCAAGCTCGTCGGCGACCTCGCGACCGACACGGGCACCACCACCGACGGCGGCAAGACCTGGAAGTTCACCCTCAAGGACGGCCTCAAGTGGCAGGACGGCGCGCCGATCACCTCCGCTGACGTCAAGTACAGCTTCGAGCGCCTGTTCGCCGACTTCATCACCGAGGGCCCCGACTACGCCGAGTCCTGGCTGGTCCCGGACCCGAACAAGCCGTTCCGCGACCAGTACAAGGGCCCGTACGACGGCAAGGAACTCGACACGATCGAGACGCCGGACGACAAGACGGTGGTCTTCCACCTGAACGCGGCGCACCCCGACTTCAACTTCACCGTCGCCATGACCGGCTACGGCGCCGTGCCGAAGGCGCACGACACGAAGCAGAAGTACGACAAGCAGCCCTGGTCGTCCGGTCCGTACAAGATCGTCAGTCACGTGACGGACAAGTCGCTCGACCTGGAGCGCAACGAGAACTGGGACAAGAACACCGACCCCATCCGGCACGCGTACCCGGACAAGTTCCACATGGAGTTCGGCCTGCAGAGCCAGCAGACCACCGAGCGCTTCATGGCCGACACGGGCAACGACAAGCAGGCGTTCACCTTCCACAACCCGGTCGCCCCCGAGCGGGTCCAGGAGGTGTTCGGCAACGCCGACCTGATGAAGCGGTCGCTGCAGGGCCTGACCCCGTTCACGACCTTCTACAACATCAACACCAAGCGGGTCACGGACGTCAACGTCCGCAAGGCGATCCAGCTGGCGTGGCCGGCCAAGCAGATCCAGCAGCTCCAGGGCGGCGAGATCTCGGCCGGGAAGATCGCCACGACCGTGATGAGCCCGACCGTCCTCG
Organism: Microbispora triticiradicis; assembly: GCA_003260025.2. GTDB lineage: Bacteria > Actinomycetota > Actinomycetes > Streptosporangiales > Streptosporangiaceae > Microbispora > Microbispora triticiradicis. The sequence goes on along the minus strand of QFZU02000058.1, from coordinate 6,130 downwards.
GCTACGAGGCGTTCGACCTGTACGGCAAGCTGGCCAAGCCCGAGGGCGACCCCGAGGCCGCGAAGATGCTGCTGCAGAAGGCCGGGAACCCCACCCCGACCATCGTCTACGCCTACAACCAGACGCCGACGCAGGAGAAGGTCACCATCGCCATCAAGGAGGCGCTGGCCAAGGCCGGGATCAAGGTGGTCGGCAAGCCGCTGAACGCGGGCACCTACTACGACGCCATCGGCCCGGTGGACAACAAGTACGACGTCTACTGGGGCGGCTGGGCGGCCGACTGGCCGACCGGCTCCACCGCGATCCAGCCGCAGTTCGACGGCCGTCAGATCTCCGACAACGCGCCGAACTACAGCCACCTGAACGTGCCGGAGATCAACTCCGCCATCGACAAGGCCAACGCGGCGACCGACCCCACCGAGGCCGGCAAGGCGTGGGCCGCGATCGACCGGCAGATCATGGACCAGGCCGCGATCATCCCCGAGTTCTACCAGACCTACTTCGGCCTGTACGGCTCGGGCCTCGGCGGGGTGAGGTTCGACCCGATCCAGGGCGAGCAGTCCGCGCTGAACGTCTACGTGAAGTAGCACCACCGGGTCCGCCGCCGCCGCCCCGCGGGCGGGGCGGCGGACCCCCGCCCGTTCCGACCGCTGGAGCACGTACGAGACCATGACCAGCTTCCTGGTACGCCGGATCCTCGGCGCCCTCATGATCCTGCTGATCATCAGCGCGGTCACGTTCTACCTCTTCTACGCCGTCCCCCGCGACCCCGCCCGGGCGTTCTGCGGCAAGATCTGCCCGCCGGAGACGCTCCAGCTGGTCCGGCACAACCTGGGCATGGACGAGCCGCTGTTCGTGCAGTACTGGCACTGGCTCGTGGGCATCTTCGCCGGCCGGGAGCTCGTGCAGTTCGGCGACTGCCCCGCCCCCTGCCTGGGCTACTCCTTCGCCACCCAGGAGCCGGTGTTCGGCGCCATCGTGGACCGCTTCCCGGTGACGCTGTCCCTGACGTTCGGGGCGTCGATCGTCATCCTCGCGTTCGGCATCATCACCGGCATGATCGCGGCCTGGAAGGTCGGGCAGCCACTCGACAAGATCGCCAGCGCCTCGTCCGTCATCGGGGCCTCGCTGCAGATCTACTTCGTCGGCCCGCTGCTGGCCTTCTACCTCGTCGACACCATGCAGCTGATCCCGCGCCCGTCCTACGTGCCGGTCACCGAGGACCCGGTGGGCTGGTTCACCCACCTGCTCCTCCCGTGGGTGGTGCTGTCGATCATCTTCACCGCGAACTACACCAGGATGACCCGCTCCCAGATGGTGGAGCAGCTCGCGGAGGACTACGTCCGCACGGCGCGGGCCAAGGGCATGTCGAACCGCGCGGTGTTCTTCCGGTTCGCCTGGCGCGGCGCGATGATCCCCATCGTCACGATCTTCGGCGTCGACCTCGCCACCCTGCTGGGCGGCGCCATCATCACCGAGCAGACGTTCACCCTCCACGGCATCGGCGAGCTCGCCGTACGGGCGGTGCAGAACAACGACCTCCCGATGCTGCTCGGCGTGACCATCGTGGGCGCCGCGATGATCGTCATTCTCAACATCGTCGTGGACGTGCTTTACGCGTTCATCGACCCGCGGGTCCGCCTGACCTGAGCCGTGCCCGAGCCGAACGCCCGAAACCTGGAACTGGAGCACCAAGTGACCACCGTGTCGTGGAGCGGCGAGCCGGGGACCTCTCGCGGCCCCGGGCCGTTCCTGTCCGTCCGTGACCTGAGCGTCGAGTTCAGCACCGAGGACGGCGTCGTCCACGCCGTCGACGGCCTGTCCTTCGATCTGGAGAAGGGCACCACGCTCGGCATCGTCGGCGAGTCGGGGTCGGGCAAGTCCGTCACCAACCTCGCCATCCTGGGCCTGCACGACCCCGCGCACACGCAGATCGGCGGCGAGATCTGGCTGGAGGACCGGGAGCTCATCACGGCCGACCGCGCCACGATGGAGAAGCTCCGCGGCGACCGGGTCGCGATGATCTTCCAGGACCCGCTGACCGCCCTGTCGCCGTTCCACACGATCGGCCGGCAGATCGGCGAGGTCTACCGCAAGCACCGGGGCGCGAGCAAGAAGGAGGCCCGGGACCGGGCCGTCGAGATGCTCCGGCGGGTGGGCATCCCGCAGCCGGAGGTGCGGGTGGACCACTACCCCCACGAGTTCTCCGGCGGCATGCGGCAGCGCGCGATGATCGCCATGGCGCTGGTCTGCGACCCCGACCTGCTGATCGCCGACGAGCCGACCACCGCGCTGGACGTGACCGTCCAGGCGCAGATCCTCGACCTGCTCAAGGACCTGCAGCAGCAGTTCGGCACCTCGATCATCCTGATCACGCACGACCTCGGCGTCGTGGCCAACACCGCCGACGACGTCCTGGTCATGTACGCCGGGCGGGCGGCCGAGCGCGGCACCGTCCGCGAGGTGCTGCGCGAGCCGCGCCACCCCTACACGTGGGGCCTGCTGTCGTCGATGCCGCGGCTGAACTCCAGCGTGGACGTCCCGCTGAAGCCGGTGCGCGGCACTCCCCCGAGCCTGCTCAACCCGCCCTCCGGCTGCCCGTTCCACCCGCGCTGCGACTATCCGCGGCTCGCCGGGCCCGAACTGTGCTTCGGGCAGCGGCCGGACGTCTCCCCCGAGACGGGTCACGGGGACGCCTGTTATCTCACCCTCGAACAGAAGAGGGAACTTCGCACCACCCAGGCCTCGGACCAGACCGAGGCCCAGATCGACGCTCGGACCGAGGACGGCGCATGAACGAGACGCTGCTGGAGCTCAAGGGGCTGGTCAAGCACTTCCCCGTACGGGGTGGCACGCTGATCAAGCGCCAGGTCGGGGCGGTCCACGCGGTGGACGGCATCGACCTCGCCGTCGGCGAGGGCGAGACCGTCGGCCTGGTGGGCGAGTCGGGCTGCGGCAAGTCCACCACCGGCCGCCTGGCGGCCCGCCTGCTCGAACCCACCTCGGGCGAGATCCTCTATCGCGGGCGGAACATCGCCCACAGCTCGCGCCGGGAGCTCAAGCCGATCAGGCCCGAGATCCAGATGATCTTCCAGGACCCGTACAGCTCGCTGAACCCGCGCCAGACCGTCGGCACGATCATCCGCGGGCCGATGGAGGTCAACGACATCGACCCGCCCGGCGGGCGCAGGCGGCGCGTCCAGGAACTGCTGGAGATCGTCGGCCTCAACCCCGAGCACTACAACCGCTTCCCGCACGAGTTCTCCGGCGGCCAGCGGCAGCGCATCGGGATCGCCCGGGCCCTGGCGCTCGACCCCAAGCTGATCATCGCCGACGAGCCGGTGTCGGCGCTGGACGTCTCCATCCAGGCGCAGGTGGTCAACCTGCTGCAGGAACTGCAGCGCGAGCTCGGCATCGCGTTCCTGTTCATCGCGCACGACCTCGCGGTCGTGCGGCACTTCTCCCAGCGGGTCGCGGTCATGTACCTCGGCAAGATCGTCGAGATCGGCGACCGCGCGTCGATCTACGAGCGGCCCCGGCATCCGTACACGCACGCCCTGCTGTCGGCGGTGCCGGAGCCCGACATGTCGAGCGAGCCGCGTGAGCGCATCCGCCTGGCGGGCGACGTGCCCTCGCCGATCAACCCGCCGTCCGGCTGCCGGTTCCGCACGCGCTGCTGGAAGGCCCAGGACAAGTGCGCCGAGGAGGTGCCGCCCCTGGTCCGGCTCAGCGGCAACCGCGAGGGCCACCTGACCGCCTGCCACTTCCCCGAGGCGCCCACCACCCAGGGCGAAGACGTGGTCCTCGACCCCGCCCTGGCCTGACCCCGGCCCGTCCGGGGGCCGGCCGCGCGGGTCCGCGGCGTGACCGGGCGCAGCCCGGCCGGCAAGCCCGGCCGAGAAGCCCGTCCGGGGGCCGGTCAGGAGGGCGGGGTCGCCCGCTCGGCGAGGTTCCTGAGCTCCGTGACGGCGCGGGCGGGGTCGTCGGCGCCGTAGACGGCGTTGCCGGCCACGAAGACGTCGGCCCCGGCCTCGGCGCAGCGCTCGATGGTCTCCGTGGACACGCCGCCGTCGACCTGGAGCCACACCTCGCCGCCGTACTTGTCGATCAGGGTGCGGGCCCGCGACACCTTCGGCAGCACGATGTCGAGGAAGCGCTGCCCGCCGAAGCCCGGCTCGACGGTCATGACGAGCAGCATGTCGATCTCGGGCAGCAGGTCCTCGTACCCCTCCACGGCGGTCGCCGGGTTCAGCGCGAGACCGGCCCTCGCCCCGGCCGCGCGGATCGCCCGCAGCGTGCGCACGGCCGCCTTGGCGGCCTCGGCGTGGATCGTGACGCTGCCCGCGCCCGCCTCGGCGTAGTCGGGCGCCCACCGGTCCGGCTCCTCGATCATGAGGTGGCAGTCGACCGGCGTCGAGGTCGTCTTCAGCAGGGACTCGACGACCGGCAGGCCGAGCGTGAGGTTGGGCACGAACCGGTAGTCCATCACGTCGACGTGGAGCCAGTCGGCGACGTTCTCGACCCGCGCGGCCTCGTCGGCGAGGCGGGCGAAGTCGGCGGACAGGATGCTGGGCGAGATCTGAACGGCCATAGTCCCTGCAGTCTATTCAGCCCTGGCGCCAGGTCCCCGCCCCCGCCCCGTGCCGCCCTGTGCCGCCTCGCGCCGTCCCGGGGCCGGTCCGGGAACCCGTGGCGAGGACGCCCTTCAGGGACGGCGCAGCAGCGCCAGGAACATCGCGTCGGTGCCGTGCCGATGCGGCCAGAACTGCGCGTACGGTCCGTCGCCGAGCCCCGGGACCTCGGGCAGGAACGCGCGCGCGTCCAGCACCTCGGCCCGGTCGCGCACGTCCTCCACCACCGCGCGGGTCTCGGCCAGGTGCGGCGAGCAGGTCACGTACGCCACGACGCCGCCCGGCCTGACGGCCTCCAGCGCCGAGTCGAGCAGCCGCCGCTGCAACGCGGTGAGCTCGGGGATGCTCCGGGGGTCGCGCCGCCACCGGGCCTCCGGCCGTCTGCGCAGCGCGCCGAGCCCGGTGCAGGGGGCGTCGAGCATCACCCGGTCGAACGCGCCGGGCCGCCACGCGGGCCGGGTGCCGTCCGCCGTGATCACCTTCGCCTCGCGGGTGGTGCCCCAGACCAGACGGGCGCGGTGATACTGCAGGTCGGCGCCGAGCAGCCGGGCGCCTCGCTCCGTGGCCACCGCGTCGAGCAGCCCGGCCTTCCCACCGGGGCCCGCGCACATGTCCAGCCAGGTCGTGTCGTGGTCGAGCGGCACACGGGTCAGCGCGAGCGCGACAAGCTGGCTGGCCTCGTCCTGGACCGCCGCCCGCGCCTCCCCCACCGCCGCGAGGGAGCCGGGGTCGCCCTCCGGCAGATACGCGGCGTACGGCGAGTAGGCGCCGGGCTCCGCCCCGGCGGCGAACAGCTCCTCCACCGTGGCCCGCCCGGGCCGCGCCACCAGTACCACCCGGGGCCGCTCGTTGTCGGCCTCCAGCAGCGCGGCCGTCTCGTCCAGGTCGCCGCCGACCGCGTCGCGCAACGCGGTGACGATCCAGCGCGGATGGCTGTAGCTGACGGCGAGGTGGCCGGCCGGATCCTCCTCGCGGGGTGGCGCCACGATCTCCAGCCACTGCTCCAGCGTCCGGCCCGCGACCTTCCGCAGCACGGCGTTGGCGTACTTGGCCGGGCCCGGCCCGACGCGCAGCCGTACGAGGTCGATGGTGGCGCTGACCGCGGCGTGGGACGGGATCCGGGTGCGCAGAAGCTGGTGCACGCCGAGGCGCACCGCGTCGAGCAGCGGCGGGTCGACCTTCTCCGGCGGGCGGTCGCTGCACGCGGCGATCACCTCGTCGTAGGTGCCGAGGCCGCGCAGCGTCCCGTAGGCCAGCTCGGTGGCGAGGGCCGCGTCCCGGCCGGTGATCCGCCGCTGCCGCAGCAGCGTGGGCATGAGCAGGTTGGCGTACGCGTCACGCTCGTCGACGGCCCGCATCAGGTCGTAGGCGGCGTTACGCGCCTCGTCGCGCGGCGGGCGCCCACGGCCCTGCCTCCGCTGCCCGGTCCTCGCCTCGGGGGCGGCCTGCCCGGCGTGCCCCGTCTGCGCGCCGCGTCCCGGCCGGGCCCGGCCGGCACC